>CAYYRJ010000012.1:0-77446 GCA_964474085.1 uncultured Planctomycetales bacterium
TGTGGCTTTGCCGCAAAGCTTTCTTTGGACAAATCCCGTTTCCTGTTTTGCATATCGATACCAGCTACAAGTTCAAAGAAATCTATGATTTCCGCAAGAAATATGCCCACGATTGGAAACTCCATTTACTCGTCGAAAAAAATGAGATCGCCCTACAAAAAGGGATGAATCCTTCCATCGGAAAATTTGAATGCTGCGATAGCTTAAAAACACAAACGCTCAAAAATGCCATTCAGAAATACGGGTTTCAAGCGATCCTGCTGGGGATCCGCCGCGACGAACATGGCATTCGCGCCAAAGAAAGGCTCTTTTCCCCGCGCAACAGTAACCAGCGATGGGATTATGGGGCGCAACCTCCCGAGCTCTGGGACCTTTACCAAACACATTTAAATGACAATGAACATTTTCGTGTCCATCCGCTTTTGGGCTGGCGCGAAATTGATATTTGGAATTACATCGCCCAAGAAAAAATTCCCGTCGCAGATCTTTATTTTGCCAAAAATGGCCAGCGTTTTCGTTCGATTGGCTGTAAGCCTTGCTGCGCGCCGGTTTCATCAAATGCCAATTCTCTTAAAAAAATTATCCGGGAACTTTCGACGACGACCATTTCGGAGCGCAGCGGACGAGCGCAAGACAAAGAAGATTCTTACAACATGCAAAAATTACGCAGCCTCGGGTATATGTAATGAATTCCACTTGCCAACAGCTCAAAGTCGCCGTCTGCGGCCATATCGACCATGGAAAATCAACTCTGATCGGGCGGCTTCTTCTGGACACGAAGTCTCTTGCCGACGACAAACTCAAAGAATTAGAAACCATCGCTAAAACGTTTGGGCAGGAAACACAACTGGCGCATCTTTCTGACCAACTCAAAGAAGAAAGAGAACGCAATATTACCATTGAGACAACACAGATCTTTTTTAAAACGCGCAAACGTCCTTACTGTTTAATCGATACCCCCGGACATTTGGAATTTATCCGCAACATGTTAACCGGGACCAGCCAAGCGCAAGCGGCCTTGCTGTTAATTGATATTAAGGAAGGCATTGCCGATCAAACACGACGGCACGCCTATCTACTCAAGCTTCTGGCCATCCCCAATGTTATTGTTCTCGTCAACAAAATGGATTTAGTCGATTATTCACAAAAACATTTTAATGAAATTAAAGATGCCCTCAAGGGCTTGTTTTCTGAACTTAACATTGCCCCGTTGCATATCATTCCCCTGAGTGCCAAAAATTCCGAAAATATTTCTCGCGCGTCAAAAAAAATGACGTGGTTTCGCGGGCCTTGCTTAATAAACGCCCTTGATGCCTTGATCGCTGCTGAGGATGAGCAAGACAAAACACATTTGCGCCTTGCGATCCAAGATATTTACACGCAGAACAATGAGAAAATTCTCGTCGGAACAATCGCCAGCGGCAAACTTAAGCAGGGGCAAAAAATTCGTATTTTACCGCACAATACCGAAACGAAAGTCAAAGAAATCAAAATTTTTAACAAACGAAAGAATTCGGCAATCGCCGGCGAAAGTATCGGCTTATTGCTTACAGACGACTGCCCTGTTAGTCGCGGTGATATTGTTTCTGGAATAAAAACCCCTGCAAAAAAAGCCAAAACTTTTACCGGTAATATTTTTTGGTTAAGCCCCAAAGAACTTCTGCCAGGCCAAAACGTGACTTTGCAATGTTCAACTCAAAAGTTCGTCTGCCAAATCACAAAAATTATAGAAGCTGTTGATCCGGCGGACTTAAAAATTATGGCAAGTGATGCCAAATGCTTGCAGCAAAACCAAGCCGGCGTAATCGAGTTTACGCTTCTTACGGGGGCGGTCGTGGAGGAATACTCCGGAATCCCGCAACTTGGACGCTACACAATCGAAAATGCCGACGAGCTTTGTGGTGCAGGGACAGTTTTGTCAGTTGTCAGAGAATAAGCGAATGAATATCACAAAAAAAATCTTTGCTCTTGTCCCTATTATTCTTTTGGGAACCTTTTCCATTGCTGGTGCCGAAAATGGCGATTTTTCGCGCCCTGACAAACTCAAATCGATGATGGCTTTGACCTATTTACAAGGTTATTTTAAAGCACCCGAAAAAACCAACGTTACCTTATACAATCGGCAGTTAAGCAACAAAGGTTACAACCTTTACTCGTCGGGACACGCCGCATATGCCGCACTCATCGACATGAAAGGACATGTTCTTCACGAATGGACCTATGACATTAAAAAAATCTGGCCGCAAAAAACTTTTGAAGAAACAACGCCATTTTGGGAAAACGTTTATCTGTATCCCAACGGAGACTTGCTTGCGATTTATCACAACGGCGGGCTGATCAAAATAGACAAAGATTCAAAACTTTTATGGTCGCATGATTGCAGTGCACATCATGATCTCGATGTGGATGCAGACGGAAACATCTATACGCTGACGAATGACTGGACAAAACTTAAAACTGGCGTCTTAATCATTGATAATGCGATTCTTGTTCTCACACCTGATGGAAAACGTCTTAAAAAAATCTCTTTTGTGCGGCTTATGCATCAATCACACAATGCAAGCGTCCAAGAGCTCTTAAAACGCGTTGTGGGCATGGCATTGGCAAACGAGCAAGACGTTTACCACGCCAACACGCTGCAAATCATCGACGATAATTCCGCTTATCCGGACTCTGTAGTTTTCAAAAAAGGTAATATTCTTATTTCGATTCTTACCTTAAGTACGATTGCTGTAATTGATCCGAAGCTCGAAGAAATTATTTGGGTCGCCGGCCCCAGACTATGGATTGAAGGCCAGCATAATACAACTCTTTTGCCAAATGGGAATATGCTAACCTTTGACAATCATTACAAAAGCCAAAAGAATCACTCGCGTGTATTGGAATTTCAACCGCTGTCAAAAAAAATCGTATGGGAATATAACACAGCTGATTTTTTTACCGACACGCATGGCTCGCAACAAAGATTGAATAACGGAAACACCCTTATTATCGAAGCCAACAAAGGCCGGGCGTTTGAAGTGACGACTGACAAACAAATTGTCTGGGAGTTTTTGAATCCGAACAAAACAGGTAAAGAAAACGACCTTATCGCTGCGATCTTTGCAATGTACCGCATCGACTCTACTTTCACATCATCTTGGCTTAAAGAATAACTTCACTTCAATTCGTTTGAGCATCCCTTTCTTTGCTCAAACAGTCCTCGCTCCCACCGCTTACTCTGAATTTAAAAGGCCTCCAGGTAAGCGGCGTAGCTGCGGAACTCGCCCGAAAGGGCTACTCAAACGAATCTCAAAATAATGAACGACCATCAAAATCTAACGATTTAATTTCTTCGTCGGAAAACCCAACTAAATGCAGGATTGTTGGACTAATATCCATAATGGAAGGATTGATCTTTTCAATCGGACGGTTCGAAAACAACACACCAGGAACTAATGCCGCATCAAAAAGATGCGAGCCTGACCATTTGCGCAAATTATCTTCAATGAGCTCAGTCGGGACAGCACCCAAAGCCGTTTGCCATGAAGCGCCGTAACCAACATTAAACCCGACAATAAGATCCGGGCCATATTCTGCAGCATAAGGCCCGCGGTAAACATCCTCTTCTCGATAAACTTTATTAACAACGCGATCTTTAAATTTTGGATCCACCCACGCTTCTAACCCTTTGACAATTTGCTGTTTAATCTGTTCTTTGGAGTCTCCCGCAGAAACAATCCCCGAAGCTTCGCGCCCAGCCTGATTAATGTAAATCGATCCAAAGCCCAACGAATACGCTTTCGTTTTGGACCAATCAATACTTTTTAAAAGCGGCTCGCCGGTCAAAGCGCCAGCGTCTTTTAACTCAAGTAAACCTTGTTCGCGCAACCAACTGTTGACATGCACTGTCCGTCGGTATGTATCAAAACCATGGTCTGACAAAACCAAAAGCGTATCCTCATCTGCCAATTGCGCCATCACGCGTCCTAAAATCTCATCCATCTTTTCATACCAAAAGCTGATCATATTTTTATATTCCGCCGGCGCATCTGCTTCATACAAAGGATGCTTTGGATCGGTATATCGCCAGAACATATGCTGAATAATATCCGGGTCTTCAAAGTAAAAATAAAAAACGCCTTTTTCAAATCTTTGCAATTCCAAAGCGAGCATTTTTTCACGCTCCTGCAAGACATCTTCGACTTGCTCGAGGAATCTTTTTTCATCCAAACGTTTTTCATTAAGCGACCATGTGTCAAACGGCATTCCTTGCGTATGAAAAAGCCCGATTTGTTGGCTTAAATCCTTGCTATACTCCAACGGGAAAGAGATCGGGAAAAACGGCTGGCGCGGGTCAATATTAAAAGGGCTGACGTAAAGTTTGAGCTGGGGGCTGGTTTCAACCACATAAAATTTAAAAATCGCTTTAGCTTTTCGAAACAATCCTAAATCAAAAACAATTTCCTGCCAATCACTCCACTCACCGTCGGCAAGAGAAACTTTTTTATTTTGAAATTCAATTTCAATTTTTCCGGATGAAGGAAAAGTCATTTTAAAAGGAACCTGGACATTGCGAGCTTCGCCGGTCAAACTGGCCAAGCGCGGACCCACAAAATAATTCACGAGAAGCGGCGACTTTTTGACATAAAAAACTTTTCCGCCGTTTGTATCGACCGCATTTTCTTTTTCAGAGGTATAAAACGAAAACGTCCCCTCAGTGCCTAAGATATCCGGCACACCCATCCCGGAGAGCATTTTGCCATAAACCTTATCCGGCGGAAACGACACCGGACAGCCCAAGATCACCGTCGGAATTTTCTTTTCAGACGTATATTGCCAAAAACGTTTAGCTTTAAGCACAGGCTTGGCAATACCACCTTCTGTATTCGATAACGACAAAGACAAAGAATAATCTTTCGGATCGCGGCTGATAAAATCAAAAATCCCATTTTTGCCAGGATTCTTTCCCGTCGAAAAAGCGCTCCAAGCCACCGGCGACTCCGGTGGAGTTGTGGTTGTCAGATGCCGATAACCGCCAGCATTTTTTAGTTTAGAAAAATTCGGCAGCCGGCCGGAAGCCATCATGGACTCCATGATCGGTGGACTTAAAGCGTCAAAACCGATAACGATGACTTTTTTATCAAATGTTGAAATAGATTTTTTCATGAAGACAACTGCGCCGGTTACAATCAAAGTGCCAATGACAAGAATTGTAAACCAAATCTTGTTGTGTTTAAAAAAATTATATATCTTTTTTACAAATAGTAGTCCGGCACTTAAGGCCCCTAAAAAAAATGTCAGCAAAATCCCGCCTAAGCTCGCCGCTGTAAAACCGGTCCCCGGATCAATATAACCAAAAATCATGAGGTCTTTCCTTTGCCAACACTTGTGCTTAACAAAAAACAGGACAGATCTTAGAAGACCTGTCCTGTTTGAGAATACTTTCCAACGTTATTTTTCCGCTTCGATGGGACCTTTGTCCATCATCGGGCACGGCGCTGACTTCGCTTTTAGGCCGCAATGGGCTTTTTGCATCGCCGGGCACATCGCCATCATGCCTTGCATCGTATAAAAGATTCCGGACAACAAAATAATGATCACAACCAAAAAAAAGTTGTTCAACAATCTACCGGACTTAGACTTACAATTGCAATCACAGCCGCATCCGCAGCTTTCTTTTTTTTCTTCACTCATCGCTCTGCTCCTTTTTTAAGATTTTTTGTATTATAAAGTAAATATGGTGTTCGTCAAGACAACGGATCTATAATTCAAATTATTTAAACGCGCGTCTTGTAAATCAAAGCTCATCCTTTATACTTAAGGCATGAAATCACTTAAAAATATTTTTTGTTTTATCACGGGAAAACTTTTCCGCCGTGGATTTACGCTGTTGGAGATTCTGATTGCCGTCATAACCTTAGGCGTTGTCGCGAGCTTGGCGCTTTCCAATTACCGCACGATTATGGAACAATCCTATTGCAACACCGCCCAGCGCAATCTGATCGCTATCCGTCTTGCAGCTGAAATCCATCTTACTAAAACGGGGACATGGGGAATTTCCGGAACGACATTAACTGATATTAATAGAGATCTTAGTTTAAACATTACCGATCCAAAATTTATATATACTTACAGTGTCTCTACTCCTAATCTTAGCTTTGCAACCCGGACAGGAGGACCTGTCTACACGCTTACGTTAAATATTAATCCTGTTTCCTCGACTAATCCATCTATTAATCCTGCTTTCTGCACGAATGTCATTCCACCGCCCTAATCTGATCATTTTGTTTTAACTAAACTAGGCTCTCTTAAGACTTATCGCATTAGCCCTGGCTTAAATCTTCGTGATGGTGTTTGATCACCCGCGCCTGAATCATATAAATGACTTCTTCGGCGATGTAGGTGGCGCGGTCGCAAATGCGTTCCAAATCACGGGCGACTAAAAGCAGCGGGATAGCGCGCGGTGCGGTTTTGCCGTCCTTGACAATAAACCCGTCAACAAGCGTTTGAATGATCGCACTGCGCAGTTGGTTGGATTGTTCATCAGAAAAGATAACTTTTTCGGCGAGCGACTCATCATTATTGACAAACGCGTCAATCGCATTTTTGACCATCCATTTGGCGCTGTCCGCTAAAAGCGGCAAATCATTAATCGGCGATAAAAGTGCCCCGCCTTTGTCGGATAACTCCAACACACGCTGACAAATATTAACCGTCAAATCAGCAATCAGTTCCAGTTCTGCATTAATATGCATCGCGGTCACAATAAATCGTAAATCCTTGGCCATTGGCTGAAAAAGCGCTAAAAGTTCAATCGCGTGCTCTTCGTTATTAATTTCCATCTCGTCAATTTGCTCATCGCGGTCAATCACCGATTGCGCCAAATCTTTATTAATCCCCTTTAGCGCTTCAAAAGAATCGTGAATCGCTTTTTCAGAGAGTGCCGCCATTTTTAAAATATTTTCTTTTAACTTTTGCAACTCATCGTCTAAATGTCTATCCATTGAGTAGGTTCCTTTGTTATACGCTACGATTAAATTCTAATGAACATTTCATGTTAACCAAATTTACCTGTCAAATACGCTTCGGTACGTGCATCTTTGGGCGCCGTAAACATTTTTCCCGTCGGTTCAAACTCAATCAAATCGCCCATATATAAAAACGCCGTATAATCCGACACGCGGGCCGCTTGCGCGGTATTATGCGTAACAATAGCGATTGTATAATTTTTTTTAAGCTCCAAAATCAACTCCTCAATTTTAGCGGTGGCCATCGGATCTAGTGCCGAGCAAGGCTCATCAAAAAGAATCACCTGCGGCTTAACCGCCAAAGCGCGGGCAATACAAAGCCGCTGTTGTTGTCCGCCGGACAAAGACAGGGCCGAATCATTAAGCCGCTCCTTGACCTCGTCCCATAAAGCGCCGCGTTTTAAACTCTCTTCGACAACCCCGCTTAAATATTCACGGTCATTAAACCCTTGAATACGCAGGCCATAAGCAATATTTTCAAAAATACTTTTAGGAAAAGGATTGGGCCTTTGAAAAACCATCCCAATCTCACGGCGCAATTGGATCACGTCGACACTCGGCGCATAAAGGTCTGTTTGCTTATAAAGAATTTCCCCCTGATGCCGAAAATTGAGGACCAAATCATTCATCCGATTTAAACAACGGATGAGCGTACTTTTGCCGCAACCCGAAGGCCCCATCAGCGCCGTCACAGACCGGGCCGGAATTTTTAAATTAACAGCTTTGAGAATTTGCTTTGCTCCATAAGACGTACTTAAATTTTTAATTGTAAAGACCGTTTGCTCCGGCATGATTACCACCTTTTTTGATTTTTGTGGCGCAAATAAATCGCAATCGCATTCATGAGTAAAGTAATAAAAAGCAGCACAATAATCCCAGCTGCAGCGTTAGTCAGAAAAGCTTTTTGAGGGCGGGAAACCCAGTTAAAAATTTGGATTGGCAAAACGGTAAACGGATCCAAAAATCCCTGCAAGCTAAAATTGACAAAAGGAGCTGTCTTAGAAATACTCACAGGACTCGTCGGTAAAAAGGGAATATAGGTCAGCGCACCGATCGCAATCAACGGGGCCGTTTCGCCAATCGCGCGTGACATCGCTAAAATAATGCCGGTCATAATATTGGCAATTGCCGCCGGTAAAACCTGATAACGTACCGTTTGCCATTTGGTCGCCCCCAAAGCAAGTGACGCTTCCCGAATGGACGATGGCACAGCGCGAAGCGCTTCGCGCGTCGAGAGAATAATGACCGGCAAAACTAAAAGCCCTAAGGTCATCCCTCCGGTTATGACACTTCGATCTAATTTCATTGCGCGAACAAAGATAGCCAATCCTAAAAGTCCATAAATGACCGACGGAACTCCGGCCAAATTCGCGATATTGATCTCAATAAAATCCGTTAAACGGTTTTTTCGGGCATATTCTTCTAAATAAATTCCTGAACCTATACCAATGGGAATAGCAAACAATGCCGTTGTAACCATGACCCATAAAGTCCCGGCCCACGCCGCTAAAATCCCAGCCTGCTGTGGTTTTCGAGATGGAAAGCTTACAATAAACTGCCAGCTCAAACGGCCAAATCCGTCAGTAAACACGTCCCACAAAAGAGCTCCCAAAACCAATAAACCAAAAAACGTCGCAAACAGCCCCGTGACCTGAAAAATACGATCCTTCAATTTGTCCCGTTCATGCTTAGTCATAGACTTCCTGAAAATGTTTGCGCAGCTTAAAACTGATCACGTTAAGTAAAAAGGTCAACAAAAACAACGTCATCCCGCAGACAAAAATCGTTTTATATTCAATGGTCCCATGCGGGGTATCTCCCAAACTCACCTGCACGATATAAGCTGTAATTGTTTCAACGGGAACAAGCGGATTTGCTGTTAAATTCGGCTGCTGGCCGGCGGCAATGGCCACAATCATCGTTTCTCCAATTGCGCGCGATATAGCAAGAATAACAGCCGCGGTAATGCCTGAAAGCGCCGCTGGAAAAACAATGCGAAAGGCCACTTGTAATTTATGTGAACCTAACGCGTAGGCGCCTTCCTTAAGGCCTGCAGGCACCGCATGCATCGCATCCTCGCTTAGTGAAGACACCAAGGGAATAATCATAACGCCCATAACAAATCCAGCCGAAAGCGCGTTAAACCCGGAAATTTGCGGAATAAGGACCTTTAAAATCGGGGTCACAAAAAGCAAAGCAAAATAACCATAAACAACCGTTGGGATAGCCGCCAAAATTTCCATCAACGGCTTTATAATATTACGTGTCTTTGCCGACGCATATTCACTCAAATAAACCGCACTGGCCAATCCCATCGGAACAGCGACACAAATCGCAATGACCGTTGTTAAAAGCGTTCCACAAAGAAGCGGCAAAATTCCAAAATGCTTATCTGTAAAAAGCGGCGTCCATTGCGTATCTGTCAAAAAATTAACAATCGGGACAACTTTAAAAAAACCAAAACTCTCCGAGAACAACACCCAAATAATGCCAAACGTCGTAAAAACTGACAAGAGGCTGCAGCAAAACAGCAGCCCCTCAATCAGTTTTTCTTTTAAATTTCTGCTAACAGCTTGATCCATCAATTATTTTTCCATGCGGATAACATCGGCAAGCGAAAGCCCAGCGACCGAACGTCCGGCAAAAACGGACCCAGGTGTTCCATTGACAAATCTCTGGGACGCGGCTTGATAAGCATCCTCGGGAAGAGGGATATATCCAACCTCTTGGGTCAAACCCGCAGCATTCTTCAAATAGTATTCCACAAATTCTTTAACCTTCCCGCGATTGACCGATTCTTTATTGACATAAATAAACAAAGGCCGCGCCAAAGGCTGATAGGTGCCGTTTTTCACTGTTTCCATCGTCGGAATAATCGGCCCCTTACCATTGGCCTCATTTTCATCATCAATCGGGACAATTTTTAATTTATCCTTATTTTGCTCATAATAAGCTACTCCAAAATAACCCAAACTTCCCTTATCTGACGCAATCCCTTCAACGAGCACATTGTCATCTTCGCTGGCTGTGTAATCGCCGCGGCTGCTGCCAGCTTTCCCATTGATCGCTTCCGAAAAATAATCGAATGTCCCAGAGTCGGTACCCGGCCCAAAAAGACGGATCTCAACATCCGGAAACCCCTCGCGGACCTGGCTCCACTTGGTAATCACGCCTTGCGCCGAAGGTTCCCAAATTTTTTTCAGTTCCTTGACCGTCAAATGATCAACCCATGTATTGTTTACGTTAACCAAGACCGCTAAGCCATCAAAAGCTATAGGAAGTTCAACGTAATTGATACTGCTTTCACGACAAGCGGAAATTTCTTTTTCTTTAATCGGACGGGACGCATCGCTAATGTCCGTCTCCCCCCGGCAAAAACGTTTAAAACCGCCGCCAGTACCAGATATTCCGACCATGACCTTTGTGCCGCCAGAAGCTTTTCCAAAATCTTCGGCAACTGCTTCGGTAATGGGAAAAACAGTACTTGAGCCATCAACTTTAATGACTTCTGCCGCAGCAAAAGCGAATTGTCGCACGCTTAAGCCCAAAAGAATCGCGGCAACCATCAACATTATTTTTTTCATTGTAATCTCCTGTAGAATTAACTAATTATATTGAGCCGTTATAAATTTTCAACTATTAAGAAATCTTAAAACTTTATCACAAGGTCCCCCTGGACTAAACTCTCAGGATTATGGGCTCCCTTAATACGGTCTGAGAGATAATAATCCACCCCAAAACTGACGTTTTTAAGTAACCCAATTGTCATGATAACTTCATGTGATCGAATATCCGTGCGTCCGCCTAAACGGTCTGAATCTGGAAACACATCAGGGAAAGCATCTTTTCCAAGAGCAACATATTGATACTTCATTTGCCATTGGCCCTGACCGCCGACTTTGGCATTTCCGAAAACAAAACCCGACGACCAACCCGTTTCAAATTTTGCCGGATCCGGGTTCGTCACAAAATCGCCAAATACGGCAATTCTTTCATCAATGCTATAAGGAAGGCCACCCAAAATTTTGCTAACACCTACCTCTGCCGAAAACCCTGCAGAATCATAATCATACCTAAGGCCGGCATCAGCAACGCCACCAATCTGCGAATTGGTATTTAATTCATTATCCAGATCATACCCTTTGACCCCGTTAAAAACATGATATGTCCCAGCAACTTTCGCGTCGACTTTATCTTTTTTGTAAGCAACTCCACCCTGCAAATAAAGCATATTAGGATCCGGGTTCTTGCTGGCATTATTTTCATCCAAAAGCCAACTGCCGGCATTAATAAATCCTTTAACGGATGAATCAGCCATGATGTCATGTTCAAGATGAGCTGAGAAACCATACGGATTAATGTCTGTGTCAAAAAGCATATCCGTTGTTTGCCAATAATAATCAGTAAAAATAAGTTTACCGCCAACCACCTTAGCCCACGGTGAGGCTTGGTATTCAACAGCCGCATAATCCAACCGCAAGTCAGGACGCTCAAAAGTGTTTTCCCACGTGACATTCGTCGATCGTGGATCAGTCCCGCCAGAAGCAAAACCCGCACTGACCTTTGTTGAAGCAATCGGATTTATTTCTACCCCCATCCGAAAACGCGTTCTTCCGCGACTACGCGAAGCATTGCTCAAATCCTGTTTTTCATATTGATACCTCAATCGAAGATCGCCCTTGAGTTTGACGGTCTTGACCCAATCGGGAAGATTTCTCTGAAACGAATCTTCTTGTACAAGTTTTTCATCAGCCGCAATATCCCCTTTTAATTTACGGGCTTCTTCTTTTGTAAATGTTCCCTTTTCGACTAACTTTTCAAGCAAAGCATCCACCGACGTTGCCGCGAAGCTCAAAGAACTAAAATAAGCCACCAGCACAACGGCCAAACCTAAACTGTAAATCTTTTTCATCGCATCTCCTTTGTCAATTGCCACGAAGGCTTCGTTAACTTCTTGAGAATTAATCTAAAACCGAAGTTTGACGACACGATGGCAAGAATGTGAACAATCTGTGAACTTTGGGGATTATGCTTTTGGAAGGGTAAAACGAAAAGAGGAACCTTCGCCCAAACGGCTTGTGGCCGTGATTTCGCCGCCGTGGGTTTGAATAATATGTTTAACAATCGAAAGGCCCAAACCGGTCCCGCCGATTTCCCGTGAATGCGCTTTGTCGACGCGGTAAAACCGCTCAAAAATGCGCGGCAAATCATCGGCCCCAATCCCTAAGCCGTTATCGGTCACGGTGATTTCGACACAATCCGGTTTTTCACTGGCTAAAATATGCACTTCTCCGCCGATCTTATTATATTTGATCGCGTTTTCGATAATGTTTAAAAAAACTTGCGCCAAAGAAGATTCATCAACCTTGACCGGTGAAATCACAGGTGGAATTTTAGAAATCACCTTGATCTGACGCTGTTTAATTTGAATATTTAACGTCGTCAAAACAAAATCCAAAGTTTTTGTAACAGAGGCCGGCGGCAAATTAAGTGACGGCTTTCCCGACTCATGCCTGGCTAAAACAAGCAAATCGTCGACGAGTTTTGCTAAACGTTCTGCCTCGCAATGGATGATTTTCAAAAACTCGGCAGCATGTTCTTTGTCGTTGAGAGCGCCATCCAAAAGCGTCTCGGCGTAGCCTTTGATATTGGCTGTGGGGGTACGAAATTCATGCGAAACATTGGCCACAAAATCTTTGCGAATGACTTCCAGCCGCCGCAAATCAGTAATATCATGAAAAACCAAGACCGCTCCATCGACATTTGCGTCTAACAAAATAGGAGCAGCCGAAACACGCAAAATTTTTTCCTCTGGCAGCAAAAACGTCAGCTGACAAGCATTTACGCGCTGCCGTGACCCTAAAACTTCATCAACAATTTCTTGCACCTGGATATTACGAATAACCTCCAGCGGCTTTCGTCCCTGGGCCTGATGTTCAACATGTAAAATATTTCTTAAAGTGTCGTTCATAAGCAAGATTTTCCCGTCGCTATTAACGACCATCACACCTTCGGCCATGCTTAAGAAAACCGCCTCCAAGCGGCTCTTAGCCTGCGTCACTTCTTCCATACGCGATTGGATTTGCTGGGACATAAACTCAACCGCTTTGGCTAAATCCGCAATTTCATCATTCTGGTTTAAAGTCACCCTTTGCGAAAAATCACCCGATGCGATTGCCTGCGCCACAGAAGAGATGCGGGCCACAGGCCGGGTGATCCAAAGCGAGGCAAAATGGCTCACTAAAAGCGCAAAAATAAAAGCAAGCCACAGAGAAAACCATAAAAACTTTTGAAGATGGACAGATATTGCCGAAATTTCCGCCAAAGAAAGTGCTACGCGGATAATCCGCGGCGATTGTTTGTCTCCAAAAAGTGCGGCGACATAAAGCATGTCTTCGCGGACAGATAAACTATACCGCCGGCTTTGCCCTAAGCCTTCCTTCAAAGCCTGCTTTATTTCCGGGCGAAAAAGATGGTTTTCCAGCTCTGGAAGCTGATTTTTCTCGAACATCGAGTCGCCTAAAACCGCACCGTCGGGCCCAATAATCGTAACCCGGCTGACAAGTCTTTTTCCTAAATCATCGGCAATTGGGTCAAAATCCGTACCGGAAGGAAACTTCTCCAGATAAACTTTCGCCAAAGAAATTTCTTGTTCCAGGACTGTTTTAATACGCTTGTAAGTATATGTTTTAAGCGTATTATCTAAATAAAAATAAACCGCCGTTAAAATCACAGCGACGATCGTGCTTAAAGTCAACGTAACTTTATGATGACTGTTTAAACGCATATTTAATCTCTATCCTCATTAAAACGGTAACCCAAGCCGCGAATCGTTTCTAATGCTTCGCCGACTTTGCCCAGTTTCTGACGCAACCGCTTAATGTGTGTATCGACCGTGCGTGTTGTGACATCCGCTTCGATGTTCCAAACAGCGCTCAAAAGCTCTTCGCGCGACTGCACCCGCCCACGGCGCTCGAGCAAGATCACCAAAAGTTTAAATTCCATGGGTGTGAGAATAACCTCCCTGGCCTTCACCGTGACACGATGCCGAGGAATATCAATTCCTAAGTCCCCGCTTCGCAAATTTTCTTTAGGCGACTGTTTGATTTGTCCACGGCGCAGAATCGTTTTAGCGCGCAAAATAAGTTCGCGTGGACTAAACGGTTTAACAACATAATCTTCGGCGCCAAGTTCAAAGCCGACCACGCGGTCGACTTCTTCCCCGCGTGCAGTCAACATCATAATAGGTATAGTTGACAAACGGCTATCATCTTTCAAACGCCGGCACGTTTCAAACCCGTCCATTTTAGGAAGCATAATATCGAGAATAATCAAATCGACTTTTTGAACGGATAAAAATTCAAAAGCTTCTTCTCCAGTAATCGTCACAACGACACGAAAACCGGCCTTCTCAAAATTATATTTGACGAGCTTGGCAATATTGGCGTCGTCTTCAACGATAAGAATGCTCTCTTGAGGCATAAAATTTCAATTAAGAATTTCTTGGAAAAAATCTTTCATGGCAATCCACGAACGCTGATCCGCGCGTTGATTGTAGGCAGCACCTTTACTATTATCATTTCCTGCCGCAGGATTCGTAAACGCATGGACCGCGCCACTGTACTTGATCAACTGCCAATCCACATGGCCGTCATTCATTTCTTTTTCAAAACCCTGCACCTCTTCTAACGGAACATACGGATCATCTGCCCCGTGGAGAGCCAAAATCTTGGCTTTGATATTCTTTGCATCCTTTGGCGTTGGAGTACTCAAGCCGCCATGAAAACTCACCACACCCTTAATTGGGGCTCCACTGCGCGCTAACTCCAAAGCCGTCGTGCCGCCAAAACAAAATCCCATGACCGCGATTTTGTTTGCATCGACCGTATCTTCCTTTTTGATTGCTTCATACCCGGCAAAAATACGTCGGCGCAACAAATCCCGATCGCCTTTATAAATTCCGACAAGTTGACTGGCCTGATCCGTATTTTCAGGACGGACATCTTTTCCATAAATATCGACCGCCATTGCAATATAACCTAATTTCGCTAACTCCTCTGCTTTCTGATTTCCAAAAGACCCAAAGCCCATCCAATCATGCACAACAAGAATCCCGGGGCGTTTATCGGCAATGGCATCATCATAGGCAACATATCCCTGGAGAGATGTTTCCCCTTCCTTATATTCAATCATTTTTGTCACAATGGCTGCGTGGGCCTGGATCGGCACACACAAAAACAGAATTAACAATGCAAATTTTTTCATAACCAACCACTCCTTAAAGGGAATTAGACACACAAAAAGAAACGAACATAATAAATTCAATTATGCGATGGTATTAAATGAATCGTCCTTCGGGCTTAAAACTATTTCACTTGCCCAGCGATAATTTTTTCAGCAGCAAGCCAATCATCCACGTCATTGCCATGGGCCCCACCGCGCTTTAAATAAAGATCATAAGCTTTTTCGGCGATGCGCTGATTGATGTTGCCCTGTTCGACGAAACTCGAAATACTTTTCTTTAAGAAAGTTTCCTTTTTCGTCGCGCTGGACTTTGGCGCTGTTTTCTTAACTGGTTTAACGTTTGCCATTTGCCGCTCCTTTTTGTTGCTTTGATGACCACTGAAAAACTATTTCTATAATACTAAAGTAAAATTTCCAAATCCACAGATGTATTTTACAAATTCCCAACTAACTTAAGTATTGAGAGACGCTCTTGAATGTACTCAAAAATTTTCCCAGGGATATTGACCTTAGAGCATTCTTCCATCCCGCGAAAACCCGGGGAAGAATTCGCTTCACAAATTTTAAATCCTTCGTCGGAAAATAACAGGTCCACGCCCGCTATTTCTAAGCCCAAGGCTTGCGCCGTTTTAATGCCGAGGTTTTCTATGTCCGGTGTTAATGGATACGCTTGGACACTGGCGCCCTGCGAATAATTGGCCTTAAACGATCCGATTTGGGCTTTTCGCATCATGCATCCGACCACCTGCCCGCCAATGACAAAAACACGCACATCGCGCCCCATGCTTTGAGCGACAAACTCCTGAATAACAAAGTTTGCATTCCCCTGACTGGTCGCGATCATTGCAATCAAGTCTTCGAAACGGTTACGATTTTCACACAAAAAAACACCACGGCCCTGCGAGCCAGCCAGGGTTTTGACGACAAGCGGAAAACCGATTTCGCGCTCAACCAAATCGACATTAAGCGGATATTTCGCTAGCATCGACTTGACGGTCGGCAAACCGCACGATGCTAAGACTTGCATCGAATGCATTTTATCGCGCGCTAAGGCCACACTTGCTGCAGAATTAGGCAGATAAACGCCAGCATTTTCCATTTGCCGCATGAGCGCTAAAGCAAAATACGTCGTTGCCGACCCCATACGATTAAGAAGAAAATCCACAGGCCCAACCGGATTACCCGAAAGCAAAAAACGCTGTTGACCATTGCCATCGACAATAATATCAATTTCATGGGGAGCCACGACACGTAGCTGAATATTTTTTTCTTTAGCTTGATCAAGAAAACGCTGCACTCCATGAGAATATGAGCGCAGAGCATGTTGCGGGAATCTATTGAGGATCCACCCTTGCATAAATTTTTCTAAAATCAGGTATTTTCAGACGAAGCGTTTTCATCTTCGATAACTTCACGACGGATAATCTTAGCGATCTTTTTTCCGTCCTGCTCTGCATAATAAACCTCGACGACATCCTCTACGGCTAAATCACTGATAGCCTTAAAACCGTCTAACTTCACGTCAGGATCCAACTGATAAGTCACCTGCTTTTCGACGTCTGAATCGTAATCATATTCCTGCAAAACAATTTCACTCGCACTGACTTTGGCGACCGCGCCGTACGAATAAATAAATTTGCTTAAATCCACTGCCGCAGCCGCTTGCGGTGTTGGGCTTGGAGCACTTTCCTCGGCGGCAAGAACAGGCGCCGCCAGAAGACTTGTCGCAACGATAAGAGCAAAGACATTTGAAATTCTCATAGAGCCTCCTTGTAAAAATTTCTGAATGCTTTGTTTATATCACCTTGCCGTGTGCTTGAAAAGCAATATTTTTAAGCTATGCAAAGGAAAATATGATGTATAATTCGTCCATGAAAACAAAATTCTTTATAGGAATCGACGTAGGGGGAACAAAAATTGCGGCAGCCATCATTTCCCCTGCCGGAAAAGTTCTCACCCGCGCTAAAACTTCGACACCTGCTAAAGCCAAACCTGCGCTGATCCTTGCGCTTATTCTGGAGCTTATCGAACAAATCATCCGGGAGAAAAATCTTTCCAGCAAACAATTAGCCGGCATTGGCATTGGAGTCCCAGGAATCGTCGACAGCCACAACCACATTCTTGCAACGCCCAACATCAATTTGGCTGGTTTTCCGCTCTGCGCAAAGGTCAGCAAGAAATTTCATGTCAAAGTCGTCGCTGGCAATGACGTTAATCTTGGGCTTTTAGGCGAACAATGGCTTGGCGCCGGCAAAAAAGTAAAAAATATCATCGGGATCTTTCCAGGAACTGGTGTTGGCGGGGCGATTCTTATCGACGGGAAACTTGTTATCGGCACCCAAGGGGCCGCTGCCGAAATAGGACATATGATCCTCTGCCCCGACGGGCCAATATGTAGTTGCGGCAATCACGGCTGTCTGGAGGCCTTGACCGGCCGCTGGGCCATTGAACGCGATATCCGCGCATCGATCGAACACGGCCGCAAGACATTGATCACGCAATTAACAAACGGAAAAATCGCTTCAATCAAAAGCAAATTTCTCAAAGCCGCCCTCAAAGCCAAAGATCCGCTAACCGTCGAAATCATGCAAAAAGCCGCACGGACACTGGGGTTTGCCTGCATTAATGTGCGCCACATTTTCAATCCTCAGCTGATTATTTTAGGAGGCGGGGTGGTTGAGGCCTGCGGTGAATTTTTGCTGCCGATTATCAATAAAACGTTTCACGCTGATCCCTTTTTTGCCAAAATCGATAAATGCAAAATCGCCGCTTCCTCGCTCGGTGACGATGCCGTCGTCTTAGGCGCTGTGGCGCTGGTCAAAAAATCCTAATCCTCGTATCAAAAATAGGGCAGGCAAAATTTGGGTTACACTTAGCCGGCAGGGCTGCCGTAGTAACTGATCAGCCGTTCCTGGACGTTGAACTTTTCTTCGCTGTCCTTAGGGCGGACATACTGGCGCTGGGCCGTCAAAAAGCGAGACTTCAAATTATCTTTCCAACACATATCAAGAATGTATTGCAAATGATCGCGTACTTCTTCCTTATAAATTTCAAACAAAAGCTCTATACGGCTGTCAAAGTTGCGGGCCATCCAGTCTGCCGACGACATAAAGACGCGCGGACTGCCATTATTATTAAACGTTACAATGCGTGTATGTTCCAAAAAACGGCCGACAATGCTTTTGACTTCGATATTCTCACTTAAACCCGCAACAGCCGGGACTAAACAACAAACCCCGCGGACAATTAACTTGATCTTAACTCCCGCCTGTGAAGCCTCATAAAGTTTTTCGATGATCGGAATATCTTCCAGAGAATTCATTTTTGCTCGAATAAGACCGTTCTTAAATCGCTTCTGATTGTCAATTTCAGCATCAATCAAATCAAAGAAATATTTGCGCATATCATAAGGCGAGGAAACAATGCGTTTCCAGGGACTTGGGAGAGAATAGCCGGTTATGACATTAAACACATCGGAAATGTCGCGCGCAAAATCGTCATTGGCCGTGAAGTATCCGATATCCGTATAAACCCGCGCGGTTTTTTCATTATAATTTCCCGTCGACAAATGCACATAACGGCGAATGCGATCTTCTTCTTTGCGCACAATCAAAGTCATCTTTGAGTGGATTTTGATATTGGCAATCCCATAAATCACATGGCAACCGGCATCTTCCAGAGCTTTGGCCCAGCGAATATTTTTTTCTTCATCAAAACGCGCTTTGATCTCAACTAATACCGTGACCTGTTTTTTGTTCTCCGCAGCCTCGATCAAGGCTTTAATGATCGCCGAGTCTTCGTTGGTGCGATACAGCGTCATCTTAATGGCCAAAACATTAGCATCTTTCGCCGCACTTTGAATCAAATCGATCGTCGGATAAAAGGATTGATATGGCAAGTGGACAACAAAATCACCTTGCGCGATCCGTTCAAAAATATTTTCGTATTCAATCTTGGCCGGCAAATATTCGCGATAACACAAAGCCGGGGTATCGATAAAACGCATCAATTCAAAAAGGCATGTCAAATCCAGCGTGCTACCAATACTGACAACTTCTTCCTTGGGAAACTCCAACCCTTGACAGAGGATATCCAAAAACTCCGGGGCACACGACTTTTCGATTTCTAAATGTACAACCTTTGCACGCATGCGTTTTTTGACTTCTTCTTCGATGGCAATCAAAAGGTCATCGGCAAATTCCTCAGCAACATAAAGCTCGCTGTCGCGCATGACGCGAAACAATGTGTGCTCTTGCAGCTGATACCCGCGGAAAAAATTCTTCAAATAAAAACGCAAGATCTCCTCGATCAAGATAAAACTCGTCTCGCCGCGATCTGACGGCAGACGCATAAATCGAGGAACATTTTTAGGAATCGGGACAATCGCCAAGTGCGGCTTGTCCTGCCGAATAACATTGACCGCAAAAGCGATTGTCTTCGACGGCAAAACAGGAAATGGATGGCCTTGATCAACCGCCATTGGCGTTATGATCGGAAAAAGAGTTGTTTCAAAGTACTTACGGACTTCGCGTTCCTGTTCCAGACTTAACTCTGCATAAGATTTAAAGAAAACTTTATTCTTTTCTAGTTCTTTTTTAACTTTGTTCTGATAAATTTCATAAAATTTCTTAGTCAGTAGTTGCGACTGCTTTTTGACTTCAAAGAAAATTTCCTCCGGTAAGTAACCAAACTTGTCTTTATGATTATATTTAGAATCGATAAGCCGTTTTAAACCGGCCAGCCGAACCATATAAAACTCATCGAGATTGCTGGTGAAAATCGCCAAGAATCTGACGCGTTCCAAAAGCGGATTGGACAAATCTAGCGCCTCTTCCAAAACACGTTCATTAAACTTAAGCCAGCTTAAGTCACGGGCGATAAATTTTTCCTTCAGGTCAAGTGTTGTCATCAGATTTTTCCTGTATTTCACGGTTTTTTATCGTCAATGTCACACGATTTCCCGTAATCTCCTCAAAAAGTTCTTTCTTGTCTTTAAAAAAAGCCCGCTCAAGCAAAAGATTTCCCGAAGCCTGAGCGATAATATTGACATCGCCTTTAGCGTTTAAAACGACCTCGACCTTTTTGATTTTTTGTTTATGTGATCGGTCCAAAGCATTGGAGATACGCAGCAAAGCCGAAAGTTTTTGGACCAAAATCTGATTCTCCGACGACAAAGTGCTGTAAAGCAAATGCGCATTTGACGGCGTGCCTTTGCGGTGATAGCGAGCAATACAAGCGATGATATTCATTTCTTCCTCAGTCAGACGAAACAAGCTTAAGGAACTAATCACATATTCACTGTGCTTGTGATGCGTACGGTTATTGACAAACATTCCAATATCATGCAGATAGGAAGCGAGTGTCAGATAAATCAAATCCTGTTTGTTGAGACCTAAAGTTTCTTTGAGTTGCTCAAATAAAGACTGTGAAAGCTCGGCGACATGACGGCAATGATTTAAATCAAGCTTGTATTTTCCACAAAGATTTTGCGCAACCGAAATTAACTGTGTCGTTTTGTTGTTTTCTACAAAAAGTTCAAGCTTAAAAATCATATTTGCCAAAACCGCCTCTGCCAAAGAGGTTTCCAGCATATAAATATATTTATTTTTTGTCAGACGAAAAATCTTATTAACAATAATCGCATACCCTGCCATAGTTTCGACGACGTCTGCCGGGATCTTGTAACTTGCGGCAACCGACTGCGGGTAACTTTCGGTAAGTTTACTCAGCAGCTCTTCAGATTCTTTAATCTTAAATTGAAAAAACTCACTCTGGCGGGTGCGGCTGGGTATAAAGCTATTCAAATACCCAGAATAATTTTCATCAACGACGATGATATCATCTAATTTAAGATGCGGAATGCTCTTTTTGACATAAAGAATTTCATTGGTGATATATTCCTCGACCGCTTCATAAATCTCTTGAAGCGTTCCATCCAAACTGTTCATAAAATTCTTAAGCCGCAAAGTCCCCACAGGAATCCCGACACTCATCTGCGTAAACCCTTTTTCAAGGACGGACATATCCACACTGCCGGCGCCTAATTCAACGATAAGCAAATTCTTCTGGTGAATCGGATATTTTTTCTTAAGTTTATAGGCCAAATACGCATCGATGTAATAAACAACGTCGCCGACATTTAAGACCTCAACCTTTAGTCCCGTCTTGCGCATGACTGTGTCGACAAACATATCGCGATTAGCCGCCTCCCGCACAGCAGTCGTCGCAATAACCATGACCTCTGTGACATCATATTCTGTCAAACGCTCTTGATACTTTTCTAGAAGTAAAATCGTCTGATTAATTGTTTCCTGGGCAATACGGCCGCGGAAAAATGTATTGCGTCCGATTGGGACCACATTTTTGAGGGATTCAAGAATCTTGATGTCGTCACCGGATTTTTCGCCAATGACAAGCTTGATCGAATTTGAACCAATATCGAGAACTGCGGCACGCATAATTTTTTGACCTAAAAATCAATTGCCGGTATGGCAATCGGTACAATTCATTTGTTTCCAGGATTCATCATCATTAAATGGGTGTTTAAACTCAAGCCCGTCGGCGTTTTTTTCCGTTTTACCAGCAGGGCCCTGTTCGATAATTGTATGACAGGCTTTGCAGTCTCGTGAAATCACGTGACCTTGCGACGACTTATGCTCGCCATCGTGACAGCGAAAACACCCCGGCGAACTCCAATGGCCAATGTTCTCAGGATACACATCCCAACGGGCTTTCATTTCAGGGAAAAAATTATTTTTGAAAATATGCGTTAAAACCTGCGCCGCAGTCTTAATCTGGGTTTGATGAGCTTTGGCATATTCCGGAAATTTCCATTCATAATATTTTTGCAGCAAATCCGGAATTTCAGCCAGCGCTTGCGCTTGATTCTCATATTTCCCTGAAAGCAATTCCATACCCTTAGCCTTGATATTAGGAATCGTAAGGTCGATCTGTTCTTTGGCCAAAGCTTCATTCATCAAATCGTTGGGCGAACGAAAATGGTGAGACGGACGGTTATGGCAATCCATACAGTCCATCTTGCGGATCTTTTCCGGGGGTGGCATAACATTTTTGTAAGGCGATTTTTCGGACGTAAAAATCATTTCCTTGCCCGTTTTATCTATGCTCTTAACCCACGAAATGGATTGACGCTTCTGATCATCCGCCACATAATAAACTTCATTATCTTTATACATGTGCGCGTGAATGCCGGCGTTCTCGCCTTCCTTGGCCCCAACGGAAACAAGCATGCGGATATACCAACTTTTATCCTTGCTTTTATCTGACGGGAAATACGTTTTGCGAAGTTCAAAAGAACTAAAGTGTTTGCCCGGCCAATGGCACTGTTCGCATGTTTCCTTTGCCGGTCGCAAATTTTTGACAGGTGTTGGGATCGGGCGCTGATAATTCTTTTGAAGCGTCGAAAGAACCATCCGGGCACCTGCGACCTTATAGCGAACATACCAATCCGCACCAGCGCCAATATGACATTCCACGCATTTGACTTTTGCATGTGGAGATTGAACATACATTGTATGCTCAGGGCCCATAATCTTATGGCAAACCTTACCGCAAAACTCCACCGATTCCGTATAATGAAACGCCTTGTATGACCCGATCGCCGTCATAAAAAGCAATACGAGCGTTCCTGTTGTAAAGACAAACAGCGCATTGCGATGTTCAGGCTTGGTTGGGTCCAAATAATAAATTTTGGGAGTGAGCGTTGCTTTTCCTTGCTCAACATCTTTGCGTTTACGATATGCCCCGTAAGCAATAAGGATAAGCCCCAGGATCAAAAAAGGAGGAAGCAAAATGTACGTATACATCCCCAAATACGGGCTCTGATGCACCGCAAAGAAATCGATGCTAAACAAGAAACTTTCAATAATAAAAATAAAAAGCGCCAATAAAATACCCGCATACGTAATCGGATTATAAAAATAAGCCGAAAACTTATGTTTAAATCTACTGGAGGATTTATTGTCGCTTTTCTTTTTCATAATAGAAACAATAGGCTGATACCTTATTAAAGATACCAGCCTATTGTATTTAACTCAATGAAATAATCGAACACTTACATCCAGTTTAAATTAACGCCCAACCAAACCTCATGCGCACGATATCCGCCGCCTAATTCGGTTTTTGGATTTTCCTGATAGCTGTAATAGCTATATTTGGGCTCAATCGTCACTGTCTTATTCGCCGCCCACTTTAATCCGACGGAAACATCATACCAGCTCGAATCAATCCCATAAGGAAGCCCAATAGCGGTAAAATCATCAAAATTGTCCTGCGAGGCTTTGCTAAAAACCGAATTAAGACTCATCTTCGGACTGAAGATATAGCTAGCACTCATGGACCATGTATTAACATTTGATGTAAATGCCGGAATTCTTGGTACGGCACTTCTTATTGCCGGCGTAGTCGTATTAACCAATTGACGCATATAGCCAAGGTCTAATAATAAACTATCCACCGGCTGAAACATAAGATCATACGTAAACGTATGCGATAACGTCAAAGCCCGTTGATTATAAGAGCCTTCCGTTCGAGCAACATAGGCATTGTCCGCATACTGATAACGCATTGAACCGGTTACTTTTTTAAGAGGCTTGACCGTCCATTTGGTCGCAACTTCTGTTCCGCCAACTTGCATAAACTCCATGAATGCGGACTTGGCAGCTGAAGAAGTCGCAGGGGTCTCCTGTTCATCATCATAATCGTTATCTACCGTCTTATGACGAATTTGCGTCGTAAAATTAAGATATTTTGAAAGAACAGTCCGCGTTCCGGCTGTCAAAACAATCCTGTTGGTATAAATATTAGTTTCACGAAAGAATATTTCACCCGCAGAAGCAATAGATTCACCCGCAAGGCTGTTACGATTTTCATACAACCAATTATTGATGCGACCGTATTCGACATCTCCATAAATACTGGTCTTTTTGAACCCCGAATAACGCAACCCCAAGTCCCCGCCTAAGCTGTCAATTTTGTTTTCATTCATACTAACTTCTGTCGTGTTAGCAATATTGTTGGGAGGATCTGTTCTGTCGGCTGGATCCACTGACCCGCCGCGACGACTAATAATTTCGGTCTTTACTTTTGCATTAAAAAGCAAATCCTTCGTCAATTGACTTTGGAAATTACCTGTCACAATATTTGAACTGTATTTATTATCACCAACCCCGGCATACTTATTTTCAGCGCTGCTCGAAAGGGAACGTGGATTATTAAACTCATCTGTTTCCTTTATCGTAGCATGCTCTTTATTGTCAATTTTGGTATAACGATACGCCAAGGCAAGCATCCCCGTGTCCTGCCAAAACCATTTTTCGCCATTTAACGTTGTAATAGACGAATTTGAGTCCAGCTCGATGGTTTGGCGACGCATCTTTTTGTCCGAAGCAGCACTCGTGGTAGAAAGAGATTTTTCGAGCCTGACGGTCCGTTCATTTAAAACATCCCACTTTTGCTCGCCTTTGACATTAAAGCCAGCAAACTCACCTTTGGAGCGCAAACCATAGCTATCAAATTTTTCATCAACATCCTGCCAAGATGGGCTGATATTCTTTGTCAAACTTCCTACTTTAGCAGGCGTCCAAGTTAAACGCGACTTGGTGCCGTCTTTGCTATGATGGTTATAAAAAAAGCTGCTCTCTGGCAAATTCCCCAAAGTCTCTCCGATTTCAAAACCAATATGACCGATATCCATTTTATAATCTTTATCTGCATTTACCCCAGATAACGTCGCAAACGGATAATACGTTCCACCGGTTCCATCGTAGTATTTACGAAACGTATTGTAATCGAGCTTAAAAAACCCTAACTTTTCTTTTGTAACTTCAAGATCGCCCCCAAAATCAAAATTGTTGGGAATCGCATGGCCTTCAAACGTGAAGTCTGTGTCTTTATTGATCTTACCGCTGGCGCTTAAATCTTGCAGCCCCCCGGAATAGCCGTCATTTTTCCAGTATTGTGACCGAAACTTTTCGGCATCACCCTTAACCGAAATATAATCAACCGGAACAACCGTGACAGATACATGAGACTCCTCTGCAGCGACTGGGCCCAAAGAAGCTAAACCCGCCCCGCAAAGCGCGATTGCCCCCGCAATAACTTTTATAAAATTGGTTTTCATCCAACACCTCCTCATAAATTAATATCGCAAATGATCATCAAAGTTCGAACCATGTACCGCCGTATGACAGCCTCCACTAAAACACGATCCTTGCGCAAGTCGAGTATTATGCCCTGTGTTTTTTCCGATCGTCGGGAAGTTGGCCTGCGTATGACAACGCAAACACAAATTATTATCCCGCTGTACAAGCATTTTATCGTTGACCGAACCATGCACCTGATGGCAGGTCACGCAACCATCACGTAACGCTTCATGTTCAAAAACAAACGGGCCCTGCTTGCCTTGATGACATTTAAAACAAGTGTCATTGATATCCTCTAGAGCTGTCGAAGTTCCGGGTTTAACCTCTGTGCCGTGCGGATTATGGCAATCGGAACACGACATTCTGCCTTCAATAACAGGATGTTTATAAGGAAGTCTAAACTGCACTTTTTTGTCCGTATGGCATTTAAAACACGCGCTGGGGTCATTGCGAAGGCTGGCAATATTGCCTTTGCCGCCGCCAGCTTCTGCGTGAACGCTCCCCGGGCCATGGCACATTTCGCAACCATTGGCAATCCCTTCCAAACCTTCATCGCTTTCAATAGCAATCTTGCGATGCGTTGAAACTTTAAATTCTCTCGTCTCCTTCTCGTGACAGCTCGCACAGGTTTCGGTACCGACATAGGTCGCATTTTTAAAATTCTCCGCCTTGCCTGTTTCTTCTGCAGCAGCAGAAAAACAAAACAGGGCCGCGCCGCA
Source organism: uncultured Planctomycetales bacterium (assembly GCA_964474085.1). GTDB lineage: Bacteria > Omnitrophota > Gorgyraeia > Zapsychrales > JANLHA01 > JADLGJ01. The sequence continues at coordinate 26,137 of CAYYRJ010000012.1, forward strand.
AAACGCGAAAACACAAGCCATCACCCAGCGGCCGACGAAGACTCGGGCACAATTTGAGTCTTTGCTCTGCATATTTTCCCCCTTGGTTTTGAAAGAAATCAATTGTTGTAAATTTAAGACGTTCATGTAGTTTTATTTTTTCTGGGAATCTTCAATAGAACCGGCTTTTTTATATTCTTCGGCCGTCGGCTTATCCGCGAGCGCCGTAACTTTCTTTCCATAATCATTAAGTTCATGATCGCCGTCTTTTTTGGGTAAGGCAGCGCTATGACAATCAATGCATTTGGGCTTGCCGTCTGGATAGGCTTCCTTGTAAACCTTCATCTGTCCAAGATCTGCGCGGCTAACGCTTGAAAAACCAAGAACAAAAAAGGCAGCGAACATGAGGGTTGATAAAGTGTTTTTTTTCATTTTGTCTCCTTCTCTATTATGTGGATCATTAAAAAAACATGTTATGGCTTACGCTAAAACTTTTTGCGCCAAACGCGCTTTGGCGATGCGGGCAAAATATTCCTGCTCTTTTTTTTCAATAATGCGTTCAACGGCAACAACCGCATCTTGCCGGCGACGCACACTGCTTTCAACAACTTGATCAAGCTGGTCAATCGTCAAAAGTTCAACACCTTCGACTAAGGCGACCTTTGGTTCAATATTGCGCGGCATTGAGATATCAATCAAAATCAGCGGCCGTCTTTTGCGACTAGCCATGACCTCAACAACCATCTCGGACTCGATCAAGTAATGCGGCGCTCCCGCCGAACAAATACAGGCATCCACTTTCAACAAAATTTCTTTCATTTGCCAAAAACCCGCTGCAATCCCTTGAACTTCAGAGGCAACCGACTCAGCCTTATCACATGTGCGATTCATCAAATAAATATCCCCGACATTTTTGTTACGCAATTGCTCGGCAGCCAAGTGCCCCATTTTGCCAGCGCCTATAACCAAAACAGATTTTCCATTCAAAGTGCCAAGCTTTTGCTGAATCGTCGTAATCGCAGCCCAGCTGATGGAAGAACCCCCAAACCCGACTTCGGTTTCGGTCTGTGCCTTTTTGCCGGCGCGAATCGCTAAATTAGAGAGAATATTAAGTTCGCGGGTCATCATGCCGCGAGCGCGCGAAATTTCTGCGGCTTCTTTGACTTGTCCCAAAATTTGTTTTTCCCCCAAAACCAAAGAATCTAATCCGCAGGCAACACGTAAAGAGTGTCGCACCGCTTGATCAGCTTTGTAGCAATAAAAGTTTTGCAATAACTCGGGGCTGGTTTTTATTTTTTTGACTTTAAAAAGGGCGTCTAGAATAATTTGCGGGGCATCGTTTAACAAATGCGCATAAATTTCAGTACGATTACACGTCGAGAGGATAAAGGCGCCCAAAACAGCAGGATCATTTCGAAGGTCGCTTAATAAAAGTTCTTTTTCAATCTCTTTAAAAAAGAATTTTTCGCGCAGTTCGATGGCTGTATTTTTGTGATTTAAACCGATGGAAAAAATATGGTCAGAGCCAGCAGAAAAAACCATTTCTGAGCAATGGCAATCTTTTTCATTTTGCATGTATAGATAGTAATCAAAGAGACAAAAGCTTGCAACAAAGTTTTCATAAATTTTTACTTCAAATTTTTGTGTTGTTCGGGCGCGAATAAACAGCCTGCACAACACTGATGTTGCGGGTCTTAAAAGCCGACTGACAATACGACCAATAATAATTCCACTTGCGGACAAACGCTTCATCAAATCCCAAGGCGGCAATCTGGGGTCTTTGGGCATTAAAATTTTCCCGCCACATCGCCAAGGTGCGCACATAATGCGGCGTGATATCCTCATAATCAAACAAACACAAAGAGCCGGTGCGATTAAGCGCCTGCGTAATCCGGCTTAACGACGGCAAGAGACTTCCCGGAAAAATGTGTTTCTGTATCCAGTCAACATTCTTGCGAAAACTTTCGTAACGATGATCCGGCGAAAGAATCATCTGCAAGCCCAAAAGCCCGTCTTTGGCCAGCAGATTATGGCATTGCCCAAAAAACGTTTCTAAAAATTTATCGCCAACAGCTTCAATCATTTCTATCGAAACAATTTTATCGAACTTTCCTTCCATCAAGCGATAGTCCAAAAATTTAACCTCGCATTGTTTGTTAAGTCCTTCTTCAAAAAAACGCCGCGTCGCATAATCAAACTGCTCGCGCGAAACGGTCAATGTCGTCAGCTGACAGCCATAATTTTTGGCCGCATGAATCGCAAAGCCGCCCCAGCCGCCGCCTATTTCCAACACTTTATCCGAACTCTTTAAACGCAGCTTTTGACAAAGCTCGTCGTATTTTTGCGTTTGTGCTTCGCTTAAGCCTTGGTCGGGAGATTTGAAATATGCACTCGAATAAGTCATCGTGGGGTCAAGAAACAGCTTGAAAAACTCATTGCCCAAATCATAGTGAGCCGCAATATTTTTACGACTGCCATAAATGGTATTGGCGCGCACAAAATGTTTAACGACATTTAAAATCCCAAGCCAGTTGACGAGTGTAAACTTTTTTTGGTCGGCCATCAAGGTCGGGTGATTTTCGACATTGCGAATCATCCATTCAATAACGCGAGTGATGTCCGTCGTGTCCCAATCCCCGTCGACATAGGATTCACCAAAACCGACATCACCGGACCAGAAACACTTTTTAAACAAAGCCGGTCGACGCACGCGGATATCCGCCGTTACTCCCTGTTGTCCGTCGCCATAAATATATTCTCGCCCATCCGGCAAAGTGACAGTCAGTCGACCCTCGCGCATCGGTTTAAAAATTGCATCGAAAATAAATTCATAAAAATTTCTTCGCGACGGTAATTTTACAGGATTTAACACATCAATTTTTGGCCCAGGCACGTAAGACCTCCTTTTGCAAATGCGGATTTTCTTCTTTAGCATGAAACGGAATTTTTCTCAAATAAAGCACAAACGCATGAAAATGTATCAAAAAAATGACCTTCAATGTGACCAAAGGAAAGCATAAAGAAAGCCAGAAAAGATTTTTTTTGTTAAGTTCCTGACGCTCTCCAACTAAGCTGGCATAAAAAATTTTCTCTTTGCCATCCATTTCATCGACGTGAATATCCAAACGATCAGCCGGGACTTTAAAATTAAATTCCATCGTCATCTCAAGCGATGAAAACGGGGAAATATAAAAAAACTTGTCCTGCTGTTCTTTAAAAGTACCAGCAGCAAACGATTCTTTTTTTAAAATATACGGCTTGATTTCGCCGAAAGTATTTCCGATTTCCGGCACCGAACATAGCGGCTGATCATTTTTATCAAAACAAAAATAAACCGAAAGCGGGTTAAAAACATACCCTAAAGTCCGCAGGTTGGTCAAAATCATGATGCGCCCGACTTGATCAACAACGCCTTTCGAGCGCAAAAACTCAACCACATTTTCGCGGACACTCGTCTTTGAAAGCGGCATATGATCTCGATCATAAAAGCTGTAAGGTCGAAAACGATTATGCCCGAGGATAAAATGCTTTTTGCAAAGCCCGTCGATTTCGTCCAAGTCCAGGTAAAACATAAAAATCTTGTTCGAAAACCGATTTTTTTTAGGTTTGGTGCGCAGATGGATGACCGTGCAGTTATACAGACAAGAGTTCATGCCCAGATATTTTCCCCGCTGATTGCACGCGCCACATCAAGCCCGGAGCTGAAAGCATCTTCGTGAAAACCATAACGAAAATAACTACCGCAAAAATAAACCGGACCCTGCGCATTAAGTTTTGGCAAATCCGCTTGGGCACGAATCGCATTGAGACTAAACAAAGGATGCTCATAATCCGTCTGCCAAAGGATTTTGGAAGGGTCCACGTGACCCGGATCATTAAGCGAGACAAAATAATCTTTGGCCTTTGAAACTTTTTGCAAACTGTTCATATAATAAATCGTCGTCGGAACTATTCGCCCGTCTTTATCCTTGCACATCCGGTAATTCCAAGACGACCACACCCGATGATTACGCGGCATGACCGACGCATCCGTATGCAAAATGACATGATTGTGGTTATACACAAATTCTTTAAGCAGCCATTGTTCCGAGGGAGTTGCCCCATCCCCTAACAATGTTAAAGCTTGATCGGCATGGCAAGCCATAATCACAAAATCATAGCTTTTTCGATCGCCGCGCAAATCAAAAACGCTTACCTTTCCAAGCTCACGGACAACTTGCGTCGCCATGTTTCCCAACAAAACCTTTCCGCCAAAAAAGGACATCACCCGGTCACGATAAACACGACTGCCTCCTAAAGGTGTGCGCCACTGATAATGTCCCCGGAGCCCCAAAAATCCGTGATTTTTAAAAAACCTTACCAATGTCACAATCGGGAATTTGAGCATTTTATCCGGCGGAGTTGACCAAACGGCCGAGCTCATCGGGACAAGAAATTTATTTAAAAAATCGTCACCCAGTTTTTTTTCGCGGACATAATCCTCAACCGTGTGAAAAGCATATTTTTCGCCATCCAAAACTTCCAAAGCCTCATGGTTAAAACGGTTCATTGCAAAAAGCAGCGCCCAAAAATTTGGGTTCAAAATATTGATCCGCTGCCCAAACAGCCCGTCAATTCCTGTCCCGCAATATTCCAACCCGGACGGACAATGCTGTACACTAAAAGACATCGATGTTGGCATCGTCGGAATTTCAAGCTCTTTAAAAAAACGCGTCAAATTCGGATACGTGATTTCATTGTAAACCATAAACCCCGTATCCACGTAAATAGGCTGGGAACCCTCTTTGACCGTCACAGTATTCGTATGCCCGCCGGCATAACTCTCTTTTTCATAAAAAGTAATATCGTATTTGTCTTTCAAAAAATACGCTGCGGACATCGCCGCAATACCTGTCCCGATGATGGCAACTGTTTTCATTGTTAACCTCTTTTTTTAAAAAGATAATGGCTGACAATCCACTCTTTTCCGCTGCGATATCCCCAAAGCTCGGCGCACGCCATAAAAAACACCCGCCAATAGACCCACCATTTTTTGTGATCTTCAGTATAAACCTCTTTTAAAATCGGAATAATCTTCTCGCGGTTTTTGTCCATATTGGCAAGCCAACATTCGGACGTTTTTTGATAATGCGTTCCCAAAACCCGCCAATGGTTTTCAATTTTAAAATGATCCTGAAAATACAACAGCAAATGATCCGACGGCATAATCCCGCCGGTAAAAAAATATTTAGCGATCCAATCTTTCGAATCTGCCTGGTCATAAAGATACGCGTGTTCTCGATGCGTAAAAATATGGACAAACAATTTTCCGTCGACTTTCAGAAAAGAAGCGGCCTTGGCCAAGAGTTTTTCGTAGTTGCGCATATGTTCAAACATCTCAACCGAAACAATGCGATCAAAACGCCGGGGCGTGTCAAAAACATTCATGTCACAGGTGATAATCTCAAGATTTTTAATATTGCGCGCCTTGGCTTGACTGTCGATATATTGCTTTTGTGTGCGCGAATTAGAAACGCCGACAAATCGGCTCTCGGGAAACTTGGCGGCCATAAACAAAGATAACGAGCCCCAACCGCAGCCAAATTCTAAAACATCTTGGCCCGACGCAAGATCAGCCCGCTCAGCGCTTATGGTGAGCATATCTTTTTCAGCCTCAGCCAAATCGACAACCCCATCACGAAAATAACATGAACTGTATTTCATATGGGGCCCTAAGACCAGCGAAAAAAATTCCGTCGGGACTTCATAATGCTGTTCATTAGCCTCTGGGGTATTGATCGCAATCGGGCTGGCTTTAAGTTGATTAATCAGTTTGATAAACCGCGCTTGCCCAAACTCAAGGCCATCCAAATTTTCAGCGACCAACTTTTGCCGTAAAAGTTCGCGAATCCCAAAACGAATCACAAAGTCCGGCAGTAAATTCTTTTCTAATAATCCTTGCGAAAATGTGACGAGATTAGACATTGCGGACCTTTCTTTTGGGTAATGGAATAAACAGACTTGTCGATTGTTGGTACCGACGATAATCCTCACCTTTTGAAATCAACGCCTGGGCTTCGGCAAACGGAACACCCGTAACATTCATCAAAAGATGGTACATAATGACTGGGCCCAGGAAAGAAATCCAACCCCACGGACTTGCAAGCGCAAAAATAAAATAGCCGACCCACATCAACCATTCAAAAAAATAATTAGGATGCCGCGAGTAATACCACAAACCCTGATCACAGGTTTTTCCTTTATGTTGCGGATTCGCCTTAAATTGTTTTAATTGTTCGTCAGCGATAATCTCGCCTGCCAAGCCGACAATCCAAATCAACACCCCAACGATTTCAATTGGCCAAAGAACCGGTCGCGGATTAATCGCAATCAAAAGAAAAGGAATCGCCAAAACAATATCCAAAAGCGCTTCAAATTCAAAAAGCGCCAAAAACTTCAAATTTATATTCCCCCCCCAATCACGGCGAAGCTTCTGGTAACGCTTATCTTCACTTTTTTCACGCAAAATCCTGATCGTCAACAAATGACTCAAGCGCAAACCCCAAATCGTGACCATGCCCAAAATCATCGACGAACGTAAAGAATACCCACCGCCTTTTTGAACATACCACCACGTCAAAAGCACCAGCCCCAAAGCCCAACCGATATCAACGACCGCCGCATTTTTTATCAAAACACTTAGTATCCAAAAAAGAAATAATAGCGCGGCAACCAGAAGAAAACCTTCTACAACAAGAGGAGTTGGAAATACAAAAGAAGACATAGAGCCATTAAACACGTTGCAGTCCAGGTGGAATACAGTTACAAAGAAAAAATAACACTTACCGTTAGCTGAAGCTTAACTACTTCTAAAATAAGAGGTTAAATTGACATCCCGATTGACAAGCCCTAATTTGCGGCGGATTTTGTTGCGAATCGTTTCGACAGTTTTAATAGAAATACCCAAATTGGCGCCAATATCTTTGCTGGTTAACCCTGATTTGACCAAATTTGCAATCTGCGCTTCGCGAGGCGATAGCCGATGACTTGGCCGCATGACCTGCGAGCCGAAAGCCGAAGTGAGATCTTTCAAGTGCTCTTCAATGATACCCAGATATTTTTTTTCATTATTGGTACGCGAGCGCCCTAACCGGCTTAGTGCCGGCAAAACAACATCTTCGACATTATTGCTGACATTTTCTTTGATTTTTTTCTTTTCAATTTCAACGAGTTCTAAAATTTCATGCAAAGCGGCATTCTTTTGTTCCAAAATTCTTTTTTGCTCGATAAGTTCGTTTTCGAGCTTCTTGCGCTGTGTAACATCGCGCTGCACTGAGAGAAAATGCGTTGTTTTTCCGTCGGCATCTTTGATAGGTTCAATATGCCACTCATTGAAAAATTCAGTCCCATCCTTGCGGTAATTGACCGTGACCGTGCTAAAAATTTCGCCTTTTTCAAGCTTGCGCCGCAAATCGACTAAAACATTTCGGTCGGTCTTATGGCCTTGCAATATTTTAGGTGTTTCCCCAATCACTTCTTGCGAAGTATAACCGGTCATCCGCACAAAAGCAGGATTAACATAAACAATTTGCGGACCAACCCCAGTGACATCCGCAGTCGTAATCACAATTGCATCTTGGGCAAAATGAACCGCTGCCGCCAAAAGCGCCGGGTCCACATCATTTTCATTTTTATTATTTGCTGCCATAAATCCCCCTTGATGAAACATAAAATAGCACAATCTGATTAAATGCGCTTTTATTTTATAACAAATTTTTAAAAAACGTTAATTCTTTATTTGCGATTGACTTTTGATGTATCGACTGTTATAAAAAACTGCTTATGTCACTGCCGAAACTCTTCTCGAACGATAAAGACAATCAACAACCCCTCTGGGCAGCTTCTCTCTTGGCTTTCTTGGCCATTATTACTTACACCGTTCTTTTTTTCTCCCTGGTTCCACCAAATATCATGTTGGAACACGAAAAAGACCAATATTTTATTTCGCTTATTTTCTTACTGGTCATGCTGCTGATTGTCCTGATGACAAAAAGGGCACAACACGAAAACGAACAAGATTTTTATACAACGCAAGAAATATACTTTGACTTACTTCAACAAGCAGCAGATCCTGTCGTCATCTTAACCGAATTTGGAATGATTCTTTCTGCCAACCAAGCCGTCCAAACGATATCCGGCTATAGTCCAGACGAACTTACCGGAAAACATTTCTTAAAAATCAATGTGCTTACCGGCAGCGCCATCGCGATTGCCGCCCGCGAATTTTTAAACATCGTCGCCGGAGACAAACGCCCCCCCTTTGAACTGACCATGCTCCATAAAAACGGCACACCGTTTATCGTCGAAGCCCATGCTCGCCGCGCAAAAAATGCCAACGGTAAAGTCATTATCCATGTCGTCATGCGGGAAATCACCGGCAGAAAGAAGGACGAAGAAATCCTGCGCGAAGAAAGAAATAAAGCCCAAAATTATCTTAATATCGCCGGGGTTATGCTCTTGACCTTAGACCAAACGGGCAAAATCATCATGATCAACAAAAAAGGGTGCGAAATACTTGGCTACCCCCAAGAAGAAATCCTTGGCAAGAATTGGTTTAGCGATTTTATTCCGTTTGAAGATTCCGCAAAAATGCAAAATTTCTTTAATGCAACCATTGCAGGCAAAGAACCGCTGCCTCCCACCCAGGAAAACGTTGTGATCACCAAAAGCGGAGTCAAAAGAATGATTTCCTGGAAAAACACGTTACTTTACGATGGCCCTAAAATTTCAGGAACTTTAAGCTCCGGGGAAGACATTACTGATAAACAAGCGATTGAGGCCAAACTTCATCTTCAAAGTGCTGCCTTGGAAGCTGCTGCCAATGTGATTGTCATTACTGACAAACAAGGAAAAATTGTTTGGGCTAATCAGGCGTTTACTCAAATCAGCGGCTTTTCCCGAGAGGAAGCAATTGGACTAAACCCTAAAATGCTCAAATCCGGATTGCACAATGAACATTTTTATGCCGATTTATGGAACACGATTTTGACCGGAAATATTTGGCACGGTGAAATTGTCAATCGCCGTAAAGACGACCGGCTTTATACCGAGGAAATGACAATCACTCCGGTTCGCAATCGTGCTGGACAAATCGATCATTTCATCGCGATCAAACGCGACATCACTGAACGCAAACGATTGCAACAAAATCTCGAGCAAGCCAATATCGAATTAGCATCCAACACGCGCAAACTCGAGCGCACTTTGCAGGAAATGGACAATAAAAATAAACAATTGCAAGAAGCTCAAGATCAATTGATCCAAAGCGAAAAATTAGCTGCAGTCGGCGTTTTATCGTCGGGAATTGCCCATGAAATCAAAAATCCACTGGCGATTATCAGCTTAAGTATCGAAGAATTTGAAGCGATTTCAGATAAACTCGACGACCAAAGCAAAACCTTTATCCAAATGATCAAACGCGCCGCCGAGCGTGCAAACAATGTTATTATCGAACTTCTGCGCTTTGCCCGCGTTTCGGATCTGAAAGTCGAACCTGTCAATCTCTTTGATCTGGTCGAAGGAACTTTTGTTCTTATTCGCAACAGCTCCAAATTCAAAGGCATTGAGCTCAAACATGAATATGACGACAAGCAAGTCACCGTGGAAGGGGACCGCATTCTTTTGGAACAAGTCCTTTTTAATCTTCTGGTCAATGCGATTGACTCAACGCAAAGAGGCGGAAGTGTCACTATAAAAACGTATCGTTCAGAAAAATTTGAAAAAACCAGCAATAAATCACACGTAATCATTGAAGTCATTGATACCGGCAACGGCATTGCGCCAGAGATTTTGCCGCGAATTTTTGAACCCTTTTTTACGACGAAAGAACAAGGCAAGGGAACAGGCTTAGGCTTAAGCACCGTTTACACTTTGCTCAAACGCCATAACGGCACAATCGATGTTGAAAGTACACTGGACGTGGGGACAAAATTTACAATTACCCTTCCCTGCGACGGTTAAAACCTTACCTAAAAAAGGCGGAGGATTAAAATGGAAAGAAGAAAGATTGTCGTTGTCGATGATGAAAAAGACTTGGCATTACTTATCAAATCTATTTTAGAGGGTACCGGGCTTTACGAAGTTTCGCTCGCCCACGACGGGATTGAAGGCATCAGCCTTGTCAAACAGACATTGCCGGAACTTATCTTTTTGGATTTTGTCATGCCGAAAGCCGGCGGCGACAAAGTGCTTGCGGCTCTCAAGGCTGATTCGACAACCGCTAAAATTCCGGTCGTTCTAATGAGCGGCTTAGGCGAGATGATTTACTCCAAAGCCAAAGACCAATGGAAATGGCTGCCCAATAATCCGGCGACAAAAAACCGTGGAGAGTTACCCGACGTCCTCGCCGACAAAACACAAGCCAGCCATGCGGCTGAAACATTGGGCGTTAAAGATTATTTGCAAAAACCATTTAAAAAAGAAACTTTGATTGAAATCGCCGCCGAACTGCTCAAACCAAAAAAAATAGAAGAAAAACCTGAAGAGATTTAAGGTCAAGACACTATAAATTTTTCACGCTAATCGGCCGACAAAATCTTCCTCTGTTTTGCTGACTTGCCCAAAGCTGTTTCTTGAACTTCATGCAATTTTAATTCTTGCTTCAAAAAGCTTTTGTTGGTATGCTCTACAAATTGCAAAAGCCTATTAATGCAAAAAAATATATGGAGGAACCAATGAACAGGCCATCAGTCGGCAAAGGCAAGTCCCAAAACCAAAAATTAATCAAATGGGTTGAAGAAGTCGCAGAACTCACACAGCCAGAACGCATCCACTGGTGCGACGGCAGCCAGGAAGAAACAGACCTCCTTTTAAAGGAAATGGTCGCATCCGGCATGGCAACCAAGCTCAACGAAAAATTACGCCCCAACAGCTTTTTGTTCCGCTCTGATCCTACCGACGTCGCTCGCATGGAAAACCGCACATTTATTTGTTCGCAAAAGCCCGAAGACGCAGGCCCCACCAATAACTGGATGGACCCCAAAGCGATGCGCAGCGAACTCAACGGTGTTTTTAAAGGCTCGATGAAAGGCCGCACGATGTACGTCATCGCCTTTAGCATGGGGCCGATCGGCTCGCCCATTTCGCACATCGGTGTCGAATTGACTGATTCGCCTTACGTCGTCGTTAATATGCGTATCATGACCCGCATCGGACAAGCCGTTTTTAATCTGCTCGACAAAGACAACAGTATTTTTGTGCCGTGCATCCACTCTGTCGGTCATCCACTTGAACAAGGCCAAAAAGATTCGTCTTGGCCGTGCAACAAAGAAAAAAAATATATCGTCCATTTTCCGGAAACACGCGAAATCTGGTCTTACGGCAGCGGCTACGGCGGAAACGCGCTTTTGGGCAAAAAATGTTTTGCCCTTCGTATCGCTTCCTGCATGGCACGCGATGAGAATTGGATGGCTGAGCACATGCTTATCTTAGGCGTCGAAGACCCCAAGGGTGAAAAAACCTATGTTGCAGCGGCTTTCCCCAGCGCCTGCGGCAAAACAAATTTTGCCATGCTTATTCCGCCAAAAAATTTTCGCGATAAGGGATGGAAAGTTTGGACAGTCGGCGATGATATCGCGTGGATCAAGCCCGGTGCCGACGGAAAACTTTATGCGATTAACCCTGAAGCCGGTTATTTTGGGGTCGCTCCCGGAACTTCTGAGAAATCAAATCCAAATGCTATTATTTCGTGTTCCAAGAACAGCATTTTTACCAACTGCGCTTTGACGCCCGAGGGGGATGTCTGGTGGGAAGAAATGACTCCAACCCCGCCAGCTAAAGCCATTGACTGGACCGGACAAGAATGGACGCCCGGCTGCGGACGCTTGGCCGCACACGCTAACGCTCGCTTTACCGCGCCTGCCTCTCAATGCCCGACGATAGACCCAGCGTGGGAAGATCCTAAAGGTGTGCCGATCAGCGCATTTATTTTTGGCGGCCGACGCGCCAGCGACGTTCCTTTAGTCTTTCAAGCCTTCAATTGGTCGCACGGGGTTTACTTAGGCGCGACCATGGGTTCAGAAATGACGGCCGCTGCCATCGGCGGCGCAGGACAACTGCGTATCGACCCGTTTGCTATGATCCCCTTCTGCGGGTATCACATGGGTGCATATTTCCAACACTGGTTAAAAATTGGCAAATTAACAACATCTGCTCCTCGTATTTTTCACGTCAACTGGTTTCGCAAAAGCGCTGAAGGCAAATTCCTTTGGCCGGGCTTTGGCGAAAACATGCGTATTTTAAAATGGATCGTTGACAGCGCAAACGGCCGTGCCGCTTGCCAAGAAACGCCGCTTGGCTGGGTGCCGCGTTATGAAGACATCGATTGGGAAGGTGTTACGTTCACAAAAGATCAATGGAATGAAGTTATGCGCATCGATCGAAAGAAATGGAAGGAAGTTTTAACGCTTCAACATGAAGAAAGCTTCCTTAAAATTCATGATCGCCTGCCCAAAGAACTGATTTGCGAACGCGAACTTTTAATCTCACGACTGTAATCTCACAAAAAACCCGCTGTGCGGCCTAAAAACCGCCAGCGGGTCTCTTAAAAAATCACCATATTTATACCTAAGTTGATCGGATAAGTCCTTTTAGGCTCAATTGTTTGGCGCCTCTATGGCGCTATTCGCCTAAAAAGGACTTCCCCGATCATCTTACTTTCAAACGGTGAAACCTCTTACGCCTTATAATTTCTATTTCCAAAATTTGATTGAATCGGGAAAATTCCTTCGCTAGCTGACTTGACGTCCTCGACGGTATAAAACGCGCGCGGATTAAATTTTTTGATAATGCCAATCACTTTCTGATGATGACGCCGCGGGACAATTGTAAAAATAATCTGCACTTTTCCCGTCGAGCCATTAGCATCCACACTCGTTGTCCCATACCCTTGGGAAGAAAGTGAGTTGACGAGTTCCAACCCATCGGTTTTCGAAATAATCCGAATGACTTCAAGACCGACAGCCAGCTTTTCCTCCAGGATAATGCCGACATAATTGCCCATCGCAAAGCCAGCCGAAAACCCAATATACACAAACGGGTTTGTCAAATTATTCATAATCTGGCGAATCGCCAAAAGCCAGATAAGCGCTTCAATAAAGCCGATGACCGGAGCGATAATCCGACGACCACGATACAAAAGAATAAGCCGCACCGTACACAAAGAAACGTCACAAATGCGCGCTAAAAAAATCAGAAGCGGCATAATCAAATATTGAAACCACACACTATCTAAAAAGGGATGTTCGATCATAGGACAAAACTTTAGAGAGGTTGACCCGGCCAATGGCCAAGAATAATTTCTAAAATCCCGCGACGCATCATCATGACCGCAATCGCGGCTAAAAACAACGCAAAAACTTTCGACAAAGCATTCGCCCCCGCTTTGCCCAGAATGCGAATAAAACCGTCCGAAAAAACAAATACCACTCCGGCAAAAAGAATATTGACCAAAACCGCCGCAATCGTCAAAACAGCACCATGTTGATCGACGCTGATAAGGCACGTCGTCAAAACCGCAGGGCCGACCATAAGCGGTGTGCCGATAGGGACCGCGCCAAGCTCAGAAGCCGGCAAACGTTCCTGCTTTGTCGGCATCAGAAGATCCAGCATCGCAATACAAAACAAAATCGCCCCGCCGGCAATCATAAAATCCGCGATCGTAATTCCCAAAAATTTAAAAACCGCACGGCCCATGGCAATAAAGCCGACCGCCAAACACGTCGCCGTTACAATCGACTGGACAATAATTTTATTTTTTGTTTTAAAATCCGTATCAGAAGTCAGCGAAACAAAAATCGGGAGCAAACCAATCGCATCGACAGCCACAAAAATCGGAATAAACGCCAACAAAAATTCTGCAAACATATCCCCTCACTTTTATTCTAATACTTTTACTATGAACGGACATAGCAGCCCTTTACGGCTCAATTGTTTCGCGCCTCTATGGCGCAATTCGCCTTAAAAGGGCTGCCACGTCCGTTCATCTACATGTTCATGTTTATTTATACCGTAGAATCTGATGAAAATCTATAGACCTAAAATCTATTTGGGAGTAGTATTTAAATTCAATATCAACCAAAAACGAACTCCTATGATATTCACAAACGAATACGAACCAAAACTGATCACTGTCCTTAAAGAAGGGTACTGCTTAAAAACCTTTTATAAGGACTTTATCGCCGGGGTCATCGTCGGAATCGTCGCTTTACCGCTTTCGATTGCCTTTGCCATCGCCTCCGGCGTTAAACCCGAACAAGGCCTCTACACTGCTGTTATCGCCGGATTTCTTATTTCGTTTTTAAGCGGCAGCCGTGTGCAAATCGGCGGGCCTACCGGAGCTTTTATCGTCATCGTTTACAGCATCGTCGAAAAGTTTGGCTACGACGGCTTGGCCCTTGCGACAATCATGGCGGGCATCCTTCTTATTTTTATGGGAATCGTGCGTTTAGGCGAGGTCATCAAATATATTCCGTACCCTGTTACCGTCGGATTTACCAGCGGCATTGCCGTAATAATTTTCACAACACAAGTCAAAGAATTTTTAGGCCTCAACATTCCAACACCTGAACATTTTATTCCCAAATGGATCGCCTATGCCCAAAACCTGATTTCTTTTGATCCTTGGAGTCTGACGCTTGGGGCGATGACCATACTCATTCTTGTTTTTTGGCCGAAGCTTACGCACAAACTCCCCGGGCCGCTTATTGCAATCTTTTTTACGACACTGCTTGTCCAATTTTTTCATTTGCCCGTAGCGACGATCGCCAGCCGTTTTGGCGAAATCCCAAACACGTTCGTCAAGCCGCATATTCCGCATGTGAGCTTTGAACTCTTAGGACAGCTTTCGTCTTCCGCGCTTGCCATCGCCTTGCTAGCGGGAATCGAATCGCTGCTTTCTGCCGTCGTGGCCGACGGGATGACAGGAAGAAAACATCGCTCCAATATGGAATTAATCGCCCAAGGCGTTGCGAATATTATTTCGCCGATTTTTTCCGGTCTGCCGGCAACAGGGGCTATCGCGCGAACGGCGACTAATATCAAAAGCGGCGGGCAGACGCCGTTTGCGGGCATCATTCACGCGGTCACAATTTTGCTCATTTTTCTTCTTTTTGGAAAATGGGCCGGCTTAATCCCGATGGCCACGCTCGCCGGAATTTTAATCGTCGTCGCCTATAAGATGAGCGAATGGCGGCTGTTCGTCAAACTTTTTAAAAGCCCGAAAAGCGATATCCTCGTTCTCTTAATTACGTTTCTTCTTACCGTGCTTATCGATTTAACCGTTGCGATTGAAGTCGGCGTTGTCCTTGCTTCATTTTTATTTATGCGCCGCATGGTTGATGTGACAGAAATCAAATCGATTACAAAATTTATCAATGAAGATACCCGGACAGATCTTTCGGATAATCCCAACGATGACCCTAATGCGATTGCCGCACGCAAAATTCCCGTCGGCGTTGAGGTTTTTGAAATCAACGGGCCTTTCTTTTTTGGCGCGGCCGATAAATTTCGCGACACGATGCGCGAAATTCAAAAGCCGCCTAAGGTTCTGATTTTAAGAATGCGCCATGTGCCGACCATTGACGCAACCGGTTTGCGAGCACTTGAAGATACGCTTGAAAAAGCCAAAAAAGACGGAATTACGATTCTACTTGCTGCAGCGAATGCGCGGCTGATGCGAAAACTCAATAATAGCGGAATGACCGAGCGGATCGGGACACAAAATATTCTCTTGGAAATCGACGACGCTTTAGAGTACGCCCGCAAAATTCTCAAAAATAAATAAACTTCTTATCTGCGCCGTGCTGTTATAGTATCCCGCGCTCAAACAATGTCTCGCGTTGTCCCGCTGATTGGGCGGGACTATGCTCGCCAAACTCGCACGGGACACCATAACAACACGGCTTAAACTACGCAACGTCTAAACTTTCAATTTTTCTTCGTAAAGATCTTCGCGACGTTTGTGGATTTCGGGGTCAGCGAGATATTCATCGAGGGTCGTGTGGACACGGTCAATATGGCCGTTGGGAGTAAGTTCAACAATACGATTGGCGACAGTCTGAATAAACTGATGGTCGTGCGAGGAAAACAAAATCGCATTGTCACATTTGATCAGTCCGTTGTTTAAGGCAATAATCGATTCCAAATCCAAGTGATTCGTCGGGTCATCAAAAATAAGCGCATTGGCACTTGCTAACATCATCCGCGAAAACATGCAGCGCACCTTTTCCCCGCCGGACAAAACGCGCACAATCTTAAGCGTTTCTTCACCCGAAAAAAGCATTTTCCCCAAAAAGCCGCGGATAAAATTTTCGTCCTTTTCCTTAGAATACTGACGCAGCCAATCAATAAGGTTCAAATCAGATTGAAAAAAACTTGAATTATCTTTTGGAAAATACGCCGTTGAGATCGTTGAGCCCCATTTGAACATCCCGCTGTCAACGGCAAGCTCGCCGGCGAGAACCTGAAAAAGCGTTGTCGCCGCCGAATCATTGCGACCAATAAAAGCAATCTTATCCTCTTTGCTGACATGCAAAGAAAAATCCTTAAACATCACCTTGCCTTCAATAGTTTTGCTTATTTTTTGGATATCAAGGATATCATTGCCCGCCTCACGCTCGGGCTTAAAAGAAATAAACGGATAACGCCGCGACGAAGGGCGGATTTCTTCGAAGGTCAGTTTTTCCAAAACTTTTTTGCGGGAAGTCGCCTGTCGAGACTTGGACGCATTCGCGCTAAAACGGGCGATAAAGTCCTGCAGTTCTTTACGTTTTTCCTCGGACTTGCGATTGGTTTCCTGCTTCTGACGCAAAGCTAATTGGCTGGCCTCCAGCCAAAACGTGTAATTGCCCGTGTACAACTGCACTTTTCCAAAATCGATATCCGCAATATGCGTGCAAACTTGATCTAAAAAATGGCGGTCGTGCGAAACAACAATCGCCGTATTTTGAAAATTGCACAAAAATTCTTCCAGCCACAAGGCTGTTTCGACGTCGAGCTGATTGGTCGGTTCGTCCAAAAGCAAAATGTCGGGATTACCAAACAACGCTTGTGCTAAAAGCACGCGGACCTTCTGGCCGCCTTCAAGCTGTTTCATCTTTAAACTGTGAAGATTTTCTTTAACGCCCAAATCGCTTAACAGCCGTGCGGCCTCGCTCTCAGCATCCCAGCCGTTCATCTCGGCAAATTGACCTTCCAACTCGGATGCACGAATCCCATCAGCGTCAGAAAAATCCGGCTTGGCATAAATTGCGTCTTTTTCGGACATGATTTCAAAAAGTTTCTTATGACCCATGACAACCGTCAAAAGAACTTGATGTTCGTCAAAAGCGTATTGATCTTGCTTAAGGATAGATAACCGCTCGCTTTTGGTGATGCTGACTGTCCCTGTGGTCGGTTCAATTTCGCCGGAGAGAATTTTTAAAAAAGTAGACTTTCCCGATCCGTTAGCGCCGATTAGGCCATAACAGTTGCCGGGTTTAAATGCGGCGGTCGCACCCTCAAATAAACGGCGCTTGCCAAATTGCAGTGATACATTTTCGACGGATAACATAAATTTATTGTTTAGATGATTAATAAAGGCAGGATTATAGCATAAAATCCCAAAAGCAAAGATAATTCGTCAAAACTGCTTTATTTACAAAAATTTTAGATCTGTGAATTTTAAAAAAGTAGGGAACGGTTTGAAACCGTTCCCTACCGTCTTTTCTATTATCGCCGTTACCTCATCGACAATTCAGGGACCTTTTCTTTATTTTCAGCGCTGATCAAAAACGGAAAATTCTCAATCGTCGCCGGCTGCATATTGATAATAACCGGATACAACCCGTCAATATTGATGCTTTCTAAATTTTGCTGCGGCAGAGGAAGCGGCACGCCGTGTCCGTTGCGCTTGATCTGCAAATTAAGCAAAGACGGATCAAAGTCAATACCACCGACCTTCTCGTCGCTTGAAGTCACTCCCGCACTTGCGACAGTGTAGACGACTTTGGCATCACTTTTCAATGACGTTAGTACAATGCTCCTTCCGTCAACAGCAAGCCGAACAAGTCCTGCGAATTCTTCGGGCTGATTGTCATTTTTCTCAAATGCAGACCTCACAAGTTTAAAGCTCCTGTTGCCAACTGCCTCATTTCCAAATAAAGGAATAATATCAAAAGCTGGCTGACCATTTGCTATAAATTTCTTTTCTATCATCACCAAAATCTCTTGCCCGCTTTCAAGTTGAATGGTAAACGACAAATCTCCTTGTGTTGTCAAATCACCTAAACGCAAAACGGTAGGCTGATTAACGGCCAGCTTTTGCTCGTTGGCGGGGGTCATTTCTCTAATTTTATCAGCTAATTGTGCAATTGGACGTTCAACAGGTTGCAACAAAACACCTTTCTCTTTTAATGCGTCAACCTGAGGGTCGTTTATTCTTGCGATAATCTCTCCAGGGGCAAGACCAATTACCTTTGTTGTTGCTGGCAAATCGACTTTCCCTAGAAATTCGTTAATTGTTCCTAGCTTATCCGCCGCTCCTGCCTTTAAATTTGCAATGACAATAATATCGAAGTTCTGATGTTGAACAAAATCTTGCGCGGTACCTAGATCGGCGGCTCCGATAATATCATCTTGTCCATTTAAACTCTTGTCAAGTGCCCTACCTATGAACTGATTGTCACTAATCAACAAAATCTTTCTCGCCTGATCAACTGCGTCGGATTGTGCGGCCTCGTTTGCCACACCTGCACTGCTGGCGACCGTCGCATCTGCGATGGCAGAGCTGGCGGCGGAAGCGTCCGCCATCTCTTGAGCTTTCGCTCTTTTAGCTATGACATCTGCTGGGTTACTGTGAATATCATTTAATAACCCCATATATTGAGTTATTGGCCCGAAGTTTTCTGGTTGAAAAATATTCGCGCCCCTTGAAAAATATCTAGAAACAAATTTTAAGAATAATCCTGTTAATCCCGCATCTTGTAAAAAGGCATCACTAATGGGATTAGCTTGCTGCGAACGTGGAGAATAATCAAAAATACCATTCTCCCTTACATAACGTTCTACAGCAGGAGACATAAAATAATAGCTTTTATTTTCACGGATTGCCGTTGCAGACACATTGTCAATAGGGTACAGCTCAGGAGAATCAATTTTAAAATGATCACCAACCAATTCCCGTAATTTTGCTATTTTTTCATTAATTGTTTTTATCTGCTCGTCTCTAGAGGTGCCATTATCTTCAATACGCGGAATGATAAAAGCTTCCATTTCAAAAAGGTCAGGATCAAATCCAAAAAGACGAGCATCCATGTTATCTACCAACTTCTTGGCACTATCCGATTGCGCAATCTTTTGTTGCTTTAACTGATCTATCACTGCTTGGGCCGAGATCTCGGGGAATTGTTTAAACAATCTCTCCTTTAAAATTGCCTCATCACTTAATTCACCAGCTAAGAGCTGAGCCTTTAAACCATAAAGAAATTGAGCAATTTCCCTAGCCTCTTGAATATCCTTTAAAGCTTTCCCAACGCCAGCAATATCTTTGAGCATATCTGTCAATTCATTAACACTAGCTTGTCGTATAACCTTCAACCCTTCATGCATTTTAGAAGGAAGCGTCCAATCAACATGATCTGAACCAAAAACATACCTTAGTTTTATTTTTATCCCTGCATCTTTGAGTCTCTTAATGTTCTCTGGACCAAGCCTTGCCACCAATTCTGCTCCAAATAAAAACACATTATATTCTCCATCCCGGTCAGTTCTCTTATTTTCTCTAGCATATTCGGTTGCTTGATCGAGAACTCTTGTAGAAACATCAGACACACCTAAAATTCCCAATACTGTTTCTCCGCGAATTCCTTCACTAACCATTTTTTCTCTCTCTGAATAAGGCAATAATCCCTTTCTTCTAGGATCATCAGCTGCAAGAACAAAAAACATAGCTCCCCCAGATTCTACCGCCGCCAAAGCACCAGCATCGTGCGCAATAGTAAAAGGGTATCCTGTTATTGCATAATTTGCCAACCTATATCCTTTATTAGCTAGAAAAATACTCATTAACCTTTCGGTAGATTCTTGAGTCGCAGGTTTGGAAAGAATCGCTAATACCTCTGCGCGTTCGGGAGATTCTCCAATATTCTTTAATTTATTTAATGAATACGCTGATTGAAGTAATAAAACTTCCCTCTCCTTAGCTTCCTGGCTGACTAAGTCGTCCGTACTACTTGGCTCTTCCCAAGACATCCTTATCAGCTGGCTTGCAATGATTTCAGCCATAAACCTTGAAATTTTCTCAGCAGGATTTATTTTATCTAAACCTTTGACTACTGCTTTCTTGTTCAAAGGTACTTCCGCTGCCACACGACGATCAACACCTAAACGTCTCTCTACTGGCTCAACCTTTTGCTGCTCTACCAATAGTTTATTAATCTTCTTTAATTCACTAACAAAAGCGGCTGGGGCTTCCTCAACTGATGCGTTTAATAATGGTGTCCAAATGGCTGATATCAAAAGCCGAATTACAGATTTATTTTTATTTATTTCAGTGATGATTCTCCTTACGTTTAAATCTTTAATTTCAATCTCAGAAATCGTTTTGACAAACTCTATAAATATCCCAACAGTGTTTGTATCTACAAGTGTCTTTGCTATGTCCTGACGGATATTTTTTTGTTCTCCAATTTGAATATTTCTAACAGCCTGTTCTATTAATTTTACTGACTTCTTTTCAAAGTTTTCAACCGACGCGCTGGCCACCGCCGCCTGCACTGCCTGCTCTTCTTTTGGCTGTTCGGCTGTTATGACACCAGCTGACGCAAAACGATTATCCTCTATAGCTTTTTGAATGCTTCTTGAAATCTCAGTTTTCTTTGCAACTGATTCGGGAACCTTAAGAACTTTATTTGTTGCCTTCCAATCAAACCCCCCCGAAAAATATTTGCGCGGCAGGGTCTCTTTGCTGGCTAAATCGTAGTCTTCCTTAATGAGGTTATAGACACCTTTGCGAAAAGCGGCCAAATACTGTTCATACACCTTTTGCTTAAGGTCTTTTTCGCCGATATTGACACCAGCGATCTTGCTTTTGTCGACGTAAATTTTTCCCAAAAGGGAATTTTTTAAATTCTGTTTATACCACGTCGCCAAAATGACCGAGTGATAGATTTGGCGCACCGCGGCAAAGTTTTTGCCTTCATTGATTTCTTTTTCAAGTTCAGGAAGGATGATTTGACGGACAACTTCCGAAGACACAGAGCTTAACGCCTCAGCCTTGTCTTGCGAAACATTCTTGCCGCTCAACTTTTCGCTCTTTAAATTTTCTTTCAAAGACGTATAATCTTGATCCAACATCACTTTCAAATGGCTCTCGCCGATAAAAACATAGCCGTCTTCTTCGAGGATGAGCGCGCGATCTGGAACAATCCACACCTTATTAAAGGTATTGATCGGAATCGAAGTTGTGCCGAATTTTTCGTAAGCTTTTTTGTAAACCGTGTCCCAAAACTTTTTGCCGATTTCTTCTTGCGGATTAGTCAACGACGCCGAAAGTTGCTTAAGAAGATAATCCTGCTCGAGCATTTGCTTGCCCATATCCGTCGAGCCAAGCATGTCAGGAATAATGCGGTCGCCTTCATAGGGAGAAAGATTGACCCACGAATCATTGTCGGGAATCGTCATTGCAGCCAAGAAATATTTCAAAAGCTTCTGCGTTTCGCCCTTGAGAGCATCTCCGGAAAGCTTATCCTGTCCGCGGTCAACGATAAAATCAAATTGCAGCGGATTCTCAGGATGCAGCGTCATCCCCTTTAAGACCGGCGGCTGAAAGGCCGGGCTCAAAAGGACCATTTCCCCAGGTTTTGGAAGATTGCTGATATATTGCGCGTTTGCGCCTGTTGCGGGTCCGAAAATCAAACTTACCGAAAAAGTGAACGCGACAAAACTACTCGTTATTTTTTTCATCCAGCGAGACTTTTTGGGGTAAACGAAATCGGACATAGGGGATCTCCTTGTAAAGTTAAATAAAACTGTAATGGGAAATTTTTTAGAACAGAGAATTAGACTTTGCACGACTGTAAAAAGAATATCACAAAGATATCAGCGCCGCAATCGTTAAAACAAAAGAATACAAAAATAATAGTTTGCAAGCTTATTAATTGCAAACACTTATAAAAAAATTATTGGCAATGTATGCCTTATGTATTAATTATGCACAGGCTTATAGAATTTCTTTAAACGCAGGGTGATTGATGATAAGCGCCAAAGCTTTAGTCAAGAGCGTTTTGCCAGGCTCTTTGCGATGCCAAGGCGAAGCGCCCGAAGGATGAGGGAGGGGAATCACGTCGTACAAAATACCGTTTCGCCGAATCGAGAACTTGCGGCCGATCATCGCATCAAGATTTTCCAAAGGGAGAAACTGGCCGATCGCCAATTTCCCAACGGGAATAAGCAATGCCGGTTTTAAAATTTTTAATTCCGCGTTTAGCCAACGCGAACAGTTTTCGATTTCCTCTGGGCTAGGGACACGATCGCCGCCGCTTTCCTTTTTTCCGGGGAAACAACGGCAGACGGCGGCAAAATAAATTTTCTGACGAAATTGTTCTTCGGTTAATCCTGACGCCTCATAAAACCATTTAAACAATGTCTTTCCAGCTGTCCACGCAAACGGACGACCAAATTTTGGTTCCTTGTCGCCGGGCGCCTGACCGATAAGAATGACGCGGCTATTGATCGGCCCGCCGCTGACCGGTGGCGCGTGCATTTTAGGACAGAGGCGACAAGCCTTTAAACGACTGATATGATTTTTAAGGTGTTTATACATCATCACTGTCCAAATTAAACTTCCCATCCCCCTCGAGACTGGGTCAGATGAGGGGCAATTTGAAAAGTGGATTCCCGCTTTCGCGGGAATGACAAAAGAGGTAGTGTCATCCCTGCGAAAGCAGGGATCCAAAATTTAAGCGGACTTCTCTAAGCGCTAAACAATTACATGTTCTAATACTTAATCCGCACGCGGTAACGAACCTTCACTTCCCCATCCTTAGGGACATCGACATCAAAACGAGCGGTAAAAGCATCCACCTTCGTAAACTTCTGGGACTGGCTTAAAACCGTCCAGTCGCCGGGAATCGTTTCTAAAACCTGCACCGCAATATCTGTATCCTTATGATTGCGTATCGTCACTTCCCACTCGGATTCATGGCCGCGGTTGATATTCTGATAATCGGTTTGCACACGCTCTGCAACCACATCAAACGCCTCTCCGATTTTCAAATCCACATCTTCATCTTTAGGCGTGTGCTTGATCGCATCCTCGCCGATAAACTGCAAACTGTCATTCGCATCCGCCTTATACAAGCGCATCGTCCCGGCGGGAAGCGGAAAACCCATATGATTTTCTTTCGAATTTCTAAATTTCAACATTACCTGTACCGGCACTTTGCCGGTTTCATTGTAAGGCCCGTACCACCAGCTATTCTGGCCTTGCACTTTAAAAATTTTTGTTACGCTCGCATCATTGGCTTCCAAAAGACGAATCTGCTTAGTCTGCAAATCTTTAATCGTCGTCGGATGCTGAAGATCATAAAGGTGATATTCAAAAAACGATTGCTCCGCAAAACCACTGCCCACGCTATCAGCTACCATCGTATTTTTGGTCATCATTTGTTCCCGATACCTCATCGCATTATCATTGACCCGATTAACTTCTCCGGCCACAAGTTTTAGCTTCGCATTTTTATAAGTGGCCCCGCTTTTGTTGTCCAGCGTCACCCAGCCGCTAACGTTGGCCTTCGCATCATTTTTGTCAATGACGACGACATAATCCGCTTTCCATGAAATATTCTGCGTCAAATATGAAACCTCAATGCTCTGGGGCGACGCGAATTTGTTCTCATACATCCACGTCAAAGTCGGCTTGGCAATCAAGTCGTCGGGCAAAGACGGCAAAATGACCTGCCCCGGATAACCAATATGAATTTCATTGCCGATTCTGTAAATCTGGCCTTGATTATTACTCAAAAGTTCCGCTTCAACCGTTTCGCTTTTATCTTGGAATTGATTGCGAGTAATCAGTTTTAACTTTTTGCCGACATATTTATCCAAAAGCTTGGTCGAATTCATCAAATCATATTCATAATTCTGCTCAAGAATCGAAAAGTCCTGCGGGGCATTAAGCGACCGGATTGCGACGGTAAAAGGTTGAATAAAAGCCGCCACATCCATAAACTGCATATTCCCGTCGCCTTCAGGCAGCTTAATTTTGCGCGTGTCTTTGACTAATCCAAGATTCGAGTTATAAACCGTCACTTCAACTGACTCTTGATCGCGCAATGTGCTCGTCAAATCCATGGCCGCAAAAGCGGCTGACGCACCAAGAACAAACATGACACCGACTAAACTTTTTAAAATTTTCATTCCCTAGCCTCCTTGATGTTAAGTTAAACCCAAATTTTGCATTACAATCCATTGCGCGACGATCCGTCGCGCACAAAAAGGCAAATGCAAAATTTGCCTTCGGTTGTCCCACAGGGACAAGGTTAACCCCGCACGTCTCGACGGTGTCGAGACATGCGGCCCTTTGGGCGGATTTTGCTTGACCTCGCAGAAGCGAGGCAAATGCAAAATCCGGGTTAAAAACTTGATCATTACTCTACCACTTTTTCACTGTCCTTGCGATGGCGAATTGACTGAGCCGGAATCCCAAACCACACGTCCCGCGCTTCGACTTTGGTGTCCTTAAGTAGCACAGCGCTGGCCCCAATAATCGCATTATCCCCAATTTCACAGCCGGGCATAATCGTGCAGTGAGAGCCGACAGTAACATTTTTGCCAATCACAACTTTCTTAAGTTTCAATTTTCCCCGTTCGACCAAATGCCCAATAATAATCGCCCCTCCGCCGACGACCGTGTTGTCGCCGATTTCCAAGAGAGACGCATCATAAACAAATTTGGAATTAAACTGCACATTTTTGCCTAACTTGGCACCGAGCAATCGAAAAAGCAAATTCGCAAAAGGCGTAAGCAAAACAAAATCAATAAAGGTGTAATTAATCATCAAGTACAATGAGCTAATAAACGCCCATTTGAATGCTTCCAAGGAAACAAGCGGATAAACGCCTTCTTTCAAGCGCAAGTTAAGCGCCGTTCGAAATATTCCGACCAAAACAATCAGCGTCAGACCAAAAATAAAATAGCCCAAAGCGATGCTTGTTCCCAAAAAGAACAAACGCGGCCAAAGAGACATTTCACCCGTCGACATCCAAACTTTCATGACGAGCGCCAAACCCGGCATAAGCGCTGCACCAAAAAACAGCGCCCCAAACGCATACATAAAAACAGTAAATGCCGCCTGAGCCAAAGTCATCAGTAACCACGCCATACGATCCTCCTGTTTATTGTGATTCTATCCTGGTGATTGGGAAAGCCCTTTTAGGCTCAATTGTTTGGCGCCTCTATGGCGCAATTCGCCTTAAAAGGGCTTTCCCAATCACCTTAACTTACATATCACATTACTTACAACGTTTCTTTAAACCAATTCTTGATCAACCCAACCGTTTCAACCTTGTGCGTGCGGATCAAATACTCGGCGTGCGGACCGCTTTTGACAATCGCTAAATGTTTGGGAGCTTTTGTTTTTTTGTATAAACTTTCCGAATGCCACGGCTTGATGAGCCAATCTTCTGCGCCGTGAATATAGAGAACAGGGCACTTGATCTTTTCAACCAAATCAATCGGCTTATGTTTCTTTTGCCAAAACGGTCCCGGACGCACGCCTTTGCCGATCTTGCCCTCGCCAATCAAGCTATAAACAATATCTGTCTCAAAACTCAATTCCCAAAACCGGTATTCTATTTTTTCAAACTCTGTGGGACTGCTCACAGCGATAAGACTGTCCATCAAATCCCCTCTGGAGGCGACAATCAAACTCGTCGCAGCACCAAGAGAAAACCCAACAACGCCGACTTTTGAGTAACTCGCTTTTGCGTATTCTAAAACAACCTCCAGATCCAAATACTCCTTGCTCGTCCAATAAAAAAGGCCGCCGCTTTTGCCGTGCCCGCGAAAATCCATGATGATGACGTCATAACGATCATCGAGCGCATGTCCCAATTCTTTTAACAAGAGCGCATCTTTGCTGTTAAAAAACCCGTGCGCGATAATCACAACTTTGTCATGGCCGTGACGATAATGGTCAAAGGCAATTTTTTGCCCGTCGGAGGTCTTTATCGTATGCATTTTCATTAAATCTCCATTGCCTGACGCTTGATCGCGCCCAAGTCAAGTTTGCCGCTTCCTAAAAGAGGAATCGCGTCTATTTTGCGAAACGCATCAGCGTCGGGAATCCATAAATTTGGCAAACCGATTTTCTTTAAGCCGTCGAGCACACTGGCAATATCAAGGTCAATGGTATGCAAAACCACAAGCCTCTCCCCGCGTTTTTCATCCGGCACAGCTGCGACGACACAAACCTGCTCGGACGAAGAAAGCACAGCATGAATCGCTTCTTCGATCTTTATATGCGGCACCATTTCCCCGCCGATTTTACTAAAACGGCTTAAACGATCGGTAATGGTAATAAAACCGTCTTGACCGATTCTGGCAATATCACCCGTCGTATACCAACCATCGTGGATAACCTCTGCTGTTTTTTGCGGCTGGTTCAAATAACCTTTCATCACATTAGGCCCGCGCACAAGCAAAAGGCCATCTTTTTCCGCAGCTAAAGTCTCACCGGTATTCTGATCGACGACCTTAACAGCAATCCCGGGCAGCGGCAAGCCAATCGTGCCCTGTTGTTGGGCTTTTTGCAAATCACCGGTTTTGTCATAATCTGGCAAGTTAATCGAAACAACCGGGGATAATTCGGTGCATCCATAACCTTCCATAGGAACAACGCCAAATTTGTCGTTAAATTCCTTAGCCAAACTTTCTTTTAACTTCTCCGCGCCTACGGTCACCATACGCAGACTTTGAAATTGCTCTTTCTCACAGCGACGGATATATGCGCTTAAAAATGTCGGTGTCGCCATCAGAATACTGGTCTGATAGTCGCCGACCAATTTCCCGACGGTTTTGGCATCCAAAGGATTGAAATGATACACCGCCCCAATCCCGCTTAACAGAGGAAACCACAAGGTACCTGTAAAACCAAACGAATGAAAAAACGGCAAAATCCCCAGCATCACGTCTTTATTTTGAATATTAAAAACTTGATACAACCCCTCCAAGTTAGAGGTGATGTTCCCGTGAGTCAGCATAACCCCCTTGGGCTCGCCCGTCGAACCGCTGGTAAACATAACGGTCGCAAGCTTTTCGTGCGCACGATAATCTTTGGGCCCAAAGATAAACCAATGCGAAAGTCCCGCAGGCCAAGCAAAGGCCATGAAAAAGGCTTTGAGCTTTTCAACGTTCGTCAAAGAAGCAATAATGTCCTCGATAAAAAGCACATCGCACGGCAAGCTAATCCCGGTTTTTTCCAAAAAGCTGCGCGAGCTTATCACATACTGCATCGCGCATTGCTTAATTGTCGACGCTAAGCTGTCCTTAGAGGCCGTGTAATTGATATTAACCGGCACTTTATTAAGGATTGAAATCGCAATATTGACCAGCGCGCCGGCGACGGATGGAGGAAGAAGAACGCCAATGGTTTTTTCTTGAAAAAGTTTTCCGTTGATCTTTCGACTGATCGCAACCGCAGAAACAAGCGTTAAAGCATAATTGAGTTTTTTGCCGCTGGAATCCGCAATGCAAAACTTCGACGGATGTTTACGTGCCTCACACCAAAACGCCTCAGGCAAGGTAACTTTGTCGGCTAGGCGATATTTAAACGCATCGGCGCCTAATTCCATCACCGCGGATCGAACGGCAAAAGCACTGCTGTTGGCAGGCATTGGTTTTCCGAAAGAAACGGTCACAGGATAGGGAATAATTTTAGGCCATTTTTTTAAATACTTATCCCCCTCGTGGCTAAAAATACTTCCCCAAATCCGGTCAATGTTAACAGGAACAACCGGACAATCGAGCCCTTTTACAATATGCTCAAGCCCGGCGTTAAACTTAAGAAGATTCCCCGTACGGGTCAATTGCCCCTCGGGAAAAATGCAAACCAATTCCCCGTTTTTTAGCGCCTCCTTGGCAATATTAAGAGAACGAATAATTTCTTTAGGGTTATCTTTGCGGTCAATAGGAATCACACGTCCAACTTTAAACAGCGGACGCAAAATGCTCGTCGTATAAACTTCGCGGCTCATGATAAAACGAATCGGCCGCGCAATACTAACAACGAGCAAAACCGCATCAACGTACGAAACATGATTACATGCAAGTAGGGCTCCCCCCTTTTGCGGGACATTGTGTTTATCAATAGCCTTAATCCGATAAAGAGTATGCGTCAAAATCCAAACAATCAGTCGTATCATCGGATATGGCAAAATCCGGCACACATAAACTGCGCCAACAATCGTCGCTGCACCAATAAACAAAAACGTTTGTGCAGGGTTGACTTTCAAAACTTCCCCCAAAAAATAGATCGCAAATGAAGCAACAAGAATAGCCGCAAACGAAAAGAAATTGTTCGTTGAAATTATTCGCCCACGCTCGTCGGGCTTGCTCTCAAACTGAATAACCGTATTAAGAGGAACAATATAAAATCCACTGGAAACGCCGAGCAAAAACAAAGTCCAAAGCACACTCATGTAAGAATGATAATTAAATCCTAACTGCATCGAAAAAACACTCAAGCCCAAAGCTCCCAGTGGCACAAGTCCAAGCTCGATTTTTTGGTCGGAAAATTTTCCGGCCATAAGCCCGCCGATTCCAATCCCCAACGAAATACTGACGAGCAGCAAGCTCGCCAAAAGATGATCAACCCCCATCAAGTTGCGAGCATAAAGTAAAATATTCGGCTGAAACAAACCGCCTAAGAAAGCAAAATATACCAAACCTAAAATAGACAAAAACACCGAGCGATTCGTGCGGACAAAGCGCGTGTTTTCGATAACTTCCCTTACAAAATTCCATTGAGCTTTACGTTGTGTTCCAGCCGGCGGGACTTTAGAAATAAAAAGGCTCGTGACAAATCCAAGAACAGCAACCCCGATAAAAACAAAAGACGTTTTATACGGCGCCTGGCCAAAAATCTGCAGAAGATATCCGCCGCTGGCCTGTCCTAAAATAATAGCGGCGTAAGTAAACATTTGTAATTGACCGTTGCCCTCGGAGAGGTCGTCTTCGCTTAAAATTTCCGGCAAAATCGCGTATTTGGAAGGACTAAAAAAAGCGCTGTGCAGCCCCATCAAGAACAAAACACTCAGCATCCCCCAAATACTCAAATGCAAAAGCGCAAACAAGCCAGCGATCATGACGATCACTTCTGAAATTTTAGCGAGGATGAGAATATTTCTTTTGCTGAATTTGTCCGCCAAATACCCCGCGAACGTTGAGAACAGAAGAAACGGCAAGATAAAAATACCGCTGGCTAAGGCCACAAACAATGTGCCGCCGTTTTGTTTTGTAAAGTAGTCAATGGCCAAAAACGTAACAATGACCTTAAAGGCATTGTCATTAAACGCTTCCAAAAACTGTGTGGCCTGCAGCGCACGAAAGCCACGAGAGTGGAGAGTATTTTTCAATTTAAAGCCTCTGCTTATTTAAAAAATCCATTATGAAGAATTTGTACCCCGGATCACTGATCGTCGTATAATGCCCTTGCGTTTCAAAAAAATGTAAGAATTTTGGCTGATTGGCGGCGGCAAATAATTTTTCGGTTTCCTTCCATGAAATAAGCGTATCTTTTTTGCCGTGCATGAGCAAAACTGGTTGTTTGACCTCTGCCATCGCACGCTCTGTTGAAAACTTACGGATATCAAAACCGCACTCAAAGCTCGCCATAGATAAACCAATCCGGGCAATCATTTTAACAAAAATCGGCGGGAGAAAACCTATTCTTTCAACTGTTTGTAGCGCCAATCCATCGACATTTGCGTAAGATGAATCAATAATAATGGCTTTAAGCCGCAAGTCCTCAGCAGCCGCAAAGATTCCCGCCCCAAAAACCGCCAAAATCGGAATGCTCATAAAAAATGCTTCCGTTGCCGACGATAAGAAAAACTTAAAACATCCCAAGACAATCAGAAAATAAATTATTAAAATTGCTATTTTGCAGTATGCGCAAGTCTTTTCCCAATCATTGTCATTCTGAGGCTGAAAGCCGAAGAATCTCCAGTGTCCAGATCCTTCGCTGCGCTCAGGATGACAAAAACTTGAACGCTGTGTTATTCCCAAATTACTTTGACTCATAAACCAACTCCACCTTGTCCGACACGACCAACGATTCGGGAGTTATCATGGCTCGCTCTAGGGGAATTTCACCGCCGGTGATCTGGCGTATCATTTTTTCGTAGTGCTGCCATTTCATGTCCCCTAAACGCACAAAATCTGCCAAACGAAGCCCGACGGCATTAAAGACCGCCTTATAAATAAGCTCCGAACAGTAAATCTTTTGGTTATCCCACTGATATTGTATATCGTAAGGCCGATTGATAAACTTATACGCCTCCCGAATGATGGCAGGGATATCCTTTTGGTACTGTTTCTTTAGACGAACAATTGTAAATTTCCGACCGACTCCGTAGCTAATCCACTGGTTAAGCGGCGTTTCTTTAACCGGCCCAATCGCTTGTAAAACAACAAAACCTTCAGACTTTTTAACAATAATTCCGCAATGCGAATAGCGGCTGTGTGTCAAATCCGCAATCATTTCTGTCAACACTCCAGGCAAATGTTGAAAGATAAAATCACCATTTTGCACGTCGACATTTTTTGTATAATTTCTCAACTTAGATTCAACAAGACAAAAAAGATACGAACGAGGTGCGGCATTCAAAATGTAAATCGAACCAATAATCAAAATAATGACATAGATAGTATTCTTAAAATTTTTTATGTGCATCATATTTTTACCCCCTGACATTCTCCAGCCATTTGCCCAGTAAAGAAGCTAAAGTCTTTTGCTCACTGACATTTAGCGAAGACAACAGTTTTTGCAAGCGTTCATCATAGCCTTGCCAAATAGAATCCAAAAGTTTGGAACCTTTAGGCGTAATCTTTAAAATATTGACGCGCCGATCGCCATCCAAGCCAGAGCGTGTCACGAGAGCGTCTTTCTCTAATTTATCGATAAGCTTAGTCATATTGGAGGGCGTGACAATCAAGCGTTTGCTGACCTCCACTTGACTAATCCCCTCTTTGCCGCCCTGATGCTTAACGGCCATAAGAATATTAAATTTACCGGGTGTTAAATCATATCCACTCAAATACGTCGTCATTTCGTCGGTGATGACATTGTAAATCAAGACAAGACTATAAATCGCTTCTTCATAATGCTTGCCCTTGCCTGTTTGAACCCCGATGGTGTCAAGAATTCCCATATGCGCTCCTTTTCTTTTGCTTAATGTTTACCATTCAATCATTAACTTGTCAAGTATGTGAATAAAAAATAAGGCACGAAACACTTGCCAGCCTCTGGCGGGTCGCGCCCCTACACATTATATCTTTACTCTTGCCACAACTCTTTGTACATATAATACACTTCCCGAGGCTGGCGCATAAGAGGACTATGCTTCCCGTCTCCCTGACTTAAAAGTCCGTGCCACTCAAAATTAAACTCATCCGCCGTCAAATCATGGTAATAAGGATTCCCACTTTGCCACCAATCATCCACCCAAACAAAGGCAAAACCACCCAAAGCATTGCCCGGCGATTTAGCGCCCGCTTTATGGGCGGCAATATCTTCCCAGGAATCTTTATGAATTTGCGCCTGACGTTCTTCATTAAGAATCCTTGTCTTAGGGTCAACGGGCGGGTGAATGGTCCCGTATTCGCTAATCAAAACCGGCTTGCCAAATTTAGCTTCCACTTCTTTCCAAAGCGTATTAAAACCATCCCAGTGGCGATACGAGTTAAGCCCAATAATATCAACATCCGGAGCATATTCTTTATAAACTTCAAGAAAGACCGTCTCGCCATTAACCAAACAAACCGGATGATTGGGATCTAACTGCTTAATATACTTGGCAACCGAGTTAACAAAACGCGCATATTCAATCGGATAGCGAGCGGCATTCGTGTGCGTAAATTGCTCAAGATTGTTCTCATTTCCCAGCGCCCAGACAAGAATATAGGGTTCGTCTTTAAACTCCATGACCATATCATGGACACTACGCATCATCTTGGCACATTGGTCAGGATCGCGATAATCCGTACCAGCCAACCACGGCGCTCCAGACCCAATTGTATAAGCACCCAACAGGTCACCCATCATGATCATCAGACCAGTTTCTTTATACATTTGCCGCAAAAGTTTTTTGTTCGGCGCATGGCTATAAAGCAAATTGCCGGGATTAATCGCCAGAACACCTGGGGCATTGCTGGCATGATGATATAAGCGGATTGTATTAACTCCCATGGCTTTCATCAGCTTAAAATCTCCGATAGGCTTTTCATTTTTATCCTGTTTATTGTTACGATTCTCATCCAGCCACGCCTGATAAGCCAAATCAATGCGGCCGTCATTGTCATCATCAACAATCATCCAGTCGCGCATCGAATTATCATGCGAACTTTTTCCAATCTCATTTAACCCTGAGTGGCACACGCCTTTTATAAAAAACGGATCACCATCTTTTAAAAGCCTCCAGCCATCCTCAGATTTGACGATCTTAACTTCAGCGGCAGAAGCAAAAGACGAGAATATACAGACGAACATCGTAAAAAACATAAACTTTTTCATAAAAGCCTTTTATTTTAGAACTTGTTTAGCGAAAGGATAAATCGTTTGTTCAAAAAGAAGTTGGCCCTTAGCCGAAGGATGCAAACCATCTGCAGATATCAAAGACGGATCAAAGCGCATCTTTTGCGAAACGGTATAAATATCGACGACCATAACAGCCTTTTCTTTACACACCTGCGCGATGATCCGATTAAATTTAGCAATTCCTTTCTGAATATCCCGCCCGGGAGAAAAAGTCGCCCCCTTAGGTGTCGCCGAAAAATCTGGAATATTGACAACTAAAATCTTGTTAGCCGGCAATTCTGAAAGGACATCTTCCAAAAGGTCGCTAAAATTTTCGCGAAAACGTTCATCCGTCGAATTCTGAAGCCAATCATTGACCCCAATCATAAGGGTTGCAAAGGTAGCACTGGATTTTCTTAAAACCGGAATTTCCCACTGCTGGGCATCAACCGTAGTCCACCCATTGCGTCCAGGATTAGCGACAAGCGAAATGCTCATTGCGTCCGTTTTTAAATGCTCTGTCAAAACAACAGGCCACGCTTCTTTTGGGGTAACGCCGGTGCCAATCGAGTACGAATCGCCAAGAGCAACATAGCGAATATCCGCTTCTTCGGCGACAGAGAGTTTATAACTCAACGTTAAAATGCTAAAAACAAGGAGAAAAATAAATTTATTTTTCATAAGGATTATTATTTTAGGGGAAACTCTTGAATTTGTCTCTCACATTTTTTCAAACGACTTCAAACCCGTTTGATCTACTAAACTTTTTACGACAAACATCCGTCCGCGCAATTTTAAATGTTCATTCGGATAATATGGCCCCTGACCGTCTTCTGGCCAACTAAAATCACCCGTGGGCAAGCCCCGCGAAAGATCCAACAGGACCACACCTTGGGCAGCCAAAGTGTTTTTGATGACATCCTTTTGTTGCGTCATACGTTCCAAAGCATTTGCCCCTAAATACTTTTCAATGGTCTGCCAGTCAACCGGCGTAATATAAAATATAGTTTGAATTCCTTGTCCTTTAAGCAGTTGGGCTGTGTGCCCCAAAGACTTGATCTTGCGATGCTCCGCAGTCAAAGGGTACATATAACGGAAAGTTAATTTCTTGTTCAGGTTCTGCTCTGAGAATATTTTAAAATCAGCATTATCAAAATCTCTAGCCTTCCCGACAAACTTCTCGCCATCAAAGACAGAAGATTGCTCATATTCAAAACGTGTTATAGCCGGATCAAAATATTTAAACACCGCCAACGGCTTATAAAATTTCATCCAAAACGTATCTTTCATGGCCAAAGTCAGTTTTTCTTTTTCAAATTGCCAGATAGGCTGCTTGTCCCATTCCACAGAAAAACTGCGTAAGTTAATCGGGATAATCACAACCTTTGGACGATAATTCTTGCGCACAATATACTTCGCGTAAGCTTCATAAACATCCATCTGATAGGAGGCGTGGGTGATCTTTGCAATCCGGCTCTCCGGCAAAAGCCGCTGGAGAAGTCCGGGCATACTTTCCTCGTTGACATCGCTTTTTGCAGCCCAGTTGATCGTGCTATCCCCAAAATAAATGATATCGCATTTTAATTTCATAAAAGCATCAAGCAGTTTGATCTCATTAGGAATATTTTTGGATGCCGGCAGAAACATCTGGACCGATAAAATCAATAAAAAAAATAAACCTAATTTAAACAAAAATTTCTTCATATCAAAATTGAAAATAGATAAACGGAATCGAGACATCAATCCCGAAATTCATAATAAATAAAACCATGAAAGTATATACTGCCATACGTATCGCCGGATGATTACGTGAAAGAACAACACGGACATCTTCTTTTTGCCCGAGAATATTAACCCAGACAAGAAAAACAATCAGCCCCGTTGCAAAAATAAATTCACTGACTGTTAACCCAATATCGTTCTGCCCTTGCATCCCTGGATTTTGAACTTTCCCCCACCCTGCAAAAATTTGTGTAACAATAAAAACTGCATCATTGAGATTATTCGCACGGAAAAAAATCCATGCAAAACAAACCAAAGAAAATGTGATGAGAGTCTGAAAAATTTTATGCAGCGCCGGCATTTGCGCAAATCCTAACGCAAGAGCGCATCGCTCCCGAAAAGTTTTCGTCGCTTTGGAAAATAAATAATACAATCCATGCAAAGCGCCCCAGACAACAAAAGTCCAGTTAGCACCATGCCAAAGTCCGCTGACTAAAAACGTGATAAAGATATTAAAACGCCAACGCCAAAGATTTGCATGATTTCCTCCCAGCGGAATATAAAGATAATCACGAAACCACGTCGACAATGAAATATGCCACCGATGCCAAAAATCACCAA
Source organism: uncultured Planctomycetales bacterium (assembly GCA_964474085.1). Classification (GTDB taxonomy): domain Bacteria; phylum Omnitrophota; class Gorgyraeia; order Zapsychrales; family JANLHA01; genus JADLGJ01. The sequence continues at coordinate 61,269 of CAYYRJ010000012.1, forward strand.
TCGACCTTGCCAAATACGGACGCTCAAAATTTTTCATTAATTTGAAACCCAAAACCTCTGCAGCACCTATCGCGATATCGGAATATCCCGAAAAATCACAATAAATTTGAAAAGCAAAAAATATCGTCGCAATGATAAGACTTGCGGGACCAAAATCTGACGGATTTGCATACACACGGTTAACAAGAATCGCCAAACGATCGGCAATCACAACCTTCTGAAACATCCCCCAAACCATGAGTTTTAAACCATGACTGACCCGCAATGTGTCAAACTCATACTTTTGAAAAAATTGCGGCAAAAGATGGCAAGCGCGCTCAATAGGGCCTGCGACTAACTGCGGGAAAAACATCACATACAAAGCATAAATCCCCAAGTGCCGCTGGGCCTTTTGCTTGCCACGATAAACGTCCACGACATAACCCAAACTTTGAAAAGTGTGAAACGATAATCCCAAAGGCAAGATCAGCGAAATATTTTTGACCGGATAATTCCAACCTAACCGGGAGGCAATCCAAGATCCGGAAGCATTAAAAAAGTCAAAATATTTAAAAACAAAAAGTACAGCGCACGTCGAGAAAATGCTGAGCCATAAAACAACTTTACGCCGCTTACCATTCAAATTTTCGATAAAAATCGCCGCCGTGTAATCAATGAGAATAAGTAGAGCCAAAATCAGGATATAGACAGGAATAAATGCCATATAAAAATAGCAACTGGCAAGCAAAAGCCATAGCCAGCGCCATTTGAAGGGCATCATAAAATAAACAGACACCACAACAGGAAAGAATAATAAAAACAGATATGAATTAAACGTCATGAAATTTCAAACGCGAGGGTTATTTCTTAATCGTCCATTCAAACGAACCGCGGGCGTTGTCAAAGACCTCAATGGGCGTGCCGACAAGCGCGTCCTGCTGTAAACGCTTGGCATATAATTTTTGGACCTCTTCAACAGAACTGCCATTTTTTTGGGCGACAGACTGGTAAATAATCATGCGATCACGATTTTCTTCGTTCACCAATTTTGTTGCCGAAGCATCCGCTTTATCCGACAAACGAATCACAAGCAAACCGGACTTATTCTCGCCAATAATCCCTTTTTCTGCCAGCGAGATTAGCTGATCACGCCGATCTTTACGCCGCAACGCCGCCGCCTGGACTTCAGAGCTTAAATCTTCAGCCGCATAAGCCTGTGAAACAAAAATATTTAAAAAACTCTGCGGCCCCTGCGTCTTGGGCTTAGGCGAAGAACCGGTGACCATATTTTCGATATCATCAATATCATTTTTAATATGCTGATAAATATCCAACCGCATCGAAATGTCTACCTTGATCGGATCCTTCGGGGCCTGAACGCTGACACGCGCACAACCTAAAACAACCACCAATCCCAACAGCGCTATCATTATTTTTTTCATAATCTGTCCTTATAAAAGTTAATGGTGCAAAACAATATTAAAATCCCGCTTTCCCTGTTTTCCGTCTAAATGAATATCCGCCAATAAATCACCGTCGTGCAAAGATAAGTTTACACTGCCGGTATTATAGTAATAATCCTGTAAACTTTCCACGACCGTATCGAGAGATGCACGATAGGCGATGTGATCCAAAAAACTTACGTCTTTAATCATCAGCCGCCCGCCGAAAGCATCGGCAAAAAGATCCCCGCCTAAAACTTTTACTACAGCTCCCTCTCCTTGCAAAACAATGTTTCCGCCAAGTTTTCCGGTTATCGTAAATTTATTGGCCAACTCAAAATCTTCAACAAAGCGGCTAAGATCTAATCCTTTTAATTGCAACTTTGCCTGATATTGCGGCAAAACATCCGGTTTCACAACAATACTGCCTCGAATTTGCCCACCCAAAAATTTGGCCGATAAATCGTCAAAAAGCAAATCCTGATTTTCGAAACGCACCAAACTTTGGGCCTGCGTTACACTCGCTTTCCCATAAGTCATTTTATCAACCGTAAAATTACCGCGCTCATTGCCTCGAACCGCCCACAAAAGGGCATTTTCCAAATGAAGTGTTTGATACTCAAACGAACTAATATTCAAATAAAGCGTATATATTTTTTGTTCGAAAAAATCCACATTAAATGAAAACAACCCCGCGAGCTTTACGTTTTTGTCGGTTATTTTGACATCCGCGTCTATGCACTCAACCTGCGGCAAAAAAACATTCCTCGATAAACCCGACGAGATATTGCTCTTTAACCGCAAACGCATGGTGACTTTCTTCAACTTTATAGAAAACACGCCGTTTTTTTGAACGGCAACATCCAAAAAACAAACCTCATTAAATCGAGGAAATCCTATACTCTGAATACTTATCGTGTCCGCAGCTAAATATTTTTTTACCACACGTTCTGCCAAGATACGCACGACGGGCTTAGCGGCCAAAATAATCCCAGCCAGCAAAAAACCCCCAATGACAAGATAATACAGACGTCGTTTGTTCATTAAGGACTAATTATAAACTTCCAAATGAACTTTAAAACAGAAATTTAATGTTTAAAAAACTTCAAGATAGGATTGGAAGAAGGCGGATTGATGCCAGGGTAACACTGCTTCAAATATTTCTGACTTGCCGTGGGAACAGTCGACCAAATTTTAGGATCTTGACAAAGAAATTGCTGAACGATTTTTGAGTCAATTTTAAGCCCACCGTTAATCATTTCCATCGACGCAGGTTCAGAAAAGAAAAAAGATTTAAGGCAATTCGAAAAATTTTGTTCGGCTGAGAGAAGGTCTAAATGAAGCGGCAAAGCTGGATTGCCGCGCGCGCCAGGATAACTTTTTGCCGAACCCATAGCTTTAAACATAAGATATTTGTACAACGTCTCATGCTTAGGATGCACACCAATGATAAGATCCGTTACGCCTGCAACATACCGGGCATATTCATGCATAATTCTAAAAAGACGAAAAAGACGGGCCTGCTTATCAAGATTTGTCAGGGAAAACAATTTTTTCTTTTTATCTGCAGGAACGACCGCCAACAAACTAACTTCGGCAAGGACACGGCCACTGCCGCGCAAATGATCCAGTTCGCGCGAAAACAAACTATCCATCGGTAAACCGCAGGGCGAGTCAACAACAACAGAAATTGTTCCGATTAAATTCCCATTTTCTTTTAAGGAAAAAGTCCGCGATTGAGGCAAAAATGAATAATAATGATAATGCATCTTAGATTCGTTTGGTGTGCAATAGCGACGAGCGACGTAACCATCATAAATAATACGATAGCACTCCTTAAGTTCCTCAAGCGATTGAACCGGAGCGGCAATAAGATTTTTGGTTAACTCCAAACCAATTTTGCAAAGCTTATTAGCAATCAGGTAAACGAGTTTTTCTTTATGCGCAACATTGCGCATTGTCTTAAAGGCAACGCCGCACTCAACTGTTGTCGGCGCAGGCAAACGAGCCGAAAGCGGCTCAACCCAAACAACAACCCCTTTAATATCAATAGGCACAGGCGCATCCGGTAATTTCATCCGCAAGCTGATCTCTGTCCCAGGAGTAACGCCAGGCGGCAAGGCAAGCCGAATTCCAGTCGCTGAGTGATCAACACTTCTGCCAAGCAGCCACTTTGACCAACGATTTTTAACTCGATACCAAACCGGCACATTAATCTCAACACGAGTCGATTGACGTCTTTCCTCAACAACAGCCTGCGAAAAACCGCCGCGGACAGTTTCGACATTGTCCTCTAGGACACCAACGCCATAAGACCTCTGGGGGGAAAAAGAATTCAGGATTTTTTCGAAAATCTTCATTTTTATCATTGTTTTGCCTTAATAAAAAATCCTATTCTTTATTTGCTTCACTCATAAAGAATAGGACGTAAAGATCTCTCAATCTTTGGCAACTGGCTGCCCTTCGCATCGCGTGAGGGCCCTTTAGCTTTGTGTCCCATTCTTACGAATGGTTTACCTTGATCCGATTAAACACTACATGTCGAGTATAGAATGTGTATCCATGCTATGCAAGAGAACAAATATAAAAATAATGGCCCATAAATCATTGATATAAAAACACTTACGAATAAATCATAAAATTTAATCATAAGAAAAATTAAATATGTTAAATCAAATTCTTTTTAATTTAAAAATCTTCTCCTTCACACGAATTTTCTAAATAGATTTGCTTAAAATACACTTTCGCTTTTTCCGGCATTTTCGGCCAAACCAGCTGATCTTCACACAAAAATTTGCGAACGACTTGACCATTAGGGACAAAACCGCTGCGCAAAATTTCCCCCGGAATCGAGCGATCCATAAAGAAATCCCTTAAACAGCTTGTATAATTCTCATTGGCTGCATGTAAATCCAAATGCAAAGGCAAAGCCGGATTACCGCGCGCCTCGGGATAACTTTTTGGCGAACCCAAATTTCTAAACAGCAAATATTTGTACAATGTCTCGTGTTTAGGATGAACGCCAATAACAAAATCCGTAACTCCAGCAACATAGTGAGCATATTCGTACATGATTTTAAAAAGACGAAAAAGTTTCATTTGCTTCTCAAAATTTGTCAGCGAAAAAAGGTTTTTCTTTTTTTCAAGATGCACCATGGCCAACAAACTGACCTCAGCCAACTTGCGGCTCCCACCCCGAAGCCAATTGATCTCCCGCGAAAAAAGATTATCCATCGGCAAACCGCAGGGTGAGTCGACGATAAGCGAAATTGTCCCGAGTATCTGTTCTTTATCTTTTAAAACAAACGTGCGGGATTCGGGCAGAAATGAATAGTAGTGGTAATACATCCGGCTGGAATTAGCAGCGCAATACCCTCGAGCCGTATAACCTTCATAAACAATCCGATAACATGCCTTTAAATCTTCAAGCGTCTGAACAGGAGCGGCTGTCAAATGTTTCGTAGCTTTGATTCCCAAATGACAAAGCTTATTGGCAATCAGATAGATTAATTTTTCTTTATGTGTATTTTCCTGAACTCTGTTAAAAACAACACCGCATTCGATAACGCGCTTCTGCGCATAACGATGCGACGTCTGCGCAACCCAAACGACAACCCCCTGCATATGAATCAGATGATTGACTTCAGGCAAAGATATTTTCATTTCGATCTCTGTCCCGGGTTTGACGGGTGAAAGCAACACGAACCGAATCCCGCTGCTAGAATAGTCTCGGCTTATCGTCGATTGCCAAGGGGACATCACCCCTTTTATACGGTAGGAAACTGGCGCCCCGACAGAAAGCCGTGTGGCTTGGCGCATTTCACTAAAACGAGGGAAACCCAGCACGGCTTGGTTCGCATAATGCCCTTCGAGAACCTGTGCGCTTTCGATTGATTTACCGCCGGTAAAAAGCTGAAAAATATTGCCAAAGAAATTTACCATAGCCTGCCCTTAAAATAAAAAATCCTATTCTAGAGAATTCGCAAGAATAGGACAAAGGGACCTTTGGCTCGGCAACTGGCTACCCTTCGCGATCGCGTGAGGGCCCTATAGCTTTGTGTCCCATTCTTACGAATGGTTTACCTTTTCGGTCAACTACGCTAAAAGTATAAAATACGAACAGGCCCTGCGCAAGGGCCTGTATGATAATAGAGAAAGCTTAAAATTTATAGATAAGTTCGCTGTACCAGCGACTTTTATTACGCAATAGCCCAAAGCTTCCTGAAGAATTGCCCGAAAAAATATCGGCCCCGACAGAAGCTTGCCAATTATCCGTCAAGTTGTATTTCAGCTTAGACTGATAAAGAAAATCCGGCGCATTAAGTCCATAAATCACCAGAAATTCGGTCTGCAGTTTACGATTTAAAAAATCACGGCTCAACCGCAAAGAAAAAGAATTATTGAATTTGTCCACATTGACCATGGATTTTGCATGTTCGAAAATTATATTTTGAATAAACTGGGCATTAACGTCGATCTTATCAAAAAAAGTGTAATCTGCTCCGAGAAGATATTCCAAATGCCCGCTGCGGGCAATACCATCCGAATCCGCAATGTCAGCGACGGGAAAAAAATCGTCCTTCGTATAAACAAAATCCCCTTTTAAAACGATATCATGAATTTCCTTAGAAACCGTCGCCCCAAAAGTATCCAGCCTCTTATACTGCGGGTCAAACTCATAAATGCCAGCATCAAGCGTTCGGTACAAAACCGGCGACTGCGTCCAACTATGTAAATAAAAAACGCCGGCATCAAACCCTTCCCACAAATAATTAAACCGTGTGCCCACCTTGCTATTTTCCAAACTTATTTTCGGCGCTTTCACATCGTGATACGTAAACGGCGTGCCTTGCGCAAGCGGCAGCGGGTAAGCAAACTCCGAGCCGCTGACCCCTAATTTGTTAAATTCAATGCCCGGGAGAATAACAAACTCAGAATGAAAATTGTCCTGTGTATATTCCAAATTTGTTCCCCACTCGGGAATACGAATACTGTCAAAATCCGGCAAAATAGATTCCCGTAAATCCTTGGCATTAACCACATCCGCGACAAAAACCCCAACAGCCTCGCCCCAAACCACCTGTTGTTTCCCAAGACGCAAATCCCACGGTCCCGTCGAATAATCAAGATAGGTATCCCGCAGCTGCATTTCAAAACGCCCGTCAGAGGTCGCACTATCCGAGTAATAATTTCCAACATCATACGCGGCATCATAATAAGTTCGTCCGCTAATCCGATAGCGAAGCGCCGGCAAAAGTTCTCCACGGCCAGTTAAAGAGAGCTGACTTTTAACTTTTGAAAATTCCGAGGGACTGTAAATATGGTGCGCGACTTCAAAGCGCGTGTTGCCTTGAATAACCATGGTTGGCTCAAAAGAACTTTCTTGAGGGGGATATTGCTCTTGAACATCGGACTCTTCTTGCGTTTGTTCGTCTGCTTGATCTTGGGATTGTTCTTGTGTTTGCGTCTGTTCGAAAGAACCCTGTTGTTCATAACGTTCAAGCGCCTGCTTAATCTTTAGGTCCCGCTTTTGCGCCTGACTTTCAAAATTTTCAAGCACCTGGGCAATAAACTGTTCACGCGACGGATCTTGCAAAATCTCTTCATCCGCCTGGGCGCACGCAACAGCACCGCACAACAACAAAAGCGCAAGAAAAATAACCGAGCATCGTTTCATTAGAAAACCATTTTCTTTAAATAGTCACGGGTAAAATACTTATCAGCAATTTTCCCGACTTCAATTTTGTCATACTCAATCACAGAATACTGGCCCTCATTGATAACATCATTTAAAACCATCCTCGAAGGGCGCATCCGACCGGCGAGCATTTTATAATTTTCATAAGAACACGTTTTTAATAATCGCCCGCTGTTTGTATAAAATTGGGCCTTCCAAGGCCAAAATTTCTTTTGCTCGACCCAGAGAACAATTTTGTCATACGTTGTCTTTTTATCTTTTGCCTTTAATTCCAAAACATAATATTTCTTTTCATTTATAGAATCTTCCTGCAAAAACTGGGCATTATAATCGGCAAAAAAATTAATCCGCGCGATATCGCCATTGGCAATGTCGCCTAAGAACCGCTCCTCAGCGGCAATCCGCAAAGGCTTGGACACCTCCGGAAAGAAAAACCAAAAATCATTGTCACGCATCAGAATCACCCGCCCGCGTTCATTGGCCGGCTGCAGCGTCCGAACGATCGTTTTTTCACGACCCTGCATCTGCACCTGATAAAGTGCAGACTGCACAGTGCCGTTGACCTTATAGCTGCTGACTCGCGCCACCAAAGAAAAATCCTCATCGGGACAACGAATCTGATCAACTTGTTTTAAAATTCCCGCAGGATTGATATTTGTCTCAGCAAAAACTCTCGCAGAAAAAAGAAGACCAAGGGAAAAAATAACAGCAAAGACAATATTACAGCTTTTCATCGCTTTGTCCTTTCATTATTTCCTAGCGATAACGCAAAGCTTCCGTAATGACAAGCCGCGAAGCTTTGAGCGCAGGAGTTAACGACGAAATTCCGCTGACAACGACCGTCAAAACGAACGTCGAAAAAATAACTGAAGGGATAGTCGCAGGCGTGGATAACCAATGCGATGTCCCACCCGGGGGAGGTGGCATTTCAATGCCCACAGAAGAAGCGAGACTCACCACCGCAACGCCAGCCATACACCCTAAAAATCCACCGATAATTCCCAAAACAAGACCTTCAAAAAGAAAAAGTTTCATCACACTAGCTCGACGTGTGCCCAAAGCCATGAGTGTGCCAATTTCGCTGATGCGTTCCAAAACCGACATATTCATCGTATTGAAAATACCCAAAATAACGACCGTGCCAATGACAATTTGCATAATCCAGTAAAACATGCCAAAAAGCGACACTGTTTTATGATAAAAATCCGCTGAATCTTCCCAGCGAGTCAGCTCCAAATCGAGCTTTTTATCCCGAATCATGACCTGCAGCGCTTTAAAAACCTTTGTCGTGTCTTCGGTCTTATAAAGTTTAATAACTAAGGACTGGACCGCTTGCGTGTCTAAAAGGCTCTGCGCTGTTGAAAGCGGCATACGCAAAAATATATCATCAAACTCTTTCTGCGCTGTTTGAAAAGCACCTTTGACGCTCATGTCAAAAGCATTCGTTGCCCCATGAACCGTACTGGTCAAAACGGTAATCGGGCTGTCAACAGAAGTCTTCATCGTTTCGGCAAGCCCTTTACCTAAAATCACCTGATAAACATCGTCGACAGCAAGGCCTTTGCCAAATACGGTCACCGGCAAACCGTTATTTTTGGATTTAACAAACTGCCGCAGATTTTTTGTTTCCTCCAAAAGTGCAACTCGTTCATTTTCGGGCTCAACGCCCTGGCCAATAAAAGAAATCGCATTATCGCCAGTGCTGATTAACCCCGAAAATTGTAAACGAGAAGTTACAAACTCCACCTCCCCCAGACTCTTAACTAAAGCTTTAACATCTTGCGGATGATCAATCAAATATGCATAGGGCTGAATCTTTCCATGTTCGCTAAAACCTCGACGATAAATCTGAACATGTCCCAACTGTGAACCAATATACGACTCGCGAATTTGATGAAAAAGATCTTCAAAAAACCCGCCAATAAAAATCAAAGCCACACAGCCAAAGGCAATGGTCGAAAGCGTAACCATCGACCGCGCCTTATGCCTAAAAATATTTCGCAACGCTAATTTTAACGTTATCATTCCTGTATGATCTTTCTGTCCCAAACCCAGATAAAATAATTACGCCACTATTGAGTAGCGCAACGCTTAATAAATGCAAAAAATAACTTTTGGAAACATTGGATATTTCTATTGAGGACATAACAACTCTATGATTAAGAAAAGACTGGTTTTCGCAATACAAGATTAAAACAATTTCCACGAATTTCTTCTAAATCTATTGTGAAACCAGTTTTTAAAAAACGTTGGCGGATATCTTCTTTTTCATATGGCGTAAATAAAATGCCTTTGCGCATCCCCCAATCATTAATCCGTTGCGCAATATTCTTAAAAAACTTACCGCCAGAGCGGGGGTAAAGAAGAACATTTGCTGCTAATTTCCCTCCCGGCTTAAGAACACGATACGCCTGCTGCAAAGCTCCATCAACATCAGGAAAACAATGGATCGCATTCGCAATATTAATACTGTCAAACGAATCACTCCTAAAATTCATCTGGGCGACGTCGACAAGAAAAAGCTCAATATCAATCTTTCCCGAAAACCGTTTAATCGCACCGGCAAGCATCGATTGCGCATAATCAATCCCTGTAACATCAATTCGCCCAAGTCGTTTTAATTTACGGTAACCTAAAATCAAATCAAAAAAAGTACCGCTACCAATAGCTACTTCAAGGTGTTTAGGCCCAAGATTACCACCAAAAAAACGCACCTGTTCAAATAACCCTGCACGATAAGATAATTTCAAAATAAAAAAACCCCGTAAATCATACCACCAAGGCTCCGATTTATAAGCTTGGGCTATTTCATCGTGTGTTTTTACTTTTTTTATATTCATATCTGCCCTTTGTTAAAAAACTGAGTTGAAATAAAATTATCGATATCGCAATGCCGTCGTAATCTGCATCCGTGAAGCTTTATAAGCCGGGTACAACGCTGAAATTCCGCCGACACATACCGACATAAAAAAAGTTGAAACGACCACCGGCTCAACAACAAACGGCGCAGAAATCCATTTCATCGTTGCTCCCGGAGGCGGCGGCATAATAATACCGACATGACCAATGACGCTAACAACCAAAATTCCCACTAAAACGCCAAGGACCCCGCCAATAATTCCTAAAAGAAAACCTTCCAAAAGAAACAATTTCATCACTGCCCCCTGACGTATCCCCAGCGCCATAATCGTCCCGATTTCACTGATTCGTTCCATGACCGACATGTTTAAAGTATTAAAAATACCCAAGATAACAATCATGACCGTCACCACACGCATAATCAGATAAAACTGGTTAAACATCTTGACCGTTTTATTATAAAAATCTGCTAAATCTTCCCAACGCCTGATTTCTAAGTCTAGGTTCTTCTCTGTAATGAGCCCTTGCAATGCGGCATAAACCTTGCCGGTATTCTCTGTTTTATCAAGTTGCAGGACCAACCTTTCGACCGACTGCGTGTTTAAAAGTTTTTGTGCGGTCTTAAGTGGCAATCGCAAAAAAATATCGTCAAAATCTTTCGTTGCCGTATAAAAAATCCCCTTAACCTTGACATCCATCGCATTCGTCGAGCCATTGACTGTATTAGTTAAAAGCGTCACCGTCGATCCTATTTGCGCCTGCATCGTTTCGGCCAAACCCTTGCCCAAAACAACTTGCGCTGAATCATACTCTTCTAATCCTTCGCCAAAACTTATAACCGACAAACCGACATCAGGCATTTTGACATATTCACGCAAATTCTGCGTTTGGGCTAAACGATGATATCTTTCATTTTGTGGCTCAATGCCTTGGGCAAGAAAAGAAATGGTGTTTTCGCCGGTGCTTATAAGGCCAGAAAAATAAAGCCTCATGGTAAGCGACTTTATCTGCGGAATTGCTTTAAGTAACTCTTTGATTTGATCAGGATTATCAATCAGGTAAGAATACGGGTCGATTTTGCCATGCTCATTAAAACCTCGACGATAGATTTGGATATGCCCGGTTTGAGAACGGATAAACCCTTCTCGTATTTTTAAAAAAATGTCTTCAAAAAAACCGCCGACAAAAATCAGCGCTATACAACCAAACATAATCGTCGAAAGCGTAATGACGGATCGCGCTTTATGACGAAAGATATTTCGCAGCGCTAACTTTAACGTCAACATCCCGGTACAATCTCCCCGTCCCAAATCCGTACCACACGATCGGCTGATTCAATGACTTTCTGGTCATGCGTCGAAAATATAAACGTCGTCTTTTTTTGCCGGTTGCTTTCTTTCATCAGATTAACAATTTCCTCGCCCGTCTTATGGTCCAGATTTGCCGTCGGCTCATCAGCCAAAACCACCAAAGGCTCGCGCACAATCGCACGGGCAATCGCGACTCTTTGCTGCTGGCCACCGCTCATCTCCAATGGTTTATGCTTGGCCAAATGCAACAGGCCCATTGCATCGAGCGCACTTTCAGCTTTCTTTCGCCGCTCTGCGACGGTCATTTTCTTAAAAAACAAAGCATACTCGACGTTTTCAACAGCCGTTAAAACAGGAAAAAGATTAAAATTTTGGAAGACAAAACTAATCTTTTCAGCCCGCAGGTCAGACAACTGATCGTTAGAAAGGCTTGCCGTTTGGACATTATCAAAGAAGACCTCTCCGGATGTTGGCGTATCGATGCAGCCGATGATATTAAGAAGTGTCGTTTTGCCGCTTCCCGACGGGCCGGCCAAAGCCAAAAACTCGCCCGGGGCAACAGTCAAATCAATATTCTTTAAAGCAGGGACGCTTAAGGAATGCAAAAAATAACTTTTGGAAACATTGGATATTTTGACAAGACTCATGAGTTTCATATTAGGAATAAAATTTTGATTTGTCAAAAGAAGAGAAAAGTATTTTTGGAGTATTTCACGGCGGGAGGACAAAACTTTTGCAACGTCCAGATGTTTAGGTTTGTTTCGTTTTGTTTACGGTTGTTTTGGTGTCCGATGGGCAGCGTTTGGGCACTAAAATTTCCAACTCAAAGGATCTTACAAAGACCCGCTGATTTTGGGATTCAATTCCTGAGTTGCGATAGGCCAATCTTTGATTTCTTCTTTAATCAATTTCCCATTTTCAAAAACTAATTCTAACATTTTCTCTTTGTATACGGCCTGCAAAACTCCGCTAAACCAAGTCGCCTTAATTATGAACCTAAAATGAACCTAAAGACGTTGGAGCAACCACAACAGCAGCATAAATTTATAACGAAAATCGTTCGATCCCTTAGGAAGTTGTCATCAAATGAATTCATTCATAAACTGTTTAATTACTGGAATTTACATACAACGCCCAAGAAGACATATATTAAGTTTTACAAAATTAATTAATGTTTTTCTTTGCTAAATTCAAAATTCTCAAATTTCTCCACAATCTGTTTAACTTTATCAACGAATATTGGATCAAAATTTTTATCTTTGAGCATATGAGCGAACTTATCATGCAGGAAAATCTTGTCAGGAAATTGATAGAAAGTCGATTCAAATCCACACGCCTTGCACTTTATTCTTTCAAGAATCAGATCGAGCTCATATTTCTGTAGTGCATTTGAACAATTTAGGCATTTGGGAATTCCTTTTACAAATCTTCTATAAGCTAAACCTAAAACATATGTGACACCAATTATCACTAAAGCGAATATTAAAAAAATTTCCTCAACTATATCTTCATTCAGGCTCAATATATTCTTGACTATTGGAAAATTTTCCCTGAAATACAATATTACGCCTACAAAAATAAGTCCTGATATCCCCCCTAAGATCAAACCAATTAATTCAAGCTTGGTTTTCTTCTTGAAAAAATCTATGTTAAAAAAATGAAATATCATATCCGTTTGCCTAAAAACAACAAGACAACCGCTCAAAAGAGAGATTGTCTAAAATTTAATTCCTAATTGTTTCACTATTTCCTCAGGTTTTCCGTGGGCAGCGTTTGGACACTAACTTTCAAAAAAGATATTTTTTAAGAAAAGCGTGGCCAGAACCTTTTTTAAATAACGTTCAAAATTATGGGCTAACTTTTTGTCTGAAAAAGCGATATATGTTCCCAGCTTCCACGGCTTGTATTTATTTGTATAGATTGATTTGCCGGGATTATGTTCTTCAAGACGCTGATTCATGTCTGGCGCAGCCATTTGGCGAAGGAGAGTGGAGGTGGGGGGAATCGAACCCCCGTCCTTAAGTCACATCATATAAGCTTCTACATGCGTAGTTTGTCTTTGGATCTCATCCTGCCTTAATCGACAAACAAATCTTAGCAGGACCAGTCTTGAAAAGGTTCGCTTTTTACGTCAAGACACCATAAAAAGCTAGACCGCTAATGACCTTGTTACCGACCCGCGGACGCTATCGGCAAAAGGGCTTAGTCTATTTTATTAAACTAAGGCTGGTGCATCGGCGAAGATACCGCTAACGATACCTTCAGCTTCTGCTAACAACGCATCATTTTCGTTTGCGTTTAATTTGTGCTGGATTTTTTACGAGGCCAACTAGCGTCCTCGGCATGCCACCTATACTAGTCACACAAGTCGAGACCAGTCACCCCCTAGAAAAGAACGAGAAAAAATTCATTTAACTTTCGCGAAGCAGACGTCGCGCTTTTTGAGCTTGGAGAGTTGAAAAATTATCAACAAATTGCTTTAACTTACCAAGAACCTCAAGCTTCTTGATCGGCGAAAGACGCGCCCATTTTTTTATACGGATTTCTTCTTTTTCCCAGCCGCCGAACGCGACGGATAAATTCTTTTGATTTTTTCGAGTTGAACGATGTCCCATCGATCGACGTCCCTTCCAGCAGCTTTTTTCATCTTAATCAAATCGGCCGGCGAAATAATATGCACACTAATTTTGCCGAGCCGTTTAATTATAGCATTCTTTTTGGCCTGCGCAAAACTTACCGGTGACTCAATAATAATGTCAACTTCTTCGTAACTTTTATCACGATAAAAGTTAAAAGCTTTCATATTCTTGTTTACAATCCAATCGCGCCGGATAGTGGGGTCGGCAATACCTATAGGATCAACCGGCTGACGGACTTTATACCCCAAATCTTTTAGAATCATAACGATTTTTCGCAAATTGGCGTCTGTCATGGCCACTAAAATATCCATATCGCTGGTCGAGCGTTCAACCCCCAGCAAATTAGTCGCGAGTCCGCCGACAAGCAAATATTTAATTTTTGATTTATGAAAAGCCGTGATGACACTTTCATAAAGAAACATTGTTCATCCCCTTCTTTTCGTATTAACCGCGCGCTTAAGATCACGATCCATATCGCGCTTTTTGATATCCTCACGCTTGTCGTAAAGCTTTTTGCCTTTACCTAAAGCAATTTCGACTTTAACAAAACCTTTTTTATTAAAATAAATCTTCGTCGGAACCAATAACATCGATTTTTCGTTGATAAGCGATCCGATTTTTTCGATTTCTTTTTTGTGCAAAAGTAACTTTCGCTTGCGTGCCGGCTCTTGGTTCAAATAGCTTGCTTGCATGTAGGGATTAATGTGCAAATTATAAAGGATGATTTCCCCCTCATCAACCCGCGCAAAACTATCGGCAAAATTGACCTCGCCGTTTCGAATCGACTTGACTTCCCCGCCGGTCAAAGCAATGCCGCATTCCCAATTTTGGGCTAAATGATAATTGTGATACGCCTTTTTGTTCGTCGCGATAACTTTAAAAGCCATTAAAATCCAAATTTTGCATTCAACTTATTGCGCGACGATCCGTCGCGCACAATAGAGTAATGCAAAATTTGCCTCCGGTTGTCCCGCAGGGACAAGATTAACCCCGCACGTCTCGACTTTGTCGAGACATGCGGCCCTTTGGGCGGATTTTTCATGGGCCAAGCAGAAGCTTGGCTAATGCAAAATCCGGGTTAAAACGGCCCTGCCCATTTCATATACACGGTTAAAAAAATCGGGATCGTGACAATGCTCGCCAAATGCGTCACAAAAACCCCTTCGCTGACAAAATCCTCTTCAAGATTATAATAACGCTTGATCAAAGACAAGGTAACCGCGCTGGGCACCGCCGCTTGCAGGACAATCAAAAACCCGATGAGCCCGCCAATGTTAAATACAACCACAGAAGCCAACGCTAACAAAGGGAAAATAATCATCTTGGTTAACACAACGAGAACAGACGGAGCAATTTCAATCTGGGCAAAACGAATGCTCGCCAAGCCTCCCCCGACAGTAAACATCGCAATCGTCAAAGCACAGTTGCCCAGCATTTCAATCGGCTTTAAAATAACTTGCGGGATATAATGCTCTGCGCCGACGCCCACCAAAACCATCGTCAAAACCGTTGTCAAGAGAGGCGGGTTGAGAATCTTTCCGAAGTCGACTTTAGTTTTGTGCCCCTTTAATAAAAGCCAAACAGCCAAAGACCAGATGAGCAAATTCGCACCAATAATATAGAGAACGATATAAATATAGAGTGTATGCGCGGTTGGTCCGTTAAAAAGAGCCGCGACAACAACCAGCGGAATATTGCCGCAATTGGCAAACCCAACAAGCGCCATAAATTCATTTTTGCGCTGGCCTTGCAAACGAAACCCGACGAGCCACGCTAAAGCCAAAGCAGCAAAAGCCATAGCCATATAGAGAAGCGGCAGTTTCCACCACATCGGATATTGCCGAAAACTAAAATGCTGGGACAATTGAATAAACGCAAAACACGGCAAAAGGATATTGACCAAAACAGACGTCATTTGGTCAAGGCCGCGGCTGTCGAGCATTTTGCCTTTGACGGCAAAATACCCGCAAGCGCCCAAAAGCAAAACCTGCATCGTCGCCGAGAATGTCAGATGTAACGTTTCTAAAAACATAGTGCAGCCATTATACATGAAGACAATTAAAAATTGACAGTAAAAATCAATCCCGTTATACTGCGAACATTGTAATTATTGCCAATCGTAGGGAACAGGCATGCCTGTTCCCTACAAAAAAACAATACAATGTCACTTTAGGTTTTGCCGAAGTGCGACTTCCCTAGGAGTACTGAGGCAAAACACATACATTTTGTTCTTTCAGGTTTTGCCGAAGTG
>CAYYRJ010000013.1:0-65221 GCA_964474085.1 uncultured Planctomycetales bacterium
GGAAAACGTTTTTCACTGCCGTATTCGCGGATTATGATTCATCAGCCGTGGGGCGGGGCGCAAGGGACGGCCAGTGATATCTCTATTCAGGCCAAAGAAATTTTGCGTATGAAAGAGGAATTGACCAAGCTTCTGGCCAATCACACCGGCCAAAGTTTTGAAAAAGTGTCGCTTGACTCAGACCGCGATTTCTTTATGTCCGCCCAGGAAGCCAAAAATTATGGGCTGGTCGATGAAGTTTTGTATACGGTTAAAGATGTTAAGAAAAAATAATTTTACCTAAAAAGGATTACTTTATGAAACGCACTTTGCTTTTAACGCCGGGGCCCACACAAGTTCCACCGCGTTTGTGTGAAGTTTTGGGACGTCCGATTATTCATCACCGCACGCCGCAGTTTCAGGCTTTTTTAAAAGAAGCCGTCGAGGGCTTGCAGTATGTTTTGAAAACAAAAAATGATGTTTATATTATGGCGTCGTCGGGAACCGGGGCTATGGAAGCCAGTGTTGTTTCGTTTTTATCGCCCGGCGATAAAGTGATCGTTGCTGAGGCTGGAAAGTTTGGGGAGCGCTGGGTCGAGCTTTGCAAAGCCTACGGGGTTCATGCGCAGGTTATCAAAGCGACATGGGGAAAAAATGTTTCGCCGCAAGAAATCAAAAAAGCGCTCGATGCCGATACGAGTATCAAGGCTGTTTTTGCCACACACAGCGAAACATCGACGGGAACCAATGCAGACATTGAGGGCATCGGAAAGGTCGTCAGCCAAACGCCGGCGATTTTGATTGTCGATGCGGTCAGCGGTTTAGCGGTACAGGATTTGCAGACGGACAATTGGCACGTGGACGTTGTTTGCAGCGCTTCGCACAAAGGACTGATGCTTTCTCCGGGAGTTGCGTTTATTTCTGTGTCGTCAAAGGCGGATCTTTTGCTGGCTGGTTCGACCATCCCGAAATATTATTTTGATATTCGCAAATTCAAAAAAGCTTGGGCCCAGGTCGATACGCCTTTTACGCCGTCGATTGGAATTGTGATTGCACTCGTCGAGAGTTTGAAAATGATCAAAGAAACTGGCATCGATAATATGTTTAGCCAATATGCGCGTTTGGCGAAAGCGACGCGTGCGGCTGCTTTGGCCCTTGGGCTATCGCTTTTTGCCGACGAGAGCGCGATCTCCAATGTTTTAACCGCCATTCGGGTCCCTGAGAATATCGACGGAGAAAAAGTCTTGAAGCTTATGCGCGACACGCACGGGATTTCGGTTGCTCCCGGCCAGGATGCCGTAAAAGGAAAAATTATTCGCATTGCGCATATGGGTGTTATCGACGAGTATGATATCTTGACGGGCATTGCCTGTTTGGAAAAAGTTTTAAAGCAGTTAGGGCATAAATTTGAAATGGGTGCCGGGGTTGCCGCGGCGCAAAAAGTTTTTAATCCATAATGTCATTGCGAGCGAAGCCGAAGGCGAGCGAAGTAATCTCTGCAAGATGAATTTTTGGGATTGCCGCGTCACTCGCCCTGATGGGCTCGTTCCTCGCAATGACGGTATCAGGAGTCTATTATGAAAATTCTAGTCAGCGATAAACTCGCTAATGAAGGAATGGAAATTTTAAAGGCGGTCAAAGAATTTCAGGTGGATCTTAAGACCGGCCTTAAGCCCGAAGAATTAAAAGCTATCATCAAGGACTATGATGCGCTGATCGTGCGCAGCGAGACTAAAGTGACCGCCGAGATTCTTGAAGCTGCAGATAAACTCAAAGTCATCGGCCGCGCAGGTGTCGGGTTGGACAATGTGGATTTGGCGGCGGCCACCAAAAAAGGCGTTGTGGCGATGAATACCCCGGCCGGCAATACGACCTCAACGGCCGAACACACGATGAGTTTGATTTTAGCTTTGTCGCGCAACATTCCTCAAGCATGTGCAACGATGAAAGCTGGACGATGGGACCGTTCAAAATTTGGTGGTGTGGAACTTTACGGCAAAACTTTAGGTATTGTGGGGCTTGGCCGTATTGGTGCGACCGTTGCCAGTTTTGCAAAAAGTTTTGGAATGAAGATCATGGCCTTTGATCCGTTTTTATCTAAAGAAGTTGCCGACAAGCTCGGTGTTAAGGTTGTGGAGCTGGAAACTTTGATTAAGGAAAGCGATTATATCACTGTGCACATTCCCAAAAATGATGAGACGACAGATCTTATTTCTGATAAAGAATTTGCGATGATGAAAAAGACGGTGCGTGTCATTAATTGTGCACGCGGCGGGATTATCAATGAAGCGGCGCTGGCCAAGGCTTTGGAAGAAAAACGGATTGCCGGATGTGCCTTGGACGTTTTTGATGTTGAGCCGCTGCCGTCGGATAGCCCTCTGTTAAAATTTGATAATTGTATCACGACCCCGCATTTGGGCGCGTCGACCTCCGAAGCTCAGATTAATGTCGCTATCGAAATTGCCGAAACGGTTAAAAACGCGCTATTAGGTCATGGGATTATGAATGCGGCGAATTTTCCGTCGTTAAGTGGGGAAGCGTATAAAGTTTTAGCGCCGTATATTGATTTGGCCGAGCGTATCGGAAAGTTTGCCGGACAGTTGATCAATGGTCGTTTGAGCGGGATTAAGGTCACTTATAGCGGAGTTGTCACAGAATACAAATCTGCGCCGATGACGCTTTCTTTGGTCAAAGGATTGTTACTGCCAATTTTAGGCGAGACGGTCAATTCGATTAATGCGATTGATGTCGCACGTGAACGTGGCATTAATGTCGTCGAAGTTCAGTCGAATGCGAAAGAAGAGTTTGTTAATCTTGTTAATGTTGAAATCACGACCGACAAAGAAACCTTTACCGTTTGGGGAACGCTTTCGGCCAATCAGCAGCCGCGCATTGTTCGGGTCAATCAGGTTTATGTCGAGGCGATCCCCAAGGGGTATATGCTTTTTATTAATAATAATGACAAGCCGGGCATTGTTGGTGGTGTTGGGATGATTCTCTCTGAGAGTAATGTCAATATCGCCAGTATCACTTTAGGGCGTGAAGCGGCTGACAAGTTGGCCATTAGTGTTGTCAATGTCGACAGTGAAGTTTCTCCGGTCGTAATTGAAAAAATTAAAAAAATGCCTAACATTTTATTCGTGAAGCTCATTAAGGTCTAAGGAAACCACTATGCCCAAAAATAAAAACAAAGCAATAAATCTCGTCGTCGTTGGTGCGCAATGGGGAGATGAAGGCAAGGGAAAGCTTATTGATTTTCTTTCGCAAGATGTAGACATTACTGCACGCTACCAGGGCGGCAATAATGCTGGGCATACGGTTGTTGTGGGGGACAAAGAATACGTTTTTCATCTTCTGCCGTCGGCAATTTTGCATAAGAAAAAGATTTGTGTCATCGGAAACGGCGTCGTCGTTGATCCGAAGGCTCTTCTTGGAGAGATTGAGGAGCTTAAAGAAAAAGGTATTGATGTCAGTCCAAACCAGCTAAAGGTTTCGGGACATTGCCATATCGTGATGCCGTATCATCGTATTCTTGACGGACTGCGCGAATCGGTTCGAAAAAATAAAATTGGCACAACCGGCCGCGGGATTGGTCCCTGTTATTCGGACAAGGTCGCCCGCTGCGGCATACGGATGATTGATCTTTTAAATCCGGCGATCTTAAAAGCGAAGCTGGAAGACAATTTGACCGAAAAAAATGAAATTTTTAGCAAGGTTTTTAAGCAGAAAGATTTTAAATTTGATGCGCTTTATAACGAATATCTTGAGTACGGACAAATGCTTAAAGAGTATGTGTGTGATACAGCGCTTTATTTAAATCGTGCGATTGACAAGAAAAAAACAGTACTTTTCGAGGGTGCGCAGGGAACGTTTTTGGATATTGATTTTGGAACGTATCCGTTTGTGACCTCCTCGAGCACGATTGCCGGCGGAGTTTGTTCGGGTAGCGGGGTTGCTCCGACAAAAATCGACAAAATTTTAGCGGCGGTCAAAGCGTATACGACGCGCGTGGGAGAAGGGCCTTTTCCGACGGAGTTCTCGGACAGCTTGGAACAGGAAATCCGTGCTAAAGGCAAGGAGTTTGGGGCGACAACCGGCCGGCCTCGACGCTGCGGGTGGTTTGATAGTGTTTTGGTCAACTATTCGGTCATGGTCAACGGGATTTCAGAGTTGGCGATTATGAAATTGGATGTTTTAGATGACTTAAAAGAAATAAAAATTTGTACTGCCTATGAGTATCAGGGAAAGCGGTTTAAAGATTTTCCCATGGACTTCGAAGTTTTAAGCAAAGCAACGCCCGTGTATGAAACGATGTCAGGCTGGAGTGCACAGACGCGTGGCGTTACGCAGTTTAAGAAATTGCCGCTTAATGCCCAGAGGTATATTAAACGTTTGGAAAAACTCCTGGGTGTCCCAATTCGTTATGTTTCAACTGGTTCTAAACGCAGCGAAACAATTATCCGATATTAATCGGAGGATAGAATTTTGGTTTATCAACTTGACTTTAAAAAATAGCTATGTTAATTTGAGACAAACTTAAAGGAGGAAACACGATGCGAAATTTGAAAAATTTATTCCCATCCGCTTTATTGATCACTTTGGTAGCATTTACGCTTACGGGTTGCTCGGTTATTTTTCAGAGCGGTCGTCGGCAGGATATTGAAAAGATTGCCAGTCTTCAAGATGAAAATCAACGTTTAGCCAATGAAAAATCCGAGTTAGAAAGAGCCAAAAACGAATTAGAGAGCCGGCTTCGCGGGGAGATTAATAGTGATCAGGTAAAAGTTGAAATGGGCGACCGCGGGCTAGTTATCACGTTTTTAGCTGAAGTTCTTTTTGATTCTGGAAAAGCAAAACTCAAAGAGGCGTCATTAGAAACATTGTCAAAAGTAGCGAATGTTCTTAACACTACTGTCAAGGATCTTAACGTCGGTATTGAAGGTCATACTGATAATGTGCCGATTACAAAATCAAATTGGAAATCAAATTGGGAACTCTCTGCGGCACGCGCTTTGAGCGTTCTTCACTATATGGTGGGTGATCAGGGGATTGATCCAAACCGCCTTTCTGCGACGGGTTATGGTGAATACCGGCCAGTTGCGGACAACAGTACTTCGCAGGGACGTCAAGAAAATCGTCGGGTTGAGATCGTGATTATTCCCAAAACGGTTAAGCAGCCGGCTGCGGCATCTGTGCAAGCCGAAAATTTGAAATAGTTTTTCTCTTGTGGCAGGGATAAATTTTTGAATAAGAAAATTCTTCTCCCCAGTATTCTTGGCATTGTCGTCCTAGCTTGTGCGATTGCGATCAATGCGAACTTTGGGGCTATGAAGCAGAATATTCGCCTTGAACAATATAATCGTCTGGAAGCTGAACGTAAACTGGACACTGCGATAAAAAATTCGCAACGTTTGGACGAACAACTTAAAGAAGCCAAACGAAAACTTCAAGGAATTCAAAATCTTGTTAATGAAGGTGAGTCGACCGCAAATCAATTGAAATCAACGGTTGAAGCAACTTCAAAAGAAAATGAAGATTTGAAGCAGGCTGTAAAGAAGTTGCAGGAAGATTTGGCGGCTAGCCAAAAATTAGTCGCAGAGCGTCAGGTTGCAGCAGCGCCTGTAGCACCACCTCCAGTGGCCGCCAATTGATGTGTCGGATTAGGATGTAAATTCAAAGGATTTAGTAGGGTTTAACCAATGGGGGATTTTAATCCCCCATTTATTTTGTAGAGACGTATGTCGACAAATTCGCTGCCAGAACATGTTGCAATTATTATGGACGGAAATGGCCGTTGGGCGAAGGTACGTGGGTTCCCGCGTTTTCAGGGGCATTGGGCGGGCGTTGACCGTGTTGAGGAAATTGCGCATACAGCCAATGATATGGGCATCAAGTATGTTACGCTTTTTACTTTCTCGACGGAGAATTGGCGGCGACCACAGGATGAAGTTTCGATGCTGATGAAAACGGTCTGCACGGTTTTAGAGACGCGCATTGAAAAGTTACTTAAGGTTAATATTCGTGTGATGTTCATTGGCAAGCGGGAAGGGTTATCAAAAGAAGTAGTCAGTAGCATTGATAAAGCTATTGCGCTAACTTCAAAAAATACCGGGCTGACCCTTAATTTAGCTTTCAATTATGGCGGACGAGTTGAGATTTTAGATGCGGCACGCAAAATTGCCTCCGACGTCAAAAACGGAACTTTAAATCTTGAGGATATCAACGAAGAGAGTTTTTCGCAGGCGCTTTATACTTCCCAAATTCCCGATCCGGACTTGCTTATAAGAACGTCAGGGGAGAAAAGGATTAGCAATTTTTTATTGTGGCAATTGGCTTACGCTGAGATGTACTTTACAGAAAAATTCTGGCCGGATTTTGGTGAAAAAGAATTCAAAAAAGCGATAGCCGATTATCAGAAGCGCGAACGACGTTTTGGAAAATCAACGGTGACCAATAAACCATCAACGATATGACAAAAAAGCGTGTTATTAGTTCAGCATTGATGATCGGCTTGACTGCGGCAGCTGTGATTAATTCATGGGTATTTTTGTTCATGGTTTTAGGTTTAACCATCGGAGGGCTTTACGAATTTTTTCATATGATCAAGCGAAAAGGAATCCCGATTTATAGCTATTTTGGGATTTTTATCGGTTGTTTGATTCCGTTGACGATTTATAGTCGTTTTGAATTGACGCGCAATTGGGAATTTCTGTTTATTGTTTTGGCGTTTTTAACGATTTTGCTTTTT
The DNA here is from genome assembly GCA_964474085.1 of uncultured Planctomycetales bacterium. GTDB lineage: Bacteria > Omnitrophota > Gorgyraeia > Zapsychrales > JANLHA01 > JADLGJ01. The sequence goes on from CAYYRJ010000013.1 coordinate 6,728, forward strand.
CAATTTGCGCGCAACGACAATAGCAACGCGATTGTCGGGATTTCAACGACGATGTTCGGTGTATTTTATGTCTCGTGGTTGTTTTCGTTTTTAATACGTGTTCGTTTTTTATTGCCTGGGTTTGAAGGAGTAAAACTTGCTTGTTTTATTGTTATTCTGACAAAGGTTGGGGATATTGGGGCTTTGTTAGTCGGAAGTTTGTGGGGCAAGCATCCGCTTTTTCCGCGTGTCAGTCCCAACAAGTCGATTGAAGGGTGTATTGGCAGTTTTACTTTTAGCATTGCGGCTGCTGTTTTATGTTATTCCTTATTGCCAGAAGGTTTGTTGCCGCTTTGGAAAGTTGCTCTTATGGGTGCTTTTTTTGGAGCGATGGGACAATTGGGTGATATTTGTGAGTCTCTGATCAAGCGCGATTGCAACATGAAAGATTCGGGAAAGTTTTTGCCGGGCTTAGGCGGGGTTTTGGATATTATTGATAGTTTGCTTTTTTCGGTGCCGCTATTTTATTTGTATATGAGTTCTATTCTTCGAATGATGTAAATTGGGCATGAGGACATCTAAGAAAAAAGTTGTTATTTTGGGATCGACCGGTTCGATCGGCATTAATGCGTTAAAGGTCATCAGTCGTTTTCCACAACGCTTTGAAGTTTTGGGTTTGTCGGCCGGAAATAATTGGAAATTGTTAGCTTCCCAAGCCAAAGCTTTTTTGCCGAAATATGTCGCGGTCAATCCGGGACACATTTCGGATTTGAAAGTCGCATTGACAGGCCGTAAAGTCAAAGTTTTGGATGCTCTCGTTGATCTTTCATTCTTGGCGGCATTGCCGGATGCTGATATTGTTGTTTTGGCGGTCAGCGGACGCTGTGCGTTAGAACCGTTTTTATGCGCGGCAATTGCCGGCAAGCAGATCGCGCCGGCCAATAAAGAAGCGCTGGTCATCGCCGGTGAAATGATTATGGCGGCGGCTTCTAAGTCTGGGGCGCGGATCATTCCTGTCGATAGTGAACAAAGTGCTATTTTTCAATGTTTAGAAAACAGGAACAAATCAGAGCTTTCCAAGATTTATCTGACGGCCTCCGGCGGGGCGCTTTATGATACGCCGAGCAAAGATTTTGATTCTTTGACTATTGGCGATATTCTTAATCATCCGCGCTGGCAAATGGGAAAAAAGATTACCGTCGACTCGGCAAGCTTGATGAATAAAGGTTTTGAAGTCATTGAAGCGCAACGGCTCTTTGATGTTGCGTTAAACAAGATTGAAGTCGTTATTCATCCGCAGGCGATTATTCATTCGATGGTCGGCTTTGTCGATGGCTGTGTTTTAGCCCAATTAGGCGTAACGGATATGCGGCTGCCGATTCAATATGCGCTGACGTTTCCGCAGCGTTTAGAAAGTGGATTGCCGCCGCTGGATTTTGTTCAATTAGGACAATTGACTTTTGCAAAACCGGATTTTAAAAAATTTCCGTGTTTGGACTTGGCATTGCACGCGGCGCATCAGGCGGGAACAATGCCGACGGTGTTAAACGCGGCGGACGAAGAAGCGGTTGATGCGTTTTTAGCGGGTCAAATCCGTTTTACGGAAATATTTAGAGTGGTTGAAAAAACAGTTTTGGCACACAAAAATCAAAAGCGAATCACTTTAAAAGCGATTTGCCAAACCGATGCCTGGGCACGGATAAAAGCCAGGGAACTGATCAATAAAATCAAAGCGACATAACAAAAAGAGGTTTTATGAGCTTGATAATTTTTCTAGTTGTTCTTGGGATCCTGATCATTGTGCATGAGTGGGGACATTATATCGCCGCGCGAAAGCTTGGGATTAGCGTCGAGCAATTTTCGGTTGGGTTTGGTCCAAAGCTTTTTTCATGGAAAGCTGATGGAACCGAATTTATGGTTTGCGCTGTTCCGTTAGGCGGATTTGTAAAGCTCTCCGGCGATGACCGTACAAAACTCAAAGGCGCTAAGGACGAATTTTATTCGCATCCTGTCGGCCATCGCGCTTTGGTCATTGTGATGGGGCCGGTGATTAATATTGTTTTTGCGTATTTTTGTTTTTATGTTGTTTTTATGACGGGTTTTCCCGTAACCTCTGCGCGTGTTGCAGAAGTCATGTCCGATTATCCGGCACAGCAAGCCGGATTAGCCGTTGGGGATTTAGTCTTGCAGATTGACCAAAAGAAAATTGCAAGCTGGGAAGATTTGCAAGAGTATGTTTCAACTTCAGATGGGCATCCTCTGCATTTTAAGATTCAACGCGGGGGACAAGAGATTGATAAAGTCATTTCGCCAAAAATAAACGAAGTGAAAAATATTTTTGGACAGCAACAAAAAATTAATATTGTTGGGATTCGTCCCGGCAATGATCCTAAAGAGGACGTTTTGCTTTTGCGTTTTGGCCCAATTGAGTCGTTGGGTAAGGCTGGATTAGAAATTTATAAATTGACCACGCTAACTTTTAAAGGCCTTTATCATGTGATTATCGGCTCTTTACCGGCCAAAGATGCTTTTGCCGGACCGATTCGGATTTTTGACATTATTAGTATCGCCGCCGAACGGGGATTCACGCATTTGCTTCTGATTATGGGAATTATCAGTGCTAATCTTGCGATCTTTAATCTTTTTCCGGTGCCTGTCCTCGACGGAGGGCATTTATTGTTTTTGGGAATAGAAAAATTGCGCAAGCGAGCTTTGTCGCTTAAATTTGAAGAAAATTTAACGAAAGTTGGCTTGGGGCTTTTGTTGACATTAATGGTTTTTGTAATTTTTAATGACATCAGTTCGATGGGTTGGCTGGAAAAAGTTCAAAAATTATTTCATCGATAGTTTTTAAGCGCATCGGCGAAAGGAAGGGACCCCATGGAGTTAGAGTACAGTGACCTTAAGCAGATTGTTCATCAGTACTTGATCAAAAAAACGGATTTTTTAAAGATCAAAGACAACATGAACGATGACCAACTGCGTGTGTTTGTCGATAAAGCGCTGACAAACCTTTGCGCCGAGGATCATATTGATTTACCGACATCGACGAGGATTTTGCTTATTCGCGAGCTGGTCAGCGCTGTGGTAAGTTTAGGGCCCTTGCGACCGCTCATTGAAGACAAGACGATCACCGAAATTATGATCAATGGGGCTAATGCCGTTTATATTCAGAGAGAAGGAAAAATCACATTAACGGACGTCAAGTTTAATTCCAATGAACAGTTGCTCCACACGATTCAAAAGGTCTTGGCCGGTTCTGGTTCAAATCGCCGTGTAGACGAATCTTCGCCGTATGTTGACTTTTCACTTGCTGACGGATCGCGTGTCAATGTCCTTTTACCGCCGTGTTCTTTGATTGGGCCGGTTATGACAATCCGTAAATTTGCTGATGTTCATACGGTCGAAGATTTGGTTAATCACGGCACATTAAACAAAAAAATGGCCGCGTTTTTAGTCGCCGCGATGAAGGCCAAACTGAATATCGTTTTCTGCGGGGCGACGGGAACTGGTAAGACGACAACGTTAAATATCTTTTCGCATTACTTGCCGGAGGACGAACGGATTGTGACCATTGAGGACACCCCGGAGTTGCGTTTGCTGCAAAAGCATGTGGTGTCCTTGCAATCTAAGCCGGCCAATATTGAAGGCAAGGGGGCGATTACGATTCGTGATCTTTTCGTGAACTCTTTGCGTATGCGACCTGACCGGATTATTATTGGCGAAATTCGTTCCGGTGAAATGCTTGATTTAATTGAATCGATTGCCTCCGGACATTCAGGGTCACTGGCGATTGTCCACGCGGAATCCCCTGAGGATTGCGTTAATCGCATGGTCACGATGATGCTTATGACGGGGATTCGGTTAAGTACGCAGGTGATTACCAAACAAGTTGTGCGTGCCATCGATTTGCTTGTGCATATTGAGCTTTTTCCCGACGGAGTTCGACGGATTACGCACATGAGCGATTTTGTTTTTGATGAAAAAACACAAGAGACAAAACTTGAACATATCTTTGAATTTGTACAGGACAAAATTGATGAAAATGGAAAAATTAGCGGGCATTGGATTATGCCGGGGCATAAACCGTCGTTTTATGGGAAATTCCTAAAAAGGCATGTCACTTTGCCGGAAGGGTTTTTTGAAACAAAATCAGGAGATTAAAAATGTTTTGGTCTAAATATTTCATCCCTACGTTAAAGGAAATTCCTGTTGGTACGGAAGCGATCAGCCATCAGCTTTCTTTGCGTGCGGGACTGGTCAACATGTTGACATCCGGCGTGTATTCATATTTGCCGCTGGGGCTGCGCGTATTAAGGCGCATTGAAGAAATTATCCGTCAGGAAATGAATGCGGCCGGTGCACAAGAATTATTTTTGCCGGTTTTGCAGCCTATCGAATTGTGGCAATCAACAGGCCGAGATAAGACTTTGGCTGAGATCATGATCAGTTTTAAGGACAAAAAAGGGCGCACGCTCTGCTTGGGTCCCACGCACGAAGAGGTGATTACCGATTTGGTTAAAAATTATGTCCAATCGTATCGTCAGTTGCCTGTGACGCTCTATCAAATTCAGACGAAATTTCGTGATGAATTGCGCACCCGTTACGGAATTGTGCGTGCCTGCGAATTTATCATGAAAGATGCTTACAGTTTTGATCGGGATACGCAAGGCTTGAAAAAAAATTATCAGCTGATGTACGACGCGTATGTGCGGATTTTTAAGCGTTGCGGCTTAAATGTCGTGATTGCTCAGGCAGATTCCGGGGTGATGGGAGGGGATCTGTCGCATGAGTTTCTTGTCCCGGCGGCAATCGGCGAGGATGCGGTTGTTCAATGTCCATCTTGCGGATTTGGCGCTGCCTTTAAGTCTGAACAAGATCAAGGTAAACCGTGCCCGAATTGTAAAGAAGGCCAACTTGTCAAGAAGGTTGCTATTGAATTAGGCCACGTATTTCAGTTGGGCCTTAAATACAGCAGTGCGCAAGGGGCGCTTTTTGTCGACGAGGATGGAAAGCAAAAGCCGATTGTGATGGGCTGTTACGGGATTGGCGTCAGCCGGCTTATTGCGGCGATTATTGAAACTAATAATGACGCCTCTGGCATTGTTTGGCCTGCGCAAGTCGCTCCTTTTGATGTCGAAATTTTACCTTTGCAAGTGACTGATGAAGAAACGATGACGTTGGCCCGTGACTATTGCGCAGATTTAGAAAGGCGAGGTTTTTCTGTTTTAGTCGATGATCGCGATGAAAGCGCCGGACGAAAGTTCAATGATGCCGATTTGATTGGGATCCCGTATCGGCTGACAATCGGCAAACGAACGCTTAAGGAAGGCAAAGTGGAGATTAAGAACCGTCGCAGCGGGGAAACACGGATCGTGCTTAAAGAAGATGTTGTTAACGAGTTGACGGCGCTTTTGGGGAAGTGATGGATGTTGACCGATATTCAAGCTCAAGTTGAAAGCATTGTTCCTCTAATTGTGGTAGCGGCTGGTTTGGATCTTGTTGAGCTTTCTGTCGCACAATCGGGGCTGGCTTATAAGATTGAAGTTCTTTGTGACCGGCCACAAGGAGGGATTACATTAGAAGAGTGCGTTAAACTCAATAAAGTGATTGTTGAAATTTTTGATTTACAGCCGTGGGCAGAGGATTATGAATTGGTCGTTGCCTCTCCGGGGCTGGATCGGCCCTTAAAGAATCAAAAAGACTTTGCCCGGATGTTAGGTAAGCGGGTCAAAGTTCTTTTGACCGAAAAAGTCGATGGCAAGGGAGAATATTCGGGTTTGGTCAAAGAGGTTTTTGAAGATGCTGTTTTAATCGCCGTAAGAAAAAAAGAAATTAAATTGCCGTACGACAAAATTTTGAAGGCGGGATTAATGATATAGTGTGTCCGGCAAGCTTGATTCAAGTCCGACGGCGAATTGAACGCAGTTCTGAATTTCTCCCGCCCTACGGCGGGACATCCACCAGAAACCGTTCATTGAGCAGGAGGACTTGAATCAAACTTGCAGCAAAGTGTTGATTTTAATATAACGAAATTAATGAAAGGGTAAGTTATGGATAATAATGAATTGATGACAATTTTGGAACAATTAGAGCGCGACAAGGGCATTGACAAAGAGATTTTGATCAGCGCTGTCGAAGCGGCTGTCGCATCCGCTGCGCGAAAAATTTTAAGCGTCGGTGAAGAAGAGGAAGTCAAAGTTGTTTTAAACCGCAAGACCGGAAAACTCAAGGCCTACGCTGGCGAGCAAGAAATTCGTTCCAGTGAGTTTGGCCGTATCGCTGCGCAAACAGCTAAGCAGGTTGTTATTCAAAAAATCCGCGAAGCCGAAAAAGATGTTGTTTACACCGAATATCAGGCTCGCATCGGACAGATCATCAGCGGCAGCGTTTATCGTTTCGAAAAAGGCAATATCATTATCGATCTTGGCAAAACAGAAGGTTGCCTTTTGCGCAGTGAGCAGTCACCGAAAGAGGAATTTAAACAGGGCGATCGTGTGCGGGCCTATGTTTTAAGCGCTAGCCGTGAAACCAAGGGGCCGCAGATCATTCTTTCTCGGGCGCATCCGAATTTTGTCAAACGTTTGTTTGAACTCGAAGTTCCCGAAATTTATGAAGGGATTGTCGAAATCAAGTCGATTGCACGCGCAGCCGGGGAGAGGACAAAGATTGCGGTCTATTCGAAGGATGATAAGGTCGATTGCGTTGGAGCCTGTGTCGGGATGCGCGGGTCGCGTGTCAAAAATATTGTTACCGAACTGCAGGGTGAGCGCATTGACATTGTCCGTTATTCGGAAGATGTCAAGGAGTATATTCAGGCGGCTTTATCGCCGGCCGAAATTTCGCAGATCCAAGTCAAGTCCGACGATAAAAAAGCGAATCTTATCGTTGCTGACGATCAATTGTCATTAGCCATCGGTAAACGCGGGCAAAATGTCCGATTGGCCAGCGAACTTGTCGGATGGGATTTAAATATTTTTACGGCTGAACAATGGAAAAAACATTTGGATGAGCTCTTAGGCGGAGCGGGGCCAGCTAAGGGGATTCTTGATCAAAAAGTTGAGGATGTAGAAGAGCTCGGCTTAGAAGATCTGCCCGGTGTGGGAGAAAAACTTTTGGAGTCTCTCAAAGAAGCGGGTTTTGATTCGCTCGAAAAAATCGCTGACGCAAGCCTTGAAGCATTGACCGCTGTTAAGGGTTTAGGTGAAGCGAAGGCGCAAAAAATTATCGGCAAGGCCAAGGGCTTGTTAAAAAAAGACTAATCAGGCTTAACGTTTGCGTGATATGATAGGCAAACAATTTTAATCCATTTTATAGGTGAATATGTTAGTTTCCGAATTAGCCAAAGAGTTTAATACCACCGCTGCCGTTGTTTTAGGGAAACTTAAAACACTTCGTCTTAAGGCTGTAGACGAAAAGCAGGATTTGAGCAAGGCGGTTGTGACTGTTTTGCGCAGTGAACTGGTTAAAGATTTAAAAACCGCAACGGCGGTTCGTGTTGCCGCGAAAGCTGCAAAAATCAGTTCCAAGCAATCGGCGCTTAAAGTTGTCGAAAAAGAAAAAGAAGAAGAGTCGCCGAAGCCTAAAAAAGAAACAACCAAAAAAAGTGCTTCCAAAAAAGCAGCGGCTGTGCAAGAGCCTAAAGAAGAGATTGCCAAAGAAAAACCGCAAGAAGTTCCGGTTGTCGAGCCTGTTGTTAAGGAAGTTGTTTCGCCAAAAGTGGAAGTTAAGGAAGAAAAGCCTCCTGTTAAAATCGAAGTTGCGGTTGCTCCTGTTGTTGTCCCGCCGCAAAAAGTTGTCGCTGCCGCACCGATTATTAAACCTACCGCGGAAGAAGAAGCCAAAGGGTTTGTTCCATTGCGGCCATTGGTTAAGAAGAAGCGGCGTGTTCCAGGACGTGCTGATTTTCCTCGCAGCGGCAGTGAAAACATTTCGACCGACTCTTTGCCGTCGACAGCACCAACAGCGCCCACTGTCCCTGCGGCACCCAAAGAATTAAAAGAACTTGAAGTCCAGTTGCCGATTTCGGTTAAAGATTTTGCTGTGCGTATTCAGGAAAAGACGAGTGTTGTTTTAAAGAAACTCATGGAAATGGGTGTTTTGGCCAACATCAACCAAAATTTAAGTGAAGAAGTTGTCCGCACCTTGGCGGAAGCTTTAGGATTTTCGATTACAAAAATTAAAACCAAGGAAGAAAAACTGATTGAAATTCATAAAGCCGAAGAAGAGGATCCCAAGCTGTTATCCGCCCGAGGCCCTGTCGTCACATTTATGGGGCACGTCGATCACGGAAAAACTTCATTGCTAGACCGTATTCGCAAGAGCCGTGTCGCTGACAAAGAGCATGGCGGGATTACACAGCACATTGGCGCCTATTCGGTGCAGGTCCCTAAGGGGCGCATTACATTTTTAGACACGCCCGGTCACGAAGCGTTTACCGCGATGCGCGCACGCGGGGCGCATATTACAGATATTGTCGTCATTGTTGTCGCTGCCGATGAAGGGATTATGCCACAGACAGAAGAAGCCATTGACCATGCCCGTGCTGCCGGTGTTCCGATTGTCATTGCTTTAAATAAAATTGATAAACGCAATGCGGATATTGACCGGGTTAAAAAGCAATTGATGGAACACGATTTGAGCCCTGAAGATTGGGGCGGGAAAACAATTGTTGTTGGGGTTTCGGCAGTCACAGGCGAAGGGATAGATAAACTTTTGGAAATGATGTTCTTGGAGTCTGAAATGCTTGAGCTTCGCGCTAATCGTCAGAAAAAGGCTTCCGGAATCGTCGTCGAGGCGCATATGAGCCGGGGCAAGGGTTCTTTGGCCACGTTAATCGTTCAAAGCGGAACGTTGCGTCCCAACGATATGATTGTTGTCGGGCCATATTACGGCCGCGTTAAGGCGATGTTTGATGATTACGAAAAGCCCATCGGCGAAGCGGGCCCGTCGATGCCGGTTGAAATTTTAGGGTTGCCCGGCGTTCCTGATGCGGGTGAAATGTTTTATGTTGTTGAAAATGAGGACCAGGCACGCGAAATTACCTCGGTGCGCGTTGAGCAGTTAAAGCATGAACGACTTCATGCGACGAGCAAAATTACGCTTGAAGATCTTTATACTCAAATTCAGCAGGGCAAAGTTAAGGAACTTAATGTTATTTTGAAAGCAGACGTGCAAGGTTCGCTGGAGGCGATTAAGGATTCGCTTAATAAAATTTCGACGGCGGAAGTCAAGGTCAGCTTTATTCATACGGGTGTCGGCGACGTTAATGCCGCAGACGTTATTTTGGCTTTTGCATCGAACGCGATCATTATTGCTTTCCAAGTTGACATTGGCGTTAAGGCCGCGCAGGAATTGGAAAAACAACCCGTCGATGTGCGCAAATACCGTATCATTTATGACGCTGTCAATGACGTAAAGAAAGCGATGGAAGGGCTCTTGGAGCCTAAGAAGCGCCGCAAGTTTGTGGCTCGCATTGAAGTGCGTCAAGTCTTTAAACTCAGCAAAGGATACACCGTTGCCGGCTGTTATGTTTTAAAGGGCAAGATCAACCGTAAAGCCACCGTCGATGTGATGCGAAATGGCGAGGTTGTTCATACGGGAGCTGTTTCGGGGATCAAACGCTTTAAAGATGATGTTAAAGAAGTTAATGAAGGTTATGAGTGCGGGATTCTTTTGGAGAAGTTTGAGAAGTTTGAACCCGGGGATATTTTGGAAGCGTTTGAAACCGAATCGATAGCCAGAACGTTATAAAAATTAAAGCTGTGTAACGGGTCCTGTCGCTGCGGACCCTGCTGTCCTCGCAAGCTGCGGGCAGCAGGGGACCCCCTTCGCGCCACCCGTTCAATCAGTGCTCTAATATCATGAATAAAAAAATCTTCAGCGGGATGCGTCCGACGGGAAAGCTTCACTTAGGCCACTTGGTCGGGGCGCTTTCTAATTGGGTCAAACTGCAAAAAGACTACCCTTGTATTTTTTCCATCGTCGATTGGCACGCCTACATGGGCGAGTATGAACAAAGTCACGGGATTAAGGAAAACATTCTTGATATGGCCGTCGACTGGATGGCCTGTGGCATTGACCCCGAAAAATCCATTCTGTTTGTCCAGTCGCAAGTGCCCGAACATTTAGAATTAGCAATGATTTTTGGATGTATTACGCCTTTAGGCTGGCTGGAACGCAACCCGACGTATAAAGAACAGCTTCGGGAAATCACCACGCGCGATTTGCAAACGTTTGGGTTTTTAGGTTATCCGGTTTTGCAGGCGGCTGATATTTTGCTTTACAAAGCCAACGCGGTTCCTATCGGCGAAGATCAATTGCCTCATCTGGAGTTGACCCGCGAAATTGCCCGGCGGTTTAATTTTCTTTATAGAAAAGAAATTTTTCCCGATTGTGAAGCGATTCTCACTCAAACGCCGCGACTGCTTGGTCTCGACGGGCGCAAGATGAGTAAAAGCTACCAGAATGCCATTAATCTTTCCGATTCCCCGGATATCATCAAAGCGCGTGTCAAACAAATGTTTACGGACCCCAAACGGGTTCGTTTAGCGGACGCAGGGCATCCGGATGAATGCAATGTGTATAGCTATTATAAAGTTTTTGCCGACGAAAAAAGTGCTGACGTTTATCAGTGGTGCACCAAGGCACAAAAGGGATGCACGGATTGTAAAATGATTTTGGCAGAGGCTCTGACCAAGGAACTTTTGCCGATTGCAGAAAAACGCCGCGAACTTTTGCAAAAGCCACAGCGCATCGTCGAGATTTTGGAAGAGGGTCGCAAAAAGGCAAGTGTCATCGCCCGTCAAACGATTGCCGAGGTTAAGGAGGCCATTTTCAAATGAGCTACAAGCTTAAGCTGGATATTTTTGAAGGGCCGCTGGATCTTTTGTTGTTTTTGATCAAGAAAAACGATATCGATATTTATGATATTCCCATCGTCAAGGTCACCGAGCAGTATCTTGAATATATTGAAATGATGAAAATGCTCGACTTGGAAGTTGTCGGCGAGTTTTTGGTGATGGCGGCTACTCTTTTGCAGATTAAGTCCAAGATGCTTCTGCCGCCGGACCCCAGCGGATTGGAAGAACCGGAGATTGACCCACGTGAGGAATTGGTGGCACGTTTGCAGGAGTATCGTGTTTTTAAGGAAATTGCCGAACAGCTAAAAGGCAAGGAAGGCGAGCGGCAAAACTTTTTTACCCGCCAAGTCGACGAAGAGACGCGTAAAGCGCTTGAGAACGATGCAAAAGAAGTTTTTTTTGAAGCGAGCTTGTTTGACTTGATCAATGCGTTTAGTGCGGCGTTGTCCAAACTAAAAGAAGAAAAAAGTTATGAAGTTTCCAAAGAAGAATTTACCGTCGAGCAAAAAATCCACGACATTTTACATTCTCTTCTTAATGAACCGCGGTTATTGCTGACAGATATTTTTGCAAAAGCAAAGTCCAAGGTCGAGATGATTGTTTCTTTTATGGCTATTTTAGAGCTCATTCGTCTTAAAGAAATTGTTGTCGCTCAAAAGCGATTGTTTTCCGATATTGAAGTATTGCGTAATCGGGAGAATGTCATCCCGTCTGCTCAGTTGGAGGTTGTCCAAACGGATCAGCCGCCCAACGTTCAAGCTCCTTTGGCCATCGGAGAAGATCAAAATGTCCCAGATGCCTGATTTGCCGCAAACACTTGAACGGCGCAAACTCATCCTCGAACAGGAAACAGAAGAGGACAAGGTCGTCAGCCTTTCTTTGCGCCCGTCGAAACTGGATGAATTTATCGGTCAAAAAGATTTGGTCGAAAATTTGCACGTTTCGCTGGGGGCGGCCAAACAGCGGGGTGAGCCACTTGAGCATATGTTGTTTTCTGGTCCACCGGGGTTAGGCAAAACGTCTTTGGCATATATTATTTCGCATGAAATGGGCGTGCGCATTACGGTGACATCCGGACCGGCGATTACGCGTGCGGGGGATTTGATCGGGATTCTGACGAATTTAGAACATGGAGATATTTTATTTATCGACGAGATTCATCGATTGTCAAAAGTCGTTGAGGAGTTTCTTTATCCGGCGATGGAAAATTACAAAATTGACTTTATCGTTGATAAAGGGCCGTATGCGCGCACGGTCAATTTTAATTTAAAGCCTTTTACCATCATTGGGGCGACGACGCGCAGCGGGCTTTTGGCTTCGCCTTTGCGTGACCGGTTCGGGATTTTTCATCATTTGGAATTTTATTCGCCGCAGGATTTGTGTGAAATTGTTTTAGCTTCCGCCCAAAAACTCAATGTGACCATTAGTCCCGAAACCGCGATTGCGATTGCCCGGCGGGCGCGCGGTACGCCGCGGATTGCCAATCGGCTTTTGCGCCGTGTGCGGGATTTTGCGCAGGTGAAAACTGGCAAAGCGCTCATTGAACTTAGTCTTGTGGATGAGGCGATGCGCACACTTCGGATTGATGAAATGGGTTTGGACGAAATCGACCGGCGTTTGCTTAAAGTTATCCAGGAACAATATCAGGGTGGGCCCGTCGGAGTTGAGACCTTGGCGGCTACGCTTAACGAAGAAATCGACACGCTAGTCGATGTTTTGGAGCCTTACCTTTTAAAAATCGGCTTTTTAAAACGCACGGCTCGCGGGCGCGAAATCACCGAGTCAGCGCTGCGTCATTTGGGCGCCGAGATTGTGCGCGGTAAAAAAGCTCAGAACGAATTATTTTAATTTAATGTTCTGTAGGGAACAGGCATGCCTGTTCCCTACCGTAATTCAGGAATATTTATTAGAAATGCTCAGTCATTTTCTTAACCCAAATTTTGCATTACAACCCATTGCGCGACGATCCGTCGCGGACAAAAAGGTAAATGCAAAATCCGGGTTTAAAAGTTCTTTTCTTTTGATTTTTCTATTGGCCTTCTTGCCGGTATCGCCCATTTTTGCTGACAATGACCCTTTGATTCGCGTTGCGGTAGCCAAGGACATTGACAGTGTGACGATTAAAGTCAACGGCGCGTATGAAATTTCTAATCCTGCCACACATCAGATTTTCGAAAAAGATTTGAGCTTTGGCCCAACTGTCATCAGGCAGGGGCCGCAGGGTCTTAAGCTTGGCGATCGTCAGCTGGTTGTCAACCGGATCCGGTTTTATTCAAACCGGGATGTGGCGGTCATCGTCGGGACAAAGGAACGGCGATACCGCGGTGCTGTCGATGTTCTGTTGATGCCCAACGCAAAGCTTTTGGTCATTAATCAATTGGAAGTCGAAAACTATATTAAAGGTGTTCTTTTACATGAAGTCTCTAACCGTTGGCCGCTGGAAGCGCTTAAAGTACAGGCGGTCGCCGCACGTAGTTATGCATTTGTGCAGATTACCGCAAATGTCAAAAAAGATTTTGATGTCACAAACGATATTTATTCGCAGGTTTACGGGGGACGCACCTCCGAGCGTTATAGGACAAACCTTGCGGTGGATCAGACCAAGGGCGAGATATTAACTTTTGGCGGAAAAGTTTTGCCAGCTTATTTTCATGCGACCTGCGGTGGACATACAGAAAATGCCGTCGAGCTATGGCCAAAGCAAGCGTTGGGGCCGCTTAGTGGGGTTCACTGTACGTATTGCCGTCAGTCGCCCCACTATTTTTGGAAACGCAATGTCCGGCTTAAAGAGATCCAAGAAAAATTAAATGCGAAAGGTTATCCGATCGGCTTGATTGATGATATTGCGATTGCCAAACGCAATGAGAGTGACAGGATTTTGACCTTGGTTATCACCGACAAAAACGCCAAGCAAATTACGATTTCGGGCAAGGATTTTCGTGAAATTTTAGGGCCCAATCTGATTCGCAGCAACAATTACTATATCGTCATGCAAGGGTATTATTGCGACTTTTTTGGCAAAGGCTGGGGGCATGGGGTTGGGATGTGCCAGTGGGGAGCACAGGGCATGTCGGCCTTAGGGCTTACGTACGATAAGATTCTGCAATTTTATTATCCCGGCGCAGTGTTGACGGTCGTTAAAGATCAAAGCCTTCCTAAAGTCCAGTGATTGATGAAACGCGCTGATCTCTTCTATAACCTTCCTCCGCAATTAATCGCCCAATATCCTCTGAAAGACCGTAGTCAAGCGCGGCTTTTGGTTATTGACCGTTTGAGCGGCCAGATTCGTCACAGCCGGTTTTCAGATCTGGCGGATTTTTTGCCGTCGAAAAGTTTTTTTGTCATTAACGATAGCAAAGTCATTCCTGCGCGCTTGCTGGGCGTTAAAAAACGCAGCGGCGGCAAGGTCGAAATTTTTTTACTCAAAAAAGACAGTGACGAGTATACTTATCAGGTGCTTTTGCGCCCATTAAGCAAGCTTAAGAACGGCGATATTATTGAATTTGAAAACAGCCGGTTGATAGCAAAGATTCTTGATACACAAGCGCGACGGGTAAAATTTAATTTTAAAAATATAGCCCCGTATTTGGCCACGGTCGGGCACATGCCTTTGCCGCCGTATATTAAAAGGCCCGACGAAAAGTCGGATCAGAACGATTATCAAACGGTTTACGCCCGACAGGCAGGATCTGTTGCAGCTCCGACAGCAGGGTTGCATTTTACAAAGGAGCATTTGGCGGCCTTAAAAAGGCAAGGCCATGATGTTTTGCGCACGACGTTGCATGTTAATTACGCGACGTTTAAGGAAATTGAAGAAGACGATGTTTACAAACACAAGATGCATTTTGAAAGTTACGAAATAGCAGATAAAGCACTACAAAAACTTAGTGCTTTAAGGAAATCGGGTCGAAAGTCTGTTGCTGTTGGGACAACGAGTTGCCGCGTGCTTGAGTCCGTCGCTAAAACCGGATTGCTCAAAGGCGAGACAGACCTTTTTATTTATCCGGGGTATCAGTTTCAAATGACGGATGCGCTGATTACCAATTTTCATTTGCCGTATAGTTCTTTGCTTTTGTTAGTTTACGCTTTTGGCGGGACGGATTTGATCCGCCGCGCGTACAGCGAAGCGATCAAAGAGAAGTACAGGTTTTTTAGTTATGGCGATTGTATGCTCATTTTATAATGTGTTTGCTAGTTCCGACCGCCTTACGCTGGAACGCTTGCCAAGCCCCTGCGAGGCTTGGTTTCGCTCGACGCTCGGACTCACTCTCCCGCCTTCGGCGGGATCCGTGCCCGTTCGTCCTCGCAACGTCCAGCTTTAAGGCGGTCAGAACTAGCATAGATTTCATATAACTGAAGGATGTAAAAATGTTTTTTCAGCATCTTAAAACTGATACACAAACAAAAGCGCGATTGGGAATTGTCACAACCGCTCACGGAGAAATCCGCTCGCCGTTTTTTATGCCAGTGGGAACCAACGGTGTTGTCAAAAGTATTTGCGCCGAAGATCTCTTAGAGATGCAGGCGCAGATTATGCTTTCCAACACGTATCATCTCTATCTGCGCCCGGGCTTGGAAATCATTGAAGAGTTTGGCGGCTTGCATAAATTTATTGGTTGGGACAAGCCGATGTTGACAGATAGCGGCGGGTATCAGGTTTTTAGTTTATCAAAATTACGCAAAATGAATGATGAAGGCGTTGAGTTTCAGTCGCATCTCGACGGCTCAAGTCACTTTTTTACACCGGAAAAAGTCATGGACATTCAGCGGACTTTAGGCGCGGATATGATTATGCAATTAGACGTTTGCGCGCCGTATCCTTGCGATCGAGAGACTGCGCAAGAATCTGTCCGTCGGACAAGTCTTTGGGCGATGCGGTGCAAAGACCGTTTTTATAAAACACAGATGGACAAGAAACAAACGCTCTTTGGGATTGTCCAAGGCTCAGTGTATGAAGATTTACGCCAACAAGCTGCCAAAGAAATCATGGACATTGGCTTTGAGGCGTATGCGGTAGGCGGGGTCAGCGTCGGCGAGCCGGTCAAACATATGTTTGAAGCCGTCGATTGGGTCGTGCCGCTTTTGCCTGAAAACAAGCCGCGGTACTTGATGGGCATCGGCATGCCCGACCAGATTGTGCACGCGGTTTCTTGCGGGATTGATATGTTTGATACGTGTATTCCGACGAGATATGGCCGCAACGGGACGGCGTTTACCTATCATGGCAAGATGGTTGCGCGTAATGCCGAGTTTTCGCATGATAGTTTGCCGATTGATCCTAAGTGTGACTGCTTTGTTTGCAAAAAATATTCACGCAGCTACATTCGCCATTTGGTTAACAGCGGTGAAATTACAGGGCTGCATTTTTTGTCGTATCATAATTTGTATTTTTATAATGAGCTTATGAGAAAAATGCGCGAGCATATTGCCGACGGCACGTTTGCGCAGTTTGAAAAGGAATTTTTGACCAATTACGGCTCAGAGTTGGTCAATCGACTTTAGAGAGAGAAGACTATGCTTAAATTTGATATTCTCACAATCTTCCCGACGATGTTTCATGGTGTTGTCAATGAGTCGATTGTCAAACGTGCGCAGGAAAAGAAAAAAGTCTCCATTAAGATCCATGACTTGCGTGATTGGACACATGACAATCATCGCAAGGTTGATGACCGGCCATTTGGCGGGGGCCCTGGTATGGTCATGATGCCAGAACCGATTTTTGATGCGATTAAAGATATAAAGGGAAAGCGCAAAGCTCATGTCATTTTAACTTGTGCGGGAGGTCAATCGTTTACGCAGGCAAAGGCGCGGCAACTGGCAAAAAAGAAAAATATTATTTTTATCTGCGGCCATTATGAAGGAGTTGACGAGCGCGTCAGGCAAGAGCTTGTTGATGAAAGCTTGTCGATCGGCGATTATGTTTTGACCGGCGGGGAATTACCTGCGATGGTGATGATTGACGCGGTGACCCGTCTTTTGCCCGGCGTTTTGGGCAAGGCCGAGTCTTTGCAGAGTGAATCATTCGAAAATGGTCTTTTGGAATATCCGCAGTACACGCGCCCGGCTGTTTTTAAGCGTAAAAAAGTGCCCGCGGTGCTTCTGTCCGGCAACCACAAAGAGATTGAGTCGTGGCGGCGAGAACAGGCGGTTACTCGCACCCAAAAGTCTCGGCCTGATTTGCTTAAAAAGTCAAAAGGTGCAGCGGCGAAAGAATAATTTGACAGAAAAGGCAAGTTACGCTAAAATCCACACCTTCCAAGCGACAATAAATGTGTAATCTAAAAAGAGGAAAGACATATGGCGACGTCATTAGAAAAAATGAAATTAATTGAAGATCAATTCCTACGCAAGGATTTCCCTGAATTTAATCCCGGCGATGTTGTCAAAATGAAGCTTAAGGTCAAGGAAGCCGACAAGATTCGCCTTCATTCGTTTGAAGGCACTGTCATCCGTAAAACCGGCGGTGGATTAAACGGTACGTTTACCGTCCGCAAAGTTTCTTTTGGCGAAGGGGTTGAAAAAGTTTTTCCGCTTAATTCTCCGGTCATTGACAGCATACAGATTGTCAGCAGGGGGAAGGTTAATCGCAGCAAGCTTTATTATTTGCGCGGTCGTGTCGGAAAAGCTTCCAAAGTCGAAAAAGCTGTTGAAAAGCAACCTGCGGTTGCCGCTTAATTTTCTTCCAGTTCCAATAATCATATCGAGAGACTAGTTGCTCGATGTTAGTCCACGAACAAAAAGCCAGAGAAGAAGGTTTTGATTTGCTCGTTGGAATCGATGAGGCTGGCCGAGGTCCTTTGGCCGGCCCGGTTGTTGCCGCCGCTGTTTGTATCAATGAACATCATTTTTCCTGCCGTATTGATGACTCCAAAAAATTGACCGAAAAAAACCGTCAGGACGCTTTTGACGAAATTGTTGCTAATTGCGACTTTGGTGTTGGCATAATCAGTGAAGAGCAGATTGACAAGCATAATATTTTGCAGGCGACCTTTATGGCGATGAAGGCGGCTATTTTAGATTTGGCCATGCAAGTGCAACTTAAGCCGGATAAGGTGTGTCTGCTGATCGACGGCAACCAATTTACTTCGGATTTGCCGTATGCGCACCGAACCATTGTTGGCGGGGACGCGCAAAGTCTGTCAATTGCTTGCGCTTCGATTATTGCGAAGGTGACCCGCGACCGGTTGCTGGTCGCGTACGACAAAATTTTCCCTCAGTACGGTTTTGCCAAACATAAAGGCTACCCCACAAAAGAGCACAAAAAGGCGATTGCGCTACACGGGCTTTCGCCTATTCACCGGCGGTCCTTTAGGCATGTTTTCTAAAATGAATGATCTGTTGCGAAAAAAACTCGGGGCCGATGGGGAACAAATCGCGGTCGGATTTTTACGTAAGCGCGGCTTGCGTATTCTCAATCAAAATTTTCGATGCCGTTTAGGTGAGATTGACATTATCGCGCTGGATAAAAACACGGTGTGTTTTGTGGAGGTCAAGACCCGACGGACGCTTGGCTTTGGTTCTGGCATGGAAGCCGTTTCGCGGGCTAAACAGCAGAAGATCATGAAAACCGCATTGCTATATTTAAAAATGCATAATTTAAGCGAGTGTGATTTTCGGTTTGACGTGATCTCGATTTTGCTCTCTGATCCCGATGCGCCGCACGTCGAGTATTTACAGAATGCTTTTGATGGTTTTTGATTTGCAAAAGTCCCGGCAATACGTTAATATGACGCAGTTGTTTCTTTCTTGATCAGAACAATGAATCCCCAAAACAGGATGCGCGAGTGAAAAAATTTCAAGACCATACTCTCCGTCAATATTGTGAAGTTTTGTCCCAAAAAGTTTCGGTTCCCGGCGGCGGTTCGGCGGCCGCTTTAACGGCGGCTTTGGGAGCGGCCCTTTTGTCGATGGTAGTTAATTATTCGCTGGGTAAAAAAACAGTGGATGTCGATGAGAAGCTTAAAGAAATTTTAAAAAAGAGCGAAGCTTTGCGGGAGCGTTTTTTGGAATTAGTGGATTTGGATGCAGAAGTTTATTTGGAATTTGTGAAAGCCCGAAAAGCCGATGAAGCGACCAAAGAAGCGGCCCGCAAACGCGCGTGTGAGGTCCCGCTTGAAATTGCCAAGCTTTGTTATCAGGCTCTTGATCTTGCCCCTTACTTGGTTTTGGAAGGTAATAAATATTTAGTCAGCGATGTCGAGGTAGCCCTTGAGCTTTTAGGCGCGGCGTATAAGTCGGCGATGTTTAATGTACGGATCAATCAAGGGTAAACATGATGTCTGCAAAAATTCTCGACGGAAAGATATTAGCCCAAAAGTTAAGTGATGCGCTGGAGTCCGAAGTCAATGCTCTTAAAGCGGCAACCGGCAAAACTGTGCGTATGGTCAATGTCATAGTTGGCGACGATCACGGGGCCTGCGCGTATGCGAATTCGCAAAAGCGTAGCGCCGAGCGTATTGGTATAAGCTATGAACTGCTAACACTCTCGACGGATATTTTGCAGCAAAAACTCGAGGATCAATTAAGTCAGTTAAGCGCTGATCCGTCTGTCCACGCGATTATGCTGCATAAACCTGTCCCCGCAGGCATTGATTTTCAGTCTGCTGTCCGGCAGATTTCAGTATTAAAAGATGTCGAAGGGTTAAACGCTTTGAATTTAGGTCAATTGCTTTTAGGCGGGACAAAAATTTTGCCCTGCACGCCTGCGGCTGTTATGGCGCATTTAGCGGCGATTCCGGATTTTTCTCTGCGCGGCAAACAGGCGGTTGTCGTCGGGCGAAGTGAAATTGTCGGTAAACCTGTGGCTCTGCTTTTATTAGCGCAAAGTGCTACGGTAACGGTTTGTCATAGCGCAACCGACCAGGTGGGGAAATTGCAGGAGCACATAAGTGGGGCGGATATTTTGGTTGCGGCCATAGGCAAAGCAAATTTTGTCCGCGGAGAGTGGATTAAAAAAGGCGCGGTTGTCATCGACGTGGGAATCAATTTGCTTAACGGAAAAATGGTTGGTGATGTCGATTTTGAAAGTGCGAAACTCCACGCTGGTTTTATTACGCCGGTGCCCGGCGGTGTGGGGCCGGTGACGGTCGTTTGTTTGATGCGCAATGCACTTGAGGCATTTAAACTTCAACAAAAATAGATTTTTTATTATAATGCGTCTATGAAAAAAATTGTCATTTTAGGAAATTCCTTAACCGCGATCAAGACCCTTGAAACCCTTAAAAGTTTCGGCGAGGATTTTGAGGTGGTTGTTATCTCTGCAGAAAACACTTTTCCTTATTATCGTAATCTTGTTGCCAGTCTTGCTGTCAAAAAGATTCCTCAAAACAAGATTTTTTATCGGCCCAGCACCGAATATGAGTCTGAAAAGATCAAGTTTATTTTTGACAAAAAAGTCACCCGCATAAATTTTAAGCGACGTCGTTTGACGCTCGATGATAAAGAGCAGATTGACTATGATGTGCTTTTGTTGTCGGATCTTCTCCAAGAACCTTTTGCGCCGCTTAAGGGTGCTAATAAGAGCGGACTTTATCAGCTCAAACGTTTAAGCGACATGACAGCGCTTTTAAAACTTTTGCCGCTTGTCGAAACTGTTGTGGTGGAATCGGATCACCTTGCCGGACTGGAATGTGCTTTGGCTTTTTGCGAAGCTAAAAAAGAAGTGATCCTTGTCACGTCGGGAAAAAATATTTTAAATGGGCTTTTGTCGTTGGAGGACAGTCTTTTTCTTGAAACTTTATTGGCCAAGACGAGTTTAAGGATTTTTGCGGAAAACAAAATTACTGAAATCTTAGGCGACACAGAAGCGAAGGCTATTCGTTTGCAAAATGGGAAAGTCTTAGGCTGCCAGGCGATTTTGACGGATGTTGATTGGCCGGATTTGCGTTTGTTTAAGGAAACAGAACTGCAGTGTGGCCAACGGGTTTCGGTAAATCAAAGCTATCAAACGAATTTTGAGAATGTCTTTGCCATGGATGGCGTTTGTGATACGATAAAAATCGCTGATTGGGATGTTTCACAAAATTATCTGTCACTTGTGCAAATTTACGCCAGCAGCATTGTTTCAAAAATTGTTGGAAAAGAATTCACCCAAACATTGGCAGAGCCGTTGACCTGGGAGCTTAAAGTCAAAGATGAAATCATCAAGCTGTCAGCTGCAGGCGAACTTTCGCAAACACCGATATTGCAGATTAATAGAGAAGAAAACGCTTTGGTTCCACAGCCGTTAGCGGCTTAGAGTAGATTAAGAAATTTCTTGCATAATTCTCAATAATCGTTTATTCTATGACCATTATTTATCAGCGACTTAGAATTTTAATTGTTTCTTGCGTCCTTTCCTTTTTTGTTTTTAATTCCCAAATTTATGCCAGTGCTTTAGACCCGCAAGTCGATCTTTATCGTTCCAAAGGGCTACAAGCGCAGGCAAAGGGCAATTACAAGGAAGCGTTGAATTTTTACCTTAAAGCGGCGAGCTTTGGGCCAGAAAATCCTGTTCTTTATAATGATATTGGTCTGAGCTATGAACAAATTGGTTCTCCCGATCAGGCTGAGCAGTATTATTTGCGTATTTTAAAAATTGATAGCAATTATTTGCCGGCGTATTCAAATTTGGCGTATCTCTATTTAAGCCAGAACCAAACTGAGAAAGCTAAAGAGTTTTTTTTAGAGCGACTCAAGCGCGCGCCAGCGAATGATCCGTGGAAAGAAAAGATTCGCCAGGAACTTTATCGGGTTGATCCGGGTTTAAAGGCGGCTGCAATCAAAGAAGAGATGGAAGAAACAGCTCGTCGTTTGGCTTGGCAAGCGGATCAAAAGGCACAGCAGGAGTTTGTTTTGGCTGTTGAACGGGCGCAAAAACACTATATGCGCGGGGAAAGTTACCGTGCACAAAAGAAGTATAGCCAGGCGATCAGTGAATTTGATCAGGCGCTTAAGGTAACGCCCGAAAATCCCAAGCTGGTCAAAGCCAAAGAACAGGCGCAATATGAGGAAAGGATAGACGAGGTTAACCAACGCATTAACGCTGCCACCGCCCAATTAAAGACAGGTGAGGTGGACCGTGCAAAAAATGAATTCCAGCAAATACTCGCTATAATCCCAAAAGAACCTATTTCTAATTCAAAGAATTAATACACTCCCTCTTTAAGGTTTTTGAATGTCTGTTTCGCGACTCTTTTTGATTGATGCTCACGCTTTGTGCTATCGCGCATTTTTTGCGATTAAGGAACTGCGCAATTCCAAAGGGCAGGCGACGAATGCGGTGTATGGTTTTGTTGCGGCGTTAAAAAAAATATTGCGGGAGTATCAGCCGCAGTATTTGGCCGTGTGTTTTGACGTCAAGGGCAAGACCCTTCGCCAAAAGAAATATGCCGACTATAAGATTCAGCGTCCGGCAATGCCGGATGAGTTGATCAGCCAGATTTCGATAATCAAAGATATCGTCCGGGCTTATCATATCCCGATCCTCGAGTTGGAAGGTTATGAAGCGGATGATATTATCGCCACAATTGCGCGGCGCATTACACAACCGGATCTTGAAACGGTCATTGTCAGTGATGATAAAGACATGTTTCAATTAGTCGGTAAAAGTGTAAAGATTTTAAGTTCGCGGCAGGATGCGATATTACACTCGGGGGATGTTGAGAAAATTTTAGGATTTTCACCGGCGCTTATTCCCGACTATTTGGCCTTGGCGGGGGATGCGGTTGACAATATTCCTGGAGTCAAAGGTATTGGCGAGGTTTCCGCCAAAAACTTACTTTGCGAGTATGGCTCTTTGAAAGAAATTCTCAAAAATGCGGATGCGCTGTTGCCTCTGCGCGTTCGCCAGGCGATTATGGCCCAAAAAGACAACGCGACGTTAAGCTACGAACTTGCGCTTTTGGAAGATAAAGCTCCGATCGCTCTTGATTTGGAGAATATGCGTGTCGGTGCGCCCGACACAAAAGCGCTTGAAACATTGTTTAGCGAAATGGAATTTCGCAAATTTGTGGCCGAACTTGATAGCGAATCCTCTAAGCCATCAGCGAAGATTTTGGTCAAACGTGTTGAAAAGCAAGCTGATTTTAAGGCGCTTGTCGAGAGCATCAAAGCCAAAGGATTTTTTGCGTTTGCCTGTGACCCAAAACCACCTGTTGCAGAAATTTCGGTGCCACAAAAAATATTCATAGCCGCGGCAGGCGAGGTCTATCAAATTCCTGCGACGGATGATGAGTGGTTGACGCAACTTTTTGGTAATCCCGGTATTGTCATCGTCACGCACGACATAAAAAGTCAACTTAAAGGCTGGCCTTTGGCCGTCGAGCAGATTGCGGGAAAAGTTTTTGATGTCATGCTTGCCGGGTATTTGTCGAGCCCTTCGCGTGGCAATTATGATTTGGGCGTTTTGGCGTGGGAATATTTGAAAAAAACAGTATCGCAAGACTTGTCGCCTGCCCAAGCGGTTGTGATTGTCGAGCAGCTTTATCAGCCGCTATTATCCCAGCTTAAAGAACGCGAACTTTTGCAGTTGTTTGACGATTTGGAAATGCCGCTTGCTTTTGTTCTTTCCGGGATGGAACAAGAAGGCGTGTGTATTGATGAAAAGTTACTCAACCGTTTGTCTGGGGAGACGTCAAAACGCATTGACGTTTTGGTCAAAGAAATTCATCAACTTGCCGGCGAGGAATTTAACCTTAATTCGCCCAAGCAGCTGGCCCAGATTTTGTTTGTGAAGTTGAAGTTGCCAGCGGTTAAGAAAACAAAAACCGGATTTTCGACGGATGAAGGCGTTTTGTCGCAGTTGGCTCAAAGCCATGCATTGCCGGCCCAATTGCTCGAGTATCGCCAGCTGACAAAACTTAAATCAACGTATATCGATGCATTGCCCAAGCTCATTGATCCTTTGACCGGACGTGTGCACACCACCTTTAACCAGGCGGGGACGGAAACCGGACGTTTAAGTTCGAATAATCCGAATTTGCAAAATATTCCGATTCGTACCGATTTGGGCCGCCAGATCCGCGCGGCTTTTATCCCGTCGGCAGAAGATCGAATTATTATTTCGGCGGATTATTCTCAGATTGAACTGCGGATATTAGCGGATCTTTGTAGGGATGAAAATTTAATTGAGACGTTTGAAAAAGGCGAAGATGTTCACACGACGACCGCCGCTAAGATCTTTGATATTAAGGAAAGCGAAGTGACCCCCGAGATGCGAAATAGCGCCAAGCGCGTTAACTTCGGGATTATTTATGGGATCAGCGCTTTTGGGTTGTCCAAAGATTTAAAAATCAGTCCCGCACGGGCGCAGGATTTTATTGACCGTTATTTCTTGCGTTATCCGAAAGTTAAAAAGTTTATGGACGAGGAAATCGTCAAATGCCGCAAGCAGGGCTTTGTGACGACACTCTTGCATCGCAGACGGTATATTCCGGAAATCAACAGTCCTAATGTCGGGATACGCCAGTTTGCCGAGCGCCAGGCGATTAATACGCCGGTGCAAGGATCGGCCGCAGATATCATTAAATTGGCGATGATCAAAATCGCCGAGGACCTGAAAGAAAAAAATTTTAAATCGCGGATGATTATTACCGTGCACGATGAATTGGTTTTTGACGCGCTTGTCTCCGAGGAGAAAAAGCTTATCGAGCTTGTTCGCCAGAGAATGGAGCACACTATGCCTTTGCGTGTTGCGGTTCTCGTGAGTATAAAAAAAGGCAAAAATTGGTTGGATACTCAAAAGGTTTAACAGTAGCGACGTGAATAATTTATGAAAATAGCGTTTTGTTCGTCAGAAGTAGTTCCCTTTGCCAAGACCGGCGGTATGGCGGATGTCTGCGGCAGCTTGCCTTTGGCGCTCGAAAAGCTCGGGCAGGATATTATTATTGTCTTGCCTGCATACAGCTGCATTGACCGGCAAAGCTTTGGGTTTACCCAAATCCGGGACTATGTTTTTCAGGCGATTGTTGGAAAAAATATTACCGTTTACCTGCTGGAAAATGAAAAATATTTCCAGCGCCCCGGGCTTTATGGCGATCAAAACGGGGATTATCCGGACAATTTGGAGCGGTTTGACTTTTATTGCCGTCGGACACTTGAGCTTTTTAAGGAATTAAAGTTGCATGTTGACATTATCCATTGTCATGACTGGCAAAGTGCGCTGATTCCGGTTTATTTAAAGCAAAAGTTTAATCGGGATGAATTTTTTAAAGATACCAAGACGGTATTGTCTTTGCATAATTTGGCTTATCAGGGTGTTTTTGCGGCTGAGCAATATAAGAAATTACATTTTGGCGAAAAGGTTTTTGCCGATGCGTTTGAATTTTATGGAAAAATAAATTTGCTTAAAGCCGGGATAATTTATAGCGATTGCGTTGCGACCGTCAGCCCGCAGTATGCCCGTGAGATACAAACACAAGAATTTGGTTGCGGTTTGCAGGGTGTTTTGCAAGCTCGGGGAGAAACGATTATCGGGATTTTAAATGGTCTGGATTACAATTATTGGGATCCTCGACGGGAAAGTTATATTGAATACAATTATGCGCCAGAAAACTCCCAGCATAAAGCGAAGAATAAAGCTTTTTTGCAAAAAAAAGTAAAGTTGCCCCTTAAGAGCCGTGTCCCTCTTTTTGGGTTTGTCAGCCGCTTGTCGCATCAAAAGGGAATTGATCTTTTCGACCAGATGATGCCGCAATTGATGAAGCTTGATATCCAGTTGGTTTTTTTAGGTGTCGGCGAGCAAAAGTACCATGAAATGTTGACCCGGTGGGCCAAGCAATATCCGGATAAAATCGCCATTGATTTGGCTTTTGATGAAGAGTTTTCGCATTTTGTGTATGCTGGTTCGGATTTCTTTTTGATGCCTTCCGTCTATGAACCCTGCGGGTTAAGTCAGTTGATTAGCATGCGTTACGGCACGATTCCCGTCGTTTATCGCGTCGGCGGTTTAGTTGACACAGTTATCCCGTATGATCAGGGCGGAAACGGTTTTGTGTTTATCGAATACACGCCGAAAGCTTTTTTAAATGTGATTAAAGAAGCTATTAATATTTATAGCGATTCAGAAGCTTTTAGTCAGATTGTGGCTCAAGCTTTTAAGGCAAATTTTTCGTGGGAGAGTTCCGCGCGGCAGTATGTCGGGCTTTATAATCAATGCTTAAAGAACTTGTAAAAAAAAGAAGTATTGTCGTCGGCGTTACAGGCCAGCTGTCTAGCGGCAAGTCAAGTGTTTGCGCGATGATGGCTGCTTTAGGCGCTAGTGTTATCAACGCGGATCTTCTTGCTCACCGCGCTTTGCGCAAAAATGGCGCGTGTTTTAAAAAAGTGGTCTTAGCCTTCGGAAAGGATATTTTGGACAAAGGCGAAATTGATCGCAAAAAACTTGCGGGAATCGTTTTTGCAAGCCCGTTACAATTGCGCAAGCTCGAGGGGATTGTTCATCCTTTTGTTATTAAAGAAACGCAAAAGGAAATCTCGCTTTTAAAAAAGGGTGGCAAAAAAATTATTGTACTTGATGTCCCTTTGCTTTTTGAGTCGGGGATGAACAAGTTTACCGATTTGACGGTTGTCGTCAAAGTCAATAAAAAGACTCAGATGCAAAGATGTTTAAAGCAGGGTCGTTTTAATCGCACTCAGGCTCTTATGCGCATAAAGTTTCAATGGCCAATGAGCGAAAAAGCTCGTCGGGCTGATATCATCATCGACAATGGAGGAACACTTATAAAAACACAAAAACAGGTCAACGCAATTATTGAAATGATCAAACGCAGGTATATAACATTTAACAATACACCAACACACAAGGAAAGAGAACATGCCAAGAACATCGAAAGAAAAAGTTAATGAAGAAGAAATGCAGCCTGTTAAACCGGTAGCTAAAAGTCCTGAGAAGGAAAAACCCAGCGAGGAGGAGGCTGTTGTTTCTGCCGGACGCGCAGTGCAGATTGATATCACAAAGTTAAAGGACATGAAAATGTCTGATTTAACCAAGCTTGCGCGTGAAATGGGTGTCGAGAATCCCAGCGGTTTAAAAAAGCAGGATTTGATTTTTAAAACTTTGCAGAAGCAGGCCGAAAAAGAAGGCCTGATGTTCGGCGAGGGGACCCTTGAGATTTTGACTGAAGGCTTTGGCTTTTTGCGCTGTGCCAATTATAATTATTTGCCTTGCCCGGACGATATTTATATTTCTCCGTCGCAGATCAGACGTTTTGATCTTAAGACGGGGGATAATGTCAGCGGACATATCCGTCCGCCTAAGGAAGGCGAAAAATATTTTGCTCTTCTTAAAGTCGAAGCGGTTAATTATGAAAACCCCGAGAAGAGTAAAGACAAAATCTTTTTTGATAACTTAACGCCGCTTTATCCGCGTGACCGTTTAAAGCTGGAAACCACCGCAACCGAAATTTCGACACGGGTCATGGACCTGTTGACCCCGATTGGTAAGGGCCAGCGTGCGCTTATCGTCGCTCCGCCTTATAGTGGTAAAACGGTCCTTTTGCAAAAAATCGCCAATTCGATTACGCTAAATAATCCGGATATTGTGTTGATTGTGCTTTTGATCGACGAGCGCCCGGAAGAAGTGACCGATATGCAAAGAGGCGTTAAGGGCGAGGTCATCGCGTCGACTTTTGATGAACCGGCCGAACGCCACGTCCAGATTGCGGAAATCGTGCTTGAAAAAGCTAAACGTCTCGTCGAGCACAAACGCGATGTGGTCATTTTGCTCGACAGCATTACCCGTTTGGCCCGTGCGTATAATACGGTTGTCCCGCACAGCGGAAAGATTCTCTCAGGTGGTGTGGACTCCAACGCCCTGCATAAGCCCAAACGCTTTTTTGGCGCGGCCCGCGGGGTTGAAGAGGGTGGCAGCCTGACGATTATCGCAACGGCGCTTGTCGATACGGGTAGCCGTATGGACGAAGTTATTTTTGAAGAGTTTAAGGGAACAGGTAACATGGAACTTCAATTGGACCGCAACCTGTTTCAACGTCGTATTTATCCGGCGATTGATATCAAACGTTCGAATACGCGACATGAAGAACTTCTTCTTAAGGAAGAAGAATTGCAGCGTGTTTGGTTGCTTCGCAAAGCGATTAATGATCTTAATACCGCCGAGGCGATGGAGCTTTTGATCGACCGTTTAGGCAAGTACAAGAGCAACAAAGAGTTTTTGGATAATATGAATAAATGAGCGTGAGGGCCATCTCATCAAAAAAGAGGCCCGAGCACTCATCCCAAAGGAGTCACGCTTTTGCGTGACGACGTGGGATATAAAAGGGAAGTTAGACGTTGGACGCTGGACGTTGGAAAACCAGTAAGTATTTAATGATTAAAAGGAGAACAAAAAAATGAAAACTGAAATACACCCAAATTACACCGCAACAACCATTACCTGCGCCTGCGGGGAAGTCATTCACACACGTTCGACGAAGCAGAACATCCGTGTCGAAATTTGTTCCAAGTGCCATCCGTTTTATACCGGCGAGAAAAAGTTTGTGGATTCGGCCGGGCGTATTGAGCGTTTTGAACAACGTTACAAAAAAGGTAAAAAATGATCAATTTGGAGAAGCTCAACAAAACCAGAGACCGTTATCGCGAACTGGAAGGGCTCCTCGCCGATGCGACGATCATTGAAGATCAGAAGCAGTATCAACGGTATGCCAAAGAATTTTCTTTGCTAACGCCATTGGTCGATACTTTGAAAGAACATGATGCTGTTTTGGCGCAAATTGCAGAGTTAAAAAAACTGCTGCAAGAAAAGCAGGACAAAGAGTTCGAGTCGCTTATCCGTGCGGAGCTTTTGGATCTGGAAAACCAGGTCGTTGAAATTGAAAAAAAGATCGACGAACTTGTCAATCCTCGTCGGGTCGACAAAGATACGGGAGTTATTATCGAAATCCGCGCTGGGACCGGCGGGCAGGAAGCGTCTCTTTTTGCGGCGGATCTTTTTCGGATGTATTCTCGATATGCTCAGCGTCAGGGTTGGCAAAGTGAAGTGATGAGCAGTCACGAATCGGAAGCGGGAGGTTTTAAGGAAATTGTTTTAAGCGTTTCCGGGACCGGTGCGGCGCGCCATTTAAAATGGGAAAGCGGTGTCCATCGCGTACAGCGCGTGCCTACGACGGAAGCCTCGGGCCGCATCCATACCTCGGCGGCTACTGTGGCGGTATTAGAAGAACCCGAAGAAGATGTCGAAATCAAAATTGATCCTAAAGATTTAAAAATCGATGTTTATCGTTCCTCAGGCCCGGGCGGGCAAAGTGTCAACACGACAGATTCCGCCGTGCGGATGACCCATTTCCCGACGGGAATTGTCGTGGTCTGTCAGGATGAGCGTTCACAGCTTAAAAACCGCGCCAAGGCGATGCGTGTTTTGCGTGCGAGAATCAAGGACAAGATGGACCAGGAAAATTTTGAAAAGACCAGCAAGGATCGTAAAGCCCAAATTGGTACCGGTGACCGCAGTGAAAAAATTCGGACGTATAATTTTTCGGACCATCGTGTTACGGATCATCGTATAGGGTTTACGACACATCAGCTGGATAATGTCATGGACGGCGATTTGGACGATTTGACCAACGCTTTGCTTCGGGAAGAGGACAAAAATTTACAAGAACAACAACAGCAGGCGCAGCAATGACCCCGCAAGAATTAATGTTGACCGAAATTTTAGATTGCCAGCGTGCCGAACTTTATACCAAAGAAGTCTGCTTGACGCCTGCGCAGCAGTTGACTTTTGATGCGATGCAACAGCGTTTTAGTCGCAATGAGCCGCTGCAATATATTTTAGGACAAACGCATTTTTTTGGTTTTCCGTTTAAAGTCGATTCGCGGGTCCTTATTCCTCGTCCGGAAACAGAGCTTTTGGTCGAAAGCCTTTTGGATTTTGTTCTGCGTTATGAAATCCGTGATCTTAGGATTTTGGACGTCGGGACAGGCTCTGGAAATATTGCGATTGCTCTGGCCAAATCGCTTTCGGGTGCACGAATCGTGGCTATGGATATTTCTGAAGATGCGCTAAAAGTTGGTCGAGAAAACGCGCGGTGTAACGGAGTTTCTTCTCGGATTGATTTTGTCCATTGTGATGCCTTTGAATTTTTTGAGAATTACCGTCAGGCCGAAAAAGGTTTTGATATAATTGTCTCCAATCCGCCCTATATTGCAACGCCGCTTTTGGCGTCTTTGCCGGCGGATGTCCGTCAAGAACCGCAATTAGCTCTCGACGGCGGGTCGGATGGTTTAAAGTTCTATCGGATGATTATTAAAAATGCGAAACGTTTTTTGAAAGATAATGCGGTTTTGGCGTGTGAAATCGGTGACGGACAAAAGGACGCGTTGGGCACGTTGCTTAGCGAGCATGGATTTGAAAACGTTTATTTTAAAAACGATTACCGCGATACCCCGCGATATTTTTTAGCGCAGGCTTAATATGCTCGTCATTGCGAGGAGGCCCGCAGCGCCGACGCGGCAATCTCTTTAAGATTGATTGTTAACGCTCGAATGACATAACAACAAGGATAATTGCTCATGGACAAACTAGTCATTGAAGGCGGTAAAAAACTTGCTGGCGATATTAAGGTCAGCGGCTCTAAAAATTCGACCTTGCCGATTTTGGCAGCCACCCTTTTAACCGACGAGAAATGCGTCATTCACAACGTTCCTAAGCTGCGCGACACTTTAACGATGATCAAGCTTTTGCGTTCGCTGGGAAAAACGGTCGACTACAACAATAATACTGCAGTTATCAGCGGCGCGGCCAACAGCTCGACGGCGGAATACAAACTTGTCTCGACAATGCGCGGCTCGTTTTGCGTGATGGGACCGTTATTGTCAAAGTTTCGTAGCGCTAAAGTTTCTCTGCCCGGTGGATGCGTTATCGGGATTCGACCAGTTGATTTGCATATTAAAGGTTTTAAAGCTTTAGGGGCGACGATTGAAGTTGAAGGCGGTTATGTGATTGCCAAAGCCCGAGTGTTAAAAGGGGATTTGATTTATTTGGGCGGTGTTTTTGGCCCGTCGGTTTTAGCTACTGGCAATGTGATGATGGCCTCTGTTTTGGCAACAGGAGAGACGATCATTGAAAGCGCGGCCTGCGAGCCGGAGGTTGAGGAGCTCTCTGAATTTTTGATCAAAATGGGCGCCCATATCGAAGGCAAAGGGACCTCTCGGCTCGTCATTCGAGGAGTTAAACGTTTGCATGGCGCAGAATACACTATTGGCCCGGATCGTATTGAAGCCGGCACGTTTGTTCTTATGGCGGCTGCGACACAAAGTACGCTGACAATTCGCAATGTCAGGTATGCCCAGCTTCTGGTTTTGATGGACCGCTTGGAAGCGGCCGGCGTGCGTTTTAAAAAAGGAAAAGATTCTCTGACGGTCATTGGTCCCAAAAAGCTAAAGCCGGTCAGTGTGACGACGTATCCCTATCCGGGTTTTCCGACGGACTTACAGGCGCAGTTTATGGCGCTTATGGCGATTACTCCGGGAGTCAGTGTGATCAATGACAAAGTTTTTCCGGACCGGTTTATCCACATTGCGGAGCTTAATCGGATGGGAGCTAATATCCGCCGGGACAGTGGGGTCGCGATTGTCGAAGGGGTCAAGACGCTTTATGGGGCGCCGGTCATGGCTTCGGATTTGCGGGCGTCGGCTGCTTTGGTTTTGGCTGGTTTAGCCGCCAAAGGCAAAACCGAAATTCATCGCATTTATCATTTGGAACGCGGGTACGAAGATTTGGAAGCCAAACTTAAAAAAGTCGGTGCTGTCATTTACCGCGAAAAAGAATAATCTTATGTTGCTTATCATCGACAATTTCGATTCGTTTACGTATAACCTTGTTCAGTATTTTGGCGAGCTTAAGGCACAGATGAAAATTTTTCGCAACAACGCTTTGACGGTTGAGAAAATTCGTAAACTAAAACCTTCCCGCATCGTGATCTCGCCGGGCCCCGGCCGGCCGGAGGATGCGGGCGTGACCGTCGAAGTTATCCGAGAGTTTAGCGGCAAAATTCCTATTTTAGGCGTTTGTTTGGGGCATCAGGCCATTGGCTATGCGTATGGCGGAAAAATTATTGGCGCTAAACATCTGATGCACGGGAAGACCTCCCCGATTGCGCACAAGGGGACGGATATTTTTAAAAATCTCGACAACCCTTTTGAAGCGACCCGTTATCACTCGCTGGTCATTGACCCTAAATCTTTGCCGCAGTGTTTGGAAATTACCGCGTGGACGAAGGATAAAGACAAAGAAATCATGGGCGTGCGCCACAAAAATTTTCCGCTGTGGGGCGTGCAATTTCATCCGGAGTCTATTCTAACTACGTCGGGAATGGGTATCTTAAAAAACTTCCTAAAGCTTTCATAAATTTTATGGATGCGTATATTCAGAAATTACAAAATCGCCAGGATTTGACAGAAGGCGAAATCCAGGCTGTTATGCGTTTGATCATGTCAGGTGATCTGCCGCATCAGTCGATGGCGGCATTTTTGATGGCGCTCAACGAAAAGTCTCCCTCAATTGAGGAGATTACCGGCGCGGCAAAAATTTTGCGCGATTTTTCGCTCGAAGTTAACACCAAACATCCGGTTGTCCTGGATACCTGCGGAACCGGCGGGGACAAAAAGGGCACGTTTAATATTTCGACGACGGTGGCTTTTGTCGTTGCGGGTGCTGGTGTGGTTTTAGCCAAACACGGCAATCGATCGATTTCAAGCCGCTGCGGCAGCGCCGATGTGCTCGAAGCTTTAGGCGTGAATATTAGCATCGATCAAAAATATCTAGGCGAGTGTTTAGATGAAATCGGGATCGCATTTTTGTTTGCACAAAAATTGCATCCGGCGCTCAAAAATGTTGCCGCTGTTCGAAAAAGTTTAGGCACAGAGACCATTTTTAATATTCTCGGCCCGTTGCTTAATCCGGCAAAAGCCACGCATCAGATGATGGGCGTTTATAGCCGAGATTATGTTGAGCCTTTGGCACGGGTTTTAAAAAATTTGGGGCTGCGCCGAGCTTTTGTCGTACACGGCAAGGACGGGTTAGATGAAGTGACGACGACGACACAGACGTTTGTCAGTGAATTTAACGGCCGTGAAATTTTAAGTTATGAAATTGATCCTCTTGAATTGGGTTTTTGTTTGGCCAAGGAATCCGATTTAAAAGGCGGCGATTTGAATGTTAATGCGGGGATTGTTTTGGACATTTTAAAAGGGGCATCCGGACCGAAACGGGATATTGTCGTCTTAAATGCGGCTTGTGCTTTGTATACGGCAGAAAAAGTTGCAAATATTTCCGACGGGATTGCCTTAGCGTGTGATTCAATCGATAGTGGCAAGGCTTTGAAAAAATTAGACGAGTTGAAAGTTTTTACAAATGGTATCGATTCATGAAACGAGATTTTTTAAAAGAGATCGTCGAGTATAAAAAAGAATTGCTCGCTCAAAAGAGCGGCTATTATGCGGCGCTTAAGAAGAACGTCAAAACCTCCCCGCACAGCCGCTACGGTCTTTTTAAAAAAGCCATCGAAAAGCCCGGTCGTATCAATTTGATCGCCGAAATTAAAAAAGCGTCCCCGTCGGTGGGAATTATCCGCGAGCCTTTTGATTTGACCGGTTTGGCAAGGACGTATGCGGAAAATGGGGCGGATGCGCTTTCGGTTTTGACGGAAGATAAATATTTTTTAGGCAAACCGACGTATATTAAAAGGGTAAGCGAAGAGGTTCTGTTGCCGGTTTTGACCAAGGATTTTATTATTCACGAACATCAGATTTTTGAAACGTTTTGTCAGGGCGCCAGCGCGATTCTTTTGATTGTTGCGATTTTAGAGGATGCTTTGCTCAAGGACTTGATCCAGGTCGCTTCGGATCTTGATATGGACTGTCTCGTCGAGGTCCATGACGAAAGTGAACTTTTTCGGGCGCTTAAAAGTGGCGCAGAAGTCATCGGGATTAATCACCGCAATTTAGCAACACTGACCATTGATTTAAGCGTTAGTGAAAAATTAGTGCCGCAAATTCCTAAGGGAAAAGTGATCGTGGCTGAGAGTGGGATTAAGACTCATACGGAAATTATGAAGTTGCAAGCATTGGGCGTTAACGCGGTTTTGATCGGGGAAAGTTTTTTACGTTCTGCCGACGTCGGCGCAAAAGTTAAGGAGATTATGGGGGTTAGGGGATAGGGGTTAGGGGTTGGACGTTGGTGGCTGGACGTTAGACGTTAGTAATTTAAAATAGAAAGGTTGATATGTTAAAAGCTAAGATTTGTGGGATTACGGATACAAAGGATGCTCTATTGGCCGCGTCTTTAGGCGCATGGGCGTTGGGGTTTATTTTTTATAAAAAAAGTAAACGTTTCATCGGGCCATATAAGGCGAAGAAAATCATTTCTGATTTGCCGCCGTTTGTGACACCCGTCGGAGTTTTTGTCGACCAAAAGCAAGGAGCGGTCAAAGAGATCGCGGAGTTTTGCGGCTTGAGAGTATTGCAATTTCATGGTGAGGAAACGCCGGATTTTTGTAAACGTTTTGACAAATACAAAATTATCAAGGCCTTTCGTGTCAAAGAAGATTTTGATATTAATGTTTTACGTCCGTACAAATCGCTTGCGAGTGCTTTTCTTTTTGACCGCCATGAAGAAGGCGTGCAGGGCGGGACGGGCAAAACTTTTGACTGGAAACTGATCAAGGAAGCCAAAAATTTTGGCGTTCCGATCATTCTCTCTGGCGGCATACATTCGAATAATGTCCGTAGCGCGTTTGAAGAGATCAAGCCTTATGCGGTGGACGTTTCAAGCGGGGTGGAGGATGCTCCCGGCAAAAAAAGCGAGCGCTCGCTAACTGAATTTTTTAGCCAATTGGTTCTTCCGGTCTCTGTTTAATGCCATGTGCAAGTTTTATTTACCGACTTGGGAAAGTCCTTTTAGGCTCAATTGTTTTGCGCCTCTATGGCGCCATTCGCCTTAAAAGGGCTTCCCGAGTCGGGGCTTCATTTGCCATCGCGTTATTTAGCTAGATTTGAAAAATTTTTAAAGAAAATTTGCCTTTCTCGGGGAGTTTCTTTATACTTATGTGTATCTTATCTGTATTTATCTTTTGTAGCATCTCCATTTGACAGTATTTATTTGTTTTATCTAAAGAGGAAAAACTCTGTGCAGTCTCTCTTTCATCGAGATAGTCTAATGTTTTTCAGAAAAATAATCAGCAGTTTTATTGTGTTGACGTTTTTGACGTCGCTTGTCGTCGTTCCGGCAGGGGGCCAGGTTTTTCTGGATGTCGCAACGTCCATTAACGCAAATGCTGGGTATCAGCCCCCCGTACTTTTAGGACTTAAAATCCATCCCGAAAATCCGCTTTTGTTTGATTTTATCGTCGACCAAGGGCAATCGAAACTTTCGACAGACGAACTAAAAGAGGAAACAACTAAGCTCGTCAAATATTTTCTCGCGGCGTTAACCATTCCGGACAAAGAAGTTTGGGTCAACCTTTCGCCGACCGAAAAAGATCGAATTATTCCTGATGTTTTGGGCCAGACGACGATGGGCAAAACGATGCTTGAGCAGGATTATGTTTTAAAGCAATTGGCCGCCTCGCTCACCAATCCCGAAACGGATTTGGGGAAGAAATATTGGGAGCAGGTTAATGGGGCAAGGACGCTAGACGTTAGACGTTGGACGTTGGAAAAAACACCCAGCGTCCAGCCTCCAGCGACCAGCGATTTTAACAAGGTTTGGATCATGCCGGAAAAGGCCGAAGTTTTGGAAAGTAACGGGATTGTTTTGGTTGGCGAAAAGCGGTTGAAGGTGATGCTGGATGAGGAATATCAAGCCGTAGGGGCGTATTGCAATACGCCCCTACAGAAAAATGTTATTTCCTCCCAAATTTTCCGCACCACCATCCTTCCAACCATCGAAAAGGCCGTCAATGAAGGCAAAGAATTTGCCGACGTGCGTCAGATTTACAATTCCGTTATCCTCGCCGCATGGTACAAAAAGGCTTTAAAAGAAAGTTTGCTGGGCAAGATTTATACTGACAAAGGCAAAGTTGCCGGTGTTGAAACCGACGACAAAACGATGAAACAACGCATTTATGAGCAATATTTAGCCGCCTTTAAAAAAGGCGCGTACAACCTGATAAAAGAAGAAGCCGACGAAAATGGTGATCTAATTCCGAGGAAATATTTTAGTGGGGGAATTGAGATTGCTGCATTTGGCGATGGGGCCAGGTCTTCATTGACAGAAAGAACCGTTTCATTACGACAAGTAGAAGGGAGGATTGAAGGGATTAGTTCCAGCGTCGCTGTGACGGTCCAATTAGCCGCTACTAAAGATGAGTCTGGCGTGGTTTCCAGTGCCGCAACGCAAGGAGAAGATGTTATTTTCGCCGCCGCCTCAAACTCTCTTCGACAAGATCCCAGCAGAAAAGTCAGTTATGGAAATACAAAATACCATTTGAGCACAGTTATTAAAATTTTAGAAGAACTTGTTAATTATTGGGATGGTCAAGAGGATAATCCTGATAAATTTGCTACTCATGGCGTGCACGGCAAAATAATCACGAGTGTTCAACTGCTCTCTGCTCCCGGCGTTACTTTTTCGCTTGATGATATCCGTTTTAAATCCATATTTTTGGATAATTTAGTTAAACAGTTGAAAGTTCAAAATATCAAACGTCTTGACCCGATTAGGCTCTTTCAAGTTTGGGTTTCTCAAGATTTCAAATTAAATTTTGCTATTTCTAATTCTCAGAGAGTTAAAAATATTACCATCGAGGATGCTAGGGCGATTTTTTTTAGAGACCTTTTACCGCTTATTAGGGATGAACTTCAAAAGTATTCGGACAATGCTGACCCCCAGCAAGCCTATTGGAGGACTGTTTCGGAAAGGACATCGGTTTTACTCAGTGGCCCTGTACAAAGAATCCAAGCAGTTTTGGATGCAAGCTATGATAAATTTCATCAAACAGGACACTTTCATGATTTAAACGCAATTTTATCGGATCCCTCCAGGGGCAGGTTGCGAGAAAGCTTTTCGAATATCCAAAATGTTATCGCCGAGGTTTTGGGTGACACTCAGAGTTTTGCATCCCAAAAAGCAGTGTTAGTGGGACAGCAAACCTATCCTCAGACAGAGAAAGCGGCCTATGTCAACGAAAGTTTTATTCACGCAACACTTGTGAGTGATATTTTTTCAAGTTGGAAACAGAATGTGCGATTTCGAGAAAAACTAGCTTCAGAAACTTCACGAGTAGAAAAGCCACTTGTTCAGGTCAAAGGTGTCCATCTGATGCCTGATTTAAGTGTTGCTTTTGAATTACAGGAAGTCAGGTGGAGACAGAACTCGAATGTTTTGAAAACCGTTAAAGAAACAGCAGCCCAACTAGCAGAAGATAACGGCCAAGCGCCTCGATATTTTCCAGACACGCTTGCCGCAACTGTTGCATATTTGTTTGGAAATGATATCAGTCGCAGCCAGCTTTTAGAACTTAATAGTCGTTTTAGTGAAATTAATATTCAATTGCAAAAAGATCCGATTACGTTTTTTATTGACGAAATGCAGTTGCAAAGCGGAACAAAAAAAGGATTTGTGGTTACTCGCAGTAAAACGCTCAAATTTTCCGCTTCGAGCGGGGTTGATGACAAGGTGAATGTTGCCTCAGCGCCCGTCGGAGGGCTTGACCGCCAAGTCGGCGGTATCGACTTTGACCCGACGAGCATGAATTTGCAAATTAAGCGCGACGGACGTGGTGTGCCGCTGCCATTGCCGCAACAGAATTTGGAACAGATCAATATTCAGGGCTTGTTTCCCGTTATCATCAACATTACACCAATCAATGCGCAGACTTTGCCGATCTTTTTAGGGTTTACCCGCCCAAATTCTGGCGGTGGGCAGTCCTTTGAATCTTTTGGCGGGCAAGTGCCCAAAGAACCGGCCAAGGAAATTGAACAAGTCGCGGGGACCTGAGATTTTTCGGTCCGTGTGCCCTTGTTTCTCAAAAAGGTATGTGGTATGGTTTGACTAAGCCGATAAAGGCAAACCCGTCGAAAGGCGGGGACGTCCCGTGAAAGGGATCGCGCGACCTTGATCTGTGGATCGCGCGGCAAAGCTCCAGACCTACATTGTCTTCAAACCGGAAAGGCCCGTGAAGTTGTGGGCAACGTGTAGACACGGTGAAGGTGATGGGACAATACGGTGGCTGAGTTGCCGAAGGGGAACCGGCGCTCTGCGTTTCGTGCCGGCTTTATCGGCCCCCTCTCTTTCACCCTTAAATGTTTAAGGGTTTTTTTATTCTTAGGCAAATTTCCTTCAAATCTTATTCGTATGTTATAATATCGCCCATGTCCGAAAAATTATTACGGGTTTACAAGCCGTTTGATTTGCACAAAGTCAAAGAGCATCTTTTGATTTACGGGGACTTGTCCGGCCAATGCGCGTATTGCCAAAATATGGATGTTAAGTTGGATATGGTCTCGTGCCCAAATTGCCGCACGGATTTTCGCTACGTGGCTTTTCGCCATGTTCATCATCATATGCCCAAAATTCTAAACATCAGCGCCACTCGCCATGATTTAACGATCATCGATTACGACGATTACAGCCGTAGCTTAGGCGCCAAAAAAGCAGAGGATTTTTTCAAATGATCAACGATCAACGTCTTATTTCTTTAACCCAAAAAGTGATTAGTTTTAATAGCGAAAACCCGCCGGGCAATGAATTGGCTTTGGCGAATTTTATCGAAGAGGATATGCGCTCTTTGGGGATTGAAGTTAAAATTCATACTTTTGAAAAGAACCGGCCCAATATCGTTGCGACCTTAAAGGGGACAGGTCACAACGCGGCTAAGAATTCGGTTTTGCTCACCCCCCATTTTGATACGGTTCCCATCGGGGGAGGATGGAAGTTTGATCCGTTAGGCGGCCAGATCAAGGCCGGAAAAATTTATGGCCGCGGGGCAAGTGATGATAAAGGAAATTTGGCTTGCTGTATGGAAGTGATGCGCAGTTTGGTTGAGGATAAGGTGAGTCTCCAAAACGATGTGATTATGGCTGCCACCGTCGATGAAGAAACAGGTAGCAAGGCCGGGATTATTCCGCTTTTGGATAAGAAAATTTTAAAGCCGGGGTTTGGATTGATTGTTGACTCAGACGAATTTTATACGATCATCGCCCAAAAAGGTTTGCTGCATACGCGCATTCAGATTTTTGGCAAGAAAGCGCATGGGGCCTACAATTGGCGGGGGGTCAATGCCATTGAGCAGGCGGCAGAGGTGATACGGCTTTTAAAGGCGCATCAATTTAAATTTAAAAAGCATGCTCTTTTGCATCCGCCGACGATGAATATCGGCACGATTCGAGGAGGCGACAAGGTCAATATGGTCGCAGATTTTTGCGAGTTTTCGCTAGACACACGCTTTCTGCCGGGGATGAAATCGTCGGAGGTTTTAGCTCAGATCAAGGCTATCGTCAAAAAAGTGACGCCCAAATTTAAAATTATTATCGACGATTTACAGCAGCCTTATGAAATTGCCGGGGAGCATCCGTTTGTAAAAACTTATGTGGATACGGCCAAGAAAATGAAAATCCCCGCGCAGGTTAAGGCCAGCGAAGGAGCCACGGTGATTACGTTTTTTAAGAAACACGGAATTCCTGCTTTTGCGACCGGTTATGGCGCTAAAGGTACGGCGCACACGACCGACGAATACGCCAAGGTTAAGACGCTCGTTAAAGGGGCGAAATTGATGGAAAGGTTTATTAAAGAATTTGATCAAAGGGGTTAGGGGTTGGGGGTTGGACGCTGGAGGATGGACGCTAGACGTTAGACGCTGGTTAAAGATAAAGAAGAAAAAGATGAAAAAAGAATTATTTTATCGAGCCTTGTTAAGTTTGATCATTAGTGTCACATTTTGTCCGATGGCAAGGGCGGCTAATGATGTCAATGACTTTGTCGGCGAGAAAATTACCTATTCGATCAAGCAAATGGGCTTTAAGGCCGGCGAGGCGGTTTTAAGTTTTGAAGGCGCTGCGACCCGTGAAAATAAAGATTTTATGCTCATTGTTTTTAAAGCCAGTGGCATGAATTTTATGGATTCGGAAAAGATTTATGCGGATCCCCAAACGCTTTTTCCGCAAATTGTTGAGCGCGACCTTAATATTTTTGGCAAGAAAGAGCAGATTGTCGAATACTATGAGCCGCAAAACGGCAAAGTTCGCGTGGTCAAAACAGCGTCGGGAAAGACCACCGAACAGGTGATTACAAAAAAAGGGGAGCTGGACAATATTTACTGTTTTATTTACCGTTATCGGCGTGACGCTGATTTTAAGATGGGAGAGAGTTTGGCCATCAATCTTCCCACGATGGATTTGCGGATTAAGCTGACAGAAAAAGTTGATGTTGCCGCTGGCGGCAAGAATTATCAGGCCTTTTTTATGCAAAGCACTCCGTCAAAATATAAATTGTGGTTTGATGTCAGCCGGCAAAAGATTCCGCTTCGCATCGACGGCGCTGTCGGTGTAGGCAGCACGACGATGACAATGAAAAGCTACGAAACTAAAAGCGCAGTCGCGTTTTTGGCCAATGAAGTTTTTAAAAAATAAACCCGAATAAATGGATATGAAAAAAAAGATCAGCATTTTTATGCTGGCTGTGTTTATGGTGCAGACCGTCGTCCCGACGTGTTTTGCGCAAATGGCGCTTGAAAGCCGTCTTTTGCCTACGTCGATGGGGGTGCTTAGCAACCATTTTCAACCGCCGGTTTTAAGTGCGATTAAGATAGACGCAGCTGATCCGTTTCATTTGGAATTTGTTATTGATCCTGGAACTTCGACGGGAAACGGTGAAGAACTCAAAGGGGAGACGACGCGGCTTGTTAATTATTTTTTGGCGGCCTTAACATTACCAGAGAAGGACTTGTGGGTTAATTTGTCACCGTATGAGGTGGATCGAATTATTCCTGCTGAATTTGGGACAACTCAGATGGGCCGCGATCTTTTGGCGCAGGATTATTTGTTAAAACAGATAACGGCTTCTTTGATGGTTCCCACCGGGGACGTTGGCAAAAAGTTTTGGGATGAAATTAATCGTCAGGTGAGGGCGAAATACGGGCAAGTCGAGATTTCGGTAAACACATTAAATAAAGTGTGGATTGTGCCGGATAAGGCTCAGATTATTCAGGAGAGAGGCGTTGCTTTTGTCAGTGAGAGCCGTTTAAAAGTTTTATTAGAGTCGGATTATTTGGCGTTTGAAAAAAATGCTCTGCGAGAAGTCGATAGCCGCAAAGAGGATGTAAAGCAGAAGTCTCTTAACGATCAGGAAAAGACCAAAGAAATTCTTCGAGAAATTGTCCTTCCTGTTCTTGAAAAGGAAGTTAATGAAGGGCGTAATTTTGCACCTTTGCGTCAAGTGTATCATTCGCTTATTCTCGCGGCATGGTATAAACAAAAAATTAAAAGCGGCCTGCTGGCAGCGGTTTATGTTGATCAAAAAAAAGTTGCCGGAATTGATAGTGTTGATCCGCAAATGGCTCAGGGAATATGGGCGCAATACGAAGAATTGTTTCGAAAAGGGGTTTATAACTCTGTCAGAGAAGAGTTGGACCCGGTTTCGCAAGAAATGATTCCGCGCAAGTATTTTATGGGAGGTTTTGGCTTTACTGCTATTGATAAGGCGCTTGTTACATCGTCGGGGATTACGTCTGTTCATCGAACATTTGCGGGAATTCTTGCCGGGGTGCAGCTTTTGTCTGCCCTGCCGTCTTTGAGCTATGCACAAGATGCCGCAAATACCGATGCGGCAGTTAACCCGGGCCTTGTTATTGAAAAAGTTCCTGCGGCTGACCCGCGATCAGCGT
The DNA here is from genome assembly GCA_964474085.1 of uncultured Planctomycetales bacterium. Lineage (GTDB taxonomy): Bacteria > Omnitrophota > Gorgyraeia > Zapsychrales > JANLHA01 > JADLGJ01. The sequence continues at coordinate 48,384 of CAYYRJ010000013.1, forward strand.
TTGAGCAACAGAGAAAAGATTATTGGCTTAACGTTGCGCAGTCTGACTCGGATCGCGTTTTTTCTCGCGCCGTTGAGTTTATGGACGAACCGTTTGCAATTGAAATTCTTAAAGAAGCGGTTAGAAGTGAAAATACTTTGTCCCTTCAGGGAGGCGTTTTTCGTGATGCTTACCGTTATTTGGAATATGAAAAGGGGTGGGAATTTTTTGAGTGGTTGGCAAAAAATTATGATCGAGCGGGGTTTGTATTGGCCTCACCTGATTTTGCTAAGATAAAATCTCCCGAGCGTGTTCTGGAAATTGTTGCCAGGTTTTCGTCGGTAGAACTTTTGAATTTTATGAGTAATACGGAGAGTATGTTGAGAAATGAAGAGATGATTCGCCAGATGATAGACAAATCATCGTCGCAGAGGCTGCGTTTGATAAAGCAGATATCACAGTTGCCGTTAAAGTGGCCAGAAATAAAGTTGATGGCAGCGCTTATTCCAATGATTTTAAACAATGAAATATCAGTTTTGCAGGCGCAAGAATTGACAGGGGACGTAGACCGGTATATGAAAACTTTGTTTTCGATGTTAAAAAACCCAGCGTATGCCAGTGATCGCGATGCCATTATTTTTCGGCTTATTGATTCATATTTTTTGTCTCTTTATTTTTATGGCACGATTTATCCCGCAAAATGGGAGCCGGCCGCTATTGACGCTTACTTGGAAAATTTTTCGACGCAGGACTTGTATTACTCGTGGGTTGGTTTGGTGCCGGGTGAACTTTATAATACCGTATTTTCCAAGATGATTGAAAAGTTAAAAGCAGATTCAGTGAATTTTTATGATCTCCCCGAAAGTTTATTTTTTCGTGTCAATGAATCAATTTTAAACACCACAGATATGCAGAAAAAAGATTTGATGTCGGTGCTGAGTGTTAGTGATCAATTTAGATTGGTTGATCAACTTTTGAACAGATTCGAGCGGGCGCGCGCAAACAAGAACAGTTCAGTCGAGCTTTTTAAAGCTGTTTCTGTTTTTTTAGCTGAAATTAACGCGCAGGGATTTCAACCTCAAGGTCGGGAAGCAGTCGAGTTTAACCGCCTTACCGTTAAACATCAAGCGCTTCTAAACGCTTTTTTAGTTGAGATTGGAAAAGACCCGCAAGCGTTTATTGGGGAATTTAGACGAGTAAAGGACCCGGGTGTATTTGCAAAAGATCCAATCGTAAAGGTTTTTTCTAAGATTAATAATTTTTCTTTTTCGGGGATGTTAAATTTTAACCAGCAAACTATCTCAACCGATAAACTCCGGCTGGATATGGTTCTCTTATTAGATGATTTGCTTAAGGAGCGTTTGACCGTAAAAGACGCGGCCGGGATTGTTTTAGACAAAGGTCGTTTTCTTCGTCAATTAAATGACATTGCGTCCCGCTCTGCGCATTTTGCGGAAACGGGAATCAATAAACGTTTAGGTGAAATTTATATGGAGCTTATCCGCAATATTAATAATTTGCACGAATCACCCGACGCTATAAGGTTTAAATCAGTCGAGTCGTTTTCTTCAGAATATCTTTATCGCGTTATGGTTTATGGAGAAGATGAAGTTGTCTATACAACTACTTTTAATGGGCTGTTTAACCGTTTTTTGAAGGCTGTCGATGCGGAAGGTATTTCTTTGGATGTTGTTTTGGATAGAGTAAAAGATTTTAAATTTAGAAATTTTTTCAGGCTTGCCGTAACGTATGGCAGACAGGAAGAATTTTTGAAAAAAATGAGTCCGCAGAGGCGGAAAGATTTTTTAGTGCGTTTTATTGCCGGTTTAAGTGAAGAAAAAGATATGGTGTCCGAGGCGGCAATTGTTGCAGATGTGATTAACCAATTGCAGGATGAGCAGTTGGTTCAACCGCTGGCCGAGCTTATCAAAACACAGTACCAAAAATTTGAGAACGATCGGCAAAAGCGTATTGTTTATGGTTTGCTTGCCGGATTATTTAGAGATAAACCTGTTTCCGCTGACAGAGAGTGGTTTGTCCAGATGGGTGAAGAATATAAATTATTGATTAGTAAAGAGTTGTCCTCTGCCCAGCTTTTTGATGCTAGCGGTGAAAATGTTCAGCGTTATGTTTTTTATGACGATAGCGATGCCAAGGCGTCTTTTGCGCATTTTATTGCCAGCTACAAGAATGATCCTAATTGGCGTACCGTTGCTTACGAGCAGTATGTTGAGGTAACTTCGGTTTATGGCCACAAGGTAACGATATTAGCCAACAAACCCAGAGATATCGAGAAAAGTAATTTTGCGGTCGATGAAGCTTTCAAGGTAAAAAATAAAGTGCCCTCAGTTATTGCTCATCGAGGGCATAGTTATTTTTTCAATGGGACGATAGGCTATGTAACCCCGGATGTTGTTTTTGTTGGCGTAGGAGCTTGCGGAGGCGCCAAGAATGTCGGTCAGTTATTGGAAAATTCACCGCAAGCCCAGATTGCGGCAACAAGAGGGGTGGGCACGATGAGGATCAATGACCCTTTGTTTAAGCTGATTAATAATGATATTCGTACGCAAGGCTCTGTGTATTGGGAAAGTGTTTGGACAAGAGCGGAAAAACAGGCATGGAGCAAGACCAATGAATGGGGCAAGTATGTCGCGCCGCATAGAAACGTCATTGAGAGTTTTTTGAAATCGTATGATAATTTGATGCGATCTTCGGCCAGCTCGACTGTTGGTGATTTGGCAACCAAAGGCGGGATTGATTTAAATGCTGTCGACGCGGCTTTGCGTATAAATTCGAGTACTCAAACTGCAGAGCTTGCGATTGATCCGGTATTGTTCGAGCAATACCGGGTATCGCCCGGATTTTATCCGGAGATTAAATTTATGCGTCCGGTTAAAAATGTGATAGAGTATTTAACCGCAGCGGACACAAAATAAACTTTTTTAAATATTATTAAAACATGGCACTTCCCGATAAATCAGGTCATTTTGGCGAGTTTGGCGGACAGTACGTTCCCGAGACGCTCATGTCCGTTTTAAATGAGTTGGAGACGACTTTTGCCAAAGCGCGGCGCGACAAAAAGTTTAAGGACGAATTTGCGTATTACCTTAAAGAGTATGCGGGTCGGCCGACGAATTTGTATTTGGCCAAACGTTTGTCTAGCCATTTTAAAAATCTCAAAATTTATTTAAAACGCGAAGATTTGCTGCACACTGGTGCGCACAAAATTAATAATACGCTTGGTCAAATCATTTTGGCCAAACAGATGGGCAAGACGCGGATTATTGCCGAGACCGGAGCCGGTCAACATGGCGTTGCGACAGCGACCGCCGCAGCGCTTTTTGGGTTGCAGTGTGAAATTTATATGGGCGCACAGGACATTGAGCGCCAGTCACTCAATGTGTTTCGCATGAAGCTGATGGGTGCTAAGGTTGTGCCGGTGACCAGCGGCTCGAAGACGCTCAAAGATGCAATGAATGAAGCGATACGCGATTGGGTCACGAATGTCCGCAATACATTTTATATTATCGGCTCGGTCGCGGGTCCCCATCCCTATCCTTTGATGGTCCGTGAATTTCAATCGGTCATCGGCCGCGAAGCTCGTCGGCAATTTTTCCTTAAGGAAAAGAAACTTCCCGATTACTTAGTCGCCTGTGTCGGCGGAGGCAGCAATGCGATGGGGTTGTTTCATGCTTTCTTTAAGGACAAGACCGTTAAAATTATTGGTGTCGAGGCTGCTGGACACGGGCTTAAGAGTGGACAACATTCGGCTGCGATTTGCGCTGGACAAACCGGTGTTCTTCATGGGAGCAAAAGTAAACTTTTGCAAACGCACGATGGGCAAATCAAAATTGCACATTCGATTGCCGCCGGACTCGATTATCCTGGCGTAGGCCCTGAGCATTCTTATTATGCGCAGATTGGCCGTGCTCAGTATGTCGGCGTGACAGACAAAGAAGCGATTGGGGGACTTAAACTTCTTTCGCAGGCTGAGGGGATTATTCCCGCTTTGGAAACAAGCCACGCCATCGGCTTTTTGTCGCGTTTGGATAAGAATGCTAAGAAAAACTCGACGGTGATTGTTTGTCTTTCGGGTCGAGGGGACAAGGATGTTAATACGATGAAGGAATTGATTTAGGGACGCTGGACGTTGGTCGCTGGTGGCTAGAGAGAAAAGATGAACCGTATCGATAAAAAATTCAGTGAGTTAAAGCGTCAAGGCAAGAGTGCGTTTATTGCTTTTATTACCGCCGGAGACCCGGATTTAAAGACGACGGTCGAACTCGTACTGGCTTTTGAAAAGGCCGGTGTGGACATTGTCGAGCTGGGTGTCCCGTTTTCGGATCCGCTGGCGGATGGCCCGACGATACAGGCCGCGTCAGAACGGGCTTTGCATAGTGGCGCAACGCTGCCTAAAATTTTTGAAGCGGTTAAAGAAATCCGCAAAGTTTCTGATATTCCGTTGGCTTTAATGACGTATTACAATCCGGTTTTTCATTTTGGCGAAAAGCATTTTGTTGACTCTGCAAAGTCTGCCGGCGTTGATGGGGTCATTGTGCCGGACTTGCCCCCGCAAGAAGCCAAAGACTTGATGGCCTTAAGCCGCAAGGCGGATCTTTCTACCATATTCTTTCTTTCTCCGACGACAAAAGATGAGCGGATCCCAGGCATTGCGCAGGCCTCGACGGGTTTTATTTATTATGTGTCTTTGACTGGTGTCACGGGAACAGCGCAAGGTTTGCCCAAGGATATTATGGCGCGGATTCAAAAAGCGAAAGCGACGACAACAAAGCCGGTGTGTGTCGGTTTTGGCGTTTCAACGGCGCAGCAGGTCAAGATGATTTCGCAAATTGCCGACGGAGTTATTGTCGGCAGTGCGATTGTCAAAGAAATCGACAAGCATCGCGGACAAAAAGATTTGGTTTCACAGGTTGCGGGGTTTGTAAAAAAGTTACGTTATTGAGAGAACTTCCCTTCATCTTCTCTTTAATTACAGGCTGGGTTAGATTAAGGGGCAATTTGAAAAGTGGATTCCCGCTTTCGCGGGAATGACAAAATTTTCGCGGGAATGACAAAAGAAGTAGTGTCATCCCTGCGAAAGCAGGGATCCAAGGCTTAATTGATGTATGATTTAATAATTTTATGTTCTCGACGACAATCGATAATTCATCGTCGAAAAATATCATTAAATTTCTTCCCATCTGACTCAGTCTGCTAAAAAGTGGGTAGGGGGAGTTAAGATAGAAAGGTATTTTTATGTACCAAAAAACCACATTAGATCATGGACTGAGAATCGTCACCCACGATATGCGCGAGCGTGAAAGTGTTGCCTTAGGATTTTGGGTAGGCACCGGCGGGCGTTATGAAGTTGACCGGATCAAGGGCGCGGCGCACTTTTTGGAACACATGGCTTTTAAGGGCAGCGCCAAATATTCATGCGAAGAGGTAAAAACACTGATCGAAGGGGTTGGCGGATCAGTCAATGCTTTTACCAGCGAAGAGCAGACATGCTTTTATGCCAAGTTTCCCGCTTTGCATGTGGAACGCATTTTTGATGTTTTAAGCGATATTGTTTTTAAGCCGTCGATTAACCAGAAGGATGTTCAGAAGGAAAGCACCGTCATCGTCGAAGAAATCAAAATGTACCATGATTTGCCGCAGTATTATGTGTATGAGCTTTTAGACGAATTGATGTGGCCCAACCATCCTTTGGGAAAAAGTCTGGCCGGTAGCGCCGAAACGGTTTCAGCCATGACGAGCGCGGATTTAAAAAGTTTTCATAAAGAGCATTATCATGCCGGAAATATTGTGATTGCCGCCGCTGGCAAAATCAGCCATCAGCACATCCGTGATTTAGTGGAAAAGAAATTTTCTAAAACCCCAGGTGGTTTGCCGCCGGAATTTGTCGAAGCCGACAATTCGCAAAAAAAACCAAAGATCAAGGTTTTTAAAAAGCCGACCGAGCAAATGCATTTGGCCTTAGGGATGCTCGGGCTTGAAAATGACCATAAGGATAAATATGCGCTTAATCTGCTTAATATCATTTTAGGCGGGAATATGTCCAGCCGGCTGTTTGACGAGGTGCGCGAAAAAAGGGGATTGGCGTATTCGATCGGTTCATCGGTTAAGTATTTGAAAGATACAGGGCTTCTGATGGTCCGCGCGGGTGTGGACAATGCCAAGCTCGTTGACGCTGTGGATGTGGTTTTGAAGGAATTGGCCAAGATCAAGCGCAGTGGCGTTAGGCTTGATGAAATCAAACGGGCCAAAGATTTTTATTTAGGGCAGGTTCTTTTGGCGCTTGAGGACACGATGGACCATATGCTCTGGATTGGCGAATCAACGCTGACGCGGGATAAGATGCGCACGATTCAAGAGGTCATTAAGTTAGTTAAAGGGGTCATGGTTGAGGATATTAAGCGTGTAGCTGGGGTCATTTTAGACAGCCGGCGATACAATTTTGCCGTCGTAGGCCCCGTCAATGACGCCCAGGAAAAGCAGCTTAACCGCTTGCTGGGAATATAGAAAACAAGTTCGAATTTTGAATTGACAAGCTAAGGTTTCTTCGGTACACTTACCCTACTCTGAAGGTTAGTAAACCAAAAAAATGGAGGAAGCAAATGGAAAAGTTATCTTTTTATGATGTGAAGACGAAGTCAAAATTTGATTCTACTGAATACACGGTCAAAGAGAAGTCTGGCAGATTTTTTGCGGTTACCAAGTCCCCCAAAGGCACCCATGAGTGCTGGAGAGTTTTAGGCAAGGATCAGGCCGCTCAACTGAAAAAAAAGTAAGTTCGAAAAAGTGATATCTCTCTTAGGCGATAGCGCTATAAGAGGGATCAATGAAAGATCAGGCTTTAGATTTTGGAAGCAAAGCGAACAACTAAAAAAACGCCTCAAACATCCTTGCAGTTAGCTAAATCAGCCGCTGTGTTTGCGTCGGAAAAGAAGGCAGAAAATATCGCGATTCTGGATATGCGCGACGTGGTTAATTTCTGCGATTTTTTTGTCATTGCCAGCGGGACGTCAACGCGTCACGCTCAATCGATTGCCGAAGGCGTGATTGAAGGATTTCAGGGCGTTGGCGCTAAGGTCAGCCGCAAAGAAGGTTTTAAAGAAGGGGTATGGGTTTTGGTTGATTTTGGAAATGTGGTTGTGCATGTTTTCGAAAAAGAAACCCGTGAGTTTTATGGCTTAGACCATCTTTGGCAGGACGCTAAGATCGTTAATTACAAACGCTAAAGCTTGTTGAAAAAATCTTCGTTTAAAACTTTGGGCTCTCATCCTTCGTTTTCTAAAAGGCGAGAGCCCAATTCTCTTATATGTTCATTTCTTTACGTAAACAACTTGTCTGTGTCATCGAAAAGTCTTTAAGTCCTTTTTTTGATGGCGTCGCTTTGCCGGTGGTTGAGATGGATGTACCATCGGAAAAGACGCACGGGGATTTTTCGACGAACATTGCGCTAAAGTCGGTCAAGCTGCTTAAACGTCCGCCGATGGATGTTGCCGCATCTTTTCGCGACGCGATTTTTGCGGGCCTAAAAGAGGCTGGCTTAAAGGACAAGATTGCCGCAATCGAAGTTTTAAAGCCCGGGTTTATCAATTTCTTTCTTTCGACGAGTGCAGTTTGCGAGATTTTGGAGCAAACCTTGGTCCAAAAAGATCATTATGGCCAAAGTGATTTTGGGCAGAGTCGCAAGATCAATATCGAGTTTGTGAGCGCTAATCCGACGGGGCCTTTGAGTGTCGCGCATGCGCGTCAGGCGGCTGTGGGAGATGCGTTGGCTAATATTTTTAATTTTATCGGCTTTAAAGCCACGAAGGAATATTACGTCAACGATGAGGGCAATCAGATTAATATTTTGGGCCGGTCGGTTTTTTTACGGGCGCTTGACCGTTTGGGTGAAAAAGAGGAGTTTCCTCAGGATTGTTATCAGGGCGACTATATTTTTGAAATGGCGGATGCTTTTATTGCCCAACAGAAGATCACGACGGCCGGTGAGCTTAAGGGCTTGCCGTTTAGTGAAGTTAGGCAATTTGCCGTCGATTACTTGATGGAGGTTATTGGTCAGGAGCTAAAAGATTTTGGCGTGCATTTTGACGTCTGGTCGCATCAAAGCAAGATTGCCGGGCAAGAGCAGATCAAAACAACAATGGCCGATTTGCAGGCGCAGGGACATATTTTTGAGCAGGAAGGCGCCCTATGGTTTAAAACAACGGCCTATGGGGATGACAAAGACCGCGTGGTCCAAAAAAGCGACGGCAGCTATACGTATTTTATGCCTGACATTGTGTATCATCAGGACAAATTCCGTCGGGGATTTGAAAAAGTTTTTAACCTCTGGGGCCCGGACCATCATGGCTACATTCCGCGGCTGACCGCCGCTGTGCAGGCTTTGGGAAAACCTAAAGATGCTTTGCGAGTTTTGATTGTCCAGCTGGCGACCTTGTTTCGCGACGGAGAAGAAGTGCAGATGTCCACCCGGCGGGGGCAATATATTACGCTGCGGGAAGTTATTGAAGAGGTTGGTGTGGATGCGGCGCGGTTTTTCTTTTTGATGCGGTTGGTCGACGCGCATTTGGATTTTGATCTGGAACTCGCCAAAAAAGAAACGCCCGAAAATCCGGTCTATTACATTCAATATGCCCATGCGCGGACGTATTCCATTGAGGACAAAGCCAAAGAAGCCGGACTTTTTGCCAAGTCAAACGGGTTTAAACTTTTGCAGGAACCACAGGAACTGGAGCTTTTGAAAAAAATCGGTCATTTCCCGACGACACTTTTGTTTTGCTGGCGGCAGGCTGATGTCTTTGCTCTTGTCAATTATTTGCAGGAATTAGCCGCTGTGTTTCACCGGTTTTATGACCGCCATCGGGTGGTTGATGTCGAAAAACCAGAGCTTTCCGCCGAGCGTTTGGCTTTGGTTAATGCCAGCCGTATTGTGATTGCCAACGGTTTGAGGTTATTAGGAGTCAGTACACCGCAGAAAATGTGAGTTCATGCCCGCACTTCTTACCCAAAAATTTTGGCAAGTTCGCAACCCTGATCCCTTTCTCCAAGTTTATTTAAGCAATGCTTTAAAAGTCCATCCACTGATCGCCCAGGTGCTGGCCAATCGTGGGATTACCAGCGCCGATGAGGGAAAAGAGTTTTTGTCCGCTGACTTAAACACTTTGCATGACCCTTTTCTTCTTAAAGATATGGACCGGGCTGTTTTGCGGATCCGGCAAGCGAAAGAGAACAAGGAAAAAGTTTTGGTTTTTGGCGATTATGACGTCGATGGGGTCACGTCGTCTGCCCTTTTGTATAAAATTTTTACCCGCTTAGGAATTGCGGTGAGCAATCACATTCCGCATCGTATGTCCGACGGTTATGGCTTGAATGATTCGATCGGCCAAATTGCCAAAGAGGCGGGGATCAAACTTTTAATTGCCGTCGATTGCGGGATTACCGCAATTCGTGAAGTCGCACTTTTAAATGCGCTAGGCATTGACGTTATTATTCTGGACCATCACGAGCCGTCGGTGGAAGGTCTGCCTGCGGCATTTGCGATTGTGGATCCCAAACGCCATGATTGCAGTTATCCGTTTAAACATTTAGCTTCCGTCGGGCTGGTTGCAAAACTTTCGCAGGCACTTTTTGGAAAAGTCCCGGAAGAATACTTGGATTTGATTGCGCTGGGCACGATTGCGGATGTGGTGCCACTGCGTGGGGAAAACCGGATTTTTGTCAAAAACGGAATGCCGAAGTTAGGCGAAACCAAAAATTTTGGTCTTGCCGCTTTAATCGACGGCGCTAAGATCCGCGGCAAAAAGTTTAGGCCTCATTATGTTGGTTTTATTTTAGGCCCGCGCATTAATGCGACGGGGCGCATGGGCTCGGCTCACAAATCTCTTGAGCTTCTTTTGTCGTGCGATGGGCCGACGGCTTTTGGTTTGGCGCAAGAGCTTGAAGAATTTAACAGCGAACGTCAGCGACTTCAAAAGCAAGTTGTCGAAGAAGCGATGCAGATGATCGAACAGGAAATCAATTTTAAAGAACATAAAGTGATTGTCTTATGCCAACAAGGTTGGCACAAAGGCGTTTTGGGCATTGTTGCTTCGCGTGTGGCCGAAACGTATTATCGGCCGACGATTATTATTTCGCTGGAAAATGGCGTCGGGACAGCGTCCGCGCGGTCGATTGAAGGCTTTCACTTAAATGAAGCGCTTGAGCATTGCTCGGAGATTTTAGTGACCTTTGGCGGACACAAACTTGCCGCTGGCCTAACGATTAAAGAGGAACATGTCGAGAATTTTAGACGTAAGATCAACGATTTTGCCAAAGATATTTTGGAAATCCGCAATATGATTCCCACCATCTCCATTGACGCAGAAGTTTCGCTCTCTTCGCTGAGCTTGGAAGTCGCCCAGCTGATTGAAAGTTTAGAGCCCTACGGCGAGGGCAATGCGACCCCGGTGTTTTGTTCTCGCCAGCTGGTGGTCAAAAGTCCGCCGAGCTTGATGGGCAAGGACACGATTAAATTTTGGGTAAGCGACGGGCAAAGCAGCATTTCGGCGGTGGGTTTTGGCATGGCCAAGTACGCGGATTTAGTCCGTCCCGGCGCCCAAGTCGACCTTGCCTATGAATTGACCATTGATGATTGGAACAAAAGCCCCGTGCCACAGCTAAAGCTCAAGGACATTCGCGAGAGCGGGGGGTAGGATCTTTAAAATTCTGTAGGGGCGTATTGCCATACGCCCTTCTTCAAAAGCTATGCCTACCAAATCAAAACAATCCATTATTAAATCTGTAGACATTAGCAGTTATTCGTCGCTGGTTAAGCTGGTGCGGGAAGAATTTGCGAGTTTGGAATTTTTTGTCAAAAGCCGAACGGTACAGGGATATTGGCAGGTCGGAAAGTTCGTTCACGACCATCTTTTGCACCACCAAGAACGCGCAGAATACGGCAATCAACTCTTTGAGCGGCTGGGAAAAGATTCGGGAAGAGATTCAAGTACTTTGCAAAAAATGTTGAGGTTTTATCGGACGTATCCAATTCTGGCAACGTTGCCAGAATTGACGTGGAGTCATTTTTTGGCTTTAATGGCTGTTAAAGATAAAGGGGAAAGAATTCGGCTTGAAAAAGAAATTATTCAAAAAGAGTGGGATGTCCGTAAGCTCCAGAAATATTTGAATATTAAACGCAAATTGGTTCCTGCCGGTGCGAATTCGTCTGTCCCGCAATTAAAGTTTACCCGTGGCAGGCCGCATATTTACCAGATTATAAAAGCGGTCCCGCCGCTTTTGGCCCAGCATCCCTTGGTTTTGGATTTGGGCTTTCGTTTACAAGATACAATTCCCGCCAATGAGCTGGGTTTAAAAGAGCAGGACTTTGTGGAACTTATTATTAAGGGAAATAAAATCGTCGGTGTAGGAACGACCCAAGTCGAAAAGGACGAACTATTCACTTACGCGGCGAGCGTCCAAAAAGTTGTCGACGGGGATACCTTGATTGCGACGCTGGATTTTAAAAGCACTTTTAGCATTAGTCAAAAAATGCGTCTGCGCGGGATTGATTGCCCGGAGCTCGACACTGAGGAAGGCCAGAAGGCCAAACGTTTTGTCGAAGATCGCCTGAAGAATTGTGATTTTATTATTGTGAAAACTTACAAAGACCGCACCGACCGTTTTGACCGGTATTTGGCGGACATTTTTTATTGGCCCGGCGAAGCTGATGAAAACAAAGTTGCCCGTCAGGGGAAATATCTTAATCAGGAGCTTTTGGACGAACGTCTGGCGGTGGTGTACGTGTGATTTTTGGGACGTATTGCCATACGCCCTTACAAATGTATTTCGTTGACCATTTCAAACCTTTGGAAAGAATTTTCTTCCCAAAATCTGTTTGCCCCCATCGTTGCCCAGTGATAATATTTACCAGCCCCTTTAAGAATTCCCCAATTAAAAATTCTACCCCTCTGTTTTCAGGAGGAGTTATGTCAAAGATTATCATCCCGTTAGAGCGTATCGAAAAGAAGATCTATTTGATTCGAGGACACAAAGTCATGTTCGATTTTGATTTGGCGGAACTTTACGAAGTGCCAACCAAGCGTCTTAAAGAGCAGGTTAAACGTAATATCGGTAGATTTCCGGATGATTTTATGTTTCAATTGACCCTTGAGGAAGTCAAAATCTTGAGGCCGCAAATTGCGACCTCAAGTTGGGGCGGTTCACGTTATTTGCCATATGTTTTTACTGAACAAGGGACGGCCATGTTATCGAGCGTATTAAGCAGTCAACGGGCTATCGCTGTTAACATTGCTATAATCCGTGCGTTCGTTAAACTGCGGGAAATGATGGCGACCCATCATGATCTTGCAAAAAAGATCAATGACCTTGAAAGACAGTACAAAGATCACGATCAAAAGATTGTTATGATTTACGAAGCGATACGTAATCTCATGACTCCGGCGCAGGAGCCAGCTAAGCGTAAAATTGGATTTCATGCGGATTAAAAAACAGGGGCGTAGGAGAATACGCCCCTAGATAACACGAAAGAAATTTTCTTATAGAATATTATATTAATTAATCCGTACGGCTATCCCCACCGTCTTTAATCGAAGGGAGATGCCATGCGTGATCTAAAACGAAAATCCATTCGGCTAAAAACATTTAACTACTCTCAGGTTGGCGCTTATTACATTACTCTCTGTTCTTTGAATCGCACATGCTTATTTGGTGAAATATGTGATGATCAGGTAACATTAAGCCCTTTTGGAAAAATTGTTTTCTATGAATGGTTAAATACACCGATTCTACGACCCAATATTCAATTGGATGAATTTATTGTCATGCCGAATCATTCCCATGGGATTATTATAATTAATGAAACCTGTAGGGGCGTATTGCAATACGCCCCTACAAATATGTTTCGTTCACCATTGCAAACCGTTGGGGCGATTGTACGCGGCTTTAAATCTGCGGTAACAAATAAAATCAACATATTAAGAAAATCGCCAGGTCAACCTGTTTGGCAACGAAATTATTTTGAACACATTATTCGCGATGATTCTGATATGGAACGCATTCGGGAATATATTTACAATAATCCAAAGAATTGGGAAACAGATGAAAATAATCAGGAGAGATCAATAGGGTCTGCGGATTGATGGACATCGTAATTTGAATTAATCAAAGTCCTGGTAGGGATTCTCTAAACACATACCGTAACCCGAATTAAAGGTAAAGAAATTTGTTGCTGAAAGATAAGGTTTCGGTATGTGGCTGGGGTTTCAAATTACGTCATCCTGAGCGAAGCGAAGGATCTCGGTGGAGATTCTTCGGCCTTCGGCCTCAGAATGACGACCATAAGAAAAAATTTACAAACACTTCATTGAATAACAGTTGAGTAGAATCAATTGATTTTTAACATAGGAGGTGTTGTTTATATGAAAAAGTTAATTTTTATTTTTATATTTACCTTTATCTGTTTGCCGGTTTTTGCCGATACGATTACGCTGCCAATTATTGTTGCTCCCCAAGTCGAACAAGGAGCCATCGATGTCCTTGAGGAAATTGGGCAGGATGCAATTGAAATTCCGTTAAACCCACTGCGCAAGCTGGATGGTTTTAGCCGCGAAGATATTTTTAATAGTCGACGTGAAAATGTCAATAAGATATCGGGTTTTGCTCCCCCTAATTATGCACCCAGCATGGACGCTTTCGGTCAAATACAGGATGGTAAACCCTGGTGGGGCCTTTTGGGCTTAAGTTATTTTGGCCCGGGAATGCAGAGCATTGAAGGCCACTCCAGAGAGTCCCAGTTTATTGACAACCCCTACATCCTCGCCGGAGTTTGTGAAAAATTTGCCAATATTGTTACGAATAAATCCCTTGCTCCCCAAGAAATTTACGCTAAACCGCTTAAATTAATATGGGGACGTGATAGAAGCTGGGGACAAATCACTTATAATGTGAGCCAAGCGTATCAATCCGCTGTTTTGTACAGGTACATAGATCCGCAAGAAAATTATTTAGCTGTTATCAATGCGAGAGATTTTGGGTTTAATTTTTTTGCGATCGACGCTAGTCGGTCTCGAAACATTAGAGCGACTGTAAATAAAATTTTGCCGATTATTCAGTTTATTCACACCGGAGGCAGTTGTGGTTATCCCGGTGGGTGTAATAACCGTAGCCCAACTCAGCCAGAATTGAATTTCAAATGGAATATGTTGCCGGCAAGGATTTATCTTAAGCTTTGGAGAAGCCAGCCGCAGGATTTTTCTCAAAAGGCAGATATGGATTTTGTTATAGATTTAAAATGAGACTAGGGAAAGTGTTTTAGACTCAGATCTGCGGGTGCCTAAGTTGACCTTGCCTATAAATTGACCATTGACGATTGGAATAAAAGCCCCGTGCCACAACTAAAGCTCAAAGATATTCGGGAGAGCGGGGGGTAGCAGGGTGGGGCAAGGTTGCCGGCGAGGGCATTAAGTTCAATAAAAATAGGAGTGAAAAATATGGTTGAGAATAAAAAACCATTGATTGGCATTGGGTTTCTTGTTGCATTTGCGTTTGTGTGGGGAATAATTTCGTACTTTTCAATGGCAATGTTTGTAGGGAGCATGAGTGGGAGATTAGCCCCTGTTGACTACGTGCGCCCGTGGACTAGTTATTTTTTGTTCAGTAAAGATTTTCTAATAAATATTTTGATTTGGGTAATAATCGTTTTGCCGTTTATTTCTGGGATCGGTCTTTTAATCGGAAAGAATTGGGCGCGGATATTGTATATTGCCTGTTGTTCTGCTCAAATGTTTTGGGTTTTATTTAATATTGTCAAGAATTTTTCTGTCGGTGCTATTCCGTTTATTTTACTTTACGTGTGTATTTTTTCTTTTCCGATTTGGTATTTGAATCGTTCAAAAGTCAAAGAACAATTTAAGTAGGGGCGTATTGAAATACGCCCTTACTATTAAATCCCCCAACCCCCTTTGTTAAAGGGGGAGCCGCAGGCGGGGGATTTGAATGAAAAGTAGGTGTTTCGATATTTTTGTGCAAAAATCTATTTGCCCCCATCATTGTCGAGTGATAATATTTACCAGCCCCGTAAGAATTCCCCAATTAAAAATCCTACCCCTCTGCCTTGAGGAGGAGTTATGTCAAAGATTGTTATTGAACAAGAATGGATTGAACGCAAAATTTATTTTATTCGGGGTAAGAAAGTCATGGTT
This sequence comes from uncultured Planctomycetales bacterium, assembly GCA_964474085.1. Taxonomy (GTDB): domain Bacteria; phylum Omnitrophota; class Gorgyraeia; order Zapsychrales; family JANLHA01; genus JADLGJ01. The sequence goes on from CAYYRJ010000013.1 coordinate 63,575, forward strand.
GATCGTGATTTAGCCGAATTATACGAGGTCCCAACGAAATCATTAAATCTTGCAGTTAGGCGTAATGCAGATCGTTTTCCACAAGATTTCATGTTTCAATTGACAGCACAGGAAGCAGAAATCTTGAGGTTTCAATCTGAAACCTCAAGTTGGGGTGGGCAACGATACTTGCCGTATGTTTTTACTCAATAGGGTGTTGCTATGCTTTCGGGTGTCTTAAGGAGCAAGCGTGCGGTTAATGTCAATATAGAAATTATGCGTGCTTTTGTCCGCTTACGACAAATTTTATCTGTACATAAGGAGTTGGATCGCAAACTTCAAGATTTAGAAAAAAAATACGACAATCAGTTTAAAGCTGTCTTTGATGCTATTCGTCAGTTGATGACTCCGGCGCAGGAGCCAGCTAAGCGCAAAATTGGATTTCATGCGGATTAAAAAACAGGGGCGTAGGAGAATACGCCCCTAGATAACACGAAAGAAATTTTCTTATAGAATATTATATTAATTAATCCGTACGGCTATCCCCACCGTCTTTAATCGAAGGGAGATGCCATGCGTGATCTAAAACGAAAATCCATTCGGCTAAAAACATTTAACTACTCTCAGGTTGGCGCTTATTACATTACTCTCTGTTCTTTGAATCGCACATGCTTATTTGGTGAAATATGTGATGATCAGGTAACATTAAGCCCTTTTGGAAAAATTGTTTTCTATGAATGGTTAAATACACCGATTCTACGACCCAATATTCAATTGGATGAATTTATTGTCATGCCGAATCATTTTCATGGGATTATCATAATTAATGAAACTGGTAGGGGCGTATTGCAATACGCCCCTACCAAAGCATTCCGTTCACCGTCTCAAACGATTGGATCGATTGTGCGTGGGTTTAAAGGTGCGGTAACAAATAAAATTAATACGTTGAGAAAATCGCCAGGTCAACCTATTTGGCAACGAAATTATTTTGAACACATTATTCGTGATGATTTTGACATGGAACGCATTCGGGAATATATTTGCAATAATCCAAAGAATTGGGAAACAGATGAAAATAATCAGGAGAGATCAATAGGGTCTGCGGATTGATGGACATCGTAATTTGAATTAATCAAAGTCCTGGTAGGGATTCTTTAAACACATACCGTAACCCGAATTAACTCGTAGGGACGTATGGCCTACGCCCTTACAAATGTTTTTTTACAAACAAAAAAGCCTGTGCTCATTGTGAGGACAGGCTTTTTGTAACTAAAGTTTTTAAATCTTACGCCCGGGCGATTTTGCCGGCTTTCATGCATTTGGTGCAGACGAGAACTTTTTTGACCGTTCCGCCGATTAAGGTTTTGACTGACTGCAGGTTAGGGAGAAAAGTCCGAAGAGTTTTTCCGACGATTTTAGAACCCGCGCCGCCCTTACGGCGAACCATACCGCGTCTTTTATATTTATTTCCGGAAGCGGAAGTTTTTTCGCAAATTGCGCATGCTTTTGACATTGTTTTGACCTCGTTGTGTCTGATTTGTGTATTCGTGATTCAATTTAGGAAAGCCTAAGTATACCCAAGAGAAGAATTTTGTCAAGCAGAAATTTAACCCCTGTCATCTACATTTTAAAAGTGGACACTTTTTAACAAATCTTTGACTCAAAAGT
>CAYYRJ010000014.1:0-65172 GCA_964474085.1 uncultured Planctomycetales bacterium
TTGATTGCTGGGCCTAAATGGGCTCAATGGACAGAGCATGTCGTGATGAGAGAAAAAAATAAAACAAGGATTTGGGAAGGGGAGTTGACTTTCAAAAATCCAGGTGACTATGGGTTTAATGTTTCAGTAAGAGACCATGATGGTACGGTCAATTGGCTTAAAGAGAATTGGGGTTTTGTTGAAGTGAAAGTTTCCTCCAGCTCTTTAATCATTCAACCGCCTTTTAAATTTAGGCCCGTGGATATAATTGCGGCGAAGGCTAAATATGACGGTTTTAATAGTGTTGTTAGCGTCAATAGTAAACGTAACGAAAAGTTATTGTTACCACAGATGACTTTTATAGGTAAGGAACAACAAAAAGCCTTGCAAAGATTACGTAATATTTTGGATTTACCCAAGGGAGTCACGCTTAGCTTGACTTCTCGTTTTGATCAAACACAACAGATGATATTGGCTTACAACAAATGGTCACGGACGATATATGTCCATTTATATAATCTAGATATTATCGCTTCCAAACATGGTCGAGAGCGCAGAGATTACTTGCTGTTTTTGAAAGCATTCATTGAAGGGTATGAATTAGGGCACTTAACAATAAAAGATGTCTTAGGGATGCAAGCAGCGTATGACCAATATTTAATAAAAAATCCTAAAACTGCAGTTGCTGTCAAGATAATTATTTCCCGCAAAGATGTTGACGACCAAACAGCAATTGAACAAACACAAAGATTAGAGATTTCCCAATCGGTTGAGTTGGCAAATCTTATCCAAGAGCATATTCATGTTCTGGAACGTGCTCCAGTGCCAGCAAGGGAAGTTATTCATACGCTGAATGTTTTCTTGCAAAATATTGATTTGCTTTCACAGTTTACGCCAAGTTTGCGGGACTTGCCGGCCAGGTCACTTATTCGGGAAGTTTTGGCGCAGTTAAGATTTGTTTTGTCACGTGATCAATACACGGAACGTCACATGCTTTTGCTTATTGCAATTATTGAAAATAATAAAATAAGCCGAGAAATAGTTTTGCAGGCTAAAAATGTTCTTGATGTTTTCTTGTATAGCGCGCCTGTTAAAGCCGTAGTTATTACTGAGAAGGTGACTAAAAGAGTTGTTGAGGCGTTTACTAAACCTCAATTAAATAGAACGCGGCATATTATGTTTGCGGATGTTTTACAAACGATTTTTAGAGTACAAACTGAAATTATTCAGGCTGTTAACGAATGGTTAACGCAAGCGGTGGATGCAGCAGAAGAAATTAATAAAAGAGCTGTTGTTGGGATGAGCATTATTTTTGAAGATTTACTTCAATTGACTCCTGCAAATAATCAAGATCGCGTCCTTATGCGACTTTTGCATTTCTTAAGTATTAAAGCTCTTGAATCGGTCGTCTATCAGTTGATTGGGACAGCATTGGTCAATAAGACCCTTAATTTCCCGGGTCAATTATCCGATGATTTTATACAAACATTGTTTGAAACATTTGAGAAAAAAGAAATAGACTCTCGTGCTTTAGTTGTCATGTCTGCGATGATTGCGAATCTCGCCCAAAGAAAATCACAGGTTATTCTTGCGCGCCGAGAGGCTCTTGTCGAAAGAGCGCTTGTTCTTATCCCGACTTTGAACCATTGGGGCGCGTATATTTCTTTACTCAATATGGTTGAAGCTTTGGGCGTTAAAACAAATCATATACAACATGACCTTGATCGGTACTATCCAAACGCGACAGAAAGGATACAGCAAGATTTTGTGGTTATGGTCAATCGGATCAATCGTGAGCACCCTGGGTTTATTAAGAAAATTACCATGATCACGTCTTCGTTTACGAAATTTAATATGCACTTTGGTTCTGACTTTGATTTTATGCATGTTTGGCATCGTGCGGATGCAGATTCGGAAGAAATTGCTGTTGTTAGAGCAAAAATTTTAGATGCCATATTTAATATGGGTATTTCAACAGGCGTAACACAATGGGATGAGTTAACTTTAATTCAGGAAGGGTTAGCGCATCCCATACATATTCTTTCGTCCGTTGAAATTGTTGTTATTTATAAGAAAAAGAGCTTTGATTTAAGTAAACGTGGAGAGCTAGACCCGCGTGAAAAAATTGTCGTGCGTTCCAAATTGTTTGAACAGCAAAACAATTTGCCGATGAAGCTGATGCGCAGAATACATGGCGTTTGGGCGATTGCGACTTTGCATGGCCAGCAATTGTCGCCGCTTTTTGTTGATCGAGAAGATTTGGAAGATTTGCGTGATTTGCATCGCCAAGGGTTTATTTATTTGGACGAAATGATGCACAAACTTACGCCTCGCTGGAGCGAGCCTAAGACGATTGAGTATCATGTTGTGACCGCCTCCAGCGCGCTGATATCTGCGCCGATCCAGTATTTTAAGAACAACAGGTTGGCCGACTTTGCGATGGAAGTATTTATGCCTTTATTTGAGAGCACAAGAAAGCATTACGGGGAGCTGTTGAAGAAAGAGCGCAACGTAAGTTTTATGAGTCAGCAGAGTATTGTTGCCGCAGAGGTTTACAGCATGAAGGTGGCCGAGGGATTGGTGTATTACTTTATCGCGCGTAGCGAAAATGAAGCTTTGTCAGATATTTCTTTTGATCAGATAGTGCGCAAGTTGATAGGCCAAAAGAAATCTTTGCCGATGGATAAATTGTATAAGCTGGGCGATTGGATATTTGTAGCGACGCATGAGAATATCAAAAAGGTTTCTGGTGATTACACGGATGATAATAATAGATCTGTTTTTGAGCCAGTCGTTTCGTATCTTCAAGATGCGTTTGCATCTATCCACGGCCAAGTGATTAAATTCGTATCAGTGCCCAAAACTCCAGAGAGTGATGCCGGATCCTCCAGCTCGGCGGTGGCTTCTAGCCCGGTTAAGTATTTTGAGAACAGCAGGTTGGCCGACGCTGTAGGGACGTTGCCGAGGAATTTAGAGAGTGTGTCAATGCAAGTATTTATCCGGCTATCTGCCAGCACAAGAAAATATTACGGGGAACTGCTGAATAAAGAGCACGACGTAAGGTTTATGAGTCAGCAGAGTATTGTTGCGGCAGAGGTCTACAGCATGAAGGTGGCAGAGGGATTGGTGTATTACTTTATCGACAGCAGTGCGAATGAAACTTTATCAGATATTTCTTTCGATGGGGTGGTGCGCAAGTTGATTGGCCAAAGGAAAGTTTTATCGACGGATAAAATGTATAAGTTGGGTAGCTGGATATTTGTAGCGACGCATGTGAATACTGAAAAGTTTGGTGGCGTTTACCCTGATGATAAAAACGGATCTGTTTTTCAACCAGTCGTTTCGTATCTTCAAGATGCGTTTGTATCTATCCACAACCGCGTGATTCAATTCGCATCAGTGCTGAAAACCTCAAAGAGTAATATCGGATCTTCTAGTTTGGTTGTGGCAACCAATGACTTGCAACATTCTCAAAGTGTAAGTTTCTCGTCGATTAACCTTGGATCCGGACGAAAGCCGGCGGAGGTTGTGCAGGCATTGGGCGCCTCCAGCGCGATTGGCAAGGCCAGTTCTCAAGTTGGGCAAGACAGACTTAATGTCAACTGGGAAATGGTGGTTTCGTATCTGGAAGCGATCGGTCTAGATTTAGACGGCACGCTTTATCACAATGCAGAGTATAGCCAACAATGCAGGAGCCTTGGTTTGCAATTTATTGCGAAAGAGAAAAAGATCAGCTTGGATATAGCGCAAAGGCAGTTTTTGAAAGCCAGAAGCAAGATGGCTTTAGAAATCGGCCATCAGCCGGCGGCGATGTATGTCCTTCCCCAATTAGGGATATCAATCGCCGAGTGGGAAAAATATTATAATGAGCACATGTTCCCTGGGAAATATATTGTTCGTGATGAGCGTTTGCAGGAGTTATTAATCCAAGCGCGCAGTTACGGGCTTAAGATCTTTTTGTTGACCAATAATACACGCACCCAGACGATCCAGATTTTAGCGGCCTTGGGGATCATTGATCTTTTTGATTTGGTGATTACCCGCAGTGAATTGCACGCGCCTAAACCTAGTCCTCGCGCCTTTGAGGCTGCAATAGAAATATTAGGTGTTATGCCGAGACGTACGATTTATCTGGGAGATAGTCATGATATGGATTGTTCCCCTGCCCTAAAGGGTGGTATGCGCGCATTATGGGCGCCGATGGAAAATGGAAATATCTATTTTGCTCTTGAACAAATTATTAAATGGATGGTCATAGAACATCGCAAGCGCCAAGAAGATCCTAATTGGCAGGGGCTTGTTATGGAAGATTTAAAAGAAGCGATGTCTCAAAATCATTTTGCGTCGAGTCCCCGCGCCTCCAGCGCGGCAGTGGATTATGTCGAGTTGCGCGCAAAAGGATTATTGTCGGACCCCGTTGTGGTGACAGTGGTTTTTGCTAAGGGGCAGTTAAGGGTAAACACGGTTGATCGGATGCGGCAAGACCAAGAAGCTTTAGTGGCTGGCTTTAAACAACAATTAACAGCATGGTTATCGAAGTTCTCCGGCGCTCCGCCTTTGCCGGAGAACATAACGTTGCAAATTTCACTTATTTCCTTAAGATCAGGTGAAGTTTTTAGAGTTACCCCGCAGGGCTTACAAATTAATCAAGCTGTTATCAATCTTCCCAAAATTCTTTCACTTCATATTTTAAATTATATCTTTATAAGTTATTTGACCTCGGACGACGATGCTTTTGCCGCTGACTTGCAGTCGTTTGAAGGGGGCTATGCGCAAGGGCAAGTTGCATTAAATGTCGTTGAATTTATCGAGGCTGCTAGACAGTATCGTCTTGTTTTATCGGAACGTTTTGAATCGGCTTTATTAAATTTAGCTGTCAAAAATTTGTATGGTCATCTTAGCGGGAAAGTGCGCGGGTTTATGTTTACGGATTCTCAAGGTCAACCGGGGATTTACGCCGGATTTCCAAATTTTCCAAATGAGTGGGGACGGGATACGCTTATCACCCTTTATGGGTTAATGAGTTTGGGCGAAAGGCAGTTGTGCCTTGAAATTATTCTTAAGTGGGCGCGTTTGGTTGATGTTCGTCGAAAAGATGGCCGATTGATGCCTAATGGAATGGGCAATTGGAATACGAGCGATGCGCCTTTATGGTTGATTTTAAATGTTGGCGAATATGTGCGCAGGTTTAAAAATAGTACAGTTTTGGATGTCCCAATGACAGCTGACGCTAAAACTTTACGTGATGTTCTTCGGGAGATTGTTTTGCGTTACGCGATGACCAAAAAGGAACTTTCTGCTAATGGTATCGACGAGAACGGCATTCATAGTGATAAGGCAACGGGCTTTATCTGGTCACCTAAGCAGGCGACATGGATGGACACAGTTAATACGCACCGTCAAGGTTACCCGGTTGAAATTACCGCCCTTTGGTATGGCGCGCTGCGGACGATGGCGGATATTGACAGTGAATATTCTAATCGCTACCAAGAACTTGCGCAGAAAGTAAAAGAAAACTTTTTATCTTACTTTTGGAATGATTCAGAAGAATGTTTGTTTGATATTTTAGGTACCGCCCATGTTGATAAAGCCATGGATGCAGTCAAGGATCCAGCAGTTCGTCCGAACCAGATTTTTGCGGTTTGGACAGGATTAGTCGACGGGCAAAAGGCGGATGAAATTTTAAAGAAAATTTACAGTGAATTATTGCTCCCCGGGGCTTTGCGTAGTCTTGCTCGTCCGGTAAAAAGATATCGTAGTGATTTTGATGCGCCCAGATGGCCTTATGCCGAGTATCAACCGTTTTATGAGAGTCAACAACCGGTGGAAGTTCGTGATCGCGCTTACCATAATGGAACCGGCTGGGTGTGGTTATATCCATTTTTTTGGGTAACGGCTGTTAACAGCGAGGCGCGTTTGTCATATACGAATGTTGACGATGCCTTATGGACCATGGTCAATGATTTGACCCGCTTGAGTCATGACCGGGATGAAAACACTTTCGGCTCTCTTCCTGAGCTTGTTGATGCGACAGCGTCTATCCTCAAAGATGTTCATGGGACGGAGTATCTCTATGCGCATCCTAAAGGATGCCGTCAACAGGCCTGGAGCGTGGCTATTTCGCTTTGGGGATTAGCCCAATTGGCGCAAAAGTACGGGATCGTCCTTGAGGATATCGAATTTCGACAATTTGGTTCAACAATAAAATATGTTCGTATAAATCCTGCTGCCGGCGAGAATGTCGCGGTTGGCCCTTATGAAACAATTTCCGTTGATATTATAGTTGAAACAACCGGCCCAGCTTGCCGTGAAGAATTAAAAATAGAACTTTTTACGAACATGGATCATCCTGACGTCTGGCAGGCGATCTCTATTGATCCATCGAAGATTAGTTTAGTTTCTCAGGGCATCATGGGGAATGTTTATCAGGCGCGGATATCTATTGCCCCTCGAAATATTGGGCCTTTTGCTTTGACGGCACGGGCTCAATTTATTTATCAAAATCAGCCGACATGGGTTGGCGGTGATGTTCTCGTGATGGTTTATCGTTTGCCCAAATGGCTTTTAGCGCAGCGCTATCACCCGAGTTATATTTTTATTCCCGACATCCTCAAGGAAGGATGCTCTTTGAATTGGACAGGTTTGTTGGATTATTTAAGAATGCAAAAACAAAAAACCGGTAAAAATGTATTTTTCTTATCGCCGTTTTTTCCGACGGCAGATGAATCACCGTTTGCGGCCATTTCTGTTTATGCGTTGAATCCTTCACTCGTTGACTGGGCGGCGGTTGAAGATATCGGAGCTAATCCTTTCGAAAAATTTTATTCTTTTCGCAAACTCGCAACGGCTGCAAGAAGAGAAGCCTTTGCGCGCTTAGCTGCACACGAAGAAGTTGAGCGCTACGCCAGTTTAGTGCAGCGCTCTATTCTTGAGGGACAAGATTTGGTTTATGGGAAGTCTTACGAAAATATTAGTTTATTGAATCGTCAGGACATCCATGAGTTTCTTATGTATGAACAATTTGTCGGTTTTGAGCAGCTGCATATTTTATTAATGGAAAACGGCATTCGTATTTTGGGAGATTTGCCATTTTTCCGTGCAATTAACGGAACGGATGTTTTTTATAGAAAAGATTACTTTGCTCAACTTTCCGGCGAGATATTGAGTCCCGGGTTTAAGGACCCTTGCGGCGGCAATGAACAGATTTGGGGGGATTTGGCGGCATGGGACGAGAGAAGGATCGAACAGATGCGTGACAACGGCGAGTTTGATCCGCGTATTTTACCGTTTATATTTTGGGACAGTGTTTTTGCTCAGGTTTTCGAAGATCCTATTCATAAAATATCTGGATGGCGGCTGGATGCATTTCACTTTTATGGTCGCGGCTCTTATGCCGAAAATGCCCAACGGATTGTTTGGTCGACGAGACTTTGGGATGACGTCGCTTTGTATTTTCAGGAGCATGATCTTTTGGCCATGGTTGAACAATTAGGCGGGGATGGGCACGCTTATTTTCATCTTAACGCGTTGGGGTATTTGCAAATTGCTTCTTTGTTAGACAGCGTCCCTTGGAAGACGGTCGAGGCTTTTTATGCCGAGCTGCTTAATGTTACCCGCGGAATGTCTTATACCGTTGTTGACACGCATGACACGGCTCGGTGGGCTGCTGAATATAGCGGTGATTTTAAAAGGCTTGGAGGCCTTAAAGACGTTAAGTCTTCACTTGAATTGTTTGGTCCTGCATTTTTGGGGCTTTTACTTTTAGGCCCGCAAATGGAAGGAGTTTTATTAAGTTTAGGTGAAAAGGGAACATTGGCGCCCATTAAGAGAGAAGAACGCCGGGGCGGAGTTGTGATCCGTTCTCTCTGGGGAACCAGCGAACTTGGAGAAGTTGATTTTTCTGATGTGGTACGCAAGTGCGTTGATATTCGAGAAGCGCATCCGGCCATCAGTCATTCTCGAATGATACCCGTGACGACAACAGATGCAAGCGTTAAGGCTTTTTTGAAAAAATGGGAGAATGATATTCTTTTGATTATGGCGAATTTTAGCAGAGATCCTAAAGATATTACTGTTGTGCTTTCCCGTTTTCATTTGGGTTTGGAATTGCCAATTTTCTTTGGCCGGCCTGTTACAGTAAAAATAGAGGATCTTATTGATGATCATGGTAATTCGGTTGTCAATCTTGGTTTGCAGGATCGGATAAATTTTAATCCTCGTCTTCTTCCCGGAGAGTTCGCGGTTTTTTCTATTGAAAGTAAAATTGCTTCGGACAAAGCTTCTTCAACAGTTTTAGACAAAGAGTTATTGCAAGTTTTAGGGTATCGAAAGCGGCATATTTTGATTGTCACCTCCGAGGCGGCGCCGTTTTCGCAAGTCGGAGGTGTCGCCGATGTTTTAGGGGAAGGCGCTCTTCCGTTGGCTTTAGCAACGCTGGGAAATGACGTTACGGTCGTGACGTATCTTTATAACGGCATTGATCAAGAGGAGCATGGCATTAAAAATACGAATCAGACGATAAGCGTGCAGATCGGTTCTCGCGAGGAAAAAATGGCGGTTTACAAAAAGGCGATAAAGGTTGGGCAGGGGAGCTTGACCTATTTCTTTTTGCGGCATCCTGTTTATTCGTATAAAGCTTGTATTGAAGCTATTGAAATCCACCGGACGGTTGCTGAATACGATCGCTTTGTAAACGAAGGGGTCATCAGCCAAGGACTGGCAAGCGAAGATACGTATCAGTCTTTAATGACGAGAGTTAGAGAAATCGGATTTAGAAAACTCGATCAACTTGATCAGCGGCATCTGATTTCGCAAGAACAGTGGCCGACGATTTATCAGATTCATGGATATATGCATCAGCTGGCTTTAGAACAAGTGCTTGCTTTATCAAAGGGAGCGTTGGAAATCGGGATGGGTTTTGTGCAGACTGTTGACATTGTGCATGTGCATGATTGGTTGGTCGCCATGACTTTGATGCTTATGCGCCGGCATTCCCGTTATGAACAAGCTTATCACGGCAAGAGAAGTATTATGACGATTCATAATCTAGAACATCAAGGAAAATTCAATATTACCCTCTTTGATTTGCTGGGGATTAATCGTGATGCTTTGAGTTTAAGCGGATTAAGAGACGGGGAACGGGCCATTGAGGCCGCGGAGTTTGAGGGAAATTTGAATTTGCTTAAGATCGGGTTAGTTTATGGTCTGATTAACACAGTCAGCCCAACATATGCTTTAGAAATTTTGACGCCTGAATTTGGAGAGCGGCTGGATGGGTTTTTGAAATACTTGTCGAGCATAAGAGGAAAGATTAGAGGGATTATCAATGGTGTTGATTATAGTCTTTGGAGTCCGCATGTGGACAAGTATTTGGCGCAGCTTCAGGGCGATGGGCGCTATTCGCCTGAAAATATGTCTGGAAAAAAACTTGCGAAAGCAGCACTGCAGAAAGAATTTGGTTTGGCGCCCAGAGAAGATGTTTTTGTTTTAGGTGCGGTTTCACGCTTGGTTAATCAAAAGGGATATGATTTGGTTGTCGGGATTGATCCTAAATTTTTAACACAAGATATTCAGCTGGTCATCTTTGGAACTGGCGATGTTGGGATTCAGGAAAAATTACAGCGTCTGATGGCCGCTTATCCGGGCAAGGTCAGTGTCAAGTTTGGATTTGACAGCCGGATCGCGCATTTGATTATGGGCGGATCAGATGCGTTTCTTATGCCTTCGTATTATGAGCCTTGCGGCTTGACCCAGCTTTATAGTAAGCGTTATGGGACACCGCCGGTCGTTCATCGCACGGGTGGGTTGGCGGATACGGTTAAAGATGAGCAGACGGGATTTGCTTTTGAACAATACTCAACGCAGGCGATGCAAGGCTCAGTATCGCGTGCGCTTGAAATTTATTATCACGACAAAGATCGCTGGAACCAGATGATGCGTCGTATCATGGCAGAAGATTTTTCATGGAATCGGGCAGCGGAAGAATATGTGCAGTTGTATGAAGAAGCTTTAAGCGCATCCTCTAACATTATCGTTGAGATTGACGCGCGTGCGCTGGGGATGCGGCTTTCGCAAGTTTCGGATGAGTATTTGGATTGGCTTAAAAGTTTAGGTTTTAATGCGGTTTGGATTAAAGGAATATGGCAGCGAAGCCCATTTTCACAGGAAGCGATGACGCATTGGGGAAATCATCACCATGAAACTTTGCGTCGTTGGCATTCGGCGTTTGATGTGTATCGTTATGCGCCGGATCCCAACGTCGCTGCTGACGAGGACGAGGTTATTGCGTTTGCCCAAAGGCTTAAAGATCGCGGCATGATTTTGATTCTTGATTTTGTGACCAATCACATTGCCATGGATTCACCGGAAATTTTAAGAGTGGAAGGATTAGCTACAGTTTATAAAAGTGACAATGATTATATCCGAGCTGTTCGCCAAGAGTTTGAAACTTTGCGAGGAAAGTCTGATACGGAAATTCTCGATTTATTAAATGATCGTTGGCTTTGGCATTTTTATCGGCATCCGCTTAATCCTAAGATGATTGTTCGTCGAGCTAAAGAACATTCTTTGGGCCCAGCGATGACAAGTTTAGCTCAGATTATGCTCATCAATAAAGAAGCCCGCCAATTTATGATTAAAGAAGTTTTGGCAACGATTGCGCGTTTGACTTTAAACGGCGGCATGAGAGCGGATTTGGCGTATTTAGGGTTATGGCTGCATATCCGCAATACCTGGGGTTGGCATTTGTCCGACGAAGATATTCAGAAAAAGATGCCAAGAGAATTTTGGGATGAATTGATGCAGGCGGCTCATAAACAATATTCTGAAATGATTTTTTTGGGGGAAACTTATGAGGCCGATTGGCACATCGAATTTGAGCAGTGGAAAGGTCGGGCAGGCCGTTTGCAGGAATTTGGGGTCGCTACATATAACAAAGTTATTCTCGATTTGCTGCAGAAGGGTGATATAGCCAAGCTGCGCGGATATGTTTTTATCGATGCCCCGAGGGAGTTTATAAGAAATAGTGTTGTGTTTACACAGAATCATGATGAGTTGCCGGCGCTGGATGCTTTCGGAAGTCTTGATCGGACTTTGGCCGCAGCGGTTATCTCTTTTTTGGTTGGCAGCGAGTATGTCCTTCTTCCTTTGGCACAAATTTTGGGAATGCGCAGACCACAAGGCGTTAATATTGAGATGAAATCCCCCGATGCGGGTATTTATGAATTTTATTATCCATCACGGGAAGATGCTGACCAAAGAGTTTTAACGGCCTTTGAAGAAATTTTACCTGTCTTGACTCGATTGATATTAAGAGGCAGGTCTTATAGTGCAAGATTAATTAATCCAACGCAAGATCAGTTGGGTGGACTTTTCCCAGTGGTTTTTCATAATGACGCTGAGGATGCTTTTGCTATTGTCAATTATTCTGATCAAGGGAGAAATGTCGTCGCCGACATAATGGATATGGATTATCCGTCCAATCCTCAGCAGACGATCAGTGGTTTTGATAAAGATAATATTGAAATTTTAAAGTCCACCGGTGTTCAAGTTGTCATTCAAGGCAATTTGGTTTATCTGGAGCTTCCTCCGTATGGGTACGCGAGCGTTGTGTTTCATAAATCGCCGGTTCTCAGCGGAGCCTCTTCGAGTCTCATAAATCTTTATGACCAGGACATTGAATTTGGGCTTAAGAGTGGGCGTTTGTTTGAGGTGGAATTGATTCCGGATTTCTTTTCGCATCGTGACCAATATTATGAAGACGAAATTATTACTGCTGGGCTTTCTTACGAAAATTCACGAGATTTGTCACCGATAGCCGTTATTTTGTTGCAGTATATTCTTAATCTTTTTGTTGGAGAGAATGAAACACCGCGTCTTTTAGAAACCGGCTTGGGTGCAGGTTTTGGTGTTTCGCAGATGCGAAATATTGCTCGTCGGATGTCGATTCCTGTCAATATCGAGGCCGGCGGTTTAACGCCGATTGCACCACGCTATCTTTGGGCAGAAGGGATGTCAATAAGTGCTCTTAAAAAGTTGATTTATCAATATGTGAAAGATCATCCCAACAGCTCTCTGCCGGGATTAGAAGAATATAGGACAAATGTCAAGCAAAGGCTAATAACGCAATATTTGTTTGATCAACAAATTACAGATGTCTCTTTAATGCGGCTTCACGAATATGCTTGGCGTTTTAATCATGAATCAGAAGAATTTGCCGATGCTTTGAATATTCCTTTAGAAGAAGAAATCGTCAACGCGGCAATCAAATGTTTAACGATCAATGTCCCCTTGGCGCTGGCGATTGCTTTACAGCAACAAGGATATAAAGTATTTGAATTTGTAGACGATAATTCTATTCCAAGACAAATTATCGGAAGATTTACAATCGCTTCGTCTAAGATGACAGCCGGTCAACATTTTATCCATGACAGTCTCGGCGGAGTTTATTACACCTTTAACCATGCTCGTTCACGGCAAGAAATTAAAGAGACTTGGGTTGCTCTAAGAAGGTTATTGCATCCCCAGGGGATTCTGATGTTTTCAGCCTGTTATTACATTGGGCACATTATTGAAACAGCGCCGCAAGATTTCTTTGCCGTGGCAATGGTTGACGAGCAAAAGAATTCGACATTATTCTTTTTTAAAGTCAGTCGTCACTATCAGCGTGCGATGGATATTTTAAGCGCAATTAAACACAGCCGGCAAGAAAATATTGTCAAGTTATCCGGCGGCGAAATTGATATTTTCTTAGATCGTTTTACAGCCAGCTCGTTGCTATCTTCCCTAAATATTAAATGGTACACATTGCCCAATGGCGAGAAGGTCCCCGTCGATATGGATGAAACGATTTCGAATGAAGCGAAGAAAATAAGGGATTTTGTTTTGACGCTTAACTCGGCATTTCAGGACTTGTTGAAAGCTCAGGAATGGTATCCGAAGGTTTGTGTATTAGCGTCACTGATTTTAGCCCAACTCTTGTCGATAAAATTTGGAAATGATATTGAAACCGAATTTATCAATGGCTTATCAAGACTTGGGAACGACTCTCATGTTTGGTTAGAGATAACAGTGATTACGACCGGCGAAAGATTTTATATTAGTTTAACCGACGGACAATTTATTTCAGGCTTAAAAGGAACTATTGTGGATTATTCAACTATTGATTCTGTTGAAGAATTACGAGATCAATTGCCGTTATGGATTTTTGGCAAAGTATATTCTCAAGCCGGGTTTGATTTTGTGAGGTTTAAGCGTCTTGATGAGCATTTTTCACCTGCGCAATTTTATCATTCTATAAAGACTGTTTACATCCCGTTGGTACCTTTAACTCACCATTATATTATGCTGACGACTCAGCTACAAAACCGTATTAGCGACTGGCTTTCGCTCGGTGTAAGCCAAGATGTGCAATTAAGAATGCCGACCAATAATTCGCGTTTAGAGAAAATTGTATATTTGGTTGAACTGTTGCAGGCGCAGAGCACTGCAAATAAACGCGTTGCCGCCTCGGCGGTAAACTCTTATCAATATAAACCTGGAGTAAAGGTTACTGTTTGGGAGGCGAATTTAAATAATTATCAAACACATATTATCGTGGCAAAGAATTTAGCAGGACGTTTGTACCCCGTTGATCGACGCAGTAATACGTTATATTGGCAAGAAGGGGAGTTTAAAACCAGATTAGATAAACAAGCTGTGCGTTCGCGGGTTCCTTTGATAGAAGAATTGATGAATGAATTTTTAAGAGAACATCCTGGCTCTGAGATTGAAACAGTAACGGGAAATGAAAATCTTTTTTATAATGCTCCGATCGTTACTTTGATAGGCGATAAAATTTATTATGCAATAGGTGAAGATGTCCAAGCACGTAATTATCCAATGTATGTCGTTTGGCCGGATGGCCGTAATACGATTGAAGAAAATGTCACATTTAGGTTTTTAGGCGAGGATAAACAGAGAGTTCGAGTCTATGTTGACGGGAATACCGCTTCGGTCAATTATGCCACAGTTGTGCAGTTGATAAAGAATGAGAAAGGTTTTGTTTATCCGAACCCTCAAAATGGTTTAGCGTATTTTTATGACGACATTAAACATTTGTTTTCTATGCCATTCTTTGGCTATGAGCATCATGGAGTCAGCGGGTTAATGAGTGATGGTATTTTCTTTATGGCGGACCAGTTTTTGACTGATAAAACGCGAATAAACCGCTATTTTGCTGAGCCTTTTACCAAGCAAGAATTTAATTTAACTGCGGCATTGATTGACCGTCGTGGTCGGGAACTTGAGGGAGGCTGGAAAATCGCTCCAGACTTGTTGCGTGATGGTCTTTCAAAATCAGGATATGTTCCAGATGACTTTGAAATTGATTCTGTTAGGAATGTGATTTCTATCCGTCTTAAGGAAAGCGTATATCCTTTTCATATTGTTGGTGTTACTCAATCGGGTAAGGTTAAGGAGATTGTTGTTGAGGGGCTTTCTGGTCGTATAGGGGTAAGCATCCGAGAAGCGGCGAAGCTTTCTGAAAAAGAGGGATTGGTAAAAGCAGGGATTGTCGACCAGGGATTAACTGTCCGCTTGGATGTTGACGGAGAACCTATTGTTAAAAGTATGGTTGATGCTGCAGACCCGCTTGGACCGCATGCGACTTCTTTAATTGTCTATGTGAAGAAAAATAATCAGATAAGATCTTCTATGGGTTTGGTGATCAAAAATCAAATTACTCGTCAAGGGTTCAGCGACTTATTGACGGACAGAAACGCCAGCGCGCCTGTGACCGGCCCGCCGGTAGAGAATTTTATTGCTTCTGCATCGAGCTTATCTTTAGCTGTCAGCTTCGGCAGCAAGCTTATGCCAACGTCAAGAAAAAGTATTAACTTAGAGCATTGGAGTGCTAGTTCGAGTGTTGATTTAGAATATGTTTTGAAACAAGGAGGAGTTGAGCTGATAGAAAATAAGACTGGAGTAGTTATTGTTGTGGCGACAGTTGAGGCTTATCAAAGGATTTATCAATCGGCGGGGATGATTAAGTTAGGTGAAGAACAAAAGGAAACATTATCTTTTAGTAAATTTCTTACTGTCGATGAACTTCGAAGGGTTTTGTATGTGATTGTTCCGTTTTTAGGAAAAGAAAGTATATGGCGGGATCTGTTTTGGACAATGCGAAATGAACTTTCGGATTACTTCGCAAAAAATGGCCAGTGGCCACTCACGGTTTCTTTAATGAGTTTAGCCCAGCGCATTATGATTTTTGTTAATGGTTCAGATTTAGGGCTTCCGGGTGTTCATGACACGGTAGTTGTTAATTCTTTGCATCATTTTATAAAGTTTTACCGACAGTATGCACAAGGAGCCATTTATAATCCATCAGATAATATCCTCGGGTCTTCTTCTTACAGCCATACTAAACTTTTTAGTTGGATTTATTTTGTAGAAAATAATGTGGTGCAGGGTTTGTTACGTCAAGGCCTAGAGAATATTTCGCTTCTGGATTTGGGATCGTCGTATGGCCATTCATTGTTAGTCAAACGTGTTATTTTGCAGGATGCGCCGGTACGGTATTTCGGAGTCGATATTCAGCCGGATTTGCTTGGAGCTTCTACTCGGTATGTGATGCAACAACAATACGATAATATGATTTTTTCTAAAGTTGATGTTGAGATTCCTAATTGGAAAGCTCGCGTTTTTGCATTAAATTCTGGGAATCTTTTTGATGTCGTTACGGCAAGTCATTTATTAGAGCATCTTGATTCAGCCGAGTTGGTTGAAACAATTTTAAGTTGGTTAAGTTTGGCGAAGAAAGCGCTCATTGTTTCTGTGCCATTTGAACAGAAATTAAGCCATATCTCGCAGCATAAAACATTCTTTAACCCAGAACGGTTAGGGGCTTTGGCTAAGACAGTAAGCCAAAAGGCAGAGCATAAGTTTATTGCGCATCTTCAACATCTTAACTCAGGGATTGTCGTTTTTAGTGCATCGTCCACGATCTTGGAAGGTGTTGAGGATGTCATAAGTTATTATAATTCCTTAGATTCAAACAAAAAGTCTAAATTGCGTTTTGATCTTGCCGAATTGCTAGTGGCTAATTATTTTGATTCTCCTCAAGAAGTTGAGTCAATATTTCGGCGAATTTTTCAAGACGAGAGCTTAGATTTTCAAACGGCAATTTTTGCTTTGAGGGAAATTTTGATTCAACCGATGGCCAGCTCATTGTGGGTTTTAGAAAACTTAAACAAGAAATACGGTATACGTATTACAGTTTCTGATCTGATCAGAATTTTTACGGCTTTTCAAGGAAATCATGTTGTCCAAGATATTATTCGTTTCAACAGTTCTGGATCAAAAGTGTTAGCGGTTGCTCGCGGAGTTATGCTTAAGAAGAAATCTACCACATATTATTTTGATGTTCAGACAACGGATACTTGTCCGTCTCTTTGTACAAAGTGCTGGAGATATTATCAGGATGATGGGGGGGTCGCGCATCTGATGCCTCGAGAACATCCCACCAACTTTGTGAGGCCATCTTTTACTGATTTCCAGAGGGTCTTTCATCAGGCTATTGACTTAGGAGTTGAGAGTATCGCCAGTACGGGTGGAGGAGAACCATTTATGAATTTGCAGTTGCCTGAATTATTGGCGGATGCTAAGGCTTATGCAGTTTCAAAGGGTATTAATCTCCGAGTGTTCGTGCCGGTTAGTGGGCTTGGACGCGTTTATAATGATCCTAAGAAGTTGGAATTAATTATTAACACGGTAGATCTTTTGCGGTTTAGTTTCGACAGTTTTGATAAAGATTTTGTTATGAAAAATCATGGGGTCAGTGAGGCTGGTTTTAACATGATGCTTAGGAATTTTCGTAAAGTTGTAGAATTAAAACATCACTTGCAATCTAATATCGACATTGAAGTGTTGATTTTGTTATATCGAGGGAATTATCAACACGCTGAGACAACTATTGAGAAGGCTTATGAATTGGGGGCAACGCGTGTTTTGATTAATTCAATAACTGGGAATGATGCAGTTGCGATGGATCAAGAAGAAGCCAAGTTAAGCGCTAGAGTTTTACGGCGTATTTATGAACGTTTGGCTAATGGAGACTTTGGGGTGATGCAAATTGATTTTGATCCCGTCTTGATGGGAGGGTATGCGAACATTTCTCAAGTCGATCGAAATAACTTAGAACGACCACTCGGGAATATTCGTTACTGTATGAAAAACGTCTTTGGATTAACTCCTGTTGTTACTGCAGATGGCACTTTTCATGTTTGCTTTCCTTGTTCTCAGCCGAATATTGCTAACAGACAAGATATTTTTAAGATTGGGAACATTATGGAGGATTCAATAGAAGCTCTAGTTGCTCGCATGCGAGATAATTATCGTGATATTGATCCCGAAGAAGATTGTATTAAAGATTGCAGAGATATCCCATATTTTAATGGGATTTTTCGTAAAGTAATTGAGGATATTTTATTAGGTATTCCGGTAACGGCACAACCATTTTTAGACCGTAGCGATCCGAAATTGATTGTTAGCCATACTCTGCATTCGGAAGTTTTTAATCAAGGAAATTTGTCTGAAGTTATGGATGAAATGAATGATGCGAGCCGTCAGGTATTTAATGATAAGGTTTCAGATTTTAAAGAATCTGTGTTGTTGATTGAGCAGGGAAGAGTAGCATTTGATCCTAATAACCTCGCAGAAGGCGTTGTAGCGCTACTGTTCGACAGGTATCAGACAAGAAATATTTTTGATATTCATGCAGTTCGATGGGAAGAGAAAACGTATCTTTTTTCTTACGACATTAGTATGCTTTATGAATTAGGGAGCAATGAATTTATAGATTTTATTGACGTTGATCGGTTGCCTGCTATTGCGCAAGATTTCTTTAAAGATTTACACCGTAAGCAATCAATGGGGGATATCTATATTGATGATTATCCGGCACTGTTTTCAGAGAATTTCCCTCGGATACGGCGTGCAAATACACAGCCTGTTAATGTTACATTTTATATGAAAAGCAGTTTATCCTCCGACAAATCAGCTTCTAGTGGAATAAAATCAGAAAACGTTGCTGCTAACCAAAGGTCGCACAGTTTATTGCCTCAGCCAAATGCCAGCTCAGCTTCAACGGTAATGTCTGTGGTTGCCCCAAGTTCTGGCGAAAACCCATACGTATCTTTTTCTGATATCCAGCGACTGCATTTGCCATATGGTGAAAATGTTTCGTTATATGGTGATTATTCGAAGATTTCCAAAGAAGCTAAAGAGGTGAGAGATTTTGTTATGACGTTTAATCCTGCTTTTCAGGGTGCGTTGCGAGATGATGGATTCTACCCAGCGGTTTGCGAGGTAGCGTCGAATATTTTAGGACATTTACTTTTAATAAAATTTGGTAATTTTGTTAAGGTTGAGACTGTTGTTGGAATAGGGGTAGAAGGAACTCATTTTGGGACACAGATAACAGTTATAAATTCTGGAGAAGTATTTTATATTAACGCGACGGACGGACAGTTTATTTCTGGGTTGAAAGGATTGCTCTTTAATCATTCAGATATCGATTCCGTCAGAGAATTATATAGGTCATTGTCGCCAAATCTGTCGAGGCAAATATATGCTCAAATGGGGTTTGACTTTGTAAGTTTTAGAAGGGTTGGGGAAAGTTTCTCGCCGTCTATGTTTTATGACTTTATATTTATTTTTGATTCTGTGGCATCCAGTTTTCCCGACGATAATATTAGTATAAAGGTTATCAGCCAGCTAGAAAACCGTATTAGCAACTGGGTTTCGCCCGATGTAAGCCAAGATGTGAAATCAAGAATGCCGTTAAATTATTCGCATCTAGAAAAAATTGTACGTTTGGTGGAGCTTTTGCAGGCGCAGGGCGCTGAAAATAAAATTGTTGCCGCTTCAACGGCCAAAGAGGCAGCAGCCCCTGAAGATTTAGTAGAATTCTCCGTCGAGCCAAACGCGAGCGCGCCTGTGACCGGCCCGCCGCGTTATGTGTTTTCTTCCACTGTTTTTCCTTCAAGTTCTTCGCCTCTCAAGCCTCGACAACAACACACAAAAAATTTGGATTCAAACAAGCCTTCTCTGCGGGTTTTAAAAGATATCCACAACGCAAGTGATTACTATCGCCAATTGGTTGGAGAATTAGAAAAGCTGCTCGCCCGGATCGATAAACATAATCAAGGTTTACGCGGTCATAGTGAACGCACGGCTTTATACGCTTTAGTTTTAGCTGACAAGCTTGGGGCTGATCTTTTTGATGTGTATATTTCGGCACTTATTCATGATGTTGGAAAGTGCAGGATTAGCAATCATCTTTTGGACGGACCAACTTTAACGAAGAATAAATTTATTGTGTTAAAAACACACGTAAGCAAAAGTGGCGGGATATTAAAAGCAAGATATCCTCTCTTAGATAGGGATTTCGCATTGGGTCATCGATATCATCATGTTCGTCCCGACGGGAAAGGTTATCCGAAGTTTTTTGGTAAACAGGTGAATGAAGTTGAGCGGCAAGTAGTCTCAATTGTTTCGGTAGCGGATGCCTTTGATGCGATGACGGATCAAAGGACCTATAATCAGCAGGTTTCGCCCTTGATCGCTTTACGGCGGATTTCTGAGGCAAGTGGAAAACAATTTGATCCGACGGTAACAGGCGCCTTAAATGCTTTGTATTTTAGCAATAGGTTTGACGTTGTTGAATTAGAGAATTTGCCGCTTTGGGTGACGTCGGTTCTGCATAAGATGCTTTTAATCCAAGTCCCTGAAGGTGCTTGCTGTTGGCCGGACAATTTGTTAAACGTAAAGTCTAGATCCAGCGCGCCTGTGACCGGCCCGCCGGCTGAGCAGTTTATCGTCGTCTCTGCTCCATTGTTCCCCTCTTCCAACGCAGTTAGCCATTTTACAGATCAAACAAGAATTTCTACAGATTTAAGTCCGCTTATTCTTAATGGCGTTAGTCCTAATTTGTTTAGAAATGTTAGCGAAGTCCATTTGATCGCCGCTGGCGGAGGTGGCGATGTGGATAGCGCGATTCTTCTGGCTTTAGGGTTGCGTCGAATTCTTGGCGAAAATATAAAGATTGTTATTTTTACCACTAACGTGAAACACGCTAAAGAAAACCCTATGGGCTGGCCGCTTCCCGTCGGAAATATCATTAATATTAGAACTGGTCAGCCGATTAAGCCTATCCCGGGCAGCGAGCATATTTATCGCATTGTCCCCGGGCTTATTGTTCAAAACGAAATTTTGGATGATGCCGACCGACCGTATCGCGTCGAAGTCCCGCTTTCAGATAGTCAGATGGTTGCTCGTGGGCTTGCGCAAGGGATTGAACTTTGGATGGTAGATGTTAGCCAAAGTGCAAAAGATTTAGCCCAAGATTATTTACGCTCGCAAAGCGATGACGTTAAGAGAAAAGAGCGTGTTCTTATCAGTCTTGATGTTGGCGGAGATAGCCTTGCGCGGTTCCCGTACTCAATAACTTCACAGAATAAGCAAACGCATCCGGAGCGGTTTATTTGCTCGCCGGTGACCGACATGATTATTTTAAACATGGTCAGTGAATTAGAGCGAGTTTTACACGCAAACGTTTTCTGGGCTGTTTCAGCTTTAGGCGGTGACGGAGAATCAACCCCAGAGGTGCTTGAGTATATGCGCGAATATTATGCCGCGCAAGAAATCGTCGGCGTTCTGGATAATATTCGTTTGTTTAATGAATATATAACCCGTCAAGATGCCCTCGTTCTATATCAAGCGCTTGCGACGATACCCAGCGAAGTTTCAGGAAACCTTTTGAAACGTCTTTTTGCCATTTCTGGACGGCTTGATGAAATTCGTGGATTAGTTGATCGGCAACAAAATGTAGACCTTAAGCGTTGGGTGATGAGCTCGCAATATTTGCAGCAAGGTTTTCATCCTCAACAAATGTTTGATGCCAATTATATGACGCAGGCCCTTGCTCCAGTATTGGCAGCTTCACTGAGAAATGGGACTCGTCGCGAGTTATTGTCCCAGGCGTATCCACTCACGTTTTTCTTTCGTCCGTCGTCGATTGCGTCAAAAGTCCGTAATCCTGATTTTGGCAACGCAAGGCTTAATTGGAAACAAATGGAAAGGGCTGTGCGGGGATTTGGTTATACGACGGAAATATCTGATTCACAAATGATTTGCAAATTGCAAGAAGCAAAAACCGCTGTGGGTGTTGTTGCCGCTAGTTCGGTTCTTTCTTCATCAACCTTTTCTTTGCGCGAACTTTCGATAAATATCAAACAGGCGCAGTTGTTGTTAAAAGAACTGGGGCTTGTACACGAACTGGCCGCTAATGTGATCCAACCGCTTATGCAAGAAGTCGGCGCTTGGCAAGACAGAGAATTGCGAGGCGTATTTTATAGTTTACTTAAAAGTCAAGCTGTCCCTATTTTATCCGACGGAAAAATCATTTTTGAAAATACGCAGGGCGTTGGCATCGATGAGTACGGCAAGCTTACTGTTGATGCGAAAATTCGCGAAGGCTTAAAGGTAATCGGATGTGGCTGCGTCTTTGCGGACATGGACGATAATCTTGCCCCGAGGGAAAGTCCTTTCCCTGACGCAATCGTTAATGCGATTTTGGAATTGATCATGCTAGGGATGATGCGCCTGCGAATTACGACGGACAATGAAATTGCTAAAGCGGTTTATCGTTTGGATGTCCTTGCCCCGCAACTGCGCTCGGAAATCATCGTTTATGCGGATGGTTCCGGGAATATGTATTATTTTGACGCTAATCGCAGCCAGTGGGTTTTAGATCCCGCATACGCGCAAGGGATCGGTTCGTCAATTAGTCCCGAGACGTATCAACTGATTAAGGCTCAGCTTTTTGACGAGTTTATTGAAGATTGGAAAGAATTTTTGATGACTCTTGCTGAGGCTTTAAATGAATTTTTGCCACAAGAAAATTGGCCGTCCGACGAAACAGGCCTGCAAATTATTTTGGAAAAACTTGCTGGCGGACTTTTAAAGCCGATGCTCCGTGACTCTTCGCTGCGAGAACAGGCAGTTTCTGCTCTTTTTTCTAAAGATACCGAAAATTTCGTTGAGAGACTTTTACAGGAAGCAGAAAGCATCGACGAGCATGATGCCCAAAGACGATCTTCCTTTTTGCAAATGGTCGCTGTAGCAGAAATATTAAGAATTCTCAATTCAAACGATACCGCAGATAAAAAAGAGAAGAGAGATATCATAGCTAATTTTATTACGCTCGACAATTTGAAGTTTCCGCTTAAAGACAGGATATTGGCTGTCACGTACCGTCAAGGTGTTCAGATTTCGCTTAAGGCCATTCGGCCTAAATTGATTCATGACCTTTATGAAAGAATTCTTATTGATAAAATGGCTGCGCTTAAAGAATATTTTGGCGTTGAGTATCCGGATTTAAAAGATTTGCAGTTAAGCAAAGCCAGCCGTACCACAATTAATATCAAACAAGGTCATGTCAATAAAGCAGGCCCGTTTATCGACGCTGTTGAGAATTCGGGGGGAATGCCCTTTTATATTCTTTTTACCGCTGACGATTTTTCAGGTAAGGGGGTCGATGTTCCCGTTGCGCAACTGTCCAATGATGTATCAGGGTATGAGCAGATGATGATTTTAAATACTGATGAGCAGTTTTCGGATGCGGGTCTTTATCCGCGCGTGCGTTTGACAAAGGATATTGCTTTTCTTGAGGGTAAATTTGGTCCAGAAGCGAATGCCGCGATTTATCAGAATCTGGCAAAAAATATTGGAGAACAGCTGCGTATGCTTTTGGCAAATCCACAGTCACAGCCACAGCCGGCTATGGAAATTTTACGCTATGACCTTGGATTTGACTCAAAGGTTGAGCAATTTACCCGGTATTCCCGTCGGCGATCGCAGTTATTAAGAATTTTCAGTGAAGACCAAGAGCTTGTTGATCAATATTTACAAAGGTCTAAAATTTCTTTAGGTTTAAACAGGCTGCAGGTGGAAAGCGGAATTTTTGATCCTTCTTTGGCCGAAGAGAGCCAAAAAGGCGCCGATTCTTATATGCAAAAAGATGCGGCAGTCGGTCTGTGCATGGGCGGCGGAACCGGAATGCTTACGGTTATTCAGGCGATTCTAAAAATTGTCCCGCCAGAGCTGAAAATTATCGGTGGGGTCACTTCAACTGATGACGGAGGTTCGAGTTTTGCAATTGATAATGATTTAAGAACTGCCGGATTTGGCAGGCCGCCTGCTTTGGGGGATTTGATAGGGGCTTTGCTGCAAGGGCTTGCTTCACCGGATAAAATTTTTCGTCTTTTAGACCCGCAAGGGCGGGTGCAAATGACCAATGAACAATCTCGAATGCCAGAATCTGATATGGAAGGTCATTCTTTTAGGGTAGGACAGCCTGTTTTTTACGACGATCAGTATAACCCGATTTATCTAAAAGATTTTAAAGAGCTGATTATTCGTTCCCTTAATCGTATTGTCCGGCAATTTTTACATCAAGATAGATTAAGCGATGATTTTGTTTTTTTTGCGGTGAGTTTTTTGAATCTTGTTGAGCGCTTGGAGCCCTATTTAGAAAAGGGATATATCGGTTTGCCGGGTTTAAGCATCCGTAATCTTTTGCCGATAGGCGCTATGGATTATATGGGACTTATAGATCTCGACAAGCCAAAATATAAATCAGCCGTAGGTAAGCCGATTATTTCTAACGAAAAGGATATGCGCCGTTTTGAAAAAGGTCTTGATCTTATCGCGCAGATGATGGGTATTACCCAAGGCCGCGTGCGGCTTTCGCATCTCTATCCGGGCACGCTATATGCACTTTATCAAGATTTTGTAATTCTTATCAGAAATTCTGTATCGCAAGAAAATATTATCCTTCTTGTCCGTCGAGAAAATAAAAATTGGCTGGTTCGTTTCTGGGAAAAAGATGAAGAATACAAAGTCAATTTTTCAAGCCATCGTGTCGAGATTCCCTTAACAAGCACTTTGACCGCGAATTTTTCAGGCCAGCAAAATAGCTTTTATTTTTCAATCAATACCGGTTACGGATCTCTGCAGGTACTCGAAAGACCGCAAATGTCCGAAAGTCTTGTCGCCTACCAAAGTAAAAAGTATCAGATGTCTACGGATGGAACAGGGCTTCTGCAGCTTTCAAATAAGAGAAACTCCCGTCATAAAGCTTTGTCAATCAACGGTCATACGGTCTATATTCGTAATCGTTTTGTCGCGATGCAGACGCATATTACGGAGACAGCAAATTTTTCTAGAATTGTTGGATTTGGTATTGCGACAGCAAAAAGTTTTAATGGCCGCAATGCGTATAAGCCGGATTCTCAAAAACACTTGGCGGCTAACAGCGGATTCTTGAAAAATATTCTTTCCGAGAACACTCGCTTTATTACCTTTGGTCCCGGTTCGCTGTTTACAAGTTTATTGACTCATTTTCTCGTCGGTGGATTGGCTCAAGCTTTGGCTGGCCGCTGTAAGCGTGCGGATATTCCCATTGTTCTGTTTTTGGGGCCCGTGCTGGATAATGAAAGTTTTGGATATCGGCTATTAGATCTGTTGGAATATATTGAAAAGTTATCAGGATTGCGTTTTGATAAAAATCCTATTTTTACGGATTTAGTTGTAGCTCCGTTGGATACCAGCACCATCGAAAATGCTCGTCAAGTTGACGGACTACAGCCAGTCGATTGGTATGTCGAGCAATTGCTCAATGGCGATGGCAGTGTCAAAAAAGATGTTATCGCGGATTTGGATTTACGTTATATCCAAATGCTCGTTGAAAACTATCGCGCTCAAGAGAGTTCCGGCCAGCCGATCTTGGACATTAATGGCGCAGAGATTTGGTTGGAGGACGAAAATCGTGCGGCAGTTTCTTTAAGAGATTATCTGACATTTAAGATTACGCAATTTTTAAAGTGTGTTAACCAGGAACCTAAGCCTGAGGTGCGCAAGCCCAGCGATCCTTCCAAAGAAGCCAAAAAGCCCCGCGGTTCATTTACGCCGTCGGCAGAAGAGTTAGAATTAATTCAAAAACGATATAAAATTCGTGTTTGGACAAATATTTTTACTGCAGGAGTTATGTTGAGTTCTCCTCGCGATCCCAGCCAGCGGGTAGAGCCAAAGATTGGTTATGCCAAGGATAATCCCGAGCATTTGCGCGAACTTTTAAGGCTTCCCGCGATAGAAACGTCCGTTGCCAGCTCAACTCTTGTTTTTGGCGATGATAGAGCTTCGAAAACATCGGCGGTTGTCGAGCCGTTGCGGTTAATTATGCGGATGGGAGAGTTTTTTGCACAGTTCACAGGTTCGTTTGCGGTTCCTGCTCGGTTACAGCATACGGTCAAATCATTATTTGCTTATAAAGATATTGTTGAGCAGCCACGTATTAAGGCCTTGCTTAACCGGGTCAATGCATCGTCGTGGAATTATGTTATTACTGATTTTGATGCTTATCGATTGGCACTGATGTTCAATCATGTTCCTCAGGGCGCTTTAGGCGTTGCTTTGCCGGATGGAACAATTATTTTTTATGAACCTTATTTATCTGCCCAACAGCCTTATCTTGTTGCTCATGAATTGCAGCATAGAATTAATGATTTGGTTAATCGAGAAAAACAAACACAAGCCGTTGCTGCTGGAAGGACAGCCATCGAAGTTTTATTTTCTGAAATTGTTCTTGGGAATGTTTCATCGAAGGCTTTGACGCAGCTAATCAATCTCAGGGAATTATTTATCAATGAGTATGGCTCCCAATTAGGGTTAGATGAACTGATTGCTTGGCTTGTTGTTGGTGCCTATCCCAATTGGATGTATGATCGAGCCAATCCAATTGAGTCGACGGAAGAAAAGAAATATTTTAGTTCTGTCAGCAATGGGCAGGGAGAAACGCTAGGTTTGGTTAGACGTTTTCTTCAAAAATTGACCGCAAGCGACAGAGATGTTTTTTCTCGTTTTTATCAACAAGGTTTAGGCGTCCCGTACAGTTTTGATCCTGACGGTATTCATTTAGTCGCCAGTTCGGGTGTTGCTCATAATCTGGTTGCGAATCGTCAAGAGGTCATTGAAATGGCGATGTTTAAATTTGTGCGGCTTGCCTTGGAATCTGTCGAAAATTCAGGAAGTTTTGTCGTCGTTTTACCCGGCGGAAAAACGGCGCGGGATTTTTATTTAGCTTTTGCGGCGCAAATTGATCAAGTGATGAGCGTAGAATTAAATTCGTTAAGTCCAAAGCAGAGAATTGATCGCCAACATTTAGAAAGCATTTTGCCGCAGACCATTTTTATTCCTTTGAATACTTCTATTCGCGACGGACAAACAGATACGCAAACAGTTTGGCTGCCTTTATTTGAAACGTTAATGACTTATGGCTTGATCAAGCCAGAACAGATTTTGCAGATTAATTATTCAGGTCCAGCGTCACCAGAACAAAAAGCTTTGGATTTGCAAAATGCCATTGCGCAAAGACTTAAAATACTCAAAAAAGAGAAAGTGGACTTGGCCCTTGTCGGTATCGATGAGAATGGCCGCTGGGCAGGGATTGAGCCGCAAGATGATTATGTCCTCAATTCGCAGGAAATGTATGTTTATAGCCAAGAGACAACACATTACACTTTTACGTCATATTTTATTTTAAATAGGGTCAATCAAGTAATCGCTCTTCTTTCCGGCGGGAATAAACGTTGGGTTGACATGCATTTGACGACACATAATTCGCCTGATCGGCGCGATGTCCCTGCGGTCGATTTGCGAAATCATCCGCATGTGCTTGTGATTATTGACCAAGAAGCGCGCACTTTTCCGACAGAAATAATTTCTTATTCCGACTCGGTCAGCGGGCAAAAGCTTGAGACTGAAATATATTTAAATGTCCAGCGAGAAGTTGATGGCATAAATCTCCATGAGCAGCCAGTTATTATTGGGGTTCATGGCCATTTGATGCGGGCATGGAAACCGATTTTGGCGATGCCTCAGTGGAGTAAAGAGAACTATATTTTTGCTGACTTAGCCCGTCGTCCTAAAGTTGACGATATACAAGCATGGCGCAACACGGGTTTGAGTGATGATGAAATTTATATGTGGCAGACAGCTTTGCATATCCAAGCGGCTATTGCGCATTTTATCCAGCAAGGCCATCCAGTTGGCCTTGTGATGCATTCGATTGCCAATGAGTTTCTTAATTTCATCTTAGCTAATCTTAAGACCAAACTCACCCTCTCCGATGGAAAACAATATCAGCCTTTGGAGTTTATGGAGGAGAATATCAGCCGTATCCCAATCGTTCTTGTCAATCCGTTTTTTGCTCGACACAATTTTCGCGCGGCACTAGGTGTTTTGCAAATATTTTTAAAATCAAATTTTCCGTCGTGGATTTATTGGCCATGGAAAGTATTCTTAGAAAACATTCCTTCTAACTTAGAACAAAGTTTTGATAGATCAACCAGAAGATTCGTGCATTTTTTAATTAATAGAACAGCCGCTGTGGCATCAATGGCAACACGCATTCCGTATTTTGGCAAGTCGTTTCGGAACGTCATTGTTAATAAAATTGATCGTATGGAGGAGGTCCCGGATGAATTTAGGGCTGATATTATCGAAGAGTTTGATAATGTCGTTGCATTTGAGGAATTGTGCGCCGTTATGGCTACAGCAGCGACGGAGAAAAATGGATCGCAAATTGCAGCGATTATTAAAGAGTACAAAATTCGTATCCTTCTGATTTTTAATGACAAAGATTTTATCGCTTTAATTGGTAAGCAGATTCAACAGGATTATTCTAATGCTGGTGTCTTACTTAAAAATGTAACACAAGAGGTGGATGTTAGCTCTGTGATGGCGCACAAGTATTTTGTCACCCATCCAGAGGAATTTGCGCAAACGGTCATTGAGTTTACGAAAAGAAGTTTTTCAGCATCCTCGGCGGTCGATTTGCAGATTCCCGCCGCCTCAAGCGGTATTGAAAATGAAAATTTATTGCTTTTGTTAAAAATTAAAATTGCGAAAGAAACTTTGGAAGAGTTTTTTAGGAATGCCACAGAGTCAGAGATTGATCAGCTTAAGAAACTGATGATGATTCTGCCAGCTGTTTGGCAAGCTGTTGAGAATGCCCTGTATCCTTGGGCGGATCACTATGATTTAGCGCAAGTTCAAAAACCGGCTGGTATTTTTAATTTACTTGCTAATCAAGATAAAGATTTAGTTGATCTTTTGCCGGATTTGCCGTCAGATGAGGTTATAGTTAGCCGCGATGCGAAGCGATTAAACGTGCGGATTTTGTTATCAGAAAATTATTTGAGCCGAAAAAGCCTTCGCAGGGACATGTTTTTGATACGAGCATTTTTTATGTTAGAAACAGGGATTATTCTTTCACCTGTTTTGGTGTCTGTCATTCTTGGGGCATTATCAACTTGGCGTTATGGTGTGGCTGTATATTTAACAAGCCTTTGGGTTGGAAGAAAATATATTTTATCTACGATCAAAGAATTATATTCTGAGTGGGCGTTGCGAAATTATACAGAAGTATTTGATTTAGAAATTGAATTAGACTACCAGAGTAAGAATGCATATCTGGGGCATGGACGTATGCACCGCGACCCGATTGTTTTAACTTTTCAGCAAAATGGGATTTCAGCTCAAGTCGCCAGCGCGGCAAAAGATTGGGTGCAAAAGCATTGGTTTTTAGAACAGCTTATCCCTTGGTTAGCCTCGCGAGAAAAAAACAGAAAATATTCTTTTGATTATTTTGTTGTCAAACATGTTTTAGATCGAAGCCGTGCGATGTTTGAAGCGCTTGGATTTCATGTCGTCAAATACGCACAGGACGATACTCCGATTGCGGTTTATGATCTTAAGGCATTTCGTCAAATACAAGCCCAACAAATAGACTCCAGCGCCTCCTCGGCATTGGCTATTTCGTTACATCAAGTTTTTCGAGTTGCCGGTCTTCGTCGGGATATTGATG
Organism: uncultured Planctomycetales bacterium; assembly: GCA_964474085.1. Taxonomy (GTDB): domain Bacteria; phylum Omnitrophota; class Gorgyraeia; order Zapsychrales; family JANLHA01; genus JADLGJ01. Next base: position 28,946 of record CAYYRJ010000014.1, read on the forward strand.
TTTCGAATTTCAAATTTGCACCTTACGTTGGTAAATTGCGCTATGTTGTCGGAAAAGGAGGATATGTCTTTTTTGTGAGGGAGGCTGATTTTCAAAATCATCAACTTTACCGGTTAACTTTTCGTTTGACAGAGATTAATCCGTATTTGGGCCCTTTTGGTCAAGAGCTCGTTGATCAACAAGAAAATTTTGTCAATGCGACCATTGACCTAGCCCGACAGATTGCCTCTTTGGGTGTCGGAGATGTTTTGGATATTCAAATCAATGAACTGTATCGGTCTTTGGGAGGACTAGGATCTGTCTTTTTATCTTTGCTCATTGAAGAGTTGTATATGCGCCAGATTAAAACTTTAAAAGTTTATGGACCGACGGTGCCTGCGTTTTATCGAAATCTTGGATTAGCTTGGATTGCAGGTGGTAATAAGGCGATGATTCTAAAATTATCCGATAAACAACAACAACTTTATCCATGGCAAATTCAAGCTGTCGCGGCTAAAAGAGGATGGATTGTTCTCGAGGCGCTTGACTGCGGAGATTTTAAAGTGCTCCCGCATTTGTTAATTGAAAACACGGCGCTGAAAGAAAATTTCTCATTTTTCTCTGCAGAAGAGATTTCTTCCTCAACAGTAACAGCACAATATCTTGCGCAGGTGATTGGGGAATCTCTAGGGCAGAGCACAATTGAAGATTTTATTAACACCACGATTGTTTTGACAGAAGAGGAACATCGAACGGTAATTTTGACAGATCCACAGGAAAAAATGATTGTCACAATAATCCGTGTGCTTGCCAAGACCCATGGTATTGCTGTTGCAGAGATTTATGAGCAGCTGCGCTTATGGGTCAGTTGTTTCTATGAGGAAGTTAAAAGAACAGATGAGTTTTACCGTGCAGACACGCAAGTTGTTAAAGCGGTTTTGACAGCTTTAGGCCCAACGGTTGCTCCGAGAAGAATTAATCTTTTAGAATTATTTTGGTCAGGAAATTATAATCCGTTTGTTCAACAAGTCGAGTTGTGTCGTGTGCCCGGAGTAGATTTGTCCGTTTATAGAATACAACAACCTGGGGATTGGCAAAAATATCAGTCAGCTTGCCGGCCTGCGATAAATGTTGTTTTCTTAAGTGCATTAGTGAGAAAAGGGCATGCTTTGCTTTACAGCGCATATAAAATGCTTACGCAAAATACGCGTGGGGCGATTGTTGTTGCTTTTGCCAATGCGTATAACGATAGCGATGAGGATGAGCTTAAGAATTTTGTGCAGCAAAAAAATATTAAGATTCACAAAGTTGAATTTTCCGCGCATACATTCTTTATCCTTTCCGTCGATAAAAGAAACACAAAACAAGTCTCATCGTCTAGTGCTCTGATAGAAGCAGCTTCAAGGTTACTGTCGCCGGAGAGTTTAACAAAGACTCAAAGAGTCGTTGCGCTTTTGCAAAAGTTTGGCGCCCAGCCGTCAACGATTGCCGCGGCGTGGTTAGCGTATATCCCCGATGCTAAGTTAGCCGAATTGTCATCGGCAAAGAAACGATCCCGTCCAAAAGATTTAGCCCCGTACGTTGCCCGAGCAGAACATTTCAAAACAATAAGTAATATCATTTACATCCCATCCGTCGATGAAAACGGTCGGCTTAAAGATCCTCGCGGCCTTGAACGATGGTTGACGTATTTTGTCAAGGTCATATCCGATGGCCAGGCTTTTCTTTTTGCTGTCGCGGATGTTATGGCTGATTTAGAAGCGTCACAAGATGCTGATGTCGCTCGGCGGGCCTATTTTGAACAAAAAGCGATGCATATTTTTGTAACGCTTGCCAACTTTTTTGGTTTGCATGAAATGGCCCGGGATTTGCGTGTGTTGGCACTGAGAATTGTTAATCTGGATCTCTATCAAAGAATCAGCGAGTTTATTGATAAAATAGACGGTGATTTGGATGCAGACCAAAAAGATTCATATCTTGTACAAACCAAAGACAACCTTAAGGAATTTTTGGAAAGAAACGGGATTTCAGAGGAAGTTTATTATTCTTGGAGGAAAAAAGACCCAGCATCTTTTGGCAATGTCATGGTGCGAAAAGGAAAAAATCCCGATGATGTCGATGATTTTTACGGTATTATCATTGTCGCGCCAACCAAAGAAGAGCGCGATCACATAGCAAGCCTTCTCTATGCGATTTCTGATTTTAATGTTTCTCCGCATCTGAAATATTCAAATTTTGAAATGCATGCGCTGCCTAAAAAACCATTTGAAGCCCTGCAGTTTAAACACAAAGATTCTAGTCGTCGTCCGTTTGACATTTATGTTTTTGATAAAGTCAATTATGATTTATACCGGACTGCGGTTTCGGCAGCGCATTGGGAATATTCTGCTCACAAGAATGCGGCTTTACGGCAACAAAAACTGGATCTGTTCCCTCACTTTAAGCCATCAAGGAATATTGACCAAGATTTTACTCAATTGAGTAATCATTTTGTCGGTAAAAACGTTGCTATTCTTGTTCGGCCTATTAAAAACAATCTTAAGCCAAGCGATGATGAACAATACGAATTAATTCCGCGGGATTTTCCGATCAAGGCCATCCCTGCGGATGTTGCGGCGCAATGGAGATTTAATCGGTTAGGTGAAAATTATTTTGGTGCATATCCGGTGGTGCTTGGTTTGTACTTTGAAGACGTGTCATTGATTCTTGAGGCGCGAAAGATTCACCAAAAACTCAAGGAAACACAACCTTTACCCGTCGGAACAATACTGATGATTGCGGATCACTCCAATGGGTCTTCTGTCCATTTGGATAAGATATTTACGAAGGCGACAACGCCCCGAGCACGGCTTATGTCCAAATTGATAGGCTTAAATTCTCAAGAACGAAAAAATCTAGTCGCGCAAGGCCGAGAGAAACTTGTCGAGATCGCCCAATTGACTAACCGTAGTCGCGAAATACAGGCGCTGCAGCGTTTGAGCAATACCTTAGGGTTTAAGACAAACGATGGGATGGAAGAATTGTATCAGAGTGTTGCTTTAGGGTTAGTTGATGCTCAAGATATTCATGAAGCTTGGCAGGCATCTGGCCGTAAGCTTTTGGCCAGAGAAATGGGTATGGCTTGGATTAAGGATTTTGATGAACAGAGAGTACAGATTCGTCTCGAGTCTATTTTGGGGACATTTTCCAAATTATCTTTGAAGTATATCAGCAGTGTCCAAGGGTTCATTGAAGCCGTCGGCCGCGGGATGATTGAGCCGTCAGCGATTAAAGAAAAGTTGAGCTCCGGCGGGCTTTCGGCTATTTGGCAAATTACGAATGTGGAAAATAAAAGTGAATCACAAAACATTTTACACGTTACCGTTAAATATGATCGGCCGGGAATTTATTTGTCGTTAACGCGTATTTTGGCTCATTATGGAATTAATATAAGACGAATGAAGGATATTGGCGATATTGTTCATATTGAGGTTGATGCAATCAATGAGGCAAGGATTCTAAATGCTGTTGTTGAAGATATTCAAAATTTCATTCCGGATGTTCAAACCGACAGTGGTATTTTTTCGGTGGTGCTAGATGTGTTTGCCGCTAATCGCATGAAGGTTTCGGCGAGAATGGCAAATTCTCCAGGTGAAATTTATAGACTTTTGAATGCCCTTTCAAAATTTGATCGAAAAATTGGATATTCAAGTTTGACAGTTATTCCATCGTTTAATTATGCGGATGTTTTGATGACGCTTAATTTGCCGGCTGGTTTTTGTACAGATACGAAAGCGTATCGCCAAGAAATTTTAAAGATCATGAATTCTGTCAGCGGAAATTCTGCTCGAGAAATTAACGGCCAAAGCTCATCATCATCAGCAATTCGAGATGACGGGCAAAGTGAAAAGAATTTATTGTCGATTGCCAATCGCGCGAGTCGTGGCGCGGACGTTAAGGTTCTGCGAAATATTGAGTTAGTGCGGCAAGAAGAATTTAGAAGAAAATATTTAGAGCGTCGGGCGCTGGTCGTTTGGCCGCGAGGGTATGAAAGAAAACAACGTGATCCTCGTCGTTATTTTGCGACGAATCATTCGGGGAGAGCGCAAATCATAGGCGTGAGTATAAATGAGATTTTGACAAACACGGATCGTTTTTCTATTCCAACAAATTCCAATAATTTATCACAGCGACAATCCGGTCGACGAATAAGGGTTATGCGCCTAACTGCAATTTTTGCCGGCATTGATGTGCGAAAAAATATGATGACAGTAAGTGCAGAAAAGAGTTTGGGGGAAAGGAATGCCTTAATTTCTCGTGGAGTGTTAACGACAATCTTTCAAGGACAGCTCATCGAAGAAGTCGTGCGCTTTCGTCCCGATGCGGTTAGTGTTGGGGCATATGTTATCTCTGGAGTTCAAATTACGCCACAGATTAACTATCAAGGTCAATGGAAGGATTTGCAGAGAAGCTTAAGGATTTCGTATACAAAAATGCAATATTTTAAATATTTGGTTATACGGGTCTGGAAATTAAGACCATTTTATTCTTTGGGGGCGAGGTTGCGCGAGTGGTTAAGTGCGTATAACGAAAATCATCATCGGGCGATTTCGAGTGCGGTTGGCAATGATCACTCGTCGCCTGAATTTGATTATTCGCAATATTCTCTGGCAGTTGTTATTACAATTCTTTTGGTTAATGTGAAACTAGGATAATTCTTAAGTTCTAAAGAATTGTCGGTCAAGAAAGTTTTCGCTTAATTCAATCACCGTCGGGCGGCCGTGCGGGCAGGTGAAAGGATCACGGCATTTGAGCAGTTGTTCCTTTTGATATTCAGCCTGTGAGTGTTTAAGAGGGTCGCCTGCGCGGATCGAAGCGCGGCAGGCTCGTCGAGCCAGCGTTGCATGATCGGCGCGGCTGATATTCCCGCCGGCTAAAAGTTCGCGCACCCCGCGCAAAGGATCGCTCAAAAGCGCCGGGCAGCTGTGAATAGCGATTGTGTTTTTGTCAAATTGTGTTGAACTAAAACCCAGTTTTTCCAACACTTCCTTTGATTCTTCCCACGTTAACATTTCCGTCATCGAAACTTTGAGCAAATCTGGTGTCAGCAGATTTTGGACTTCCACTTTTCCGCGGTCCATTTGACGAATCAATGCTTCAAAAACAACACGCTCTTGTGCAGCATGCTGGTCGACGATCAAAAGCGATCGGTCGGCTTCAAAAAGCAAAAATTTATTGATAAAGGCCCCTAAATAACGGCTGCGCGAAAATTTATTTAAAAGGCTTTGGCCCGCTGGTTGCAGGCCCGATGATTGCTTTAGAGGCTCCTGGGGAAACGTATATTGTTCGGTCAACTGGGTCTTTTGGGCAACGTCTAAGCCTGGAAGATCAATTTCGGTTACGGGAGAAACAGCAATCTCAGTGTCGGCGTTTTTTTCCAAAGCACGACGCAGCGATGCAGACTCGTCGGGTAAAATCTGCTTTTGGACAATCTCTTTGGGTTTGCCTAAGCTCATAAGCGTCTGTTCAACCAGGTGGCGCAACAGCGGCATCAAATGATGTTCGTCTTTGATTTTGATTTCGCGTTTGGTCGGATGCATATTGACATCGACGTGATTTGGCGGAATCGTTAAAAATAAACAAAAACACGGGTAATGGTTCGGCGGCAAGATAAGCCGGTAAATGTCGTTAAGATGAAAGCCGATTGATTTGCTTTGCACAGGACGGCCGTTGATAAATATAAATTGCAAGTCCCGACGGGTGCGGCTTAAATTGATATCACTGAGAACCATATGTACTAAAAAATTGTGCTCTTTAAAGTCTTCTTTTATTTCAAGTAAATGTTTGGGGTCAACGTTTAAAGTCTCGGCGATGCGCTCGATTTGGTTTTGTGCCGGGGCTAGCTCCAGAAGGGTTCGGCCTTCATGTGTTACTAAAAAGCGGCACTGCGGATAAAAAAGCGCGTAAGGGACGATGGTTGAAAGGATTTGGTTAAGTTCCGTCGTATTGGTTTTAAGAAATTTCCGGCGAGCTGGGGTATTAAAAAAAAGTTCTTTGACCTGGATTTGTGTGCCGTTTGGCATCGCCACGGGTTTGTGAGACATTATTTCTCCGCCGCGCAAATGGATTTCCCAGCCCGAATCTTGATTATTAGTTTTGCTGCGCAGCGTGATATCCGATATCGCCGCAACACTATAAAGCGCCTCGCCGCGAAAGCCCAAGGAATGGATATTAAACAGATCATCGGCGGTTTTGATTTTGCTCGTCGAGTGGCGTTCGAAAACGATTTTTAGGTCATCGGGCTCAATCCCGGAACCGTTGTCGGTTAAGTCGATGAGGACCTTGCCTGCGTCCTTAAGGTGAAGCTCGATTGATTTTGTTCCGGCATCGAGACTGTTTTCGATAAGCTCTTTGAGGACCGATGCGGGACGTTCAATGACTTCGCCGGCGGCGATTTTGCTTATGACGTCCGGGGATAAAATATGGACTCGGTTCATGTGTTTTCCTTTCGTCATTCTGAGGAGCGCAGCGACGAAGAATCTTGTAAATAAGAGATCCTTCGCTTCGCTCAGGATGACGTAATTTGGATAGCAATCATTTGCTTTAATTCCTGGATTTTATTTAACGCTTCGATCGGTGTCATTTGATTGACGTCGATATTTTTAAGCGTATCTTTTAAATTTTCTGCGACAGAATCGGCAGTGTTAACAAAAAGGGAGAGTTGATCGTCGTTTGATGGCTTAGCGGTTAACCGTGTTTTAAGATTGCTCTGGGACTCAAGTTCATGGAGTATCTTTTTTGAACGGTTAATGATCCCTTGCGGGACACCGGCGAGTTTTGCGACATAAATCCCATAGCTATCATCGCTGCTGCCCTTAATAATTTTATGCAAAAAAATGATTTCGTCTTGCCATTCTTTGACGGCAACGTTGTAATTGACGACGCCCGTGTGTTCGTCGGCCAGGGCTGTCAACTCATGAAAATGTGTGGCAAAAAGTGTACGGCTTTTTGCTCTTTGAAAATGTTCGGCCAAGGCCCACGCGAGGCTTAATCCGTCAAAGGTGCTTGTTCCGCGTCCGATTTCATCTAAGATGACCAAACTGCGTGCGCTTAAATTGTTAAGAATATCGGCCGTTTCACTCATTTCAACCATAAAAGTACTTTGGCCCTTGGTGATATCATCGTGCGCACCGATGCGGGTAAAGATTTTGTCGACGACACCGACGTGCGCGCTTTGGGCGGGCACGTAACTTCCCATTTGTGCCAAAATAACCAAAAGGGCAATTTGCCGGATATATGTGGATTTTCCGGCCATATTGGGCCCTGTCAAAATGATCAAATGCTGATCTTTGTCGTCGAGATAAGTGTCGTTGGGAATAAAGTTTTGGCTGGAAGTTTTTTCAACGACCGGATGGCGGCCCTCCTTGATATCTAAAATAAAATCTTCACTGATTTCTGGCGCGACATAGCCAGCTTCTTGAGATAGAAGCGCAAGCGAATACAAACAATCGAGTGTGGCAATGCTCTGGCTAAATCGGTGTAAGCTTGGCGCATGGTCGAGAATTGTTTTTTTGATGTCTTCGATCAGTTCATTCTCAATTTTGCGGATTTTGTCCTCGGCGGTCAAAATTTTTTCTTCATATTCCTTAAGTTCCGGCGTGATAAACCGCTCGCCGTTGACTAAGGTTTGTTTGCGGATAAAATGTGACGGCACAAGATGGACGTTAGCTTTGCTGATTTCGATGTAATAGCCAAAGATTTTGTTAAACCCGACCTTGAGTGAATTGATTTTTGAACGCGTGATTTCCTGCGCTTGATACTGGCGAAGCCACTGTTGCCCGTTTTCCTGAATATTTTTAAGCTCGTCGAGTTCTGCGTTAAAACCAGCTCGGATCACCTTGCCCTCATTATTGGCCAAAGGCATATCAGGATTAATGGCGTTTTCGAGGAGTTTGCGTAAATCCGGGATATCATCGACACAAAAAAGAGAATTTTTTGCAAAAAGTCCATCGACAGTTTCTCGGATTTTTGGCAAAAGATACAGGCTGTTTCGTATCGAAAGCAAATCTTTTGGCTGTGTGTAACCGCAGCTTAATTTGGAAATAGATTTTTCTAAATCCGGCAAAGGACTAAGGCACTCACGGAGTTTATGCAGAGCTTGTCCATTGCTGCGCAAAACAGTGACGGCATTTTGGCGGTTTTGGATTGCATCAACTTTTCGAAGTGGATGAGTCAGCCAGATTCGCAGTTGACGTTTGCCCATAGCCGTCAAAGTGCGATGGATCGTTTTAAAAAATGTCTCGATTTCAAGCCCGTAATGGGCGGCTGGCGAAAGATAAACATATTCTTCGTCGGTGTAAAGGCTTAAGTGGTTGATGTGGCGCAGGGGTTGACGGTTCATCGTTTTAAGATATTCCAAAAGTGCGCCGCTTGTGGCAACCGCTGTTGGCAAGCCTTCAAGACCAAAGCCGTTTAAGTTTAAAACAGCAAAATGTTCACACAGATTTTTGGAAGCAATCTCAAGATTAAAAGACCAGTTTTCCTGGCCGCTTAGCGTTAAAGTTTTTGTTTTTAGAAGCGGGTTTTTTAATATTTCTTTGATTTTATTTTCTTCGGTCAATGGAAAAACACATTCGCAAATCGGCAAACGCGCTAAAAGTTCAATGATTTTGTGGGGATTATCAAATTGATTGGTTTGAATAGTCCCGCTGACCAAATCGGTAAAAGCGATGCCAATGCTGCTACCATTGGGATACAAAGCGCACAGATATCGGGCATCAGAAGAGTTTTCGTCAAGGTAAGTGCCAGAGGAAATAACGCGGATCACGTCCCGCCGGACGATCCCGACAGCCGTTGCCGGGTCTTCAACCTGTTCGCAGACAGCGACTTTGTGCCCGGCTTTGATCAAACGGTTAATATAACCATCTGCCGCGTGGTAGGGAATGCCGCACATCGGGGCTTCATTGGGTGTGCCGCGGCCGCGGGCAGTCAAAACAAGATCGAGGATTTTGCAAGCGGTCCGGGCGTCTTCATAAAACATTTCATAGAAGTCGCCTAAACGAAAGAAAAGGATACAATCGCGGTATTGCGATTTGACCTTTTGGTACTGCGTAAGCATAGGGGTAGTCGCTTGCGTGGTCATCAGGGCTTATATATAGGGAAGACAAGGTCTTTAAAAATTATGATTATTTATAGCACAAAAGTAAATTTTGGGGGATAAAACTTTTTCTGAATAAATAGTCGTAACCTTTGTTGCAGTCGCAATTAAGCGGTGGTATAATCGCAACCATAATTTGAAATTTCCTATCAACACTCGACAAATGACCATGAATAAAAAATTATATCTTCTCTTTGCCTGTATCTCTTTTTTCCTTTTTTCTTCAGCCAGTGCCCATGCTAATGCTAATCTTGTGACGAATTATTACGTCGAGAGTGGTAAAAAACTTTTTGATGAAAAAAATTATGAATTAGCAATTAAAGAGTTTAATAAAGCGCTTTTAGCCGACCCTGACAATGAAGATGCGCTTATGTATTTGCGGATGCTTGGGCTTGGCAGCACAGATAAAGACGAGATAAAAACAAGTCGTGAGCAAGGCGAATCCTCGTTTGAAGAAAAGCCAAATAAAAAAACGAAGAAAAATGCTCCCAAACCCGCGGCGTCGGTAAAAAACAATAAGGATGCGGATTTAAAAATTAAACAGATTAAAACGCAGGTCGAGCAAGAAGAAAAAGCTGCCATTGAATCTTTGCGAGCGCAAGCTGCCCAAGAAGAGCAAAAGATTTCTTCCAGTGCTGCATCGCAGAAGTCTGCAGACTCTGATAATAAAATCGAAGATGTGGTTAAGGATCAAAATCAGAAAGTCACTGAGCAAAAGAAGTTAGGTCATAGGCCGGATGTAGAACAAGTCGCTTGTCCTGGAAAGAATGCGGTTAAAGAAAATTTTAGTGATGCGGCGTGTAAAAAACTTTGTTGCGCATGTGCTCAAAAAGCTCAAGAAGCTCAAGAACAAAACATTATCCAGGAAGGATCGGTAGATCAGCAACAAAGCACTTTAACAAATTCACAGCAAGAAGTGAAGCCCGCAAAAACTGACATCGCCGGGTTTGAGCTAGAAAATAAGGGGAGTGTTTGTAAAAAATGTTCGGTCTGTAATAAAAAAGCTGCTAAAAGTGTCAAAAATCAGAAATCAAAAGGAAAAAAAGTTTCAGATAAAGTTGATGCCGCTGCAAAGACTGCAGATGTCAAAAAAACACCTCCTGTTAAGGCAAAAAATTCTGGGCAGAGTTCTTCTGTGAGTATTTCCCAAAAGCAGGATGCTGATGATTTAACGCAAGAGTTGCAAGAAGCTGTAGACGGGCCTGCTCTTTTAGCGGTTGCTAAAAAGGATCCCAGTCCAGTCGCAGCGAAAGAAAAAGAAGCGGCAACCATTGCGGCTATTAAGGCAGATGGCGTAAAACAGCAATCACAGATTCGCAAAGAATTTGCCGAACAAGAAAAAAGAAACATCCAGCAAATACACGCGAAATATAAGAGTAAACGTATCGGTAAAAATGAAAAGGCTGTCTTAAGAGATTTAGATGGTGATGGCGTCAAGGAACGAATTTCGTCTGTTGAAAATAAAGCGATCGAAAAAATGCTTGCCACAAGTGCCAAAAAAGAAAAGGCGGCATTAAAGGATTTGGATAAAAAAGTTTTGTTTAAAGAAAAAGCCGAAATTAAGAGGCTTCGTACCCAAAGTCAAAAATCAAAAAAAGAAGTTTCTTTAAAAAAAGTTAGAGCCGGTGATGTCGTCGTCGATCAGCCTGATATCGCGGCTGGTGACGATGAGGTTTCTTTGGAGGATCAACAAAATATCTCTCAAAGGAAAGACATTCAAATTCCGGTTGTCGATGAAAACACAGAGCCGCTAGTAGAGGCGAGCATAGAGCAAGCTTTGGCGAGTCCTGTTGATAAAAAATCTGCGAAGAAAAAACCTGTTTTAGCCAAACAGCCTGTCAAAAAGAAAAAACAAACGGATAAAGAAAAAGCGCTCACAGAGACTTCTTTAGCGAAAATGCAAGATGTGGCTACCCAAGATGATGTTTTGCAAGAAGAGCCGCTGGCTGCAGATGCCTCTGAAAATTTGAGCTCACAGAAGGCTGAGCCGTTATCTGTCCAAGAAAAAGGCGTTGGGGACAGTGAAAAAAGTTTGGATAATCCGTCAAAGACAAGCCGCAATAAGGCTCGGGATATTAATTCCGAACAGATGGATGAACCACTGCAAGCCTCAAGAGATTTAGCCCAAGAAGAAAAAGCTTTGCATGAAAAATTTGAGCAAAAAAAGGCCGCGCTTATTGAGGAGGTTAAGAAAGAGTCACAAGATGTTTCTTCAGAAAAGACTTTAAGGCCTAAGGAAGATCAGAATAGCTCGTCGGATAATCAACAGGTTGAATCTGCTGAAAAAGTCGGACAAGAGACTCTGTCAGCAGTTTTGGATTCGGGCAAAAATGAAGCCTTAAAAGCCGTCGAGAGTGAAAATTTGGTTTTAAAAAAGAAGTTGGCTCAAGTTGTAGAAATGGCAGGACAAGATCAGAAGACGATCAAGGATTTGGAAAAAAATATTACGCAAAAGAGTGAAAAAGCCCAAATTCTCGAAAATGACCTTGTTGAGGCCAAGCAAACTATCGAGTCAAAGAAAGAAGCGCTCAAAGAACAAACTGCAAAAATGAAAGATTTGCAGACGCGGATTAGTGCGATGGAAGTCGATTTGCACTCCAAACAGTATGATTTTAAGGACAAACAGTTGGAGTACGAAAAAAAATTGCAAGCGATCGAAGAAGAATTTGGCAACTATAAATCGGAAAAAGCCAAGAATGAAGAAGAGCTCCAGGGGCAGTTAAAGATTTTGAAAGAAGCGCTTGCTAAAAAGATTGATGAGCTTAATGAGGCGCAGGAAAAGTTGATTTTTGTCGAGAACAAACTTGAGAAAAGTGAAACTGCTCGCAAGGCGACGATCAAGGAGTATGAAGATTTAAAGAAAACGATGAGTGACCTCGAAGGCCGTTTGACTGGTTTACCGACGGAAATCAAAACAGATCAGTTGCCAGTCGTTAGTGTTGATCCCAAAAATCTTCCTAAGCCTAAAACTTCTGATGAATTTATGTATCAGCAGTGGATTGCACGGCATGATAAATTGATCACCAAGCTTAAAGAGAAGCTTCTTTGGGCCCGTGAGCAAATGGATTATTTGGGGCGCTATGATATCAAGTTAAGCGATCAAAAAATGGCCGCGCTTAAAGAACAATTGGCTGCTGTCAAAAAGCAGTTGAGTGCGCAAGACGGTTCCTCCAGCGGGAAACCGACAGATTATGCTTTGACAGAAGAACGGTTAAAAGATGCGCAACAACGCCTAGAGATGGTTGAGAAAATTTTGCGTGAAAAAGATGAGCAGATCCAAGAATTAGAGAAGCAATTAAACGGGGTTTTATCAGCGTTCTGATGGCTTTTATGTGGATGCGAAAAATTATTAACGGCAATCGTAGCATGGATTGCCGTTTGTTTTAAAAGGTTTTTTTATAGAAGGAAACGGTTGTATGGCTACAGAAAGCAAATTGATTCTTGGCAAATTGATTGGTTTTTTGACGGGCGAAATTTCTAAATCGGAAATTTATGAGTGGGCGCTTTATGTGGTTGTTTCCAGTGAGTATGAAAAGTCTCTTAAGCATGACAAACTGACTGAACAAATTTTTCAGTTCTTGATTGATATCGAAAAACCAAAACTCGCAACAGCCCCGACAAAAAAGATTTTGCAATACTTTATCGATTGCTTGGAAGGCAGAAAAAACTTTAGCCCCGAGGATTATAAGGCTTTGATCGGCGATAAATCTGCAGCGACGGGGCAATCTTTTGCAAAACAAAATTCACAGGAGATCAAAAAAAATTCAGCAAATTTGACAGGATTAGCAAAACTGGCAAAAATTTATGCCTTGATTTTTGTGACGGGTTCTATTCTCTTGAACACGGCGGCTGTGATAAAGCCTGATTTATTAGTCAAGCCTTCAGAAATTGCTCCGAGTGCTTTTGAGGTTCGAAAGGCAGCTCTGCCGCATCTTATTTATGGGATCTTGATTTTGGTTGCGATGTCTGTTAAAGTGCCGCGTGTTGTATTTTACGGTTTTATTCCGGTTGGAATTTGGGGAATGTTTTTTTATTGGTCTGCCTCAACAAGTTTTGGCTTAAAGCACGGATTATCGCTTTTAAATGTTTTGCTGCTTCTTGTATTTGTTGCACTACCACCGACAGCAGCATTTTTTGTATTGTTAACACAATGGTTTAATCAGTCAAAAACACATCATGAGAATCAGGAAAAATAATCCAGGAGAAAACTTATGCTAGCTTTCGTTTTGTTGTTTGCAGGCATTGCGTCCAGGCTGGTCGTTCATATGCCTAACTTTACACCGGTTTTAGCTCTTGCTTTATTCGGCGGCGTTTATTTAAGTTCTCGCCGGGCAGTATCTATGCCGCTTGTGATGATGATTGTTTCTGATTTATTGATTGGCTTGCATGATACGATTCTTTTTACCTGGAGCAGTGTGCTTCTGATTTCGTTATTGGGTTTGTTTTTGCGTTCACGAAAAAGTTTTTCAAGCATTGCTTTAACTGCAGCATTGTCGGCGGTTTTATTTTTTGTTGTCACAAATTTTGGTGCGTGGCTTATGATGTATCCCAAAACTCTTTTAGGGCTGCAGCAATGTTTTTGGGCGGCCGTGCCGTTTTTTCGTGATACGCTGCTTAGCACATTAATCTATAGCGCTGTTTTATTCGGTGGGTATGAAGCACTTGCCGTATGGATTGCTAGGACCCGTTGGGCCAGAATTTTGCAACCAGTTTAGTCCTGTTCTGTTGAATATAAAATTGTGTGCGTTTTATCCGTAAGGATAATCCCGCGTCATATGCGGGAAAAGGGGAATCTCGTGAAAATCGGGAGCGGTCCCGCCACTGTGAATTTCGGATGTTTTTGATGCTCCGGAAAAGTCAGGTCGCCTAACGCAGCACATTAAGCAAATTTTTCTGCGAAGACAGAAAACAAATGCTTACACCTTGGGGCTATAGACAAAAAAGGGTGCAATCCCAATTGATTTGATATCAGTTGGGATTTTTTATTTTTTTAGATCAAAAAACGGAGAAAACATGAAGAAAATTATTGGAGTGGTTGCTGGAGTCATTTTAGCGGTTTGTCCGTCAGCTTTTGCAAATCTTAGCATTGATTTGGATACCATTATTGTGACCAATTCACGGATCGGGCAAAAGGATTATAAAACACCCAGCAATGTGACTGTGATAAGCCAAGAACAAATTAAAGCGTCTAATGCCAGCAGCGTTGCGGATCTTTTAAAAGCAGCTCAGGGTGTGAATGTTTATGATAACAGCACCAGCAAGACGGCCGTGATCGATATTCGTGGCTTTGGGGACACGGCATCCCGTAATATTTTGGTTTTGCTTAACGGACGCAAGGTCAACCCGATTGATATTTCCGGTCCGGATTTGGGGCAGATTGCGCTTGGCGCTGTTGAACGCATCGAAATTATCCGTGGGTCTGGTTCTGTGCTTTATGGTGATAATGCTGTCGGAGGGGTTGTTAATATTATTACAAAGGAAGGCAAGGGGGATCTTTCCGGGAAGATTAACGGCACTTACGGAAGTTATGCAAGCCGTGCAACCAGCGTCGAGTTTTCTGGTAGTTCCAAGAAGGTATCCTATTATATGTATTTAGATTATGACGATCAGCATGGATATCGCAAGAATAGCGATGTTTTAAACAAAAATTATAAAACCCGCTTAAGTACCCAAGCTTCGGATTGGCTTAAAGTCGGATTTGATGCAACATGGCATGAGGACGATTACGGTCTTCCCGGGGGGCTAAACGCCACTGAGCTAGAAAATTTAGGACGCCGGGGCACGCGCAATCCTTCGGATAAAGCTTCTTCCAAAGATAGAGCTATTCAAACAACGTTTCATGTCAGTCCTTTAAATGAAAATTTTGGGTCTTTGGTTATGGATGTTTCCTATCGGAATCGAGATACGTTTGGGGATTTTCGAAGTCAGGGAATCGCCACCAAGCGCGACAGCAATACAACGGGTTTTAATGGGAAGTATATTTTTGACAAAATGATTTTTGACCACGAAGTCCATTTTGTCAGCGGGATCGATTATTACAATACCGATCAAGATATTTTGGGCAGCGGTTACAGCAGCGATGATATTACTATTTCAAAAGATGAATATGGGGCGTATATTTCGAGTGAATTTGAGATATGGCGCCGAGTATTTGTAACGGGCGGCACACGGTATCAAAAAGCCGACTATACTTTTGATCAAAGAAACACACCCAAAAGTTACCAGAAACAGTCGCCGGACAAGCAAGTCTCCATGGGTGGTTTAAAATACGAGTATGCCAGAGGTTCCAACATCTTTTTCAATGTTGAACAGAGTTTCCGTTTTTTAGCCACCGATGAGTGGTACAGTATTTATAGCGGATTAAACACGGGGTTAAAACAGCAGACCGGGGTTCAATATGAAGCCGGCGTTAAACATAATTTTAATAATACGGTTGTCGTTCACGTCACACCTTATATTATGAAATTAAAAAATGAAATTTTTGTCGATCCCAGGGCTGGAGGGGGTTTTGGGGATAACAGCAATTATGACCGCACCTTAAGGCGCGGCGTTGAAATAGGGCAGACGACCGATGTTTTAAAGTTTTTTCCGAAATGGGGGCATGTTAATAAAATTGATCTGAGTACCAGTTATAATTATCAGGACCCTGAGTTTGATGGGGGGGATTTTGATGGCCGCCAAATTCCCATGGTAGCCAAGCATCAGTTTAACACGGTGTTTGCGGTTGGGATAAAGGATCATTATAAAGCGTCTTTGATCGGGACCTATGTCGGGGAAAGATTTGCTATTAATGATACAAATAACACAACGCCAGCGCTTAAACATTATTTTACTTTGGACGGGAAATTGGCGTATAAGTATGAATTTTTAGAAATATTTTTTGGCGTTAATAATATTTTAGGGCAAAAATATTATTCGACCGCCGTAAAATCCACAAGTTCTGATCGGAAGGATTTTTTTCCCGCGCCGGAGAGAAACTTCAGCTTGGGCGTTGACTTAAAGTTTTGATTAACAAAGTCATGCGATGTCTAGTCAAGACGACAGTCGACTGGTATAATCGACGACATTATGTCGGTGTCTTCTAAACAGCGAGTTGGTTTTTTTGGGGTTTTCTTTGGAATAACTCTTGTCCTTTGGGTCTATAGTTTCTGGGCTTTTCTTTCGCGGGAAGTCCAACTAATGTCGGACGCAGTTTCATTTTATGAACACCTAAAATTTTATATTGACAGTATTTCCGTCGGTGTTTATCCCTGGTGGGACCCTTCCTGGAGTTGCGGCTCTCCCAATGAATTTTTTTTACGGCGCATTGGCGCATTTAATCCTTTTCTGTTGCTGATCCTTATCCCCTATAAACTGGGCCTAAATTATTGGGCTGCATTTTCTTTTTTTATAACTTTTTATTTCTTTTTGGGAATGTTTGGATTTTATAAGTTGGCCTTAAAGATTTTAAAGGACAATTCTTTGGCTGTTATTGCTTTTGTTCTTTTAAGTTTTTCATCTTTGAGTACTCGAGTTTTTGACTCGTACATAATGATGATTTTGACACCGACCGTATGGTTCTTTTATTTTGGGTTTATCTTTGGGTGTTCTGGTCAAAGGGGCGCTTTGTTGGGGATGGTTTTTTGCACGATGCTTTTAATGACGACGTACATTCCGTTTTATTTTATTATTCTTGTTCTTTCGTTTTTGGTATTTTTTGCGCTTATTTATCCTAAAGAAACACTAGGATTTTTTTCGCGCTTAAAGGATTTTGTCTGGCACAATCCATGGTTATTTTTATTTTGTATTGTTGCTTTGCTGCTTTCGTGCCTGCCGGGGGTAACGTTTTTTAAATCAGCGGCAGAGGGAACTTTTGCGCTTCCGCTTCGGCACTTTGATGCGACTGATGCGCATATGCTCAGCGTAAAGTCTGATGTAACTTCCTATTGGGCGATCCCCGAAGAGCTTATGTATTCGTCTTTTTATTTTTCAGATTTACGTCTATTTGATTTTGCTGTTTTTTACATTCCTGTATTTGGAGGGATTGTTTTACTTTTAGGCCTTGTGGCTGCAGTTAATCGAAAGATTTTGATGTTTTTTCTTTGGGGGTTTTTTCTTTTTGCGCTTGGGTCGCCGTACTTGTTTGCGCTTTATAGTTTTTTACAGAAAAATGTTTTCTTTTTTAAATATTTTCGCAACTTGCATTTCTTTCTTTGGCTTGCAATCCTGCCTATAGCGATTCTTTTTATTGTTGAACAATTGCGGGTATTTTTAAGAATGATCGACGAGAATCCGCAACGCAAGTGGCTATTTTTTATTTATATTATTTTTGTACATGCAGCGGCGGGCGCTTTTTTTTATTGGCAGAGAAGTTTTAATTTTTCGACATGGATCAGTTTAGTTTTGAGTTTATTGTTTTTTATCGTTTATTTGTCCAGGAGATTGTCGGCGCGGATTTTGTGCGGACTTTGTTTTTTGGCGATTGTTATTCAGCCGCTTGAAGCCTACAAAAACTTGCAAAGCAATGCTTATAAAACGATAGCGCTATTGTCTTATGACAAATTTCCGTCGCAGTTTGAATATGTCCGAGGAGAAAGAAAGATAGTAGATGCTGGTCTTGCCGGTCAAACGCCAGCGGCTGTTGTGAAAAGTAACCCCATATATTTTGGAACACAGTGGTATAACTTGTTGTGGAACAATATCGATTCAGCGATTGTCGAAAATTATACGCTGGGAAAATTTATCCTCTATGATCGCGTTTCTGTTTTTGATGAAAAAAAAGAGAACTTCCAAATCATTGCCCAGGCATTGGCCCGGAATTTGAATGTCGCTTTTGTTCCTGTTGAGACATCCCCAGAAGAGCTAAAGATTTCGAATGCCGCTTCTGCGGCGAATGCTTTGATTATTGAAAAGGACAATTTGCAGTTCTCTGTCCTTGACTTTAACGCTAACAGGGTCAAATTAAGAACAAATTTCTCGACGAGAAAATTTTTAGTATTTAACGATTGCTATTATCCGGGTTGGCGTGTGTTTATAAACAAAAAAGAAGCAACGCTGTTAAGGGCGAATATCGCTTTTAAAGGGGTTTGGGTGCAATCCGGACAACAAGAGATTGAATTTGTTTTTGGGAACGCCTGGCGTTTTAAGTTTGAACCTTTATTAGGTATTTTTTATCTTTCGTTTTTATTCCTAACGTTTTTCTTCTGGAAAAAAGATCAGAGCTGCGACGGGGTCAGGAATGTTTAATCGATTGAAATGTTTATGCTGTCCGGTAGTCTTTCTTTATATTTTGGCGGCTGGGGTTATTTTTTTCTTTTCTAATCGCGAGCGTGCGTGGAGCCATGCGGCGACAAGTACATTAAGCCGGTATATGCCGACACCTAAATATTGGACTGATTTTAAACAAGAGCGGCATAACCTTGAAATTAAAAAAATCGAAGAATTTGGTCGATATTACCGTAAGGTTTCGCAGTTTATGCCTTTTTTGGCAGAGGCGCATGCGATGTCTGGTTTTTGTTATTTCTACGACGGGGAAATTGAACAAGCACAGAGATCTTATCAAAAGGCTGTGGATGTTTATCCGAAAGTTTTTAATTTTCATTATAATTTGGGTCTGATTGCATTAAAACGCAACGATCTTGCTAGTGCTTTAGAACATTTTAAAAAGAGTGTTGCCGTCGCCCCTCTTGAAAATATCCAGTTTATTATTGTCTCGCGTATTTATCAGCCTTTTTTGCCATTTGCGCATCAACCGCAAGCTTTGGCTCAAGCCATGGGGGAGCATACGAAAGAATTCTATCGGCAGGCATATTTGCGGATTTTAGAAATTTCTCAGACAACGCATGATTATCAAACGATGTTAACGTATAGCCGGCTTGCTATGGCCAGCGGCGTGTTAGAGAAATCGACGGCTTATTTTTATGCTGGATGTGCGGCGTATGAACTAAAAGAGTATCAGGACGCGGGAGCATTTCTGCAAGAGGCGGTCAAACAGGGATTTTATTATGCCCAAAGTTTTCAAATGATCGGTTTGTGTTTAGAGGCTTTGGACAAACCTGAAAGCCGCTCGGCGCTTGCGGCTGCGTCGAGCTTGATCAAAGATGGAAAAATATTTGCGCCGGAAGAATTAAAAGACGATCTTTTGGTCTACTAAATTTTAATGTAAATCCGGGTTAATCGTCGTCGGGCATGGCTTTAAATTGCGTCCAAATTGGCCGGTTGGCAGCTCCGGAAGATTTTTGTCTTGAGGAAAATTTGTCTTCAGGAATGTTTATGATGCCGGATTTTCCGTTAAATTCAATCAGGTCATTTTTCTTAAACCAAAAATTCCCAACCAGTTGTGATTCATTTTTTTCGACAGATGCCGCACGCGCAAAGGTAGGCAATAGTGAGTCGCTGTCCCAACTTAGGGATTGTGATTGAAATGTAAAATTGCCGAATATCAGGATATCCTTAATACTTGAATTCTCACTTTTGATCGTTTCGTAAATGTTTTCTAACGGTTCAATTGAGGTTAACGCAAAGCCTTCGGCAGAGCTAGGGAAGGTTGCTACAATAAAATCAAAATCCCCAACTTTAAAGGCTTTATAATACGGCGGCGCAGAAAAGAAATTTTCGCCGGAATACATTTCCCCTCGTTTAAGAGATTGGACCCTGTCGTTTCGGTAAAGATAGCTAATGATCGTTTTATCGACGTTGGAAGGATCGCTGGATTCAAACGATGCATCGTAGCGCAAAATCTTTAGCAGGGTTGTTATTTTGGGTAAAAATTTTTGATTTGAAAGCCCGGTGATGCTTGACAAATCGCAGAATCTGAAAATATTGGCCAAGTGAACCAGTTCTTTGTCTGCAAGCGCATTGTTTAATAGAAAGTCAGCATTAAAAGCACAGACAGTGATTTCGTCGGGTTGATGGCGGATCATTTCTGGCGGAAGTTCTTGTTCGAGCGTTTGGGGGCTGTAAATCAAATCGTCAAAGGTGCGCGTTTCAACTTTAGTTTCCAGGGATGCGTCTTTATTTTTTTGGGGGTGGGATTTCTTCCATTCTGCTATTTTTTCTTTTAAGTCGTCACCAAAATTTTTAGAGAATTTTTCCGACTTTTTTAGAAAATTATTAAATTTCCTGATTTCCTGTCGGTGTGTGCGTTGAAAATCCTTATTATTATAGAGAAGATATCCTGCACCTGCGATGACAGCTAGGCAGAATATGAACCACAAAAAAGCATTGCCGCGTGTGTTGTTTATTTTAATGAGAGCCATGATTAATCTGACGGTGGATAAATTTTTGAAATTTATTATAGCATCAGCTTAAATCAAAAATAGACTTTTTGAAAAAGAATAGCAACGAGGCGAGTTATTCAGTCGCCCACCAGCTTCGGTCCAAGCTCCGATAGCCGATCGCCTCGGCGATGTGTTGCGGTAAAATTTCATCTTTCCCCTCGAGGTCAACGATCGTGCGGGCGACTTTGAGGATTTTGTCATGCGCCCGGGCAGAAAGTTTAAGCTCGTCAATGGCGGTTTTAAGAAGCTCTTGGCTGTCTTTATTCAAAGGACAAAATTCTTTGATCTGTTTTTGATTCATTTGCGCGTTGGCAAAAATCCCGGAATTTTTAAAACGTTCCTGTTGAATCCCGCGCGCCGACATCGTGCGTTTTTTGATTTCTGACGATGTTTCGGCGATATGATGTTGCATTAATTCCAAAGGTTTAAGCGCCGGAACTTCAAGATGAATATCAATGCGGTCTAAGAGCGGTCCGGAAATTTTTCCTAAATATCTTGCGACTTGCTGCGGCGAGCACTGGCATTTGCGCCGTGTGTCCGTCAGATAGCCGCATGGGCAAGGGTTCATACTGGCAACCAACATAAATTTTGCCGGAAAACGTGCGCTGCGGTTGGCTCGTGAAACTGTGACGCAATGGTCCTCCAGAGGCTGGCGTAACGACTCAATGACGTTTCGGCTAAATTCGGGTAATTCATCCAAAAAAAGGACTCCGTGATGGCTTAATGTGATTTCCCCGGGCTTGGGGACCGACCCGCCACCGACGAGCGCGACATCGGATGATGTGTGATGCGGCGAGCGAAACGGTCGTGTGGTGAGTAAACTGACCTGCGGCGCAATAAGGCCCATGACCGAGTGGATTTTTGTGATCTCGAGTGCTTCTTCTAATGTGATGTCCGGCAAAATGGTTGGAATGCGTTTGGCGAGCATGGTTTTGCCACTGCCCGGTGGGCCAATCAGAAGACAATTATGACCTCCGGCGGATGCGACTTCGATGCCACGCTTGACATGCGCTTGGCCTTTGACGTCGCTAAAATCAATCAGATAATTGTTCGTTTTTTTAAAAAGAGAAGATGTTTCGACTTTAAATGGTTCAACAATATCGGGTTGAGCAAGAAAAGCAATGACGTCTTTGAGCGTTTGCATCGGGTAAACGTCAATCGACTGGGTAACCGCCGCTTGCGGCGCATTGGCGCGCGGTAAAATCAGGCCTTTAAATTTATCTGGCGCAATACTTAAGGCCACCGACAAAGACCCGGTGACCGGCATGATTTTTCCGTCGAGAGAGAGTTCGCCTAAGATGACGTATTGCGAAAGATTGTTCGTTTCGATTTGTCCGGTTGCGCTCAAATATCCAAGCGCGATGGCCAGATCAAACGATGGCCCTTCTTTGGGAATATTTGCCGGCGAAAGATTAATGGTGACCCGCTGGGGTTTATAGTGATAGCCGCTGTTTCGAATAGCGGCGCGTACGCGCTCTTTACTTTCTTTGACCGCATTGTCCGGAAGGCCGACGATAACTGTCCCGGGCAAACCCGCGGAAACATCGACTTCAATGGTGATCGGATACGCATCCAACGAGGAGATGCCGCAGCTATAGACTTTAGCTAACACGAAGTTCTCTAGATTTGAGGGGGTAAGTTATGGGGAATTTCTTTTGGGAACGGTTAATGCTAACACAAACCCGAAGAATTTTCCAAAACAATTTGCTTTAAACATTCGATCCACGTTGGCGAGGTGTTTAAGCTTTCGACTAATTGCCAACGCTCTCCGCCGAGTTTTTTGAACAGATGCTGGTACTCCATGCCAATTTCGACGGTTGTTTCCAAGCAATCGGCGACGAAAGCTGGAGAAAAGACGAGCACATTTTTTATCCCGCGCTGGATAAGATCCGCAATAACCTGGTCGGTGTAAGGCTTGATCCACGGGTCTTTGCCTAAACGCGATTGGAAACACAAGGTATACTGGTTTTCTTTTAAGCCTAATTCTTTGGTTAAAAGACGAGTTGTGGCAAAACATTGGGCACGGTAGCAATACTGATTTTTGGCGTGATAGTTTTTGCAGCAATCGCCCAAACGGCAATGCCCCTCAAAGGAGGCTTTTAAAATTTGACGCTCGGGCAGCCCGTGATAGCTAAAAAGAAAATGGTCGTATTGGGCTTGTGCCATATATTTTTGACCAAGCGCGACGAAAGCTTTAATAAAAAGCGGATGCTCAAAAAATTGGCTGATGATTTTTAAAGTCGGGATCGTTTCCCAGCTTTTGATTTCGTCCATTAATTTTTCGTGTGTGGAACCGGTCGAGGCGGATGCGTACTGCGGGTACATGGGGATCACAATGATTTCTTTGAGGCCTGCGGTTTTAAATTGCTCCAGCGCAGAACGTAAACTGGGATTTTGATAGCGCATTCCTAAAACGACTTTGTAATCTGGGCCTAAAGCTTTTTGTAAAAGTTCGGCGACTTGATAGCCATAAATTTTAAGCGGCGAGCCGTCTTTGGTCCAAAGCTGCTGATAAGCCTTGGCTGATTGCGGTGCGCGAAAAGGCGCGATAATCAGGTTGACTAAGGCAAAACGCTGCAAAAAAGGAATATCAATCACGCGGCCATCCATGAGAAATTCCCGCAGATAACGGGCTACGTGTGAAACGCTTGCGCTGTCGGGCGTGCCCAAATTTAATAAGAGAACACCGGTTGAAGGTTTTAGCATAGGGATGCATTTTATACTAATTTTTAGGATTTTCGAGGGAAAATCTTGCTTTTAGAGGCCATAAAAACTATAATGTCCCAGTCTTTTGATAATAGCAGTTAACTAAAAGGGGTTTGCGCTGGTCAATTTTACTTCACAAAATGATTTAGCAACGCCGGTTGGCCATAAAATTCTTTTTATAACGCTTCTGGTTTGGGGCATTGCGCAATCGATTAAAGTGGTTTTGGGCGTTATTGTGGAGCGGCGGTTTAATTTTCGCTGGTTTATCGGCACTGGCGGTATGCCTTCAAGTCATGCCGCTGGCGTTGTGGCTTTGGCGACACTTTGCGGCTTGTGTGTCGGGTTTCAATCAATTGCGTTTGCGTTGGCTACGGTTTTTGCTTTGATTACGATGTTTGACGCCCAAGGGGTCCGTCGGGCAACCGGCCAGCAAGCCGAGGTGCTTAACAAAATTGTCGATGACATTTATCGTCATGGGAATATTGAAATTAATCGGTTAAAGGAGCTTATTGGACACACGCCGTTTCAGGTTTTTGTCGGCGCTTTGATCGGGTTTTTGTTGGCGGGAATTTTTTATAATTTATGGATTAAACCATGAGATCGTTAAGCTTTTTGTGCCTGCCCTAAGGAGGTCGGACGTGAATAAAAAAATCGTGATTGGGGTTGTTGGGCTTGTCGTTGTTGGGCTAGCTTTTGTTTTATGGCCCAAAGGTCAAGGCGGGCAAACGCAGGTTTTAAGTGCTGCGACAAATACTAAAGAAGCCAAAGAACTTTATGCTCAAGCGGTTAAGCTGCGCCAGAGCAATGAGCCGATTCGGGCTAAGGCGGTTTATCAGGAAATCATCAAAAATTATCCCGACCTTGAAAATATCGCGGCAATCCAGCAGGAATCTGAAGCGGTGAATTTGCAACTTTTGTTTTCGCGTATCGAGGTTCCCGGAAAAACAGTTATTCATGAAGTCGCCCCGGGCGATAGTTTGGCCAAAATTGCCAAAAAATACAATACAACCGTTGATTTTATCCGCCGCAGCAATAATTTAAGCGGAGACATGGTCCGCTTAGGCGACAAGTTGCGGATTTGGACGGCCAAGTTTAATGTGTTTGTCGATAAGTCGCAAAATATTTTGATTTTCAAAGACGGCAATGAAGTGGTCAAAGTTTATAGCGTTTCGACCGGCGCCAACAACAGCACGCCTGTTGGGACATTTAAGATCACAACCAAGTTAGAAAATCCGGTCTGGTTTAATAAAGGGATTGTTGTCCCGCCGGAAAGTCCGCAAAATGTTTTGGGCACACGCTGGATGGGTTTTGATATTCCCGGCTACGGCATACACGGGACGGTTGAGCCTAATAATATCGGCAAGCAGGTGACCGCCGGCTGTGTGCGCATGATCAATGAACAGGTCGAGGAGCTTTATAGTATTTTGCCGGTTGGGACCGAAGTTGTGATTGTGGATTAATCTTTTAAATTTTTAGGTGAGATAATGAGTGCATTAGATTTTGAAAAACCGATTATTGAGCTGGAAGCAAAAATCAATGATCTGAAAAAAAGCGGCAAGACTAAAAAGATCGATTTTGAGCCTGAGATCAAAAAAATCGAGCAAAAGATCGAAAAGATGAAACAGGAGATTTATTCAAATCTGACCGATTGGCAAAGAGTGCAAATTGCCCGGCATCCGAATCGCCCGTACACGCTTGATTATATTCATCTGATGACCTCCGAATTTGTTGAACTGCATGGCGACCGGCTTTTTGCTGATGATTTGGCGTTCGTTGCTGGTTTTGCGAAACTCAATGGCCACAAGATCATGATTATGGGTCATCAAAAAGGGCGCGATACGAAAGACAATATCCGTCGGAATTTTGGTTGTGCGCATCCGGAAGGATATCGCAAAGCGATACGCCTGATGCATATGGCCGAAAAATTTGGTCTTCCGATTGTGGTTTTGATTGATACCCCCGGGGCTTATCCGGGTGTCGGCGCCGAGGAACGCGGGCAAGCGCAGGCGATTGCCGAGAATTTGATGGAAATGTCTCAGCTTAAAACGCCGGTTATCGCAACAATTATCGGCGAGGGGGGAAGCGGCGGAGCTTTAGGAGTCGGTGTGGCGGATCGGGTTTTGATTTTGCAAAATGCGTATTATTCGGTCATTTCCCCAGAAGGTTGCGCTTCGATTCTCTGGCGCAGCAGCACAAAGGCCCCTGAGGCGGCCAATGCTCTTAAACTCACCGGCGAGCATTTACTTAAATTTGGTATTGTCGATGAAGTTGTTGCCGAGCCGCAGGGTGGGGCCCATCGCGATCCGGAATTTGTGGCCAATCAATTAAAAAAATCTATTCTTAAAAACATTAAAGAATTGTCTTCTCTTTCATCGCAAGAACTCCTTGACCAGCGTTACGAAAAATTTCGGCGCATCGGGCATTTTGCACAAGCCAAAGCGTAAAGTGCGGCGGGCGCATTTTTTAAAATGACAAATTCCAATAAACCAGATATTCGCGGCCTTTCTTTGATGGAGCTTAAAGAGGCACTGCAAGCTATCGGGCAAACGCCTTTTCGCGCGTCTCAAGTTTTTGATTGGATTTATAAAAAAGGCGTCAGCGATTTTGAGGCGATGTTAAACCTTGCGCCGGCACTGCGTACAAAGTTAAAAGAAAATTTTTTGCTTTTTGTGCCGAGCGTTGTCACCGAGCATCATTCGCTCGACGGGACAAAAAAGTTTTTGTTTGCGATGCAGGATGGGGAAAAAGTTGAAACGGTCCTCATCCCCTCGAAGACCCGAGCGACCGTGTGCGTTTCGACACAGGCCGGCTGTAAGTTTGGCTGCAAATTTTGTGCCAGCGGCATAGGCGGCTGGACGAGAAATTTGACGGCTGCTGAAATTATGACAGAAGTTCTTTATGCCAAATTCAAGAGTCATCTTCAACCGCTTTCCCATATTGTTTTTATGGGTACAGGTGAGCCGTTGGATAATTATGAAAACCTCATGCAGGCGATTCGTTTGATCAATGCTTCCGAAGGCCTCAATATTGCGGCCCGACGGATCACGGTGTCAACCTGTGGGGTTATTCCGCAAATTTTACAGTTGGCCAAGGAAGGCTTGCAAATTGAACTGGCAATTTCGCTGCATGGGTTTAATGACGAGTCGCGCAAAGTCCTTATGCCGGTTAATAAAAAATATCCGATGAATGAACTGATTGCCGCTTGTCGTGAATATATCAAAGCGACCAAGCGCCAGATTACGTTTGAATATATTTTGATTAAAGATCTGACGTGTAGTCCGCAGGCAGTGCGCGAATTAAGCGTGCTGTTAAAGGGGATGATATGTAAAATGAACTTGATTCCGTATAATCCTGTTTCCGAATTTGACCACAAAACTCCGACGAGACAAGAGATGATGGATTTTCAGGACAGCCTAGAGCGCGCCGGCATTCACGCGACAATTCGCACGCCGCGCGGGCGGGATGTTTCCGCCGCTTGCGGGCAACTGAGGCATGCTTTGTCTAAGAAGGCGTAAAATAAAAATATGAAGACTAAGCTTGTTATTTTTGATCTCGATGGGACCCTGATGAATGCCTATCCGGCAGTGTATCGTAGCGTCAATTTTACGGTTACGCAATTTGGGTTTGCGCCGATAACTCATGCAACAATTAAGCGCACGGTCGGTTGGGGCGACCGACATCTTTTGCAGTCGTTTATCGGGGACAAAAATTTGGATGCTGCGCTTAAAGTCTATCGACGGCATCATGCGATTGCCTTGCGGCAGGATACAAAACTTTTGCCCGGCGCGCTGAAAATTTTACAATACTTAAAAAGCAATGGATTTAA
Source organism: uncultured Planctomycetales bacterium (assembly GCA_964474085.1). Taxonomy (GTDB): domain Bacteria; phylum Omnitrophota; class Gorgyraeia; order Zapsychrales; family JANLHA01; genus JADLGJ01. Next base: position 55,851 of record CAYYRJ010000014.1, read on the forward strand.
AATAGCGGTTGCCAGCAATCGGCCGACTAAGTTTTCGCTAATCGCTTTGCGTTATTTAAAAATTTATCCTTTTTTTGATGAAATCCTTTGCGGGGATAAAGTTCTTCATCCTAAACCTTCTCCAGATATTCTTAAAGAAATTTTGAAAAAGTTTGGGTTTTCTCCCACAGAGGCATTGTATGTTGGGGATATGGGCATTGATATCTTGACCGGTCGGCGCGCACGCGTTAAAACTCTAGCGGTTGCCAGCGGATCTAACACGGTGATGGAACTTGCAGCCTTAAGTCCTTTGGCCGTTGTGGACAATGTTCTTGAGGTCAAAAAGTTTTTGCTTTGATTTTTGTACAGGCCGTAGTACTATGTTTTTTCAAATTATTAACGGAGGATTTCATATGGGACGTAAAAGTAAAGTCGGTAAATTGAATTGGCGCTCCAAAAAAGCCAATCATGGCCGCAAGCCTTGCAAGGGATAAGCGTAATTTGCCATAAGGCCTTTCCGGGAGGTTTAAGGGATGGATAAAATTTCGGTAAGGAAAAATTTTCTTTCGCTGCTTTTATCCGGTTTGCTTTTGAGTACAAGCGGCTGTTTTTATTTAGTCATTGGCGGCGTTGGCGCTTTAGGCGGATATGCAATTAGTCCGGATACCGTCGAGGGCACAGTAGGCGGGGATACAGCTCAGGATGTTTGGCAGGCAGCGGTGGATGTCATTTCGATTATGGGGATTATTGAAGAGAAGAATGAAATTTCGGGCGTGCTCATTGCAAAAGTGCAGGGCGTATATGTTACGGTGACCGTGGCAGAGCCATTGGCTGATAGCGTCAAGCTTCGCGTTAAGGCTCGCAAGGGCATGATGCCTAAAATCAAGCTTGCCCAAGATATTTATACGAAAATTGTACAAAAGGCGCGGCCGTAATTTTTGAGGTGACTTTAAATCAAAAGTTGACTTTCTTTGTACCGTTGGGTAGAATTGGTCTCTTTGCATTTGGAATAAGATGTTTGTAGCAAAAGTTGTGCCGAGATAGCTCAGTCGGTAGAGCGACGGCCTGAAAAGCCGTGCGTCCCCGGTTCAATTCCGGGTCTCGGCACCATTTCTTTTATTAATAAGTTGTGTTGTAAACTCTGGCCCTGCCTTTTTGGGACAAAGTGTTTGAAGGCAGTACTGGCAAACTTTTCTAAAGGTACATTTGTAAAGATTGTGGTAGTTCGCTGGCGTCCCGAAAACGGGACTGGCGTTTTTTCTTAGAAAAGATTTAGATGTAAACGCTGGCGTAGCTCAGCTGGTAGAGCAGCGCATTCGTAATGCGCAGGCCGTCAGTTCAATCCTGACCGCCAGCTTTGTTTTTAGTTGTTTATTTAATCCGACCTTTTGACTTTGAAAAACTTTTCCTTTAGAGAAATTCCCAAGACCAACCGTTTTATTATTCTGCTTTTAGCACTCTTTGTTACAGTCGCTTTTCATAATTGCCTTCAAAATGATTTTATCGGCGACGATAAAGCGCTGTTTGTCCAGAATCAGTTTTATAAAAGCTTAAGCAATTTTCCTAAAATTTTTTCGCGGCAACTGGTTATGAGTCCGTCAGATTTTGACGCTTCTCAAAAAGTTGAATCCTTTTCAGGGTGCATATCGTATCGTCCCGTTTCTGCGGCAACTTTTTTCCTGGATTATGCTTTGTGGCAAGATAATCCTTTGGGCCATCATTTTAGTAATATTGTTTTGCATTTTTTGACGGTCGTTTTGGTTTTTTATTTTACCTTGAGCCTTCAAAAGAATTTAGGGATTGCGTTTTTGACAGCGAGTTTTTTTGCACTGCATCCGATCCAGTCGGAGGTTGTAAACGCTAGCGGATATCGTTCAGATATTTTGATGGCTTTGTTTTATATGGCCGGGATTTTAGCGTATTGGCGTTGGACTTTGGCCAAAAGAAAAACCCTGCCTTTTGTGGCCGTTGCAATAGCGTACTTTTTGGCACTGTTTTCCAAAGAGACGGCCTTGACTTTTCCCGTCGTGGTTTTTCTTCTCGACTATTTTTTTATTGCGTCTGATCGGTCAAAGATTTTTTACGAACGAAGATCGCTGTATCTGATGTTGGCGGCAATCAGCGGTTTTTATCTTTACGTTTATTTTATCCTGATTCCCAACGCGTTTTATTTGCAGTCAGCACCATTGGCGTTGCATGGATTAGCGCAAGTCGTGCAGATGCTAAAAATTTTGGGGCATTATATCCAGGCGCTTGTGTTTCCGTGGAAAGTTACTGTTCTTGCCCCCTTGTATGCTCCGCCGGTTTTTCCTCTTAGTTTTTTGGAACTTCTCTTGCCGCTTTGTACAGTTTTGTTCGCTTTGTTTTTTGGCGTTTATTTTTATCAGAAAAACAAAATTGTGACTTTTGGGTTGCTGTGGTTTTTTGTCAGTTACTTCCCGACGAGCGGATTTTTTCCGTTGCTTAACCCAATGGCATTTCGTTTTTTGTATTTACCGTCGGTTGGTTTTTTCTTGCTGGCAGCGCTTCTTGTCCAGTCTCTGGCTCGATGGATAGATCGAAAGAATTTTGTGCTTAATATCAGCTCCTTGATGCAAACTGCGTTGATTGGTCTTTTGATAGCACTCAGTGTCGCCAATAACGCTTTTTTTAAAAATAACTTTGTTGCTTGCCACGAAATGATCCGTCGTTATCCGGACAGTTCGCGGCCGTACTGGATTTTAGGCCTGGATTACTATCGGGCAGGGAATTTTAAGGAAGCTGTGAAATATTTGCAGCATCATCTTACGGTTGCGTTTAATAATCCCTTTATTTCGAGTGACAAAGAAAAATTTATGACCTATCATCTTCTTGGGAAAGCATCTATTGATCCCGACGTTGCTATCAGTTATTTAGAGAAGGCGCTTGAGCTATTTCCGGGGATTGCAGAAGCTTATTTGGATCTTTCGAAAAATTACATTATAAAAAAAGATTACCCGACGGCGCTGGGCTATGCAAAGCAGGCTTTAGAGCTTAATCCCCAATCGGCGCTGACGTATGTTTATATTATTCATATTAATATTGAGCTAGGTAATTTAAGTCAAGCGCGCGATGTTTTATCGGCCGCGCAGGCTAAATTTCGAGGGGACTTTGCTCTCATGGCTGTCGCAAAACATCTTAAACAGGTGGAGAATAAAAAATGATCGAGCAGCGCAAAACAATCGTCGCTTTACTTCTATTGGCCGCGACAACATTTTTTGTTTATTCTTTTAGCGTCAATGGTTCTTTTAAGACACTCGACGATGATTACTCGATTGTCCGTAACGAAAACATCCGCAGTTTTCGCAATCTTCCTAAAATCATGACCAGTGCATTTTTTGGCGACGAATCCTATTATCGGCCGCTGGTGATGGTCAGTTTTATGAAAGAGTATCATTTTTTTAAGCTCAATCCGTTTGCGTATTATATTGATAATATTTTAATCCATATTGGTAATGCTCTTTTGGTTTTTGCTATTGTTTTATCTTTGTCTGCTCGACGGGAAATTGCCCTGGGCGCTGCTTTTATGTTTGCCCTGCATCCGATCCAATGGGAAGCCGTTTCAAACATTCCTGGGCGCGCAATTCTTTTGTGTGCTCTTTATGGCTTAGCGTCGTTTTATTTTTTTATTAATGCGGATCGAAAGAAATATTTTCCGTATCTTTCATTGGCCTTTTTTGCCTTGGCGCTTTTATGCAAAGAATCTGCCGGTGTTTTGCCGCTGGTTTTTTTGAGCTACCTATTTTTTATCAAGCGCAAAGAAAGTTTTACAATTCCTAAGCTTTTTACAACGTTTGTTCCTTATGCGGCCGTCGTCGCAGTGTATTTGTGGGTTCGCCATACTTTAGGAATAACAAAAACATTCCCCTGGCGTTCTGCAAATGAAATGATCCTGGGGTTTCTTTCTTTTTTAAATAGCGTCATGATTGACTTGAGGTTATTTGTTTATCCCGTCGACCTTTATTTTGACCGTTCGCAGCCGATTTTTGTAAGTTTTGGGGATCCCAAGCTTATTTCGACGGTATTGTTCTTTGGGTTTTTGGCCGCCGTCCTGTGGATTAAACGAAAAGAAATTACGGGTCTGCAGGCGTTTTGTATCAGTTGGTTTTTCATTGAGCTTTTGCCGGTCTCGCAACTGATAACTACCGTTGGTGTTCAGCCTGGCTATATTTCGACGGCAGAGCATTTTCTTTATGTGCCTAGCATCGGTATTTTTATTCTTGCCCTTTTGGTTTTCGACTATTACAAAAAACTTAGCCTTTCCCAAAAAAGCGTGTCCGCTTTTATGATCCGTTTTGGGGCCATTGGATTTTCGCTTTTTCTTATTCTTATGACGATCCAATATAATATTTATTCGAGTAATGAAATTGCGATGTTTGAACGCACGCTGAAGATCAACCCTTCGAATACCCGCATTCGAAATTCATTAGCTCTTTCGTATGCTAAGCGTAACCGTTTTGATTTAGCGGAAGAAAATTTTAGGAAAGTGCTTGAGATTGAACCTTTAAATAACCGTGCCCGCATCGGTTTGGGCAAGTCTCTCTGCGACCAGGGTAAATTTTGGGATGGATTGCGTGAGTATGAAAAAGTCAAGGACCCCGGCAACCTGCAGACTTTGCTCGACGGAAACGTAAAATCGACGTTATTATTTTTAATTTCGCATTATGATCGTCTGTCGCGCCGTTATCCAGCCAATGCTCGCGTGTATCATAGCTTAGGTGTGATTTATTCAAAATTGGATGATCCTAAGCAGGCGATTGTTTATTATGAAAAAGCGATTGCTTTGGATGCAAATTTTAAGGAATCGTTGTTTAATTTAGCCTCAACGTATCAAATGTTAGGTGAGCGCGATAAGGCAATTGATTTGTATCAGCGGGTTCTATCTTTAAAATCCGGCCCCGACGAACTCGATCGTCTTTCAGCTTCGCATTTAGCAGATATGGCACGTGCTGCCGAAAAACATTAAAGCCTCATGCTTCGATTTATTTTCGATAAACGAAATAAGCAATTTATGCGCCTTTGGTGGGCGCAGCTTATTTCGCAGTTTGGCGACCGTTTAAATCAAATGGCTTTAATTGGCTTGATTGCCCAGCGTCAGCCTGGGTCAGCTTACAGTTTGGCAAAGCTTTTATCCTTTACAATTATTCCGGTTTTTATTGTTGGGCCCATTGCCGGAGTTTATGTCGATCGCTGGGACAAGCGTAAAACTCTTTTTATTTGTGATTTAGCCCGCGGGGTTTTGGTTTTGGCGATTCCCTTTTTTTTGATTTACAAAGAATCAATTATTGGAATTTATATTGTCGTCTTTTTGATTTTTTGTTTTAGTCGTTTTTATGTGCCCGCCAAAATGTCGATTGTCCCGGAGCTTGTCCCGGCCGAAAATATTCTCATGGCTAATTCGCTTTTAACGACGACGGGCATGCTGGCGTTTGTTTTAGGTTGTGCGTTAGGCGGTTTTCTCGTCGATAAAGTTGGTGCCCGAGCTGGGTTTATTGGGGATGCGGCAACTTATTTTTTTTCCGCGCTGTTGATCATGTCGATGCGTGCAAAATATAAAATCGACTTAAGTAAACAGCATATTATCGACAAAGGCAAAGAGATTCTTGCAATTGAAAAATCTTTTATAGCTGAGATCAGAGAAGGGCTGCAGTATCTTTTTAGCCAACGGCAGATTCGTTTTGTGATGAATATGTTTTTTATACTTTTGTCTGCTGCGGGGGCTGTCTATGTGGTTATTATTGTGTTTATTCAAAATGCTTTTAATACGGTAACACGCGATTTGGGCGTTTTGGCGGTATGCTTGGGGGCAGGGCTTTTTGTTGGGGCGCTCTTTTATGGTCGTTGGGGGAAAAAAGTCCTTTGGTCGCGTACGATTTTTTTAAGTCTTATTTCCGGAGGGGTCATGGTCATTGTCTTTTCGATCATGGTCCAAAAATTTGCAAACATTCCTTTGGCGGCCGCGCTGGCGTTTTTCTTAGGTGTTGTTATCGGGCCGATTTTTATTGCTTCCAACACGATTGTGCATGTGGCTAGTGACGAGAAAATGCGCGGGAAAGTTTTTAGCAGTCTTGAGATCGTGATTCATTTGGCTTTTTTGACGTCGATGCTTATCAGTTCGTGGCTAGCCGAACGGGTTGACGCGTTTTGGATCTTGGTTTCGGTGGGCGTCATTTTTACCGTCGTCGGCATCGCGGGCATGATTCGCTATCGCCACGGCGGAGACCTTGCCTTTTTGACTGAAAAGATGCATCGTTGACCCCCAACAGTACTTCTGCCGCATAAGGCAAAACATGGGTTTTTGTTTTGTGTTAATTCAAATTAGCTTTATAATTTATTAAAGTCAAAATTAATTATGTGGCATCAGGGTGAGTTTTTATTTGATGGGCGTTGAGATTAATATTTTTGAGCGGTTTTCAGGGTGGAAATTTTCATTTTTTGCTTTTTTTCAGGTATTTTTGGTGTTTGCTATTCTTGTTTCGTTAGCCATTGCCCTGTGGCGGTATCAAAATACGGATTTTTCGACGGTCGATTCCAGAAAACCTGTTAAGGATTCCGGGGATTTTGCAGGGCCGTTTTTAGCAAGTGAAAGCAAGCCATTGAGTTTTTATACGGATATGACGGCCTTGCGTGATATCTTTCAATTTGGATCGGCTGATTTAGGCATTGTCCCCGTGGCGGCTGATTTAACTTCGCCGGCACAGGGTGATTTTGGGACACGCTATATTGTTCAAGGCATTATTTTTGATAAAAATCCCCAGGCGATTATTAAGGATACGCAAAGTTCCAAGACGTATTTTGTTCACCGCAAAGAAACTTTAGACGGCGCTGTTTTAGAGAATATTGAGGGCAATCGGGTTATTTTTAAAATTCAGGGGCAATCAGTGGAGCTGATTAAAAAATGAAGCGCTTGGCAGTAAATGTCTCGATTATTAGACAAAATATCGGCAGGCTTGTTTTAAGTTTGCTGTTAGGGGTGGTGTGTTTTATTCCTTGCGTTGGAGCGCAGGAAACGATTGTGCCGCCGTCGAGTAATTTGATTTCCCAGATTCCGGATGTTTTGCCGGAAAATGAAAAAGCTGCCGTTAGCCCAGAGACGACGCCAGCGATCATTGAGGAATTGGATTTTAAAGATGTTGATATTAGCGATGTGCTTAAGCTTATTTCTCAAAAAAGCGGAATGAATATTGTCGTCGGAAGCACTGTCACCGGTAAGGTCACGTTGTATCTTAAGAATGTTACCGCGCTTGACGTTTTGGACATTATCGCCAAAACCAATGACTTAGCCTACATTCAGGAAGCCAGGCTCGTGCATGTGATGACCGGCGCTGAATATGAACAGACCCATGGCCGGAAATTTTTCAGAAAAAATAAAACGATTTTGCAGCGGCTTAATTATATCAGTATCGCCGAGGTTGTTCCGATGCTTGAGCGGATGAAAAGCCCCAGTGGAGTTGTTTTAGCGGATGCGCGAAGCGGTACGCTTTCGTTAAATGATTTACCGGAAAATATTCTGGATATGGTCGCTTTTATTCGTGAAATTGATGTTCCGCGCATGACAAAAGTTTTTGATTTAAAATATGCCAAGGCGGAAGATCTTGCTGAGCGGATCAACCTTATTTTAACTCCCACCGTCGGGTCAATGCGTTTTGATAAACGGACAAACAAAATTTCGGCTACGGATACTTCAGACAAAATTCGGGAAATCGAGCAGATGATTGCCGCCTTTGATGTCAAGGAAGAACAGGTGGCCATTGAAGCTAAGATTATCCAGGTTATTTTAAGCGATCAGTTTCAGATGGGTGTTGATTGGCAAACTGTTTTGGATAGTTCCCATAATATAAATCTTATCGGCAACTTTGATGTTTTAGGTTCCACGCAAAAACATGGACGCATGAGTATTGGGACTTTAGTTGATGATAATTATAAGGCGATGATCGAGGCGTTGGAAACGTTTGGGCGGACAGAAAATCTCTCTAACCCGCATATTATGGCGATTAACAATCAAGAGGCCAAGATTTTGATCGGCTCCTCCCAGCCGTATGTTACATCGACGACAACTACACCTTCCTCAGGGCCAACGACAACGGCGGAAACGGTTAATTTTATTGAAGTGGGAGTTAAACTTTATGTAACACCGACGGTCCATAAAGACGGTTATGTGACCTTAAAAATCAAGCCCGAGGTTAGCGCTGTCACGCGTAATGTTACAACAAGCAATAACAATACGATTCCCGTTGTGGAAACCTCCGAAGCCGAAACCACGGTGCTTGTCAAAGACGGTGTGACCATCGTTATCGGAGGGCTGATCAAGGATGAAAAAATCAATACGGATTCGCGTATTCCTGTTCTGGGGAGCATCCCTTTGATCGGGGGCGCTTTTCGCAACAAAGACCACTTGACCCGCAAAACGGAACTCGTTATTTTCTTAACTCCGCGAATTGTTTCCGGAGATACCCCTAAAGAAAGAAAATCAGAAAACCTAAAGTCTCAATCTTTGCAATGACAGTCCTTCCTGTCCATAAACATATTCGTTTAGGCGAACTTCTTATCGCCGAAAAATTGATAACACAAGATGAGTTGCAGTCGGCTTTACGAGAGCAGGAGCGCGTTGGCGGTACTCTAGGGGAGATTTTGCTTAAAACAAAATTTCAACAGTACCCCCAGATTTTGTATCGTGTTCTGGCCAGACAGCTGGGTGTCGAATTCGTCGACTGCGGTGCAATTGAAATTTCTCCTGAAGTTTTGTCTGCGCTTCCCGCACAAGCTGCCCAGTATTTTAAAGTTCTCCCCATTGAATTTAAGGACAATGAATTGGTCATTGCCAGTGCTGATCCGACGAATATCAATAATCTCGACGGGTTAACGAGCATTGTCGGTAAACGGATACGTTTTGCCTTGGCCATTGAGGCGGATATTTTTGAGGGGATTCGTCAGTATTACGGGCTTGGGGCAGAAACGATTGCCCGCATGTTAGAAGATAAAGATCAAGCTGTCACTCAGGCTAGCACGACGGTAGAAAATATTGCTGATTTGCAAAGCGAAGCTTCGATTGCCCGTTTTGTCAATCAGATCCTTTTAGAAGGCTGCCGCAATCGAGCGACGGACATTCATTTTGAACCTTATGAAAATGATTTGCGGGTGCGCTATCGTATCGACGGGGTTTTGCATGATGCGCCGGTTCCGCCTGAGATCCGGCATTTTAAGGATGCGATCAACTCGCGGATTAAAATTCTTTCCCGTCTTAATATTGCCGAAAAACGTCTACCTCAAGACGGGCGGTTTAACGTTTTGGCCGGAACACAAATGCTTGATTTGCGTATTTCTT
>CAYYRJ010000015.1:0-60353 GCA_964474085.1 uncultured Planctomycetales bacterium
AGGTTTTGCCGAAGTGCGACTTCCCTAGGAGTACTGAGGCAAAACACATACATTTTGTTCTTTCAGGTTTTGCCGAAGTGGTGAAATTGGGATACACGCTGCGTTCAGGGCGCAGTTCCGCAAGGATTGGGGGTTCGACTCCCCCCTTCGGCATTAAATTTCCTAATTCCTACCAAATAATCCTCCAGAGAAATTTAATGCCAGTACTGCTTTCCTCAAGTTTTTCTCCAGCAAAAGCACGTACGGCACAACCTATCAACCTTAAGAAAATTGGTGCCGATGCCGATTTCCAAATCTTAATCTAGAAAAATCAGCGCGGCATGCATCAATCTAAAACTGTCCCCATAAATCCAAACAACATCCCTCAAAGAAATCCAGCGCCAGTACAGCTTTCCTTAAACTTTTATCCCCCAAAAACACGGCATTTGACAGTTCTTTGGGCTTATGATATTTTTTAACAAAAGGAGATTATTACATGACAGCCAAAAGCATCGAACGCAGTGCTGTAAAACTTCCCCCTATCAAACGTCTGCGCTTGATCGAAAGCCTGATCGAAAGTCTGAATAAACCAGACCCCACTATTGAACGCGCTTGGGCCGCAGAATCCGATAAACGCCTTACGGCCTATAAAAAGGGCTCACTTAAAGCCGTTTCTCTTGACAGCGTAAAAAGACGTTTTAGTAAATGAAGATTATTTTTTTATTGATGACGTGATTGTTATCTCTTCCATCGCCCATCAGCACCGGCATCCCAATTCTTACCTAAACTAATGCTCTTACAGAATAAACTGCGATTTTATAAACGAAAAATCACCATAATCCCGTGAACAATCACCGAATTTTTTGATTCAGCAAGACCCCAATCTTATCCAAAGAGTCAGGAAAATAGATCACAATAGCAACCAAAGCCACAGAAGCTATAACCATACTTATAAAAAACAGCAGGAACATTCTTTTCCCTTCATTATTGGTAACAGCATAGCAATCCCGACAATAATATCCACTGTCAATGCCACGCACCACAAAAAATAGTTTTCCCACTTTTTTACATTTCAAACATTCGCCCGTAATTTTTTCGGTATCGTCTTTTTTAATCAATCGTATAAAAACTACTAACAAGAGGAACGCAATTATAATATACGGATTCGCTGTCAGTTCTTTCTTATATATGTCCTTTAAAAAATACAACAAAACAACAACTGCGGCAACGATGACAAAAGCAATTGGGTTTAATTTTTTATCCTTGATTCCATTTCTCCATATACCTGATTGCCTCTTAATTAAATCTGACTTTTTGAGAACAAAAAGAATAACGCACACGATAACAATCGCAAAAATCAGAAATTTCACTAAAAGGAATTCATTCATATAAAGCCTAGTCCTTTTTCAAATTTTTCAATACAAAAATAACAACCAAAATCATGACTACTGTAAGAACAACCACCTTCACAAGAACTAAATTACTCATATTTTATCCCTCCTGCTCTTTATTGTCCTTCGGCGCTCTGCCTTCTTTTTTAAGAGCTTGTGCTAAAATATACTCAATCTGGGCATTGACGCTTCTAAAATTATCGGCTGCCCACTTTTCCAAAACCTCGAAGACAGGCTCATCAATCCTTAAAAGGAATTTCTTTTTTTCACTCATAGAACAACCCTCAAAAAATTATTGCTTACGAATACAAAGTCCCCGTATTCAAAACGGGTGTGACTTCATGTTCAGAAATCAGTGCGACCAAAAGATTATTGGTCATCTGCGCTTTCTTATCTGAATCTAAATCAAGCAATTTCTTCTCACTTAGCAGTTGAATGGCATGCTCAACCATCCCGACTGCCCCCTCGACAATTCTTGCCCGTGCCGCAATAATGGCATCTGCTTGTTGACGACGCAACATAACCTGAGCTATTTCTGGCGCATAAGCTAAATGACTGATCCGACTTTCTAAAACTTCAATCCCTGAGATCTCCAAACGAGCTTGAACTTCTTTACGCAGCTTCTCTGAAACCTCTGCCTGATTGCCTCTCAAAGATTCTTTTTTTTCTTCTGTGGAATCATAAGAATATTGCGAAGCTAAGGCCCGAATGGCTGTCTCACATTGAATCTTTACAAACTCCTGATAATCCTCAACGTCAAAAAGGGCTTTGGCGCTATCAATAACTCTCCAAACAACAACAGCGGCAATTTCGATGGGACTACCCTTTAAGTCATTGACTTTCAGCGTTTCACTATTTAAGTTATGAATCCGCAATGAAACGCTTTTTCTTAAAGTCAACGGGTTTACCCACCATAATCCTGAGGCATTGACAGTCCCGACATAATTACCAAAAAAAACAAGCACTTTTGCCTCATTCGGCTGCACAACAATAAGCCCTCCAACAATGCCTAAAAAAACCACCATAGAGAAAATTAGGAATAGTGGATTAACATCCCTGTAAACTATACCTCCTATAAAAAAGAGACATCCAACTAACAACAAAATACCTATCATTATATAACCACTTATTTTCCAAGCCTTTCCCTCTTGAATCTTTTCCATATCCGTTCTCCTTTTTTGAATTTTATAATATATTGATTTAAAGCTTAAAGAGCGTTCGTTAATATTCAAATGATATCATAACAATATCGCACTGTCAAGGGCGGCATCTGAGGATCAACAGACATCCAACAACTCTTAACACGCGTGCGATACCAAAGTAAAATTTTCTCTGTAAAATTTTCTCCTTGCCTATAAAAACAATCCATACTAGAATAACGTCTTCTTTAAGTAAAACTACTTACAAGTCTGGCCCATTCAAAAGGAAATAGATTTATGCCCAACAGTGCTCAAAAAAATACCGCAGTCGAGGAAATCGAGATACAAGAATGGCTTACGTCGCTGGAATATGTCCTTAAACACGGCTCTAAAGAGCAGGCGCAACGGATTTTGCAGCAGCTGCAGATTAAGGCCCAAGAAGCTGGCGTCACCCTCCCTTTTGCTGTTAACACACCCTATGTCAATACGATAACCCCTGAAAAACAACCGCCCTATCCGGGCAATCGCGAAATCGAACGGCGCATCAAAAGTTTGATCCGCTGGAACGCGATGGCCATGGTCATACGCGGCAATCAGGCCGAAAACGGCATCGGTGGGCATATTTCAACTTTTGCCTCGTCGGCTACTTTGCTCGAGGTTGGATTTAACCATTTCTTTCGTGGCCAGACCAAAGATTTTTGCGGCGACTTTGTTTACTTCCAAGGCCACGGTTCGCCGGGCGTTTATAGCCGCGCTTTCGTCGAAGGCCGTTTGACCGAAGAGCATCTGATTAATTTCCGACGCGAACTGGCAACAGGCGGCGGACTTTCGTCTTATCCGCATCCATGGCTTATGCCGAATTTCTGGCAATTTCCGACCGTCTCGATGGGTCTGGGACCTATCATGTCAATTTATCACGCCCGCTTTAACCGCTATCTTGAAGACCGTGGGCTTAAAGCCAAAGACGATCACAAAATTTGGGTTTTTATCGGCGACGGCGAATGCGACGAACCGGAAACCTTAGGCGCCATCACCATGGCTTCGCGCGAAAAGCTGGACAATCTTATTTTTGTTATCAACTGCAATCTTCAGCGCTTAGACGGTCCGGTGCGGGGCAACGGCAAAATGATTCAAGAGCTTGAAGCGATTTTTCGCGGTGCACAATGGAACGTGATTAAGGTCATCTGGGGCAACGATTGGGACCCGCTTTTAAACAAAGATACCGAAGGCCTTTTAGTCAAACGTATGGGCGAAGTTGTCGACGGACAATACCAAAAATATTCGGTTGAAAGCGGTGAATATATCCGCAAAGATTTTTTTGGCAAAAACCCAAAACTTTTGGATATGGTCAAGCCGCTGTCGGACGAAACCCTGCGCAAAATGAAACGCGGCGGGCACGATCCCGAAAAAGTCTATGCCGCCTACAAGGCTGCTGTGGATTTTAAAGGAGCCCCGAGTGTTGTCATCGCCAAAACAATCAAAGGCTACGGTTTAGGCGAAAGCGGTGAGGGCAAAAACATTTCACATCAGCAAAAGAAACTCAACGAAGATGAGCTCAAAGAATTTCGTTCGCGCTTTAATATCCAGATTTCGGATGAAGATGTCGCTAAAACGCCATTCTTTCGCCCGCCGGAAGATTCGCAAGAGATGAAATATTTGCGTGAACGCCGTCAGGCTTTAGGCGGGAATGTTCCTTCCCGACGGGCAACCAACACCGCTTTACAAACGCCCTCTGAAGAACTCTTTGAAGAATTTTATAAAGGCACCGAAGGCCGCGAAGTTTCAACGACGATGGCCTATGTGCGGATTTTGACCAAACTTTTAAAAGATGAATCTTTAGGCAAACTGATTGTCCCCATTATTCCCGACGAAGCGCGCACGTTTGGAATGGAAGCGCTGTTTCGCCAATGCGGGATCTATTCGCACGTCGGCCAACTGTATGAACCGGTAGACAAAGACAGCTTGCTTTACTACAAGGAAGCGACAGACGGACAAATCCTCGAAGAAGGCATTAACGAAGCCGGCGCCGTTTCCTCTTTCATCGCCGCCGGGACCGCTTACTCAACACAGGGAATAAACACCATTCCTTTCTATACGTATTACTCGATGTTTGGACCGCAACGCATTGGGGACTTAATCTGGGCAGCCGCCGACATGCGTTGCCGCGGATTTCTCGTGGGGGCCACTTCCGGTCGTACGACGTTAAACGGCGAAGGCTTGCAACATCAAGACGGGCACAGTCCGCTTATCCTTTCTTCGGTTCCGACGTGTTTGGCGTATGACCCGGCTTTTGCGTATGAATTAGCGGTTATTATTCGTCACGGGATTTATCGGATGTACGAAAAGCAGGACAGCGTTTTTTATTATCTTTCGATCGGCAATGAAAACTATTCGATGCCGCCTATGCCCGCCGGCGTTAAAGACGGCATCATTAAGGGCATGTATAAATTTAAAGCGACGGCCAAAAAGGGAGCGACTTTACGCGCCCAGCTCTTTGGCAGCGGGGCGATCATGAACCAAGTCTTAGACGCCCAAAAGATCCTCGAAGAAAAATACAATGTCGGCACCGACGTTTGGAGCGTGACTAGCTATAACGAAATCCGCCGCGAAGCGCTCGAAGCCGAACGATGGAATACGCTTCATCCTTTAGAAACGCCGAAAGTGCCCTACGTGACTAGTTTACTCGAAAAAGAAGACGGTGTTTTTGTCGCCGCCTCTGATTATATGAAAGCAATGCCCGACTCGGTCAGCCGCTGGTTTCCACGCAAGCTTGTTTCGCTTGGCACCGACGGATTTGGACGCAGCGAAAGCCGGCGTGCCTTGCGCGACTTTTTTGAAGTCGACAGCCGCCATATTGTTTATGCGACTTTAGGCAGTTTGTATAAAGAAAAAAAGATTGGCGCCGACGTCCTTAAAGCCGCGGCCAAAGACTTGAGCATCAATCCGGATAAACTCAATCCGATGATCAGCTGATTTTCTGTAGGGAACGGTTTCAAACCGTTCCCTACCATAAAATAAAAATGAATTCTAGCCGAGGGTTCACTATGTTAAAGAAATGCTGGGGCATTGTGTTGTGGGGACTAGTATTTTTATTTTTGGGAATTCAAATATTTAGTTTACAAGTTTACTATGCACGAGGTGTTGATGGACGAGAGAAATCCTTTAGTAGTGAGATCCCACAATATTTTGCAAAACTGGAGTTAATTAAAAAAAACACTGCAAATATAGACGTTCAAAAACAGTTTCCCCAGCTTGAAAACGAATGCTCTACACGTTTAATTACTTTTCAAAATTTATTACGCAAAGCGCATGTCTTTAAGTTTTACTTTCCCATCGTGGGAATTATCTGCATACTGGCAGGGCTAGGCTTAATTTTGCGCATCGAAATTGCTCGCAAAATAGCTGGAATCCTCCCAGTAATATTAACTGCAGGATCTCTTCTTACTATCAATATCGCACTAGATCTAAATCGCGATGGAGGACGCTTAGGTAAAATTGATAGCGCTATCAATTGTTACCTTAAAAATGAAGCTTCTGTACCGGCATGCGGCACATACCTTAACGATGAAGATTTTAAAATTCATGATTCTAAAACTTATTTAGAAGCATCTTTGCCAATTGCAGTTGCTGGAATTTTATTTTCTGGAATTGCCATCTGGTATTTTTCACGCAAAAAGATTAAGGAACAGTTTAGATAAAAATATTAATAGAACCTCCGTAGGGAACGGTTTCAAACCGTTCCCTACCATAAAACAACAAAGGATTTTTTTATGCTGACTGAATTTAAAATCCCGGAAGTCGGGGAAAACATCACCTCCGGCACGGCGGTGCGGATCAATGTTACCGTCGGACAAACGGTCAAAAAAGACCAGCCGCTGTTAGAACTTGAAACCGACAAAGCCACCATTGAAGTCCCTTCTTCGGTCGCCGGTGTTATTAAAGAAATCCTCATCAAGGAAGGGACCAAGGTCAAAGTCGGTGAAATTGTTATGCGCATTGAATCCGGCGCAAGCGCAGTATCAACGACCCCTGCAGCCCCGGCAGTTTCACCAAGCGTTCAGACGAGTATTTCTGCCCCTGCTACTGTTTCTCAACCGGCAGAAAAAACGATTGCAGCGCCCCAACCGCCAGTAGCCTCGGTCCAAACGGCCGCTGTGAGTGTTGATGTCCCCGCCGCGCCTTCCGTGCGTCGGCTTGCCCGTGAATTAGGCGTCAATGTCGCCGAAGTCTCCGGGAGCGGTCCGGGCGGGCGCATTTCCAAAGAAGACGTCAAAGCGCATGCGAAACGTTTGATTACCGCAGGCCCCACGACGGGCGGCACAAGCGCAACCGTAAATATTGCGCTTCCCGACTTTAGCAAATACGGAATCGTCGAACGAAAACCGATGAACAATATCCGCCGAAAAACCGCGGAACATCTTTCCTTTGCGTGGAACACGATCCCGCACGTGACCCAATTTGACAAAGCAGACATTACCGAATTAGAAAAATTACGCAAAAAGTTTTCCAAGCCGGACCGCAAACTTTCGATCACACCTTTCCTCATGAAAGTCACCGCCGCCGCACTTAAACTTTTTCCGCAGTTTAACAGCAGTGTGGACATGGCAACGGGCGAAATCATTTACAAAAATTATTTTAATATCGGCGTTGCCGTCGATACGCCTAATGGGCTTTTGGTGCCGGTCATCCGCGATGTGGACCAAAAAACAATCCTGCAGCTTTCGGCGGAATTAACCCAAATCGCTGAGCGTGCACGTGAGAAGAAAATTACTATCGACGACATGCGTGGCGGGACGTTTACAATTTCTAACTTAGGCGGCATTGGCGGGACGGGATTTACACCGATTGTCAATTGGCCGGAAGTCGCGATTTTGGGCGTTGCCCGCGGGCGGATGGAACCTAATTATGACAAAACCAACCATTGCATGCCGGCCTTAATGTTGCCTTTGTCGCTTTCCTACGATCATCGGGTTATCGATGGAGCAGATGGCGCTAGATTTTTGCGCTGGATCGCTGAAGCGATTGAACAGCCGTTTTTGATGGAGTTGGACGGAAAATAAATTATCACTATTGTATAATTCTAGCCGATGAGGGAAGTTCTTTTTACGGCGAATAGCGCCATAGAGGCGCAAAACAAATGAGCCTAAAAAGGACTTCCCGATTCGGCAGAACCAATGTATTCACAAGTTAAAAGCTCACAAAAAGAAAGAAATAACACATGACTTCACCTGAAAAAACACAACTTGTCGTCATAGGCGGCGGACCGGGCGGTTATGCGGCCGCTTTTTTAGCCGCAGATTTAGGTATCGAAACAACTTTAGTCGACTTGGATGTCAATCCCGGCGGCGTCTGCCTTTACCGAGGCTGTATTCCCTCTAAAGCGCTTTTACATGTGGCTAAAATCCTCTCCGAATCACGCGAAGCCAAAGACATCGGCATCGAATTTGCAAATCCGACAATCCATTTAGATAAAGTCCGCGCGTGGAAAAACAAAGTCATTTCTCAATTAACCGGCGGGCTGGGCCAGCTTTGCAAACAGCGCAAAATCAAATTCATTCAAGGACGCGCGACCTTTTTAAATTCGGATTCTCTTAATATTCAAAAATCCGACGGCAGCACAATGCGATTGGCCTTTGACCATGCGATTTTGGCAACCGGCTCAACGCCGGTGACGCTTCCCTTTGCGCCAGTCTCGCCACGGATTTTAGATTCGACGACGGCACTTAATCTTGAAGATGTCCCCCAAAAACTGCTCGTTGTCGGCGGCGGATATATCGGTTTGGAACTCGGTACGGTTTACTGCGAGCTAGGCAGTCAAGTCACAATCGTCGAGACGATGCCTTATCTTTTGCCCGGCTGTGACCGCGACTTAGGCGTTATTCTCGAAAACCGGATGAAAAAACATTTTTCCAGCCTCAAACTCGAAACTAAAGTCACTCAAATAAACGACATGCCCGACGGGGTTAAGGTCAGCTTTCAGGACAAAGCAGGCAATGTCACAAGCGAAAGCTTTGACAAAATCTTGGTTTCTATCGGCCGCAAGCCCAATTCCAAAAATTTAGGATTAGAAAATACAAAAGTCACTTTGACTGCCCGCGGCTTTGTGCAAGTCAATGCGCAGCGCCAGACAACAGACCCTAAAATTTATGCCATTGGCGATATTGCCGGCGACCCGATGCTCGCACACAAAGCCTCCCACGAAGGGCGCGTAGCCGCCGAGGCGATTGCCGGACACAAAGTGGCTTTTGAACCGATGGCGATTCCCGCTGTTGTTTTTACCGACCCAGAAATTGCCTGGTGCGGGATTACCGAACCTGAAGCTTTGGCACAAGGCAAAGCGATCAAGGTCGTCAAATTTCCATGGGGCGCCTCAGGACGCGCGGTCACTTTAAACCGCACCGACGGGCTGACCAAACTGATCATTGATCCGCAAACCGAGCGGATTTTAGGCGTTTCGATTTGCGGAGTTGGCGCCGGAGAGATGATCGCCGAAGGCGTTTTGGCCGTCGAGATGGGGACACTCGCCACAGACTTAAAAATGTCGATTCATCCTCATCCGACACTTTCGGAAACGATGATGGAAACCGCTGAGAGCTTTTTTGGCCAAAGCACGCACATCTACCGGCCCAAGAAAGCGTAAACTTCTTCTTTTTTCGCTCTAAGATGTATTTCGGCAATTTCAAAAAAATATTTCTTGGCATAGCCTTATGCGGGCTTGTGCTTATCGGGATTAAACAGCCGATGGCGCTTGTTTTTGCAACAGCTGTTGCGGCCTTGCTCTTTGCAAAACCGATCAAGGAGCGGGCAAAACATTTTCAAACATCCTGGGATTTCGTAAGCATCGGAATTTTGTTGGGGATGCTGACGGAAATAGCGGCGATTTCTGACAACATCCACAAGCCGGCTCAAGAGCGAATTCTTCTGCATCCTGATCCGCTGGCTGATCTTTTTTTGGGTTTCTTTTTTTATACGCTTTTGATCGGCTGCTGGTATGGCTTGCTGCGCTGTTGGGCGTTTTCGGTTACGCAGGTCTTTCTCTTGTCAGGAATTCTGGGCATATTGACCGAACAATTTAATCCGGCCCAAGGCGGTCCGGTTATCTTTCTTAATGCGATTTCAAATCCGATAGCGGGAATTCCGATGGCACTGCTTGTTGCCTGCGTCTACGGAATTTTTCCGGCACTTGCCTATTTTCTTACTCAGCACACTTTTGACCATCGAAAATCAGTTTCTCTTAGAGCTTTTGCTACTAGTGCTGTGGCACTTTTTCTTCAATGGGTGATTTATAGAATTCTCATCCTGCCATCACTTAAAAAATACCTTGGCTAAAGACAAGACCGTCAACACTCCGCCAAACGTTGTAACAACACAAGCACCCGTTGGTAAATCAAGAAAATACGATAATATTATCCCTAGCACACTGACGACAAACCCAACGGCCCAACCAAAAATAAGCCGGGCTCTAGGATTGTCCATAAAAAGCATCGCGCATACCGACGGCACGACTAGAAATGAGAAAACCAGAAGAACACCAGCAATTTTGACCGAGCTTGTCACAACAAAACCAAACGTGACATAAAAAAGAAAATCCCAAAACTTTACATTCAATCCTTGCTTAAAAGCCTGTTGAGGATTTCTCGAAATCAGAAGAAATTGCCGTCTAAAAATAAAGTGCACAACCCCAACCAAAGTATAAATCATCGCAATTTTAATCACTTGTGGCAAACCTACCAAGAGAATATTTCCGACGAGTGCCTGTTTGATCCTTTCGTCACCTTCTGCAGACTGGCTTAAGACTAAAATCAATAAAGCCGATGATACAGCATAGGCAATACCAATGATCGCTTCCTGTGGTATTTTTTCCTTTTTAAAACGAGTCATAGAAAAGATTGCTGCACCGATAATCGTAAATCCCAGCGAAAGCCAATAGGCGCTTACGCTGTCTAAATCCTGCCCCATAATCAAAGCAAAGCTCGCACCTAAGACCGAAATCTGGGCGAGCGCCAGGTCCACAAAAATGACCTGACGCTCAATAACATGAAAACCCAGATAGGCATGAATCCCTGCAAGAACAAGGCAAGCGAAAAACGGCAAAACCATAATGTGCAGGAATTCCATCATTTTATTTCAATGCCTCACTAATCTGCCGAAAATTATAATCAAAAAAACCAAAGAAACTTTCGGTTCCTTTAACTTCCCCTGCACTTTGGCAGATCGTAACAACCTTCGCACCGACACGTTGCGATAATTTATCAGCTTCTGCCGGCGAATAATACGTCGGAAGAACAATCGCTTTTATTTTATGAACTTTCACATAATCCTCGAGAAATTGCAAATGCTTTGCAGTCGGCGGGATTCCAGGTTTCGGTTCAAAAAACTGCTCAGCTTTTAACCCTAGGAAATCTGCAAAATATGCGATATCAGCATGATAAGAAATAATTTCCTCTCCGCGACAATGCCGACTAAGATCTTCCCATTCGTCGATCTTCTTATCAAGTTCTCCAAGAAAACTCTTGGCATTATCTTCATAAAACGCAGAATTCTTCGGATCTTTTTCTTTCAATCTTTCACAGATCGTGCGAGCCATTATTTTGGCATTCTCCGGATTCATTTGAAAATGCGGATTACCAAAAACATGAATGTCCCCTTCGGCACGCGTCGGCGGATGATCTGGCACATCGAGCAAAAATATCCCCGACGAAAGGTCAACATTACCGCTACCATTACGGAATAAAACAGGTTTTCCAGCGGCTTCCAATAATGGATCTGACCACGCTTCCAAATCCAAACCGGCGTTAACATACAAATCAGCTTGACTGACCTTACGCACATCGCTTGGTTTAGGTTGAATAAAATGAATATTGAATTTTGGCGAAGCAATTGTACTTACGTTAACCTTATCTTTACCGATCTGACGAACCAAATCCGCAAAGATCGCCTGAGTCGCAACAATGTTTATCGGTTTATCGGCAGCCATCAAAACAGCGGCGTGGCTGACAAAAAACAGAAACATCAGTATTAGTATTTTTTTCATCTTCAACTCCTTGGAATTTTATTGAATCTTATGTTTATGCTCCCCGATAGCAAAGGTGCCCTGAATATAAACAGCATTGTCGTCTTTTCCGGTAGCCAAATCCTTGTGCGTAAATTGTGTTCGCCAACGAGCAAACTCGCTTTGATAAAATGTTAAATAACCTGTATACCCAATGTCCGCCTTATTGGGATTGTCTAGATTATCGACGAGTTGAACATTGTCATAACGAAAACCCGTTGCCCATTGCGGCGCAAAACGAAAATCAACTAAGCCATACGAACCCCAAAGATTTCCGTCAACTCTATGGCGAACAGTCACCGTTGAGCCTAAGCCATCATCCTCGTCGACATCAAGAAAAGATTCCTTGCGATTAAGATTAAAAACTTCGCCCTGAAGCTTTAACGTTTGATTGGCGTTGAGGTTATGAACTAACGTCGCATCCGCACCAAAAACCTGCACTTCAAAACTGGAATCAGCATCCCGAGAACCGATCATATGCGAAAATCCCAATTCAAAGCCGGTCGTGTCGTTGATGTCCAAATAATTCTTAAGATGACTATAAATCGTCGGGCGACGATGAATATCATCACCAAAAGCCGTACCGCCTTCGCCATTACCCCCTTCCAAAACACCGATCGACACCTGCTGAGTCACCGGAATCGGGAAATTAAGCGTCTTGGTTAAATCAAGTCCATTTTTATTAAAACCCTCAGCACCAAAATACCTTTGAATAACCAACGGTTCGTCGACCGTATCTAAACTATCGCGATGAACCACAATCGCTTTCCCGACTTTGGGCTTAAACTTACCGAAGCGCCCTGTCGTTTCAAATGGTAAAGCAAACCGAGTCAGGTATGCTTCTTCCAAAGCGGCACCTTCCTCTTCTGAAAACGCAACTGTGACATCTAAACGCGAAAATGGATCCACGTTGCTTCCTAAAACAAGTTCAACTTCTCTAACATTGATCCGATCAGAACCTTCGGTATCCGTTTTAGTGCTGTCTAGTGTTCCAACGATATCCGCAACAACACCGATTTCGGGCAACCACTTTGGCGCGGAAACACGCGAGGCGGAAGATACAACAGCTGATGGACCTTGTTTCTGCTCTAATTGTTTCTCCATAACTTTTAGCTGGTCTTGCAACATTTGGATTTGTGTTTTCATTGTCGCAACATCCACAGCCAAATCATCACTCGCGTGTAACGGAAGAACTGGAATACAAAATAAAGAAATAAACAGAAATGCCTTTAAAAATAAAGACGTACGCATTATTTTCTCCTTTGAAAATCAAAAGTATTTAATTTAAAGAAAAAAAACTAAGAGTAAGAGAAAGCCACTGGGGGTCCGCGAGAAAATCGCGTTAAAACGAATTGCAGTTTAAAGAAAGCCTGTCCGGCAAAATAAACCGAACCAACTAAAAACAAAACAAAAGAACTAAATTCAACGAGAGATACGATACTAAACGGTGTATGCGCCCAAACAGAGACAGGGCAATCGTTGTGCTCTTTAGTGTGAAAAGGATCGTCCGTGTGATTGTGAAAGAAGCCGGCAGAAAGAGCAGTCGCAAGAAAGAAAAAACAAAAAATAGTAAGCCTAAGCTTGTTCTTTAGAATATTCTGACGAAAATTTCTCAGTGATTGCATAGTACGCATTATAAAAATCTAACCCTACATGTCAAATTGTTTAAAAATATACTCTTAAAATTTATCCTGTGGAATACGAATATCTATCCGATCCCCGACGCGCATGTCGTGCTCGGCGGCCTGGGCGGCATTGATTTCCAATACATAGGACGCCCGGGCATTAGGGCCAAACATAGGGCAAGGATCTTTTTCGCAGGGAGAAGCGGCATGCTCGATATACACAATCTTTCCGTCATAATCAAGCCACAACATATCCAGCGGGATTACGGTGTCTTTCATCCAAAACTTTTGTGACGAGCGCCCGTCAAAAACAAATAACATCCCCTTGTCTTTGTCGAGCGTCTCTCTTTTTTTCAGGCCGTTTGTTTTTTCTTCCTCAGAAATCGCAAGTTCAACGATATAACATGTATTTTTAAAACAGGCTTTATTTTGTTTAGGTTGCGCGTTACAGCCAGTGAGCAAATGAACACATACTATTGCAGCGAGTCCCTGTGGGACGAGCAAAGCGAAGTAATTTCTTAAAGATTGCTTCGTCGCCTTAAAAATCTGAACAGCTCCTCGCGATGACACAATCTTTTTCATTGTTTGTCACTCCCAATCAAATTCAAATAATCGCGAAAGCTTAAGCTTCCGCTGATCGTCTTGTTGACCACCGCGATACGTTCCTTTGGGTATGGATGGGTCCGAAAATAATTAGCCTCCCCCAGCTGCCTTTTTTCTTCTTCTTTCATCAACACTTCAAGAACATAAATCATCCGTGCAGGATTAAACCCGGCTTTTTTCATATATTTCACAGCTAGCTCGTCGGCCTGATACTCATCTTCACGCGAATAGGCAAAATACAACGAAGTAATGATCGCATTAACCCCTTGCGCTAACTGCGCATCGCCCGAACCGATGGCGGCCACTTGCACCAAAAGCGAACCATAAGAATTTTGAATACGCTTTAACCCGTGCTTGGCTGTAATATGCGCAATTTCATGGGCAAGGACACCGGCAATCTGATCATCCTCGGGAAGTTTGTCTAAAAGACCTTTGTGGATGTAAACAAAACCGCCGGGGATACTAAAGGCGTTGACTGTATCATCGTCGATAATATTAATCGAAAAAACCAAATCTTGGCGGTCGCTGACGTCGACTAAGCGTTTAAAAATTCTCTGGACCTTCGCATTAATATCCAACTCGGTAACAAATTTAATTTCTTTAGCGATTTCGGCGGCAACGGCATTGCCCAAATTGATTTCCTTTTCACTGCCATAAAGCAGGCTCTCTTCTTTTCCCGTCGCCAAATTGTATTCGTTGGTGCAGCCGGATGAAAAAAGAAAAATGAAAAAAATAAAACAAAAATTATTAATAATCTTAAACATTTTGTTTTTCCTTAACTGCCCCCCCTCTTTAAAAAAGAGGGGATTAAGAGGAGTTCTTACAATATACTCACTCCAAAACTTTTAAGCATCACGCGCAACTTAGGCAAGGGCAAACCGATCACATTGCTATAACAGCCCTCTACCCGACGGATAAAAAGCCCGCCGCGGCCTTCGATATCAAAGCCGCCCGCCTTATCCAAAGGATTGGTATGCTTGTGGTATTCGGCAATTTCCTCATCCGAAAGCTTGTGCATATACAGCTTTGTCTTTTCATAATCAATGAGCGTCTGCCCACTCTTCGCGTCAATGATCGCTACCCCCGTATAAACCCAGTGCGGACCCGAACATAAAAGCCGCAAAATCCGTTTGGCATCCGCCAAATCCTTGGGCTTGCCAATCACCCGACGGTGCCCGGCATACACCAGCGTGTCAGCACCAATCACAAGGTCCTGTTGACAACGATTTGCAACATCACGGGCTTTTAAAAGCGCATTATGCTTGACGAGCCCGGAGCAATTAGCCGTGATCTTATGCAATTCCTGCGCACGGCTGGGCACGACGCTAAATTTTACGCCCGCCATTTCCAAAAGTTTTTTGCGCTGTGCCGAAGCTGAAGCCAAAATAATTTTTTGCATTTTTAATGATCTGAATATATTTCAATTTGGTTTAGGTTGACCTTACGCCGGACCGCTCGCAAGCCCCTGCGAGGCTTGACTTCGCTCGATGTTCGGACTCGCTCTCCCGCCTTTGGCGGGATCCATGCCCGCTCGTCCTCACAACGTCCGTCTTAAAGGTCAACCTAAACCCAAAATAATTTCTTTATTCATCCCACGCAATGGATTCTGCCGGAGGCATATTCTCGACGATTGCATCATTCTGCGCAATCGGCTGTGAACCACCAGAAGAGTCGTCGCGTTTCTTAGCTAAAAAATGCACGTTATTTGCCGAAATCCGCACACGGCTTTGCGTCTTGCCGTCTTTTTCCCAACGATCCTGCTTAAGGCGGCCTTCGACAATAACGCCGCTGCCCTTGGTCAAATATTTGGCACAATTTTCTCCCACAACACCCCAAACCTCGACGTCAAAATATGAAACTTCCGAAACCTTTTCACCGTTTTTCGTATAAATACGATTGTTAGCAATCGACATGCTGCAAACCGATTTACCCGCCGGCGTGTACTTTAATTCGGGATCTCTTGTTAAATTACCCATCAAATTCACACTGTTTAAACTCATTGCTTTGCCCTTTCGTTTATATTTTAAAATTAGGGTAGTGTCATAAATTCCCCCTCTTTATTTAAAGAGAGGGTTAGGGGGAGTTCTTATTTCAAAAATTCTTCCGCCTTAAAAATCGAAATCAATTCACAGCCGCGCGCCGCAACCGCTTGACGCGCCCCTTCATTACGGTCGATAATACAAATACATTTGTTAACCTTGATCCCGATTTTATCCAGAACATCCAGCGATTCGACAAACGCTTTTCCGGTCGTCGCCACATCATCAATCAAAATGACCGTCGCCCCGTCAGGAATAATCGGCCCTTCGATCTGCTGCTGTTTGCCGTGCGCCTTGGGCGCTTTGCGAATAATAAACGTATTGACCGGTTTGCCCGCCTCAAATGACAAAACGCCCAATGCCCCGACCAAGGGATCCGCACCCAACGTCGGCCCGCCGATTGCAGCCAACGGCTCATCTTTAATCAAGTCCAAAATAATTTTGGCGCACAAATACGCCCCTTCGGCCTTCAAAGTGACCCGCCGGGCATCCAGATAATAATCGCTTTCTTTTCCCGACGATAGAATAATCTTTCCTAAAAAAAAGGCTTCCTGCTTTAAAATGTCAAACAGCCGTTTTCGCTCTTGCATTAAATCTTGGTTCATAAAGATCCTTTCTTAATTGCGCTCTTCATCGATAGAGGGGATATCCAGCTGACGATGCTGCAATTCACTTTTGAGTTCATAGCGAAACCGCAATAAACTTTTGTATTCCTGATATTCTTTGGGGCTAAAACCGGAAGTTTTATGAAAAATCTTGATCGCTTCAATTTCGATAATGGTGTCCAGATAAACAGATGTTAAAGCGCTGTCAGATAATTTCACAATGTCTTTAGCTGACAAAACACTGACCGCACTCGGGTAGGCAAAGCTCGATGTTGGGAAAAATAACCCACAAAAAAAGTTCAATAAAAGCAACAATGAAAAAAATTTCTTTACCATAGTCCCTCCCTTGGTTAAGCGCGACGTATTATACGCATAAAACTCTTTTGCTTCAAACGATTTATGCGTATATGTCCAGGAAAAGTTATATTATTACTCCTAATTTATAAAATAATGTGGTATATATTTATCTATGGATCATATCTTAGCAAGTAAAAGAAAATTAGGCGATTTTTATGGTTTTACACTCATGGAAATAGTCATAGCCTCCATTATTTTAGGAGTTATAACGGCAATGGCATTACCCTCGTATAGAAGATTAGCTGAACAAGAGCGGTGCTATAACTCACAAATGAATTTGATTACAATACATCAGGCTTCACAGATTTTTCGAATTAAAAATAAATCCATTGCGCCCACAGGTACGGATTTGGCTGCGATTAACGATAATTTTAATATCAATATCAGTGACCCTAATTTTACATACAGACTCTCGGGTGACTGGAATAATCCTGGTGCCAGCCAGGTCCTAGCTGTTCGAAATCCTCCTGGGCCTTCCTATACGACAAGCGTTTTACTTTTACAAAATTTAAATGCGGGCAACCCAACTATACCCGCTGGTGAATTTCCTTATTGTCGCGGAAAAAAAGTCATCAACTAAAAAACATAAGTTACAAGTATCTTCTGCATATAAATCAGGAATATACTAGAAATTGACAACTCCAGTTTGCCAATGCTAAAATCACATCCGTGTTACGCGATTTATGTGCTGGCTTGATTGACCTTGTCTACCCCGCCTGCTGTATTCTCTGCAAAAATTCGCTTGGAGCGCTTGAGAAAACGCCTCGGCTTTGCTTTGCCTGCCAAAGCAAACTTACAAAAAACCGGCCGCCCTTTTGCCATCGCTGTTCGCGCCCCTTAGAAAATCCCGCTCACCATTTTTGCCTTAACTGCCAAAATTTTCCCATGGCCTTTGACCGCGCGTGGGGCGTTTTTCTCTATAATCGGACGATGCAAAGGCTGTTGCACCTTTTTAAGTACGGCCACAAAACCAGCCTGCGCCACTTTTTCACAGAACAGATTTGCCGTTTTGCCAGAGATTATAACCTTAATCTCAACGCCCATGACCTGATTGTGGCCGTCCCGCTCTATCCGACACGCCAACGCCAGCGAGGATATAATCAAAGCCTTCTGATCGCACAAATACTCAGCGAAGAATTTGGCATTCCTTTGGAATCCAAAAGTCTATTGCGCAAACGCCACACACCAAATCAAGCCCGTCTTAGCCAAAAAGAACGCTGGACAAACATGGATGCCGCCTTTAAAATTAACCCGGATTTTGCATTTCCATTTTTATGCGCGACGGATCGTCGCGCACTGGATTGTAATGCAAAATTTGGGTTTAAACCTTCCAATAACTTGCGTCATAAAAATATTTTGCTTGTTGACGACCTTTTTACAACAGGGGCAACAGCGTCCCAAGCGGCCCAAGTCCTCAAGGACGCCGGCGCAAACAAAGTTAACGTGCTAACAATAGCAATCGCAACACTAGATACAACAAGCAAAAGCCCAAAATTTTAAAATGCGGATCCTTCGCAACTATATCCTTTCCGAGTGTGTCCTGCCCTTTTTTCTGGCTTTGGGAGTATTGACGTGTGTTTTTTTGCTCGGCAACTTAATCCAGCTGGTAAACCTCGTCATCAACAAAGGCGTAAGTTTGGCCGTCATCGGCAAAGTTTTTCTTTTGTCCGTTCCACTCTTGTTAGGTTACACACTGCCGTTGGCCTGCTTAGTGGGAATAACGCTCGCTTTTAGCCGTTTATCTGCGGACAATGAAATCATCGCCATTCGCGCCAGCGGGATTTATCTTCTAAAACTTCTGATGCCGCTTTTAGCTGTGGGCATCGTCTTTAGCTTTTTTCTTTTTATTTTGACCGACCGTATCATCCCTTACGCCTATCACGAACAGCGCGTCATGCTCAAAACCTTAGGCAGCCGCAACCCGACGGCGCTATTAGAACCCGGCGTTTTTATCACGTCCTTTGAAAAACAAATCCTGTTTATCCACCGCATTGACGACAACAAATTCTTTAATATCACCATTTACCAACCGCAAGCCAACGGCAAGCCGACACGGACGATCACCGCTAAACGCGGGGAATTTAGTCCTGTGCCAGGCAAAGACCAAATTATTTTAAAGCTCATCGATGGCACATCCGATGAGCCGGACCTGCAAAACCCAAACAATTTTTATAAACTCAATTTTCAAACTTTTTTTATGACGCTTGATTTATCGGCTGAAAACAAAAAAGAAATCACCAAAAAACCCAAAGGCATGTCGCTGTCCCAAATTGTCAAAGAACGTCAACGCCTCGAAAAATTGCTTGTCAAAACATCCGCGTTTGAAACCGAATACTGGCGCAAAATAACATGGGCGTTTTCGCCGCTTATTTTTATCTTGCTCGCCTTTCCTGTTTCAATCATCACCAACAAAAGAGACAAACGCGCCAAAAATGTTTTTATCGTGATCCTGCTGGCGGTCACCTATTACCTTTTTTCTTTAGGTTGCGAAGCGTTAAGTTTGCAGGAAGTCGCCCCGGCGGGCATCATTCTGTGGGTCCCCAACCTTATCGGTTTTATTGCGGCTATTATTTTTAATTTTCGTTTATTAAGGATGTAAGATGCGCATCATTGACCGTTATATTACCTTGTCGATCGCTTTTGTTTTTTCTGTCATTTCCTTGATGTTTTCGCTGTTGTATATCCTGATTAACACCACAAGCAATCTCGACGAGTTTATCGCCCAAAAAGTCCCCATCCCTGTCATTATTCAATACAACCTTGCAAATTTGCCGCTTATTCTTGTCGAAACATCTTTTATCACGTGTTTGATTGCTGTGCTTTTTTGTTATTCAGGCCTTAACAATCACAATGAGATTATCGCCCTGCGGGCTAGCGGCATGAATTTTTGGCGAATCAGCCGGCCAGCGATCTTTTTTTCAATTTTTATCGCCGGACTGACTATGTTTGCCAATGAACAGTACGTTCCGCAAGCCCAAGAACGCGCCCAAAAAATCCGCAATGAACACATTATTCTCGAAGTCGACCGCACAAAAAAGAAAACCGCAAAAATCAATTACTTGACGTATTACGGCTTTAAAAACCGTCTCTACTGCATCGACGTCTATGACCCAAACACCTATGAAATGCAAGGGATCACAATCCATGAATATGACGAAAAAATGCAGTTGCGCGAAAAGACGCTTGCCCTCAAAGGCAAATGGACCGGGATAGCGTGGAAATTTTATAATGTTTATATCAGCACGATCATTAATCCCGAAACAGGGGAAGCGACTATCAAACCCGTCGGGGAAAAGCTCATGGATATCAAGGAGTCACCGCAGGACTTTTTGCGCCAAAGCCTTAACGTCAATGCGATGAATTCCCGTCAGCTGTATCAGTACATCAGCCGTTTTTCCAAAAGCGGCGCGCTTAGGGCAATTAACAATTTGCACGTTGACCTGCACCAAAAAATCGCAAAACCTTTTTCGATTATTGTGATTGTTTTAGCCGGCCTGCCGCTGGCTTTATTTGTCGGACGGCGCAAAGCCCAAACCTTTAGTGCGCTGGCTATTGCCATCGCACTGGCATTTCTTTATATGGTCGTTAATTCCGTCGGGATTGCTTTAGGAAAATCCGGCGTTTTGTGGCCGTTTGTATCCGCGTGGTTGGCCCCGGCAAGTTTTGCGGCGCTGGCGGGATATTTGATTAAGAAGAAGTTTTAATATACTCGCGCTCTAGCCGGTTGCCGAGGTTGCAGACAATTTCATAGTTGATCGTGCCCGCCCAAGCGCTTAACTGCTCAGCTGTTATGCTTTGTTTCTTGTCAGTCCCCAAGACAGTGACCTGGTCCCCAATGTTAAGCGTCTTGACATGCGAAACATCGACGATAATCTGGTCCATCGTCACATTGCCCAAAACAGGACAGCGCTTGCCATGAATCAAAACGAAAGCCTTATTGGACAGACAACGAAAATACCCGTCGCTATAACCGATGGCCAACGTGGCGACTTTCATCTTCTTTTTTGCAACATACGTATGTCCGTAACTAACCCCGCGTCCTTTTTCTAAACTTTTGACAAAAAGTACCCGAGTTTTGACACTCATCGCGGCTTTAAGTTTAATTTTTTTTCGCAAATCTTCCCGCGGATAAAGGCCATAGAGCATAAGCCCGGGACGCGCCAAATTTAAAATGGAATTCGGGTAACCGGACAAGCCCATACTGTTGGCGGCATGTACATAGCGAATCGTTTTTTTTAGCTCGCCTAAGGAATCCAGAAGTGTCGCGAAATCTTTAAGCTGCTGGCCTGTAAATTCAGGATCGCTGTCAGAAAGCGGAAAATGCGTAAAAATCCCGTCGATGACAAGATTGGGAAAACTGGCCACCAAACGGATAAATTCAAAGGCGTCCTTGTGCCAAACCCCCAGACGGCCCATCCCGGTATCGACCTTAATATGCACTTTGACTTTTTCTTTGCATTTTGCCGCTTCTTTATTAAGCGCGCGCGCCAACTCCATCGTACAGACACAAGGAATCAAATGAAACTTGACAATATCCGCCGCCAAAGCTGGCAAGGGACTTTCTAAAAGCAAAATCTCGTTTTTAAAACCATTGCCTCTCAACTCTTTGCCCTCTGTAAGGTCGGAGACGCCAAAAATTTTGACCCCCAACCGGGCAAGCTCTTCTGCAACTGCAATCATCCCATGCCCGTAGGCATCAGCCTTTATAACCGGCAAAATCTCGACGCTGTTTTTTTTGAGAATTTTGAAATTATGCCGGATAGCGGATAAGTCAATCTGGGCCCATGTCAAAAGAGTAGAGTTGTTTTTCATTTTTGCACCTGACAGTCTTCGGGGTATAAATACAACGGCACCAACGTATCGATATTGGCAAATTTCTTTTTTCTTAAACGCTCCTCTGCCAAGATCATTAAATTTTTAGCGCTCGGATAGGCCTTGACCTCTGTGGCAAAACTCACCTGCAGCTTTTGGGTTTTTGCCAAAAAATATTTTTCGATATCCGTCTTATAGGCCACCAGCGCATCACCGACAAAAATCGTGTCGGCCGTTATTCTATCAAGCAAACTGACCAGCGGCGTTAATAAATATTCACTTTTTTTCTTTAATTTTCCGTTCGTATTTTCATAAAGACAGGCATAAACCATATTACGTCGCGCATCTAAAAGGACACAAATTTGTCGCTCTGTCTTGCCCACATTAAGCGCAACCGCATCCATGCTGGGAATCCCGATAACCGGCGTGCCTAAAGCAAAACTCATCGCCTTGACCGTCGAGAGACCAACGCGCAGACTGGTAAAAGACCCCGGGCCTAAACCAACGACGAGAGCATCGAGATCCGGCAATTTCCATTTCGCAGCTTTTAAAATCCGGTCAATAGCCGGAACAATCGAGTCGGACAAAATTTTATCAAGCACCATTGTACGGCTTTTAAGAATACTTTTTCCGTCGCTTAAACCTAAGCAAAAACGCTTGGAAGATGTTTCAAGGGCAAGAATTTTCATAAACTACTTCCCGTATAAATTTTTGTGTTGTTTTTTCTTAACAATTTTAATACTTTCATGGCTAGGAAGATGCTCCGGCATTGTCCCACCAATTTCCGCGATAGTTTTTCGCACCTTCTTGCCAACCTCAAAATGCGTTTGGTTGGCTCTTGTCTTATCTTTAACGCGATCACGACGCAACTTTTCTTCCGTTTGCGTAGCACGAAACAAATTTGCTGCCAATTCAGTGCTCCCCATATGATCCAAGATCTGCTGTCCCTTTTTTAATCCTTTGTGCAAATGGATATCTTTCGAAGCCAATCCTCCGTAAAGACCACGATAACCATGATCCTGAAAAATCGCATAATCCAATGGCGCAAGAACACCCGCATTTTTTGCAATACCTGCCAACTGCTTATTATGAACTTTAAGCTGATTTCGTAAAAACAAACGCCGTTCGTTTTCCGTCTTAAGGTTTTTATAATCAGCCTGCTGACTGAGCTCCTGTTTTCTGGTCTGAATGGCAAAATAAGTTTGTCCGAGGGCAACAATCGGTTTTGCGGGATCAGCATTTTGAACGATCAAATAACAGGCATAGCGGGAAAGATGAATATCGTCGATCTGCCTTTGTGCGCCTGAACCTATGGGGACCATTTCGTGCATATCCACGAAATGGTCTATTGTTTTCTGACCGCTATTAGAACAAGATTCTTTAGCCTTTAAAATAACTGGAGAGAAATTTCTATACTCAAGATAACCAAGAATTCTTGCTATTTCCCTTGCCGACCAATAATCTTGCCCGTTTTCATGAACTTGTCGAGCAGCTTCAAAAGTTGGTTGGTGCTTGACTACAATTCCATTTTTGCTATTCATGCAAACTCCTTGCCAAGGGGATATTGCGAAGGGAAAGAGGGGTTAACACTTGAAAAAATATTAACATACACCAAACATTTACTGAAATTTATTTTCAATTACCACTGATTGCATTGACTAACTTTTTGTATCTTTCCCCTTGTGGGACAAAGCATAAAATACGTGTCTGTTCTCCCTGATCGCAGAGTTCAATCGACAAATGCTCCGATGGCATAAGACGCCCAAAACGCTCTGCCCACTCGATGACCGCAACCCCCTGCCCATAAATAAATTCGTCATACCCGATGCCTTCAATGTCCTTATGGCTTTCAAGCCGGTAAAAATCAAAATGATACAAAGGCAAACGGCCTTCGTATACGTTCATAATCACAAAGGTGGGGCTGTTAACATTTTTCTCGTCGATACCAAGTCCACGGGCGATCCCTTTGACAAACGTTGTCTTGCCCGCGCCTAAGTTGCCACAGAGACAAAGAATTTCGCCGCCTTCGCACTGCTTGGCTAAACGTTCACCAATCTTTTGTGTTTCTTGTACGCTGTGAGTTGTGACATGTAATGTGTTCATCAAAAATGCACAAATCCTTTTGGATCCAGCAAACTTACCTTGCCGTTTTTTTGACGGAGGAATAATTTATATTTATCGGCGGTGATTTCGCCAATACAATAAAAACCGCTTTTCTTAAATTGCAAAAGTTTTTTTGCCAAAGGCTTAGAAAGAGTAAATAAAAGTTCAAAATCCTCCCCGTCACAAAGACCCGCCTTCAAATCCACCCCACGATGAAGCGGGATTTTGTCCTCCTCTAAAATCGCGCCGACACCGCTTTCTTCTAAAATGTGTCCCAAATCCCCAGCCAACCCGTCGGAAATATCGATCATAGCCGTCGGGTAAAAGTTCTTGACCAAATATTGCGCTTCCGGCACACGCGGGGTAAACGTCAAATGCCGGCCAGACTTTAAAGAACCGCCCAAAGCGCCGGTGACAAAAATCCCATCGCCGGGTTTTGCACCACGGCGCAAAACGGCTTTATTTTTGGCCACAGTTGCCAACAAAGCAATATTAATAACAATGTGCGCACTTTTGACCGTATCCCCGCCGACAATGCTCACGTCAAACTCTTTGGCCAAACGATTGATGCCTTGATAAATCTTCTTAACGTACGCAGTCGAAGTGTTTTGAGGCAACCCTAACGACACAACCGCATACGTAGGCGTCCCGCCCATCGCCGCAATATCGCTTAAGTTGCGAGCCAAAGCTTTGCGGCCAATCAGCTCTGGCTTTGTCTGTTTTGTAAAATGCACGCCCTCAACCGACATGTCCGTCGTCAAAAGCAAATCCTGCCGCGCATTTAAGGGCAAAACAGCCGTATCATCGCCAATGCCCTGTTTAACCGAAACCGAGCAAACAGCACTTTTACGCATCCAATCGATTAAAGCCAATTCGCTAAGTTCGTCCATAACAACGCTATTTTCTTTTCAACCTTCTAACAACAATAATCATATGAACCACTATTAATAAAAAAAACAGAACAATTAACATAATAAATGTTGAAATATGCCTAGCACTATAGCCTTGAATAATCGTCGAATACTGCGGGTTTAATGGGTTATAAAAAACAGGTATGCTTTTACCAATCACATAAAGTGGACTTATAGTATCATCAATATACTTTTGAGCCTCTAGCGTGATCGGTATTGAAAAATTCATTGTCCCCATATTGTTATATTTCTTACCGTTGACTACATAATTAAATTCAACGCTCATAAAATAACGCGAAAAACCAGATGACCGCAACTTCTGATTAGGTCCAGAATTACTGATTTGGCCATGTGAGGACAATATTATCCCCTGCACGGAAGGCCAATTCTCGACGTCTTTGTACTGACTAAACAAATAAAAAAATACACCTCCCATAATTAGCAATACCAAAAGTCCAACCAAATGAAACCGAATTCCTTTGTATATCATCTTTTCACCGTTTTAGACTTTTCTCTGTGATAATCGCCGTAATAAGCTCGTGCGGGGTCACGTCAAATGCCGGGTTAAAAACTTTAATACCCTTTGGCGCCGTCGGGACAGAGGCAAAACACGCAACTTCCTCACTCTTGCGTTCTTCGATCACAATGCCATCACCAGTTTTTGTTGTCGCATCAAACGTCGAGCGCGGCGCAACAATATAAAATGGAATCTTGTGATGCTTGGCTAAAACTGCAAGACTATACGTGCCGATCTTGTTCGCTGTGTCGCCATTTAACGCGATGCGGTCCGCACCAGCAAAAACAGCGTCGATCTTGCCCTGTTTCATCAGGGTTGCGGCCATGCTGTCGCAAATCAAGGTCGTGTCGATTTTCGCACGCAACAATTCCCAGCACGTCAACCGCGCTCCCTGCAAAAGCGGACGCGTTTCACAACTATAAACTTTAAACGACTTGCCCGCTTCTTTGGCCGCATAAAAAACGCCTAAAGCCGTTCCGTAATCGACGGTCGCCAAAGCGCCCGCGTTGCAAATCGTTAAATACGTCCCGCCCTTTTTGATAAATTTCGCGCCATGCTTGCCCATTTGCCGGCAAACGCGCCGGTCCTGCTCATAAATTTCCAGCGCCTTTTTTTCTAAAAGTTTTTTTAACTCTCCAACCGTAGCCGACGGATGCGCGCGAGTAACTGTTCGCATTTCTGCAAGAACATTAAAAAGGTTAACCGCCGTCGGGCGGGATGTGCCAATATAATCACAAACTTCGCTTAACTTCTGCTCAAATTGCCGACGATCCGAACTTTTGAAATTCTTAATACCTAACAAAACGCCAAAGCCAGCGGCAACACCAAGTGCCGGCGCGCCGCGCACCTGCAAAGTTTTGATCGCCTGCCAGAGCGTTTTAACGTCGGAGCACGTAATGTATTTTAACTTCGTCGGAAGCAGCGTCTGGTCAATGAGTCTGACAACGCCTTTAGACCATGTGAGTGTTGGAGGATTCATAATTTATATTTATGAAGGGTGGGTGAAAGTCCGAAGGCGAATCGGAACGCAGCCCCGATTTTCTCCCGCCGTAAGGCGGGACATCCACCGGGGACCGTTTCTTGAGCCAGAGGACTTTGACCCACCCCTGAATTATATTTCAAGCCGCGGGAAAAGCGGTTCACCGATTTTAATAATATCGCCGCTAAATTGTTCCTTAATTTTTTTCGACGTCGACGGCATAAAGGGATCGATCGCATCGGCACTAAACTTAAGCACAGCCACAATAATCCCTAAAAAATTCTCAACCTCAGCCTGTTTGCCTTCTTTTTTTAGCTGCCACGGCTTGACCTGCTCGACAAATTTATTGGCCGCACCGATCAAATCCCAAATTTCGCCTAAATATTCATTAAACTTAAAGTTTTCGATCAAATCCAGATTTTGTTTTGGATCACTGAGGAACTTCGCTAAAATCGGGCTGTCGACCCCTTGCGGCACCTGCAAAGATGGATTCTGCGGAATCTTGCCGTCAACATATTTAAGAATCATGTTCGACGTGCGATGGACCAAATTGCCAAGATCATTGGCCAAGTCCCCGTTAAAACGTTTTTCAAAAGAATCCGTCGAAAAATTCCCGTCCGCACCAAAGGGCACATCGCGCATCAAAAAATACCGAAACGCATCAACCCCATATTTTTCGACCATCTCAACCGGATCGACGACATTGCCCAAAGACTTAGACATCTTGACCTCGCCCATTTTCCACCAACCGTGAGCAACAATCTGTTTTGGCATAGGCAGTCCTGCAGCATGCAGCATAATCGGCCAATAAATCGCGTGCTGACGAATAATGTCCTTGGCCATCAAATGCACATCGGCCGGCCAAAAAGCGTCAAACTTCTTCTTGTCGTCGACAAAACCAATCGCGCTGATGTAATTGACCAGCGCATCAAACCACACATAAGTGACATGTTCGCGATCAAAGGGGACTTCAATGCCCCAATTAAGACGAGACTTAGGACGAGAAACACAAAGATCCGTGAGCGTATTGTTTTCCAAAAAACCCACAACCTCGTTATACCGCGTCTGCGGAAACACAAAGTCCGGGTGGTCTTTTAAATATTGCAAAAGCCAGCCCTGGTGTTTCGATAACTTGAAAAAATAATTCTTTTCTTTAATAAACTCAACCGCCCGCCCACAGTCCGGGCATTTTCCGTCGACAATCTGAGACTCCATCCAGAATGTTTCATCCGGCACGCAGTACCAGCCGCCGTATTCTCCTGCATAAATTTCATCATTGCTTTTAAGGATTTCCCAAAACTTTTGTACCGCCGCAATATGCCGCGGCTCTGTAGTCCGGATAAAATCATCGTTAGAAATATTAAGCGTAGCCCAAAGATTTTGAAATTGCGGGGAAATGCGGTCGGTAAATTCTTTGGGCGTTAAATTTAGTTCACTGGAGGCTTTCTGGATTTTTTGCCCGTGCTCGTCGGTGCCGGTTAAAAAATGCACCTGCGCGTTTTGACTGCGATAAAAACGGGCTAGACAATCCGCGGCAATGGTCGTATACGCATGACCGATATGCGGCTTGGCATTGACGTAATAAATCGGCGTCGTGATATAAAATTTAGTTTTCATTGATAACAGAAGCTGTGCTGTTTTTGGGAGCAAAAGAAACTTTGGTCATTTTTCCTTCGCCTAAATCAACAAAAACTAACCGTTTGAGAATATTGACATCCCGGACATTGCCCTTGCCTTCCGGGGTCGTGATCTTGTCCCCAATCGACGGCAGGTCACGGGCCAAATCGCGGTACGCCAAATATTCATAAGCCATACAGCACTTGATACGCCCGCAAACTCCCGAAATCCTCGTCGGGTTAAGCGGCAAGCCTTGTTCTTTGGCCATTTTAATCGAAAGCTGATGAAAACTTTTCAGATACGACGAACAGCAAAGTTCTCGTCCGCAAACCCCGTAACCGGTAATAATTTTGGCACGATCACGAACACCGATTTGCTTAAGCTCAATACGAACCCTAAAAACTTTGGCGAGGTCTTTGACCAAATTGCGAAAATCCACACGCCCTTCGGCGTTAAAGAAAAAAATCACTTTGCTGCAATCAAACGTATACTCGGCTTTGACAATCTGCATATCCAATTTACGTTCGCTGATTTTGCGCACGCAGGCACTGACGGCATCCTGCGATTTAAGACGGTTATTCTCCAACTGATTCTTGTCGCCTTGTGTCAAAAGACGGACAATTTTACCGACGGGTTGATCAGCCTTTGCACTGCAAACAGCGTTCGCGTCCGAAATAACACGCCCAAATTCCATCGAACGGTCCTGTTCAATAATCACATATTGCCCACGGTCACAGACCACATCATTCTGTTCATAAAACCCCACCCCGCGAAATTCGCCAAGCTGGACTTCAATTATCTTGCCCATATTTTCTCCCGCAAAAGGATAAACGGAATTTTGATATTAAGGTTTTCGCCCAAAAGCGCCAAAGCCTCGATAATTTGGTCAATAATTCCGTTTAACCGTACAAATGAATATTTCTTCTCGAGCGTTAATAGCTCATCGTAACGATCTGGGTGCGTCAACTGCGTCTGTCTTGCGCCGGACTTTAAAATCAACAAATCGCGAAAGTACGACAACAAAACCACAAGTGCTGCTTGCGTCTGAGGCTTATCGCCTAAAATCTTTTTTAAATAGGCATCATTATTTTCCTGCAAGACCACATTGTCAATAATTTCATTTTTCCGGCGAAAAAACCCCTCGTTATTTAATTCGATCGCGCAAGCCAAAGAGCCTTCGGAAAACGCCGCTAACGATTGGGCAACCGGGGACTCAAGCTGATTGTCGGCGATCAAATGCGCCCGCAAAGCAGAAACAGACAAAGGATAAAACTTGATCAAATGACAGCGTGAGACCACTGTGGCTAAATTCTCCTCGGGAACGGATGTCGTCAAAATAATCAGCGTATCTTTTGCCGGTTCTTCTAAAGTTTTTAAAAGCGCATTGCTACTGTCAGAGGTCATCGTTTCGATATCTTTGATGATACAAATTTTGGTCGGCGCCTCAAAAGAGCGCATTTGCAAACGGGTCATAAGCTCTCTGATTTGCGCGATTTTAATCGACTCGCTGTCCCCGCAATCGATGAAAAAAATATCCGGATGATTGCGCGAAACAATCCGCAAACACGACGAACATTGCCCGCAAGCCTCGTGCGTGTGACCTTCGATACGTTTTTCGCAATTAACCAGCTGTGCCACACACAGGGCTGTTTGACTTTTGCCGATGCCCTTTGGTCCCGCGAATAAATAAGCGTGCGCCATGCGGCCCGACTTTAATAAGCGGCTGAAACGATTTAAAACGTCGTGATTGATATTTATACTATTCATCGCCCATCTCATGCAGGGATCCTATGAATACCCCGCGCTCAAACAGTGTCTCGCCCCAAGACTAACCGCTTTATACACGTGCCAAAAAATCGGGGCTCGTCCTAAAAAGGACTTCCTTACGGTCGCCAAACTCGCTCGGGATATTTATAGAATCCCTGCTATCTTAAAAATGCATCTACATATTCCCGCACAATTTCAAAAATTTCTTCCTTAGTCTTATTGACTTTAATCACCCGAAAACGCTTCGGATTTTCTTTGGCCAGCTGCAAATATCCCTTTCGTACCCGACGATGATATTGGAGGGAACGCAGTTCAATGCGATCCTTGACCGCATTGGTGCGGGCAAGCCCTTTTTCGGTTTGAATATCAAACAGCAACGTCAAATCCGGACTGACGCTCTGTGTAGCAAATTCACCGATTTTTTTAATCGTCTGAATATCCACACCATTGCCAAAACCCTGATAAGCGATCGTTGAATCAAGATACCGATCAGAGAGAACGACTTTTCCCGCCTTCAAAGCCGGCTTGAGCACCTCTTCAACCATCTGGGCGCGGCTGGCCATATAAAGCAACGTCTCGCTTTCCTTGGTCATGTCCGTATTTTTGACGTCGAGCAAAAGACCCCGTATCGCCTCGCTAATCTTGACCCCGCCGGGCTCGCGCAACAAAATAACAGGCACGTTTTTTTTCTGCAAATAAGAAAAAACTAACCCCGCCTGCGTGCTTTTGCCGGAACCTTCCGAACCTTCAAACGAAATGAACTTGCCTCTCATGCAAATCTCCAGGTCTGTCCGTCTTTGGTGTCTTCGACAACAATCCCCTTGGCCTTTAAGGCATCGCGCAGCTCGTCGGACTTTTTAAAATCTTTGGCCTTGCGCGCTTGTTGGCGCGCCTCTAACAAAGCCTGCTGATCAACAGAAAGCTTTAACTTTGGCTCGCATAAAAAAAGGCCCAAGACTTCGCGCCCTAAACTCTCGATAGTCTCAACCGCCGTAAAAACCGTGTCAGCAAACTGCGCGCTTGCCTGTTGGCTTTCAATATAACGGTTGGTTTGCGCCAAAAAATTAAACAACGCAGCCAACGCTTTGGGCGTATTAAAATCATCGTCCAAAGCATCAATAAATTCGTCTCTGTGCTGTTTGACAAAATCCACATCAATCATTTTAGGCGACGGATGTTTTTCTAAAATATGGCTCGCCTTCCAAAACAAAATATCAAAACGCTCCATCGCCTTGTGCGCTTCGGCCATTTTTTCTTCGGTAAAATCAATCCCGCTAGCATAAGCCGACATCAAAAAGAAAACTTTTAAATCATCGACCGGATATTTTTTAAGCGCATCCTCGACGGTGATAAAATTCCCCAAAGACTTGGACATCTTCTGCCCGTTAATCGTCAAAAGCCCGTGGTGAATCCAATATTTAGCAAAAGGTTTTTTGGTATAAGCTTCTGATTGGGCGATTTCGTTTTCATGATGCGGAAAGATCAGGTCCCGCCCGCCGGCGTGAATGTCTAAGGTTTCGCAATTCAAATGTTTGAGGCTCATGCACGAGCATTCGATATGCCAACCGGGCCGGCCCGCTCCCCAGGGGCTGTCCCACGACGGCTCGCCTTCTTTGGATTTTTTCCAGAGCGCAAAATCCAGCGGATCATCTTTTTTTTCGCCTTTTTCGATACGCACAGCCTCACGCATATATTCAACACTTTGGCCTGAGAGCTTGCCATACTCGGGAAATTCGCGCACACGAAAATAAACATCGCCCTGCGACTCGTAGGCATATCCATCGTCGATTAAAGTCGAAATATATTTGATCATCTCAGCAATGTTTTCGGTGGCGCGCGGCTCGATGTCGGCTTTTTCAACGCCCAATCGCTGCATGTCCGCATAGTAGTCTTTGATGTTTTGCGTTGAAACCTCGTCGCTGGTTTTGCCAAGTTCTTGGGCGCGCTTGATAATTTTGTCGTCGATGTCCGTGATATTGCGGACAAAGTGCACGTCAAAGCCACGAAATTTCAAATACCGGCGAATGACGTCAAAAATATACAAACTGCGCGCATGTCCCAAATGGCATTTGTCATAAACGGTTACCCCGCACGAATACATGCGAATCGTTTTGCCGTTTAAGGGAACGAGTTCTTCAAGTTGTTTAGAAAGGGAATTGTAAATTTGTATTGGCATAAGATTCCTTAACTCCCCCTACCCCCCTCTTTAAAAAAGAGGGGGAAAAGGTTGAAGTAGACAACCATCTTGCATCTTTTAAATATTCTCCCCTCTTTAGTTAAAGAGGGGATTAAGGGGAGTTGTGCAAATTAATATTTTTATTTTTCTAAATCATATAATCAATATCGCTGTCTTTTTCTTCTTGAGCGCTGCGGGCGATGCCCAGCTTTTCCTCAGCCGCCTTCATCCGCTGGACTAAATCTTTCATGTGCATCATAACCGGATCCTGCACATGCCCGTGATCCATGGCGCTATCGATCTTTTTGCCTTCCTGACGAGTGATGCGTCCCGGGACACCGACGACCGTGGTATTAGGCGGCACGTTTTTTAAAACAACCGCATTAGCGCCCACATAAGAATTGGAACCGACTGTAATATTGCCCAGCACTTTGGCGCCTGCCCCGACGACGATATTGTCGCCTAACGTCGGATGGCGCTTGCCGGTTTCTTTACCCGTTCCGCCTAGCGTCACACCCTGAAACAAAGTGACATTATCCCCAACAATCGCCGTCTCGCCGATCACAACACCCATCCCGTGATCGATAAAAAGACCTTTGCCGATTACCGCGCCGGGGTGAATTTCAACCCCGCTTAAAAAACGCACCGTCTGCGAAATTGCCCGAGGAAAAAACGGGATTCTTTTCGTCCACAAAAAATGCGAAATTCGATACGCAATAACCGCGTGCAAGCCCGGGTAGAGCAAAAGGACTTCCCAAACATTTTTTGCCGCCGGGTCGCGTTCTTGTGTCGCTTTGATCTCCGATGCAAAAGCAAAGGCCACAAAAAAAATAACCGCAATCACCGTCGAAACAATCATCAATAGTCCCATCATAATTTCACCTTGACACTTATTATTCTAGTAATTTGTCGATAATTCTCATAAATTTTCTAATCGTAATAAAACCACCAATAAATCCAAAACAACAGCAAGCATAAAGAATAATATTGGATTTTAAACACAACTTGTTTGATAAAAAAACTATCAAAAGAAATGTTACTACTACACCAAAAATAAACGATTTTTTCGTCTGATACTTCTTTTGAACCTCAAACCATTCTAATTCTTCAGCCGTCAGCTTTTCCTTGCCCATATCATCGCCCCTTTATTCATCACACTTTCTTTTTCTTGCGTTTGCGAAGAAGCACCGTCGCATACGCGGCGATACCCTCTTTGCGGCCGATCGCGCCTAAGCCTTCGGTGGTGGTCGCCTTGATATTCACGCACGCCACGTCAATCTTAAGCGTCTTGGCAATACGCGCTTTCATCAGCGGCTTGTAGCTTTTTATCTTGGGTTCTTCTGCCAAAATCACCGTATCGACATTCTCAATCACATAATCCGCTTGACTGACTAAACGATAAACGATTTCCAAAAGTTTAATGCTTTCAATATTGTGATATTTCTTGTCTGTATTGGGAAAATGCTCGCCGATGTCGCCTTGCCCTAAAGCGCCTAGAAGTGCATCACAAATCGCGTGCAAAACCACATCCGCATCCGAATGTCCGTCGAGCCCAACGCTGTGAGGAATCTCAACGCCGCCTAAAAAAAGCTTTCGCCCGCGGGCCAATTGATGAATATCGTATCCAATGCCGGTTTTAAACATATTTTCTTTTCCTCAAAAAGCATTGTTAAATTAAGTCTTTAAGGCGAATTTGAACGCAGCGCCGAATCTGTCGCGCCGTTAGGCGAGAATCCATCGGCGACCGTTCTTATGAGCCGTAAGACTTAATTTAACAATGCTTCCGCTATTTTCAAATCTTCCGGAGTCGTCAATTTGATATTGCGATACTCGCCCTCAATCATTTTGACCTTCGCCCCAAAACGTTCGACCAAAAAAGCATCGTCGGTCGCCTCAACATCCAGGCCAATTCCCTGCCGATGCGCTTGAGTCAAAAGTTCATACGCAAAAACCTGCGGCGTCTGCGCTTCCCATAGGATGCTGCGGTCAAGCGTTGTGTCGATGACTTTTGCCAAAGGATCAATGCGCTTGATCGTCGGTTTTAACGGAACACCAACGACCACAGCTTTAGCGGTGTAACAGGTTTTGATCGCTTGCTCGATCACCTCACGCGAAACCAAAGGTCGCGCCCCGTCGTGAATAAGCACAAAATCGATATTAGGATCTAACACTTTTAAACCATTGCTCACCGATTCATAGCGGCTCTTGCCGCCAGCGACAACTTTGATCGGTTTTTTAAACACATACTTTTTGATCACGTTTTCAAAGTCAGCGACCTTAAGAGCCGGGGCGACGACGACGACACCGTCAACCAAATCGCAACTGTCAAACATCTCAAGCGAATAAATGATCACTTCCTTGCCCTTTAGCAAAAGCAAAGGTTTTGGGACATCTGCCCCAAAACGTGTCCCGGCGCCTGCGGCAGGAATAATGACATGTGTTTTCATAAAAACTTTTTTACCTTAAATTAACCGACAACTTTTGCAAAAATCATCCGGCCACCTTGTGTTGCAAGAATTGACGTCACCAAAACCCGCACTTTTTTACCGACCAAACTGCGACCGCCGGCAACAACGATCATCGCCCCGTCCTCGGTATACGCAACCCCCTGGTCCTGTTCTTTGCCTTCCTTGACCAAACGGACTTCCATTTCCTCGCCGGTAAAAATCGACGGTTTGACCGCCTGCAAAAGGTCATTGATATTAAGTGCGATAACCCCCTGAATAGCGGCAATACGACTTAAATTGTAATCCGTTGTAAAAATCCGTGCTTCCATGATTTTGGCCAAACGGACAAGTTTGGTATCCACTTCCTTGATTTCGGCCATATCGTCCTCGTGAATATGGATATCCAAAGAGGCATCTTTTTGCATATTGCGCAAAATTTCAACCCCCCGGCGTCCACGCTGGCGTTTGAGATCATCGCCAGAATCCGAAAGATTTTGCAATTCCTGCAGGACAAAACGCGGCACAACCAACCGGCCTGTAAAAAAATTGGTTTTGTAAATGTCCCAAATCCGTCCGTCGATAATCGCACTGGTATCTAAAACAATAACCTGTTCGGAAAGGTCCTGCCGTCTAAAACGCACATACGGAATGATAATGCTAAATTCATCTTTGCCGCGCAAGGCCATGACAGCGCCCAGATACGAAAAAATTATTGTCAAAACTGCGCGCATAATCGACTGCATCGACTCGCCCAGCGGCAAAAGCGACATAATATCCGCAATGAGTTTGGCCATGACCATCCCCAACAGAAGGCCAAAGACCATACTCGACAATCCCCGCACTGAAACCCGTCGAAGACTCAGCTCCAAGATAATCAAAATCAAACCCGCCAGCGCCCCAAACCACGCGCCCTGCGCGGCAGCATTGACAATTGAACCAAGATAAGACCCGACGAAAGCGCTAATGAGCAAAAAAAATGTGCGGATAAATAATAATGTCATTAAATCGTTCCTTTCTTCGAGACATTTCAGGGATAGCAAGCTATCCCTGAAAATTCTCTAATGCCCCACGGACATTTTCGACGCCAATCAAATTCAAACTCGTTTTTTCAAAACCGATTTTGGCTTTCAAATTATTTTGAGGCATGATGCACTTTTTAAAACCCAACTTTTGGGCTTCATTGATCCGCAAACCCACTTGGCCAACACTGCGCACTTCCGCTGACAGACCC
This sequence comes from uncultured Planctomycetales bacterium, assembly GCA_964474085.1. GTDB lineage: Bacteria > Omnitrophota > Gorgyraeia > Zapsychrales > JANLHA01 > JADLGJ01. Next base: position 35,351 of record CAYYRJ010000015.1, read on the forward strand.
ACTTCGCCAAAAACAACGCTTTGGCTGTCAACCGGCTTGTCTAACAGCGATGATGCCACCGCCAAGACAACCGCCAAATCCGCCGCCGGGTCCATGAGCTTGACCCCGCCGACGACGTTTAAAAAAATATCCTTGTCCTGCAAATTCATCTCCAGGCGTTTTTCCAAAACCGCCACCAAAAGCGCCAAACGGTTTGGGTCAAACCCTTGCGCCTTTTGGCGAACCATGCCGAAAGTCGAACGGCTCACCAACGCCTGTATTTCGACGAGAAAAGGACGCGTGCCTTCCAAGATCGGGACGACAACCGAGCCTGAAGTGTTCGTCGCCCGCTGCGCCAAAAAGATTTCCGACGGATTAGTGACCTCAATTAAGCCCTCGCCGGTCATTTCAAAAACGCCTAATTCATTCGTCGAGCCAAAACGGTTTTTGATCGTGCGCAAAATCCGATGCGCATTATAACGCTCACCCTCAAAGTAAAGCACCGTGTCAACGATGTGTTCCAAAACGCGTGGGCCGGCAATCGTGCCTTCTTTCGTCACATGCCCAATAATAAATAGCGCCATGTCCGTTGTTTTGGCCAAATGCGTCAAGATCGCCGCACACTCGCGCACCTGGGTGACACTGCCCGGAGAGGACGGGATATCGGGATGATACACGACCTGAATCGAGTCGATGACAACAATCTGCGGCTTCATCTTGGCAAGGTATTCTTTGATGGCTGCAAGATCGACTTGATTGACAATGTACAAACTATCAGCTGTATCCGCACCCAGTCGCTGGGCACGCATCTTGGTTTGCTGAACAGATTCCTCGCCGCTGACGTACAAAACTTTATAACCCTGACGGCTTAAAGCGCAGACCGCTTGAAGCGCGATCGTCGATTTTCCAATCCCCGGGTCTCCGCCGATCAAAGTCACCGACGAGGGAACAATGCCGCCGCCTAACACACGATCAAATTCGCCAATACCCGTCGTAAACCGCTTCTGCTGGGTCATTGAGATTTCGCTAAACTTAACCGGCTTGTCGCTAAAAACAACTCCACCCCGGCCTTCTTTGGAAACCGGTGTTATGATTTCCTCGACGTAGGTGTTCCACCCTTCGCACGACGGGCATTTGCCAACCCAGCGGGGAGACTGCGCCCCACAGGTCTGGCAAACAAAAAGCATTTTGGTTTTGGTGGAAGACATGACTGACAACAAATTATTAAAACTTAATTTCGATGAATTTCTTTTTTAAACTTTTCAAGTTGATCTCGGTAAAATTGATATTCAGGATACCTCTTCACGACATCAGACTCGATATTGACCGCCTCTTGATACCTGCCCATCCTATACAATACTTCCGCTTTAGTATCAAAAAACTGGATTTGCGGCTTAAGGAATATCGCCTTGTCAGCCAATTTAAGTGCCTGATCAAGATTTCTATTCTCTTTAGCATATTGCCAAGCCAATTCATTATAAGCTTGGGCAAATCTTGGACTTTGGCGAATACTTTTTAATAATAATGCCTCTCTTGCTTTTGAATCAAGATCGTTATATTGAGTTACACAATAAAAATACGAAAAATTATTAAAAGTATTTCTAAAAGACACTCCCGTAGCGATTATACCCAAGACTATAAACGAGCCCATCAAAACATAAAAAACAGGAATAATTTTATTAGTTTTCATGCCGCTATTTTGAAAAAAAACATTCATCTCACTTAAAATGCTATCAACTAATTGCTTATCTTCTTTTCCTTTTACTTTTATCTGAGCAGTACCCATCCACGGTTGAATGCTAACCTGCAGCTGAGAATCATATTCCAAAAACTTAATACAAGACAAGGTTTCTTCAAATTTAATGTTCAATTTGTTTAAGGCAACATGCAATCCTTCAATAAACGAATCTTGCGTTACTCCAATAAAAGAATACCCTTTAAAAGCGAAAGAGAACATTGAAACAATAAGAATGTAGATAAGGAGATTAAACAGAAGAAATAAAGATTTGGGGGGTAATCCCATTTTTATTAAGAGAACAATGGAATTAATAGCCATTGGGGAAAATGCAAAGGCTGCTAGAATAAGAAGCCAACGTGTATGAATAAATATAGGTTTTTTCTTTAATAAAACCTTTAGTCCTATGCTTAACATAAAAACAGCCAAGGTAAGAAACAATACCAAATAGAATATTAACATTTTTTATCCTTTCCAATAACCGGAAATAATAGTTATTCAAAATGCAACGCATCACCTTTGCGTGTGATTTTGACCTTGCCGCCTTCTTTGTAACGGCCGGAAATAATTTCCTCAGCTAAAGGGTCTTCCAAAAAGCGCTGTATCGTCCTCTTAAGCGGCCGGGCCCCAAAGACCGGGTCAAAACCTTTTTCGACCAGAAGGTCCAACGCATCCTGGGAGACCTCAATGGCGATGTCCTTATCTTTAAGACGTTTGGTGACCTCGTCGATTTCGAGCTTAACAATCTGTGTCAGATTTTCGCGCGTCAACGACTTAAAGACAATGATGTCGTCGATACGGTTTAAAAATTCCGGTTTAAAGAATTTTTTGACCTCATCGAGCAAGCGCGATTTCATGTCGGTATAATTAACGTCATCCTTAGGCGACACAAAACCCAGCGCACCTTTTGAACGCAGCATCTCAGCGCCGACGTTAGACGTCATAATAATAATCGTGTTGCGAAAGTCCACCTTGCGGCCCAAACTGTCGGTTAGGCGGCCTTCTTCAAAAACCTGCAAAAGCACATTAAACACATCCGGATGCGCTTTCTCGATCTCGTCGAGCAAAACAACCGAATACGGCTTGCGACGCACTTTTTCGGTCAACTGTCCGCCTTCTTCGTAGCCGACATACCCCGGCGGGGCGCCGATCAAACGCGACACATTAAACTTGTCCATGTATTCGGACATGTCAATCTGAATAACCGAATCCGCGCTGCCGAACATAAACTCCGAAAGACTGCGCGCCAAATGCGTTTTTCCAACCCCCGTGGGCCCCAAAAAAATAAAAGACCCAATCGGCCGACGAGGATTTTTGATCCCCGCACGCGACCGGCGTACCGCGCGGGCAATGGCGGCAATCGGCTCTTCTTGGCCGATAACCATCTTTTGCAATTTGTCTTCCATCTGCAAAAGCTTGTCGCTTTCATTTTGTTCCAAACGCACCAGCGGAATACTTGTCCACTGCGAAACAACGCGCGCAATGTCCTCCTCACCAAGCGTGATCGTGATCTTGTCGCGCTCCTGGGTCCACTGGGCACGGACGCGATCAAGCTCTTCGCGAACACGACGTTCCTCGTCGCGCATATGCGCCGCTTTTTCAAAGTCCTGGCTTTTGATAAAACCTTCTTTTTCTTTTTTCAAATTCTCGATTTGTGTTTCCAAATCCTTGATCCCCTCAGGAACGGCCATCGCTTTAATCCGCGCCCGCGCTCCGGCTTCATCGAGAATATCAACCGCCTTGTCCGGTAAAGCGCGTCCCGAAATATAACGGTCCGAAAGCGTCACCGCCGCCTGAAGAGCCTCGTCCGAATATTTGACGCGGTGATGCGCTTCGTATTTGTCGCGCAACCCCTTTAAAATCTGCACCGCTTCATCCGCCGACGGTTGGTCAACAATGATCGTCTGAAAACGCCGTTCAAGCGCGGCATCTTTTTCAATGTGCTTGCGGTATTCATCCAAGGTCGTCGCCCCAATACATTGGATTTCTCCGCGCGCCAAGGCCGGCTTTAAAATATTGGCCGCATCAATGGCCCCTTCGGCGGCACCTGCCCCTACTAGAGTGTGAAGCTCGTCGACGAAAAGAATAATTTTACCCGAACGCTTGATCTCATCCATGATCGCTTTGATGCGCTCTTCAAACTGGCCGCGGTATTTGGTCCCGGCAATCATAAGAGCCAAGTCGAGCACGATAATATTTTTTTCGCGCAAAAGCTCGGGAACATCTCCTTTAATAATCAGCTGGGCTAATCCCTCGACGATTGCGGTTTTTCCAACCCCCGCTTCGCCCAAAAGAACCGGATTGTTTTTTGTGCGACGGCTTAAAATCTGGACAATCCGCTCAATTTCATCCTGTCGACCGATGACCGGATCAAGCTTGCCTTCTTTGGCCAACTTATTTAAATTGCGTCCGTACGCGTCAATGGCCGGCGTCTTGCCGCTTTTGGCCGGTTCCTGCGTACCAAAGCCGGGAATCCCTGAACCTAAAAGTTCCATGACTTCATTGCGCAATTTTCCTAAATCAAGCCCCAAGTTTAACAGAACGCGATACGCCATGCCTTCGCCTTCTTTGACCAGTCCCAAAAGCAAATGCTCGGTACCAATATAATTATGTCCCAGAGCGCGCGCTTCCTCGGCGGAAAGCTCGAGTGCTTTTTTTGAACGCGGCGTAAAAGGAATGTCGCCTAAAACTTGCGTTTGCGGACCCGGCTGAACTAATTTTTCGACTTCGATACGAATCGTTTCCAAGTCCAACCCAAGCTTTTGTAAAACAGCCGCGGCGACCCCTTCGCCTTCGCGAATAAGTCCCATAAGCAAATGTTCCGTGCCGATATAATCGTGATTAAAACGACGAGCTTCTTCTTTAGCGTAAACAATGACCTTGCGTGCTCTTTCCGTAAATCGATTAAACATCAAACGCCTCCTAACTTTTCGCGAATTAACGCTGCCCGACGAGTATCCCGTTGGGCGGGCGTAAGTTTTTTACCTTCAATTTTTTGCAGGTGCGCCGGCTGTATCGTAATAAAAAGCTCGTTGATATTTGCGCGGTCAACCTGATTAATAATCCCTAAGTCCACCCCTAAACGCACCATCGACAAAAGCTCGATGGTTTCCTGGCTCGAAATAATGTGCGCGCTTTTTAGGACGCCTAAGCTGCGAAAAATTTTGTCCTCGAGCATTGAACGGTTTTGGACAAACAGCGCTTGGCGCGCCTGCTCTTCCTGCTCGATGACCTGACGGATAAGCCCGCTGATATTTTGCAAAATATCCTCTTCGCTGTGGCCTAAGGACACCTGATTGGAAATCTGATAAATGTTTCCCCGCGCCTGCGTGCCCTCGCCATAAAAGCCGCGCGAGGCAAACGACAATTTGGCAATCGCCGCCAAAACTTTGTTGATCTGCTTGGTCATGACCAACGCCGGCAAATGCAGCATGACCGACCCGCGCATCGCCGTTCCCGTATTTGTCGGACAAGCCGTCAAATACCCCCAGTTGCCAAGGTACGCATAATTGAGTTTTTTGGACAAACTGTCGTCGAGCATATTGATGATCCGCCAGCTTTCCATCAAATCAAGACCCGACTGCATAACCTGAATACGAAGGTGGTCTTCTTCGTTGACCATAATCGAAAGAATTTCCTCCTGAGAAACAATCAAAGCTTTTCCGTCCCCGCTGACAGCATGTTCGTGGCTCATCAAATGCCGCTCGACTAAAAACTGTTTATCGATGCTGTCTAACTCGTTCATCTTAAGAAAAACCGAATTTTTGAAATATTCATTTTGCCCGATCGCCTTGTCAACGTCCTCGACGACATTAAGCAAATCTTTTTTTTCGGCGCGGTTTGGAAAAGGCACTTTGGCCAAATTGCGCGCCAAACGAATACGCGTTGACATCACAATATGCGAACTGGGCCCTGCCCCTTTAAGCCACTGTGCCGTATGATGGATCAAGTCGTCAATATTCATGGCTGACCTTCTTCTTTTTTTTCCAAAATGTGGATCTTGTCGCGCAGTTGGGCGGCTTTTTCAAAATCTTCTTTTTGTACCGCTTGCTGCAACTGGGTTTTAAGATCGCGCAAAGTTTCGATCTGGGGACCTGCGGGCGTCGGAAACGCGGCCGGCGCTTTGCCCAAATGCAAATTTGAGCCGTGGATTTTCTTAAGCAAAGAACTTAAATGCTCGCGAAACGCCGTGTAACATTCACTGCAGCCAAGCCGTCCGAATTTTTTAAAATCATCGTAGCTGACCCCGCAATGCGGGCAGTCGAGTTTGACCTTGTCAACATCTTTGACCTGCTTGCCAAAATCTGCCAAGCCCGCCAAAAGGTCCGCTAACCCAAACTGCTGTTCCATCTGCACGCTTTTTTCGCGGGCGCACTCTTCACACAAATGCAGTTCGGTGACTTGCCCGTCAACAATCTCGGTCAAATGCACCGTCGCTTTTTTTTTGGTACATATATTACATTGCATAATTTAACCTCACATCGTTAAATTCAAAGGTGTCTGTTGGGGATGACCTTCCCAAGCGAGTTCCACAGCTTCGTCGCTTACTCGTAGGTCTTTTAAATTCAGATTAAGCGACGAGCGCGAGGACTGTTCGAGCGACGAAGGTCGCCCTAACAGACACTCGCAAAATAATTTAATACTTCACCCCATCCTTGCGCGTTACGGCATGAAAGGCGGTGATTAATTTATTTGTTATGGCCCCCGGCTGACCTGTGCCGATCGTGCGTCCGTCAACTTTGACAATCGGAATAATTTCCGCAGCTGTGCCGGTCAAAAAACATTCATCCGCATTATACACTTCGTGACGAGTAATAAATCCTTCTTCTGCTGGGATTTTAAACTTCTTAGCCAAATCCCAAACGGCCGCCAACGTAATTCCCTTAAGCCGTCCGTGGCTGGGCGTTAAAAGCCGTCCGCCTTTGACGATAATAATATTGTCGCCGGTGCATTCTCCGACGTAACCGTTTGTATCGAGCATAATCGCTTCATTGTAGCCGGAATTGTTGGCTTCAATCTTGGCCAAAATATTGTTCAGATAATTCAGCGACTTTAGCTGCGGGTTTAAAGCCTCGGGATGATTGCGCGGCGTAGGCACTGTAATAATGTCCATACCCTTTTGATAAAGTTCGGCCGGATAAAGGGTAATTTTGTCGGCAATAATAATCACCGTCGGTTTACCGTGGCACTTGCGCGGGTCAAGCCCCAAATCGCCGACGCCACGTGTCACAATCGCACGGATATACCCGTTGTCGATTTTATTTTCCTTAAGTGTGGCAACAATCGCCTGCTGCATTTCTTTTTTGGAAAGCGGGATGGTGATCATCATCGTGTGACAGGTTTCATAGAGCCGGTCAATATGCTCGCCGAGTCGAAACACCAGCCGGTCATACGCGCGAATCCCCTCAAAAGCGCCGTCTCCGTAGAGAAATCCGTGGTCAAACACCGACACGGTGGCGTTTTCTTTGGAATAAAATTTTCCGTTGATATAAATTTTCATAGATGTCCTTTCAAGCTCCCCCGCCTAAGGCGGGCAAGCCTTCCCCCTCGTTAAACCAATCGTCCGTCGCGCATTTTGACCACACGCCCGGAACGCCTGGCGATCTGTTCGTCATGGGTCACGATCACCAAGGTCTGCTTATTCTTTTTGTTTAATTCCATCAAAAGGTCAATGACCCCCTGCCCGCTTTCAAAATCTAAATTCCCCGTCGGTTCATCGCAAAAAAGGACCTTAGGCTCATTGATCAGCGCGCGCGCAATCGCCACCCGCTGCTGTTCTCCGCCGGAAAGTTCGTGCGGCTTGTGCTCATAGCGCTGACTTAAACCCACACGGTCTAACAGCGTCATCGCCTTGGCCTTAACCACGTCCATATCAATATTCTTAACTTCCCCTAACCCCCTCTTTAAAAAAGAGGGGGAACCTTTGTCAACGATCGCCGGCAAAATCACATTTTCAAGCGCCGTAAATTCCGGCAAGAGATGATAAAACTGAAAAATAAATCCAACCTTCGCGTTTCGAAACGCCGCACGTTTTTGCGCGTTGATTTTATAAATATTTTCGCCTTCAAAAATGACATCGCCCTGCGCCGGATGGTCCAAGCCGCCCATAATATGCAAAAGTGTTGACTTGCCTGCGCCCGAAGGGCCAACAATAGCCACGACATCGCCTTGGGCGATCTTTAAATCAATCCCTTTGAGCACATGCACTTTTCCTGCGGGGTGATCATAATGTTTTTGCAGCGCAGCAACTTCGAGCATGAACGTGTCCATTTTACCTGTTTAAGAAACCTTTGTAAGTAAATAACAAATTTTATTTTTAACTTCCTCTCCCCCTGTCTAGTATTTTGGGGAGAGGATTAAGGTGAGGGGGAATCTTTTATTAACCCCTCATCCTAACCTTCTCCCCGTCGGGGAGAAGGGATATCCTTTTTTCTCTCTATTCATACCTTAACGCTTCAACCGGTTGGAGCTTAGCCGCACGGGCCGCCGGATAAAGCGTCGCCAAATACGTGATCACCATCGCCGCCGAAATAATAATCAAAATATCTGCCAGCTTGATTTCAACGGGCACATGGTCAATCGAATAAATCTGCGCCGGGACCTTCACATACGTTTTTAAAATGTAGCTGATCAAGACCCCGCTAACCAAACCCCAAAACGTGCCAATGGCGCCAATCAAAAGCCCCTGTTTCATAAAAATCCGGCGAATCGAACTAGCCGGCACGCCAAACGACAACAAAATCCCGATATCGTGAATTTTACTCGTCACCGTCACAACGAGCGTACTGATAATATTAAACGACGCGACCAAAACCATCAGCGTCAAAATAATAAACAAGCCCCACTTTTCGAGAAACAGCGCTTCGAACAAATTGCTGTTAATGTCAATCCACGTCTTGACCCGGTAGCTGTAGCCTAGCTGCGAAAAGATTTCTTTTTTGACGTCCTTGGCTTTTTCGGGATTGACGAGCTTGACCCCAATGCCGCTGACGGTCGTGTTCCCCAAATCAAAAATCTTTTGCGCGTGCGTCAATGTGATAAAAGAAAGGTTCATGTCATAATCGACCATGCCACTTTTAAAAATCCCGACGATCTTTAAGGTATATCGCCAGCCGCGGCCACTGATCCCCGAACCGGGCGCAATCACGGTCACCTCATCGCCCAAACTATACCCAAAATACCGCGCCAATTCCTCGCCGACAATAATGCCGCCGTCGGCTAAGTCTTCAATTTTTCCTTCGGTCAAATACTGACTGACCTTGGTGACGTTTTTTTCGGTTTTGGGATTAATCCCACGCACAATTTGGCTGACCGCGTGGCCTTCGTTCTCTAAAAAAACATTGCCCTGCACAAAAGGCGAACTGCTGATCACACCGGGAATTTGATTAAGTGTTTTTTGCACACTGGCAAAGTCACTGATGCCTGTTTCTTTTTCGACGACGATGTGCGGGGTGGCCCCAATAATTTTTTCGCGCAAATTATTGCCAAAACCGGTCATAACCCCGGTCACGACAATAAGCGCCATGACGCCGACGGCAACCCCGGCTATAGAAATAAAATGCAAGAAGCCCAAAAATCCGCCCTTGCTTGATGACATATACCGGTAGCTGATCCAATTTTCGTAATTCAAAGCAATTTTCTTTCTTTTTCTCTGCCCCACTCAGGCTGAGTCAGATGAGGAGGAATTTAATGATATTTGTCGACGATGAATTATCGTTTTTCGTTAAGAACATGAAATTTTTAAATCATACATCACTTAAGCCTTGGATCCCTGCTTTCGCAGGGATGACATTATCTCTTTTGCCATTCCCTCATGTTTCTGTCATTCCCTCATGTTTCTGTCATTCCCTCATGTTTCTGTCATTCCCGCGAAAGCGGGAATCCACTTTTCAAATTGCCCTTTCATCCGACCCTGCAAGCGGCTTTAACAGCGGAAACAAAATCACTTCCCGTATCGTCGGAGAATCGGTCAAAAGCATAATCAGCCGATCAATGCCGATGCCAAGACCTCCGGCCGGCGGCATCCCGTATTCGAGCGCGTGAATAAAATCTTCGTCAATATTACGCAACCCTGTCTCCGTGTCATCCGTCAAATCTTCGAGTAAACGTGCCTTTTGCTCCTGCGGGTCATTTAGCTCTGAATACGCATTACCGACTTCCAGGCCCGCCACAAAACATTCAAACCGCTCGGAAATAAACGGATTGTCTTTCTTAGTTTTAGCCAAAGGACAAAGAAACGTAAAATAATCGGTAAAGAAAACAGGGTTCATCGTCGCATCTTCGTCCAAAATATCCTCAACGATTTTCATGACCGCCGAGCGGGTCAAAGTCTCGATCTTGCCGCGTCCGCCTTTGGCCTTGACCTTGTCTAACATTGTCTTGGCATCGTCGTCGGGATTAATGTCAAATTTGTCTTTGATCATTTTGGCAAACGAGCGGCGCTCCCAGGGCGGGGTAAAATCAATTTCCTTGCCCTGATAAGCGACTTTGTAAGAGCCGGTCAAAAGCTTCGCACTCTCGCTAATCAAGCCTTCCATCAAATCCATCATGTCGTTAAAATCCCCGTAGGACTGGTAAGCTTCAAGCATCGTAAACTCAGGGTTGTGGCGCGTCGAGATTCCTTCATTGCGAAAATTGCGGTTAATTTCATACACACGTTCAAAACCACCGACGAGAAGGCGCTTCAAATAAAGTTCGGGAGCGATACGCAAATACACGTCCATATCATACGCATTGTGCTTGGAAACAAACGGACGGCCGCGAGCCCCTCCGGCCTGCTGCTGAAGCATCGGGGTTTCGACCTCCAAAAAGCCGCGGGTGTCCAGATAGTTGCGGATAAAAGAAATCAGCTTCGTACGTTTGAGAAAAATTTCGCGGACGTTTGCGTTGGCAATCATGTCCACATAACGCTGACGGTAGCGAACCTCGACGTCCTTTAGGCCGTGCCATTTCTCCGGCAAGGTCATCAGCGACTTGGAGAGAACCGTAATTTTGGAAACCTTCACCGTTTCCTGCCCGGTCTTGGTCTTAAACAAAACCCCGTCGACGCCGATAATGTCTCCAATGTCTAAACTGCCCACAATAGCAACGCCTTCTTCGCCGATTGTGCCCATATTAATGTAGAGCTGGATCTTTGAGGTCTGGTCGGCAAGATCCATAAAAATCGCTTTGCCGTGAGCGCGGTTGGCCAAAATGCGGCCCGCCAGCGTGACCGGCGTCTCTTCGACAAAATTTTGCAACACTTGCGCAATCGAGTGTGTCGGCAAAAAACGCCTGCCGTAGGGCTCAAGGCCTAAGGCCAAAAGCTTGTTGAGTTTTTCAATTCTAACCTGCTTTATTTCATCAACTTCCATAGAAAATTAAGCCTCCGTTTAACTGGCGAAATCCCGCTTAAGAAGACCACTGGTCTGTATCTTTACAGATATGAACTTCTGTCGGCGGGACGTTTCCTTTTCCCGTCGAAAATGGTCTAAAAAATAATAGAGGGATTATATAGAAAAGCAGTGGCAAAGTCAAACGACGCTAAACAAACCATGGGAAATTTTTATCCCTTAACTGCGGTCTCTGTCTAGAACATAAAAGTTCAAAGAATATTGTCCATCTTGCCAAAGCAGCAGGGCCTCTTTTTTAAGATTCTCGAGATCCCGGCGGGAGGTCCGCTCGGAAACTCGTCGATAAATAGCGGCAAAACGATCCCTGTCATAAAGGTCGCGCAAAGTGAATTTTTCGTCCTTTTCTAAAAGCGCGACCAACAAGTCGAATTGCCGGTTAGAAATATGCCGGTTTTTTAACATCCACTGATAATAATCGCGCAAAGCAAACTTTCGGATCATCCAAAACATCCGGTCTTTAATTTGTTCGCAAGAGAATATCACGCCATTGAGAAAATACTCCAAAAATGGCGCCATATTTTCATTATCTTTTTTCCCAGACAAAGAAAAAGCCCAATAATAAGCATCGATATTTTTATAATAATAATTCGACAGCATCAAAGGAACATATTTAACTCCAGCCGCTTGCAAAATGACAGCCTCGACAATCCGCGATGTACGGCCGTTTCCGTCACCAAAGGGGTGGATTCTTCCTAAATAATAATGCGCTAAAGGCGCTCTGACAAACGGCCCCAAAGCGACAACCTCCGGCTCATTGATCCACTCTACATAGGCTTGCATAAGCGCCCTGATGTCCTCAATGATTTTAGGAGGAACATAAACACCGCCGTGCTCTTTATCGCCAACATAAACCTCATGATTGCGGTAATCCCCGGGGACAACATCTTCTTTAGCGCAGTCGGCAAGAATAGTTCTGTTGATATTTTGAATGAAATCTTCACTCAACAAAAAAGCATCTTTGTGTTCTACAATCGGCAAAATAACTTTGTAATAAACACTTTTTAAATTCTGGATTTCGATTTCGGCTTTTTTCACACCTCGTGTTTTGTCGCTCTCATTAATCAGCTTGCCGACAGCATCTTCCGATAAAGGATTGCCTTCAATTGCCGCAGTTCCAAAAATTGAACGCTTAATAATTTCTTCTTGCAACCCGCTGGCCAAACGGGGTAAAACAGGAATTTCCTTAACCGTGTAAGCCAAAATTCCTGCTTTAGAAACAAGGTTTTGAATATTTCCATTCTCATAACTGGAGTTAAACAAAAAAGGACCGGATCGGAATGTATTGATTTTTTTCATATTGTGGTCAAAATGCCTCAAATATTGTCATGAATTATGTCACACTTAAGTCATTTATTATCAATATGAAAGATACTATATATCTATTAATGTGTCAATGAATAAGGTTTCACTGACGACTTGCTTTTGCCAGCCTACGCGGCACTCAAAAACCGTCGGCGGACTTTCCAGGCCAGAGCACCGCCCCCAATTAAAAACAAAACACTGCTAACCGGTTCAGGCGTGACAACAACATCGGGGGTCGGGTGGGAAATAAAAGCGTTGTCCTGCATCGCCAGCTTGAAAGCCGCAAAAGCTTCGGGCGATGAGTCCAGCCGCCAATCTCTTTCCTTATTGACATTAAACCAATAAAAAGCCTGTATACGCTCATAATCCGTCTGCATTTTTGCAAAAGCATCCGCAATCCAACCAGGCTTTCCTGCAAATTCTGCGGCCGCAAACTCAGATAACATCATCGGCTTGTTGCCAAAAATTTCCGGATGATCAGCAATATCGTGATAAATGCTATTAAAAGTAAGATCGAAAGTGCTCGCACTATTTAAGCTATACCCGTCGATGCCCAACCAGTCGACATAAGATTTTCCTGGAAAATATTTTGCCAACAAATCCACACCGCCGGGCGCCTGATTTGGCGACCAGATAAATTCAAGATTGGGAGCCAGCGGTTTCATCACGTCGTAGACATGACGAAAAGCAGCCGTATATTCCAAAGGCTGATCCTGCCACGAATACCACCCGCCTGTTGCAGGATTATCATCATGAATCATTTCATGGCCGTAGCGCAGACGCGTCGTTGAGCCGTAACTATTAAGTTGCCCGGCCAAACTGCGAAAATAATCATCATAGCGTCCGTTAACGACATCCTGTTGGGACACCCAAGGCTCTAAAGTGAGCATCGGAATAATATTCGTTTTATACCCGTCGTGGTAATTGATCGACGAGTTCAAATAACCTGATGGGATACCACTTTGGTAAGTGTCGCTAAACCCTAAGTACCAGTTAAACGTGCTGATATGTTTGCCTAAACTTGCTTCAAAAGACTTGATCGTTTCTGCCGTCGGGACATCGCCGACGGAATCAAAAGCGGCAATCCCGATCTCGATAGCCGCAGATACTGGCCTTACAAAAAGCAAAGCTGACAACAGAACAAAAATAAATTTTTTCATTTTAAACTCCATTTCATTTTCGGCTTAGCCCTTTGACAAAAAGATTTAAATCCCACCAAACCCCCTTTAACAAAGGGGGGACGGGGGATTTTACAAACCGTTTACACTAAACAAACCGTGCCTTAACATTCGGACGGGTCAAATACCACCAGACACCAATCACTATAAATAAACTTATCAAAACACATGAAAGAATAACATTTCCATGCACCATCAACATCGACTCAAAAGCTGACTTCCCAGCATAAATAGACAGATCTTTATATGTCGGGTCAACCAATAAATTTAATTTATTCCCAACTGTTACATATTGCATAAGGTACTGTTCCAAATAAAATGAAAATAGTGGCAACGAAACAATATACAAACAAAAACCAACAATGCCCCACAAAGACAGTTCTCTTCCCCATTTCGAGTGCACAATCAATCCAAATCCAGATACTAAAAGAAAAACTCCCAGGATTAAATTAATCACCACTTGAAGTTTTAGACCAATTGAACTTAATCTCTTATAAATATCAATACGGAATTTAAGATCTTGTTTAAAATTATCCACTTCTCTTTTAAATTTTTCTAAATTTCCTGACGCCTGCAACTTAATCTGCACTTCTTGACTATCAAAATATTTTAGATCTTCTAACGTCAGGACCAGAGCTTGATCAAGCCGTACAAATTTTTGTCCCAAGCCATACATATCAGAAAAAATCTCAGACATTACACTTAAAAGCCCGAATCCTAAAAAAATAAAAAAAATCCCTAGAAAAACAACCCCCTTGAACTTCTTATTCATAAATCAAATCCTTTCATTTTTTCTTAACCCCCTTTATTAAAGGGGGAATTGGGGATTTTACTTTTTCCAGCCAACCGCTAGGCGATTGTCGAGCAGTTCCTGATTTAAAAAAATACCTTCGGCGGCGACTTTTTGAGCGTCTTTTTGACCGGGCAAATAAAAGACATCGACCAAATACCGGCCGTACTTGTCGTCCTTGTAGGTTTTGATCACAACAAAATCGCATTGGGCAACACGCGCTTTAACAAACGCGTCGGCTTTTTTGCCCTCCGGCGTGTCAATTTCTGGAGTGTCAATCCCCCGCAGGCGCAACTTGTGCTCTTTGGTAATCTTAAACCCCAAGTCCACCCCGGTCAAAAGCGTGTCCCCGTCGATAACTTTATAAACTTTAGCTTTAAACGTATAAATGTCCGAAACACCACCGTCTCTCGACGTATGCACGCCATAGGTTTTATCGTCTTTTTGGGTTGTGATTATTTGACCGGCGCTAAATTTTGAAAGCTGTCCTTGCGTCGGGTTAAAAGAAACATCAAAGCCGCAATCAACGCATTTTCGAAAATCTTGTCCCAAAGGTTTCCACCCATCGATTCGATAGTGATACAATTTCCCTCGCACCAGCTTTAATTGGGCAATTGGGCCGTCAGCTGGGACAACAACTTTTTTCTTTTGCACCAGCTCTTTAAATTCGCGGCTCGTCAACCCTTCACGACGAGCTTTGTCCATCAGTTCCTTGCGGTGCACCGGATCCGGCAAAGACAACAGCTCACGAAAGTGCGTCCAAGGCAATTGCGTCCGCGCGGACGCAATTGGAAATTGCCTATAAAATTGGACTGTCCGTTCAAGCGTCCGTTTACCTACAATGAGATCTTTCGCGAGATTTTCAAAAATATGCTCACCGTACTTGGCGCGGTCTGCTCCGCCTAAAATATATTCATCGATCGCCTTGCCGATATTCCAATATTTTTCGGCCTGCGTTTGCGAAATGATCTTTTTTCCGTCGGCAATTTCTTTTTTAATAAGGCTAATCAACTGCTGATAGGTGAGAGCAGAAAAGGCTGGGAGTTTTGTCATAGACACTCAATATTTATTATCACACGGCAACGATACAAATGCCGGTTTTGTCGGCAAGCTTAATGCAGGCGTCGTGGTCAATCACAAGCGTCTTGCCCGCTTCAATCGCCAGACACTTGGCCTTGACCGCCGCCATATTTTGCAAAGTGCGAAGCCCGACGACAGGAATATCAAAACGCAAGTCCTGATCGGGCTTGCTCATTTTGATAACCACCGCACCCACCCGGGCAATCGCCCCGCCCCGACGGATACAGCGGTCTGTGCCTTCCATCGCTTCGATGGCGACAATCGCTTTTTCTTTTATGACAACCGTTTGTCCGACGTCCAACCCGCCCATCGCCTTGGCAATCGTGCGGCCAAAGTCAATGTCCTCTAGCTCGATCTTGGTGGGTGTGCGCGCTGTTAACGTGCCGGATTTGGCCAGATAACCTTTGAGCAAAAACGTCGAATCCAAAAGTTCCAATCCTTGCGCTTTGAGCTTGTCAGCGACGCCACGAAAAATCGTGTCAGCCTTGCGGTCTTCCAAAGCTTGCATCAAATCTTTATATTCGTCATTTAAGATAAGTGTTTTGTCAAAAAGATTTTTGGGATTGACCTGTCCGGCCATAATAACTTGAACAACCCCGCGGTCTTTAAAATACGAAAAAAGTTTCTTTAGCTCGCCGACTTTAAACCAGACAATTTCGTCAACAAAGAATTTGAGAAAAACGGAAGTGTCACCGACGATGGCCGCAGCCACAACTTTAAGGTTTTGCCGCTTTGCTTCACGGGCAAAAAGAAAAGGGAATTTGCCGTTTCCGGCGATAAGGCCAATTTTTTCCATTAGGGTTATCCGCAACTTACGCGCAAAGTCCGCGCTTACTCGTCTTGGCAAAAAATATCAAATGGTCAAGTTCGGGACACGGCGGGACATCTCTGATAATCTGTTCAATGGCGTGCGTTTTGGTCAGCCCGCTGTGAAAAAGGATTTTAAAAGCAGTCTTCAGTGACGCAACCGATGCCACCGGCACCTTGGCCCGCTGCAAACCGATCGTATTGAGTTTATACACCTTTGCCGGATGCCCGTCGCACATCGAGTACGGCGGAATGTCCTGCACGACTTTTGAGCAGCCCCCTACAATCGACAAGCGTCCCAAACGCACAAACTGATGCACCGCACTCAAACCCCCTAAAATCGCCCCATCTTCCAAAGTCACGTGCCCGGCGATCGTGCCGACATTCGCCAAAATGCAATTGTTGCCAACCAAACAATCGTGCGCTACGTGGGTGTTGGCCATAAAAAGATTTCCATCGCCGACAACGGTCTTGCGCCCGCCGTCGATGGTGCCGGCGTTCATCGTGGCATACTCACGGATCACATTGTTGTCCCCGACAATAAGTTCGACATCGTCTGTCTCGCTGTATTTTTTGTCCTGCGGGCAGGAGCCGACAATCGCGCCTGTAAAAATCTGGCAATTTTTTCCGATCGTCGTCTTTCCGTCCAAAACACAATGATTGCCAATGCGGCATCCGTCGCCTACGACAACCTTTGGCCCAATGGCCGAATAGGCACCAACGAAAACATCGTGCCCTAATTGGGCTGACGGGTCAATGACTGCTGTTTTATGTATTTTTATCGTTTCCATATCAAACCTGTTTTAAAAAATCGGCATCCAAAAATGAAACCATAAACTCCGCCTCGACGGCAACTTCATCCCCAACCTTAGCAACCCCCTTCATCTGGGCAGTGCGCGAACGGTCGCGAATCATTTCAACCTCCAGCGTCAACTGCTCGCCGGGAACAACGAGTTTACGAAACTTGACTTTATCGACGGCCATAAACAGCGCTACTTTACCACGGTGCTCTGGGTTGGTCAACACAAGTATCCCCCCGGTTTGCGCTAAGGCCTCGACCATAAGCACACCAGGCATGACGGGCCTTGAGGGAAAATGTCCGGTAAAAAAGTTTTCATTGGCCGTGACATTTTTTATCCCGACGGCTTTTTTGCCGCCTTCCAAATGCACGATCCGATCGACGAATAAAAAGGGGTAGCGGTGCGGCAAAATTTTCATGATCTGGGTAATATCAAGTTCTGTATTACCGCAAAAACTGTAATCGGGGACAAACGTATGCTTAGCATAATTTTCTTTTTGGGCGTGGATCTTCAATAAAAGTTCGAGATTCATACGATGCCCGCTTTTGCTGGCTGCAATATTTCCCCGAATCGGTTTACCCAAAAGGTAAAGATCCCCAATCATATCTAAAACTTTGTGCCGGCAAAATTCGTCCGAAAATCGCAATTCATTATTAATAACTCCTTTTTCTCCGACGACAAGCGTATTCTCGTAAGTCGCGCCTAAACCAAAATTATTTTTACGCAATTCCTGCGCTTCTTCTTCCAAACAAAAGGTGCGACAAGAAGCAATTTGTTTTTCAAAACTTTCAGCCGACAAAGTTAGCGCAAAATACTGACTGCGCAAAAATGGATGCGGATAATCCAGCAAATAAGAAAATTTATGCTCTGTGCCCGGTAAAGCCACAATTGATGCGTCTTGGCGAGCAACAACAATCGGTTCCTTGACTTCTATCCACTCTCGCGGCGCATTCTGCTCAAGAAGCCCGACATTTTTAAAAGCCTGTAAAAATTGCAAACTACTACCATCTAAAAAAGGAACTTCCCTGGCATTGATTTCAATCAAAATGTTATCAATCGCAAGCCCGCCTAACGCACTCATCAAATGCTCGACGGTGTGAATAAAAACGTCCCCCCGGCCAATGGTCGTACACCGCGGCACCCCGGAGTCCAAACGGATCGTGTCGGCCCCGACTTTAATCGCCGGTGTCCCCGGCAAATCGGTACGGACAAACGTGATTCCAGAATTTTCTTCTGCAGGTTTTAATGTGACGCTCGCCGCAACACCCGTATGCAAGCCGCGCCCGTTTAGCGAAACGTCTTTAAGGATTGTTTTTTGTTTGTCTGACATAAAAGAAATCTTTCAGAGGTTCGTTGTGTTAACCGGGTAAGGGAATCTTTTTAAGGCGAATTACGCCTTAGAGGCGCGGAACAATTGAGCCTAAAAAGATTCCATAACCGGTTAAACTGAAATATCGTATCATTATAAAAATTTTACTTTGATATTTTTTCTTCCAGCTGTGCAATCCGTTTTTTCAAATCCAAAATAATTTCGACATAATGCGGCAAGCGCTGGACCATGGCATTAATTTTTTTAGCGTGTTCAATGGGCTTGGCCGGAAAACCCCAATACACACTATCCGGCGGAATCGAATTGGGGACCCCTGATTTGGCCGCGACAATCGAATTTTTGCCGATCGTAATATGCCCGACTAATCCCGCTTGACCAGCCAAAGTCACATTGTCCTCTAACACCGTCGAGCCAGAAATCCCCGCCTGCGAAACAATCATACAGTTTTGACCCGTGCGGACATTGTGCGCAATCTGGACAAGGTTATCAATTTTGGTCCCGCGGCCAATGACCGTCCTGTCAAAACGCGCGCGATCAATGGCGACATTCGCGCCAATCTCAACATCATCTTGGACCTCGACAATGCCCATCTGCGGAATTTTGACATTGACCCCTTTGACATTGGCAAAACCAAACCCGTCGCTGCCGATCACCGTCCCGCTGTGAACGATCACACGATTTCCTAAAAGAATCCGTTCCCTAATTGTGACATTCGGATAAATCAAGCAATCTTCGCCGATCTTTGTTTCGTACCCGATAAACGCCAATGCGCAAATGACACTGTTGTCACCGACAACGACATTGTCTTCAATGACGACATACGGCCCTAAAGCAACATTTTTACCCAACGAAACATTTTTTCCGACAATCGCCGTCGGATGAATGCCCTCAAACGAAGGGGTGTCGCTTTTAAGAAAAATTTCTGCAATTTTTGAAAACGCCAGCGACGGATTCTCAACGACTATCGCACAGAGCTTAAGCGCGTCGACGCCAGGGGCAACCAAAACCGCCGAAGCCTGTGTTTTTTCTAAAAGCGGCGCATACTTAGGGTTGGCCAAAAAAGTCAAGTCGCCAGCTTTGGCTTCCTTGATTCCGGATAAACCCGTAATCGCAAGCGAAGCGTCGCCGACGACACTGCCGCCAACCAAATCTGCAATTTCTGATAAAGTTTTTTTCATTTTAGACATCATCAAACTTACTGTAAGGATTAGAAAATGTTCTTCGTCTCAAAGGAACGGTCCCCGGTAGATGTTCCGCCTGATGGCGGAAGAAAATCGGGGCTGCGTTCAATTCGCCGTCGAACATTTTCTAACCCTTTTATCATAACAAACATATTGGGAAGGCTTTACCGGCTTTTGCATAAACGGCAACCTTCCCAATATGTCAAAACAATCTTTTAGAACTTATTTCTTTTTGCCCGCATTAAAATTTGCATTGAGAATTTCTAAGACCTGATTGGAAACATCCATTCCCTCGGTGCCATAAACCAACACGCGATCATTGAGAATAATGTCGTACTTTTCTTTTTTCGCAAAATCGCTCGTCGTCTTTTCAATCTCAAGCAAAATTTCACGGATCTTGTCATCGCGTTGTTTCTTAAGGTCCGTCTGCTGGGCTTGGTCGAAGTTGGCCAAATCATTGCGCATCGTATCCAAGTCTTTGGTCACTTTTTCTTTTTCGTCATCTTTCAAAAGCGCCATTTTATTTTGCAATTCTTTAATTTTGTCGATCTTTTCATTGCGCGTTTTTTCGTAATCCTTGGTTTTGCCCTCGAGAACAGCGTCGTATTCTTTTGTTCTTTGATAATTGTCAAACACCTTGCTCAAATCCATAACTCCGATTTTTTTAACCCCGGCTGATGGAGCAGCACTTTCTGCCTGCGCACCAACGCACAATGTTACAGCTAAAACTGCGGTTAAAAGACCTACTTGTAAATTTTTCACAGCGCTCCTCCTATGATTGATTGGTGATAAATAAAAATTCTAACTTAATTTCAAAAGATGTCATACCGTAGCTTTTGCAAAGCTACGGTATGCTCCTTCGAAGATAGAAGCAAAATAAAAAACGCTTCGAAGGATCAGAACCCTCGACTAACACTAAAATAAAACTTGCCGGTTTTCTTGTCTGAGCCCGGAACGGTGTCAAACGGTATTCCGTAATCCAAATTAACTGGCCCAATCGGTGTCTTGACACGCAACCCAAACCCCGCGCCGCTCTTAAACCCGCCGGAACCAAAATCCGACATCTTGCTCCAGACATTTCCGCTATCCAAAAAAGTCGCTAGTTTGACAAAATTGATAACCGGAATCGTGTACTCGATATTTCCAATCAACATGCTTTCCCCGCCGATCGGATCATTGGTCACACGGTCAACCGGACCAACTGCCCGTTCATCATACCCACGGATCGTCCGCTCGCCGCCGGCATAAAAACGTTCAAAAATCGGCACCTTGCTCGAGTCGCCATACGCATCCTGAATCCCGGCACGGACACGAAATTCAAGCGTCGAATCAAATTTGAAGGGAATATTATAACTGTCGCGCGTTGACAAGCGCCAAAAATCTTTCGTCCCGCCTAAAACACCACCGGCAAAATCCACCCCGCCGCTTAAGTACAGCCCCTTCGTCGGAGAAATGCTGCTATCGCGCCAATCGGTAGCCCAATTAAAGCCCAAAAGGCTTAACGTATTGCTGCCTTCTTCTTCTTTGAGGTCAGCCGAAACATCCTCGTCAAAATCATCAATTTCAACATTTTCGCGGCGATACGTCACGCCCCCTGAAGCATATTCTCCAAAACGCCGTCCCAAACGGACATTGCCGCCCATGCGTTTTTCATTATAGCCGTAACCGACATTTTGCTCTTTGTCGTGTTCGGTGATGTAAAGATCAAACCCGGCCGATATCGGATAATCAAAAAGCCACGGCTCGGTAAAACTCAAACGGGTGTTTCGTCGTGTCGAACCAGCCTCCAGGCGCACCGCCAAATTTTGTCCGCCGCCGGTAAAATTCGGCCAATTGGCAAAATCAAAATTCTTCTGTTCGATTTCCGCAAAACCCACCAGCTGATCAACCGTGCTGTAACCGGCGCCAAACGAAAACGAACCGGTCTTGGCTTCCTTGACTAGAAGCACCAAATTCTTTTTATTCGGCGTATCGGTGTCTTCGATGTCGTAATTGATGTCTTCAAAATATCCGAGATTGCGCAGGCGCTCCTTGCTGCGGCGCAACTTGCCGCCGTCAAAACGATCGCCCGGAAAAAGACGCACTTCCCGACGGATCACGATATCGCGCGTGCGGTCATTGCCCTGGATTTTGATTTGATTAATATACGCCAGTTCACCTTCGGTAATGTCGAGGCGCACATCAACTTTACCGGTCTTGGCATTAAGCGAAGTGCTTTCATGCACGTTGACAAAAATATAGCCTTCATCAAAATACAAAGAACGGATATTGGAAATATCCACGCTTAACTTCTCACGGCTAAAAATTCCCTTTTCTTTGATCTGATTGATCACTCCAAAAATCTTTTCGGTCGGGATAATCAAATTTCCGACGAGCGTAATCTGCTCGACATAATAGCGCTGGCCTTCATGAACGTGAAACCGTACCAAACGGCGCGAATCATCCAGCTGATCCAAATCATAAGTGACTGTTGCATCAATAAATCCTTCTTTTTCGTAAAAAGATTTCAGCCGCTCGGTATCTTCGTCGACAACATCCGTTTTCAAAAATCCCGAATTAAACAGCCACGCATAACGGCTCTTGATAACTTTAAGCAATCGTTTGCGCGAAAACGTTGAATTGCCGTCGAAAAGAATATTTTTGATCTTGACCTGAAAGCCTTCTTTAATAATGAAATGGACATTGACCTTGTTATTGATCTCATCCTGCTTGGTCTCAACTGTGACCTTCGCCTGCGACAAACCTTTTTTTTCGTAAAGCTCTTCGATGGTGCGGATATCTTCGTTGAGCGTTTTATTGTCCAAGAATTTGCCCTTGACCGTTTTGATCTTGCTTAAAATCGCCCCCGGGCTTAAAAACTTTAATTTTGTAAATGTGATCTGATCAACAATCGCTTTTTCAACGACGATAAAAATGACCTTATACCCGCCGTCAAATTCCTGACGGTCAACGCTGACATCCGAAAAATAACCGGTATTATACAAACGTTTGATATCCTCGCTGATCATCGCCTGGTTATAATCCTGCGCAACGCGGGTTTTGATTTTTGACAAAATCGTGGCCAGACCAATACTCTTATTGCCTTGGACTTCAAGGGTTTTGACTTCTCTTTTAATGATCACCGGTTCTGATAGAGCAGCAGACGGCTGGGCTACTTTTTGATCGACCGGCAAATCGGCAGAAGACGTTACATTGTTTTTGGGACTTTCCTGGGAAGATTCTGAAGGAATTTCTTGATTTGCGATAACCGGTTTATTTTCGGCAACCGTCCCCGAAGCGACAGAATCGGGGGTAACAAAAATTGCCGCTTGAGAAGCTTGCTGATTTGTGACTTGCGCCGGCGTGGTCGCCGTCTTGTCGGAATCCAAATTCTCATAAGCCGACTGCGCCAAACTTTTCTCAACAGCAATAAAAGTACTTAAAAATAAAATAGATACAACAATGGCTTTTTGCATGAGGTTGATTATAGGTTGACCGCCTGGGGCTGTCAACTTTGATGTGCAAGATTTTCAAAGCGCATGTACTCTTTAATAAAGGCGAGCTTAACCGTCCCGACCGGACCGTTGCGCTGTTTGGCAATATTGATTTCGGCGACCCCGCGATTTTCTTCGGTTGGGTTGTAATACTCTTCGCGCATCATAAGGACGACAACATCAGCGTCCTGTTCGATTGCCCCGGATTCGCGCAAATCGGATAATTGCGGTCGATGATCCTGACGGCTTTCGACCGCGCGCGAGAGCTGGCTTAAAGCAATAATCGGAATAGAGAGCTCGCGGGCCAGCGCTTTGATCGAGCGCGAAATTTCTGAAATTTCCTGCTGACGATTATCTGTCTTGGTGTTCCCGCGCATTAACTGCAAATAGTCGAGCACGATCAACTGTATATCATGATGCGATTTTAAACGCCGCGCCTTCGCCCGCAGTTCAAGGGCCGAAATTGCCGGAGTGTCATCAATAAAAATCGACGAGCCCGACAAGCGTCCGGCGGCGGAAGTTAATTTGGGCCAGTCGGACGGCGCCAAATAACCGCTGCGCACTTTGTGCGCGTCAACGCGCGCCTGCGAACAGAGCATACGCTGAACCAATTGCTCTTTAGACATTTCAAGACTAAAAAACGCGACCGGCTTTTTAAGTTGTATGCCGATATGCTCTAAGATCGACGCGGCCAAAGCGCTTTTTCCCATCGAAGGGCGTCCGGCGACAATGACCAGATCCGAGGGCTGTAACCCAGACGTCATCCGGTCAAATTCACTAAAGCCGGTTTCCAGGCCCGTAACGTGTTCTTTGCGCTGATAAAGCGTGTCGATGCGTTCAATGGTTGTCTTGACTAATTCCTTGATATGAACGGAGTTCTGGCTGTGCTTAAGGTCCGAAATTTCAAAAATCAGCTTTTCGGCGCTGTCAACCACCTCGGAGACATCGCTTTTGGCCTCATAGGCTTCATGGACGATTTTGGTTGCATTGGTAATCAGCAAACGCAAAATCCCTTTTTCCTTGACGATATTTGCGTAATGCTCGACGTTGGCGGCGGTGGGGACTAAATCAATTAACCGCGAAAGATATGTCTGCCCGCCTACGGCTTCAAGCTGTCCGTCCTGCTTGAGCTTTTCGGACAGCGTGATCAAATCGACATTTTTGCGATTATTATAAAGGTCCAGAATTGCCGAAAAAATCCTTCGGTGGCTTTCCTGATAGAACCACGCGGCGTTGAGAATTTCCAGAGCAAAGCCGATGGCCTCCTCGTCGATGAGCATGGCGCCTAAGACGGATTTCTCCGCCTCAAGGTTCTGGGGCGGAAGTTTTATTTCTTCGCCACCCATACCCGGACTTTGGCAGTAACTTCTGGATGGACCTTGACACCAACTTCAAAAATCCCGAGCTCTTCAATCGGTTTTTCTAACTCAATGGTCTTGCGGTCAATCTTTAAACCTTCAAGCTCAAGTGCTTTAGCAATATCCGCCTCCGAAACCGAGCCGTAAAGTTTGTCCAGATCATTAACCTCGACGGTAACGGTGCAGGAAACTTTTGAAATTTTTTCTGCCAATTCTTCGGCAACTTTTTTGGCTGCGGCATACTCTTTGAGGCGCACGGCTTTTTCATGCTCAATGCGGCGCTTGTTTTCGGGTGTGGCTAAAGCGGCTAATTTGCGCGGCAACAAAAAGTTGCGGGCAAAACCGTCTTTGACTTTAACGACGTCCCCGATTTTTCCAACTTTGGGAACTTGCTGACAAAGGATAACTTCCATAAGATAAAACCTCCAGAATAAAACGTTAGTGATTAGTGGCTAGGGATTAGGGGTTAGCATTGTATATGTATTTACCAACCACTAGCCACCAGCCCCTAACCACAAAAATTAGTGCTTCTTCGAACTGCCAACCGACAAAAGCCCCAAGTAACGGGCATACTTAATCGCAATCGACATCGCGCGCT
>CAYYRJ010000016.1:0-52892 GCA_964474085.1 uncultured Planctomycetales bacterium
TTTACCTGTCCACTTTTGAGTTGTTAAGTGTCCACTTTTGAATTGGTGGTAACAGCAGAAATTTAACCCCTCACAGCCAACGGGCTGTGGGGTTAATGCCGGAACTCCGCTGACGGCGTAACCCCTCACAGCCAACGGGCTGTGGGGTTAATGCCGGAACTCCGCTGACGGCGTAACCCCTCTAATAACTTTTACTCCCAACGGGCTGTGGGGTTAATGCCGGAACTCCGCTGACGGCGTGAATTCTTTTTAAAATTTTAATGTTTAATTTTTTTTTTGCTATAATGCACGCTATTAACAGAAGGAAAAATATGATTACTGCCAATGAACCTCTGGATATTAGTGCTTTACCCGCTTATCAGAAGCGGCGTTTTGTTCCCGAAAATTTTGACTTTTATTCGAAACCCGCCGTTGTTGCGCTCTATGAAAGTTTGCGGGACCGGCCGGTAAGTTCGGGCGATCAAATCGAGGCGTGGTTATTAGACCGCAGTGAAATGGAGGCCGCCTTTGACCAAGCCGGTTCGCTACTTTATATCCGTATGACTTGTCAAACGGACAATCCTGATTATGCGGCCAGTTACACCAAATTTATCGAAGAAATTGTCCCTGCCGTTCGGCCGATTGAGGATGAACTTAACCAAAAATATTTAGCCCTGCGCCAACAATTTGTTATCGATAAGAAGTTTTATGAGGTTTATGGTCGTGGTTTGAAGAACGACGTCGAGCTTTTTCGCAAAGAAAATGTTTTGCTCCAGCGCGACGTTTCTCTTTTAAGTCAAGAATACCAAACGATTTGCGCCGCCATGACCGTCCAATTTGAAGGGGAGGAGAGGACTTTGCCGCAAATGTCAAAGTTCTTGCAGGAGACGGACCGGGATTTGCGTCAGGCCGCATGGCATGCAACAGCAAAGCGCCGTTTTCAGGAAAAAGATAAGCTCAACGATATTTTTGACCGGATGCTCAAGATGCGCCATGAGATTGCGTTAACGGCAGGTTGCCGTAATTTTATGGAATACCAGTTTCGCGCCTATCACCGTTTTGACTACACTCCAGCGGATTGTAAAAAATATCATTTAGCTGTTGAGCAAATTGTGGTTCCTGTTTGCCACAAAATTTCAAGCCGTCGAGCTGCTCAAATGGGTTTAGAAAAATTGCGGCCATGGGATACGCAAGTTGATGTCCTTAATCGACAAGCGCTTAAGCCGTTTTCGCACGTTGACGAACTTATCGACGGAGTTGAAAAGATTTTTTCGAGTCTTGCTCCAGAGCTTGGCGCAGAGTTTAGAGAAATGGTGGATTTAAAACTTTTAGATTTGGCCAGCCGCAAAGGCAAAGCGCCCGGGGGATATCAAAATACACTCTCCGAAATCCGCAAGCCGTTTATTTTTATGAATGCCGTCGGGGTTGACGATGATGTGCGTACTCTTTTGCATGAGGGGGGGCATGCTTTTCATGCGTTTGCTTCTGCCGCACAGCCAATTTATCCGTATCGCCATGCGCCGATGGAATTTTGTGAAGTTGCCTCGATGAGCATGGAACTTTTGGCCAACGATTACTTGGGCGAGTTTTATTCGTGGGAAGACAAAGAACGCTCTTGTGCGTCTCATTTGGAAGATGTGGTTGGGCTTTTAGCTTGGGTTGCGACGGTGGATGCATTTCAGCACTGGATTTATGAAAATCCCAAGCACACAACAGATGAGCGTGAAAAAAAGTGGGTTGAGATTTATGAGCGTTTTGGCGGAAAATTTTTAGATTGGAAGGGTTTTGAAAATTTTGAAAGCACTCTTTGGCATCGGCAGTTGCATGTTTTTGAAGTGCCTTTTTATTATATTGAATACGGGATTGCCCAGTTGGGTGCTTTGCAGATTTGGCTTAATGCCAAAAAGGATTTGGCCAAAGCGATTGCCGATTATCGCAGCGCTTTAAGTTTAGGTGGCAGCCGTCCTTTGCCGGAATTGTTTGCGGCGGCGGGACTCAAATTTGATTTTTCGAGTGATACGATTGCGCCCTTGGTTTATGCGCTTGAACAGGAGTTGGGTTTGCGATGAAGAGTTTTTTGCAATCGGTTTTAATTTGTGGGGTTATTCTTTATGTTTCGACGGCTTTTGCTGCAGAGCAGAGCAATGCCGCCAAAATTGACGATTTGCGAAACCGTGTCGTTGTTTTGGAAGGCAATGTCCAAACATTGCAGACGGGGATCAATGATTTTTCTAAGACGCTGGTGCGTAATGTCGACCAGCAGTTGCAGCTTGCCAAAAGCCGCGCGGTTGTCATCAATCCGCTTTCCCGCAAAGTCTCCAAGATCGAAACAAACACAGGGACATTTTTGTTGGCGGTGTCCCGAATGGAAAAAATTGACAAAGGCTATCGATTGTATTTGCAAATCGGAAACACGAATGCCGCAACATACGGGGACGTCAAGTTTCGCTTTTTTTGGGGAAGCGCTATACCAGTATCATCGACGGAAAATGCCTACGAAAAATGGCGTCAATCATTGACCGGTGCCGAGTTTGCGTATACCGGCACGCTGGAGGCCGGGGTTTGGACCGACATTGCCGTTGAGCTAAAACCCTCCGAGTACAATCAACTTCAATATGTCGAGTGTGAAATGGAAGTCAACACCGTCAAACTGCAAAAAGCCCGCATTGCCGAAGCGGATAGTTCTTCAAGGTAATTTTTTGGTTGTGCCCTAAAAAAATTTTTGCATTTTTTAAAACGCACTATATAATGACTTTTTTAGTTTTTCACATAAACCAATTCTTAATCATAAAACTTAAATACAGGAGTACGTCACATGAGCAAGATCGTAGAACTGTTGGGAAGTGAAGCAAAAAGTCTTTTGGAACACAAATGTCAGACGATTTCCGCTGACCAGTTGACATTGCCTAGTCCGGATTATTTGGACAAGGTTTTTATCAACTCGGACCGTTCCAACAGCGTTTTGAAAAATTTAAACTGGATGTACAATCACGGACGTTTGGCGCGGACCGGTTACTTATCGATTTTGCCGGTTGACCAAGGCATCGAGCATTCGGCGGGCGCATCGTTTGCTCCTAACCCAGCCTATTTTGATCCCGAAAATATTGTCAAGCTTGCCATCGAAGGCGGTTGTAATGCGGTGGCTTCCACCGTCGGTGTTTTGGGCTTAACCTCGCGTAAGTATGCGCATAAGATTCCTTTCGTTGTCAAAATCAATCACAATGAATTTTTGTCGTATCCGAATAAATACGATCAAATTCTTTTTTCCACTGTTGAACAATGCGCGGACATGGGTGCAGCTGGTATCGGGGCCACGATTTATTTTGGTTCTGACGAATCTGCCCGTCAAATCGTTGAAGTTTCTAAGGCTTTTCACCGCGCGCATCAATTAGGAATGTTTACAATTCTCTGGTGCTATATGCGAAATTCTGCTTTCGTTAAAGACGGCGTTGATTACCACACGGCAGCAGACTTGACCGGACAGGCGAATCATTTAGGTGTGACCATCGAAGCTGACATTATCAAACAAAAGCTTCCGACGAACAACGGCGGATATAACGCGCTTAAATTCGGCAAGACGCACAAATTGGTTTATGAAAAACTTTCAAGCAATCATCCGATCGATTTGACCCGCTATCAGTTAGCGAATTGTTATATGGGAAAAATCGGTTTGATCAACTCCGGCGGGGCTTCTGCTGGGGAGAGCGATTTGGCTGAAGCGGTCAAGACAGCTGTCATTAATAAACGCGCCGGCGGTATGGGTCTTATTTCCGGCCGCAAGGCGTTTCAACGGCCGATGAAAGAAGGGATTGGCCTTTTAAATGCGATTCAGGACGTTTATTTGGACAAATCCGTAACGATTGCATAAAAACAGGGATTAGTGGTTAGTATCTGAAAGCGGCTCTATCAACGCAAGTTGATAGGGCCGTTTTTGCTAAAAAGAATTTTGACAAGCTATATATAGAGAAGTACAATGCATCATGTTAGCTCTTTTACAAAAGTTTCTCACTATTAATCAAGGGGGGCATATGGCTGCGACGAACAAAGAGGATTTAGAAAAATTGCTCAAAGACCAACGGATCATCGACGAAATCAATCGCCATTTGTGGATTGAAAGCGAAAAAGCCGGGCATGACATTGGGTTTGAACAGGCCAAGGCCGATTGGTTTAAGAAATTTTCAAAAGCTTGGATTGCCTACAATATGCCAGAGTTAGCCGGCAAAGAAAATAAGTCGCAAGCTGCTCCCAAATATAAAGAAGCTCAAGCTGCAAAGCCGGCTGTCGCGCCAAAGCGCCGCGCCAAGTCGTATCTATAATACTGCTCTTTTTTTCTTTCAATCATTTTGTTTGAACACGGCTTCTTCATGAAAGAAATCTGTGCTCAACGTGTAAAGCTTTTGTCTTTCTATTTATCTACAAAGGAAATTCCATGTCAGTTGAAAAATTAAAAAAATTGTCAAACTTTTCGGGCCGTCCGGGGCCACTGGTCTTAGTCATTATGGACGGGGTGGGTTTAGGAAAACAAGATGACAGCGACGGTGTTTTTTTGGCGAAGAAACCTTGTCTTGATGAACTGTTTAAAAGCAAGCTTTACACAACCCTCAAAGCTCACGGCAAGGCAGTGGGTATGCCCACCGACGAGGATATGGGCAATAGCGAGGTTGGCCACAATGCGTTGGGCGCAGGCCGTGTTTTTGCGCAAGGGGCAAGCCTTGTCAATGACGTGATTAAAAACGGGGCTATTTTTCAAACGCCGCTTTGGAAACAGCTTGCCGATAACGCCAAAAAAGATAACCACACCTTTCACTTTATCGGTCTTTTGTCTGACGGCAATGTCCACTCCCACATAGATCATCTTTTGGCGATGCTTGAAAGATGTGCCAAAGACGGCGTCAAACGCGTGCGTTTGCACGTTTTGCTCGACGGGCGGGATGTTTACGAAAAGTCTGCTCCGCTTTATTTAGAAAAAACTGAAAGCCTTTTAAAAGAACTTAACGCCAAAGGCTTGGATTACGCAATCGCTTCCGGCGGCGGGCGTATGGTGACGACCATGGATCGTTACAATGCCGACTGGACGATAGTCAAGCGCGGGTGGGATGCGCACATTTTAGGTGTTGGCCGGGCTTTTTCGTCGGCAAAAGAAGCCGTCGAAACGTATTACCGTGAAGACCCTAAAATCACAGACCAGTATTTGCCCTCTTTCGTTATTGCTCAGAACGGCAAGCCGATTGGCACAATTAATGACGGGGACTCGGTTGTGCTATTTAATTTTCGTGGGGATCGCGCTATTGAACTCTCGCGCGCGTTTGCCGAGGTTGAGTTTGATAAGTTTGACCGTGTGCGTCGTCCGAATGTTTTGTTTGCCGGCATGATGCAGTACGACGGGGATCTCCAAATTCCAAAAAACTTTCTCGTCAATCCTCCAGCGATTGATCGGCCGATGAGTCAG
The DNA here is from genome assembly GCA_964474085.1 of uncultured Planctomycetales bacterium. Classification (GTDB taxonomy): domain Bacteria; phylum Omnitrophota; class Gorgyraeia; order Zapsychrales; family JANLHA01; genus JADLGJ01. The sequence goes on from CAYYRJ010000016.1 coordinate 5,429, forward strand.
TATGTTTGTGCGCTGGGCATTAAGTCATTTGCAATTTCTGAAACGCAAAAATATGGGCATGTCACATATTTTTGGAATGGAAATAATTCCGGTTATGTTTGTGAAGAGATCGAAAAATATATCGAGATTCCGTCGGACAAAATCCGTTTTGACCAAGCTCCGCGCATGAAGGCCGATGAGATTACGGATACAACCATCGAACTTTTAAAGTCCGGGCAATATCAATTTGGACGGCTCAATTATCCTAATGGGGATATGGTCGGCCATACGGGTGTTCCGCCGGCGATCATTACTTCCGTTGAGGCGGTGGATCAGGGCCTGGCCAAATTGCTTGCGGTCATTAAGCAATTAAAGGGTATTTGTGTCATTTTGGCGGACCACGGCAACGCGGACGAAATGTTTACTGTCAAAAATGGCAAACGCATTGTCAGTACCGCACATTCGCTTAATCCGGTACCGTTTATTATTGTCGATAGCGGGTATCAAGGGGAATACGCGATCGCCGATCTTAAAGAACGCGGTTTGGCGAATGTGGCAGCGACTTTGTTTAACCTTTTAGGGTATGAACAGCCCAAAGATTACGCGCCGTCGTTGATTGCTTTTAAGTAATAAACGTCGCGTGTCAATTGGTTACCGCCGTCATTCTGATGCGCCATAGGCGCAGAAGAATCTAAAAAAAAGATCCTTCGCTGTGCTCAGGATGACAGAAACTTGCACATCGTGTTAATAAATTTTCGTGCCTCTTTGTTTTTGCTCTGTCTATATAGTACTCTTTATATAGTTTTCCAATTCAACCACAGGAGAAGATATGCGAGCCCGTACCCCATCCAATAAAGTTTTTCATTTGCTTTTAGTTGGTGCTTTCATTTTTAATCTTATTTCGCCGTCTTTCGCTCAAGAAGTCGATTTGAAGCTTCCCAAGCCCTCGCAGATTAAGCCGATCAGCAAGCCCTTTGCGCCGGCGATCATTCGTGCGGTCACGGTTAATCCCAAAGACCCTTTTTTGTTTGATTTTATTATCGACAAAGGCGACTCCAATTTAGACGCGCAGGCTTTTGAGGATGAAACACAGAAGCTTGTCAAATATTTTTTAGCCGCTTTAACGATTCCCGAAAACGATTTGTGGGTCAACCTCTCCCCATATGAGCAAGATTCGATGGTTCCGAGGGTTTTGGGTGTCACTGAGCTGGGTAAAGACCTCTTAATCGAGGATTATTATCTCAAGCAAGTTACAGCTTCGCTTACCAATCCTAATACCGAAACCGGTAAAAAGTTCTGGACGCTGGCGTATGCCAAGGCGCAAGAGCTTTATGGGACGACCAAGGTTCCGATCAATACGTTTAGCAAGGTTTGGATTGTGCCTGATCAAGCGGTAGTTCTTGAAAAAGACGGCAGTGCTTTTATCGCGGACAGTCATTTAAAAGTTTTTTTAGACCAAGATTATGTGGCGATCAAAAAGAATTTGGATAACAAGGAGATTGGGACGGACAAGATCGGCAGTGACAAGGCGCAGGATATTAACGGGTTTTCGGCGCAAATTATCAAGGAAGTCGTTTTGCCTGAGATTGAAAAAGAAGTTAACACCGGCGAGAATTTTGCAACAGTGCGCCAGATTTATAGCTCCGCGATTTTAGCCGCGTGGTACAAGAAGCGCTTGAAAGAAAGTCTTTTAGGCCGGCTTTATGCGGACCAAAACAAAGTCGCTGGTGTTAACGCCGAGGATATGGATTCGGGCGACAAGATTTTTGAAAAATACACCGCCGCGCTTAAGACCGGTGCTTACAATATTATTAAGCAGGACTTCGACCTCTCGACCCAAAAGATTGTCCAGCGCAAGTATTTCTCCGGCGGGGCGACTTTTGCTGGTCTAGGAACCAAAATCACTTTTCAACAAGCCGCAACAGCAGCAGGGCAAGCTTTTTCTGCCCCGACGCCTGCGGCTGTGCAGAGTGCATTAGCGTTTAGTAAAAGTGTAACTGCGTTTGCTGATGGACAGAATATGGCTGGGGCTTCTGCTAAACCTGGAAGCTTTGAGGCAGGAAATTATCAATATACAAAAGTTAGCGTGCGAGTTGCCAGCGCGGCTGTAGCAACAGCTAATAAAGTTACTGACAAAATTAACGCTGGCACGACTACCGCCAATAGCCAGACCGCCGCGATTCTTGCGGTTAGCCAAGCTGTTTCTCAGCCTGCTCTTCAGCCAGTTTCGCAACTCGCTCGTGCTATTTCCGTTATATCCACTACATCTCAAGAGGAAATTGCAAACATAGCTGCGAGACAGGTCGATGCAAAATCAACGCCTGATATTAAAGCTTTAAGTAACGAACAGAAACAAACCGCATTAACCCAATTTCAAACCGTTGTTAGACAATCACAGGGTAACCCTTTGACTCCCAGAGAACTTTCTCAAAAATTAAGTGCTGCTGGGTTGTCTGGAGCACAGACAATTTTTGTTTTAAATCAAGCAGGACCTTTTGCAGATGTATTTGACAGTAAAGTCAACGCGCTAGCCGCTTTCGCAAGTCAAGATGTTAGTGAAGAGATTTTGTCGGGTGCTTTGGGGCAGGCGGGAGTTGCTAATGTTTCAGAGGTAGTCCAGCAAGTTATCGCTATGCGATCTGTGGTATCTTTCGATAAGAATGTTTCGCTTACATCGCAGATAACACAGTCAAATTCAGAGTTGGCTCAAAAGCTAAATGAACTTGCCAGCAACGAGCAAGTTCAGATCGCTTTGGGTTCCATCGCTGCTAGCAACAAAACCCAGTCTCCCGCGTATCGTGCTGAAGCAAGTCTTGAAAGAATGGCGGGAGATATTTATGCCGCTTCTTTCGCGTTGCCACCGGAAAAAATAAAAGAGGTTGAAGGTTCCTTGGATGGTAAGAAAATCAGTCGTGCAACGGTTAAAGTTTTGGTTGGCCAAGCTTCTCAAATTGATCCTAAACTCGCTCCGGCTCAAATCATAAAATCGGCTAGAAACATAGCCCCGGGGTTGGCTACTTTACTGGAAAATAAATCTATTCGCAGTGTAGTTTTGGCATCAGCCCGTTCGTCTAACGCGTCTTCAAGTATAACTCCAGTTCAAAATATTCTTGCTTCTGTTTCAGGGGTTGTTGTTGATGCTAAAACAGAAATTCCAGACGATCATCCCGTGGTGACTTATTTTAGAGCGATTGCTGATGACAAAAATAAAATTAATCCAGTCGCTTTGGTAAGGACAATTGCTGCCGCGTCAAATGCGGCAAAAGGGAATCAGGAGTTTAAGCAAAATTTAGATTCTGCGGAAACAGCGGAACAGTTTAAAACAGTTATTAAAGATTTTGCTGATAAAAATCCCGATTTCGCTGCGTTGGCGACGCCGGCCGGCATGGAAAGTCTTGCTCAGCTCAATGATAACCAAATAAGAAAAGTCGGTGGTATCGACTTAAGCGCCGAGAGAATGGACCTTAAGATCAAGCGCGACGGCAACGGCGTTGTTTTGCCGGTCTCGGATCAGGATATGGAAAATCTCAAGATTGATGGTTTGGCGCCTGTTATTCTTGATGTGCAGCCGGCGACTCCGGCAAGCGTTCCGTTCTTGATGAATTTAGCAAACACCGCCGCGCAAACGAAGTAAGTAATGCGATGTGCACGTTTCCGACATCCTGAGCGAAGCGAAGGATCCCTGTTTGAGATTCTTCTGCGCCTATGGCGCATCAGAATGACGATGATAGATAAAACTTGCGCACGGCGTTAAGCAGGGGATTTAAAGAGGGGCATAAAAAAGATTCTGGTCTGAGGACTAGAGTCTTTTTTATTTGAAAAATATTCCTAAAATCACGTGGATTTGGATAGAATATCAACAATTGTTATGAAATTTTCTACTTAGGACGATATGCGTTTTAAAGAAATACATTCTTACACTCACGCTCAGATTATCGGCATTCTTCTTTTTTTAAGTTATCTCTTTTTGATGTTTGGCAACGGAGTGCTTAGCCTTACGCACCCCGACGAGGTTTTTTATATCCAAAGCGCCAAGGAAATGATTGCCAAAAACAGCTGGGACACGCCTTACATATTTGACGCCCCGCAGTTTGAAAAGCCGATATTCTCTTATTGGCTTTTTATGATCGCCATTAAAATTTTTGGGTTAAACGCTTTTGCGGGAAGGTTTGCTCCGGCCTTGTTTGGCATGATTGCCGTCCCGGTCATTTACGGGATTGCGTGGGCGATGTTTAAAAATAAACGTCTGTCCTTTTTGGCTGGTCTGGTTCTTATGAGCAGTGTCATTCATCTGGCTTTGTCGCGCGCGGTTTTAACGGACATGATTTTTTCAGTGTGGGTGACGCTGTCGATTGGTGCTTTTTATTGGGGCTACGAAAATCGTCAGCACAAAAATTACGGAATTCTTTTTAGCTTTATTTTTTCGGGCATTGCGATTTTGACCAAGGGGCTATTGGGCTTTTGTTTTCCGGCGGGGACGATTTTGCTCTTTCTGCTATTGCGAAAAGATCTCGGTTTTCTTAAAACGTTAAACACCCTTTGGGGTTTTCTTTTGCTTCTGACGATTGCTTTGCCGTGGCACATTCTAATGTATCAGCGTTTTGGCTCTGCGTTTTTACAGGAGTATTTTCAAAATGTGCATATTCGACGACTTTTGGAAGCCGAACATCAAAGATCAAACACATGGTATTTTTATCTCTTGACGGTTATAGGCGGGGTTATGCCGTGGACCGTATTTTTGGTTTCGGCTGGCGGCTTGTTTATTAAGAAACTCAAAGAAAAAGCAGGGGATTTTCAGCCTTTTCTGTTTTTGCTTTGCTGGATGGCGGGAATCTTTATCTTTGTCCAGCCGGCGCATTCCAAGCTGGCCAGTTATATTTTGCCGATATTTCCGGCGGTAGCCATCGTTTTAGCTTATTATTTAGAAAAAGTCATCAGCTCTGGCGAGTCATCACAACTTTTTACCGGCTTTAGGTACAGCGTTTATGCTTTTGTTGCAATTTTAATCAGTATTATTATGGCTGTATTTTTTATGGCTACAAAGTTTGTGCAGTACAGTCCGCCGCAGAGTGTTATTTTTATTCTTGGGGCCTTAATTGGAATGATTATTTTCGCAGTTATTTTTAATTTCGTGCGCAAAAAATGGCATGCTGTTGTTCTTGCCGTTGCGGGCATGACGCCAGCGATAATTTTGTCCGGTTTTTTTGCTGTCTCGTTTGCCGAACCGTGGGTTTCCTGCAAAGAAGTTTCAAGTGCGCTTAAAAAAATTGATCAAAGCGGTTCAACGATTTTGACCAGTAAATTTTATGTCCGCGGTGTGCGTTATTATACGGATCGTCCCGTCGCTGTTATCGATATAAACGGCAAACAGTTTTTTAGCCCGCATGCGATTTCATTTTTGGATAATGATAATAAAGTCCGTGATTTTTTGCTGACTCAGCCGGTGACATTTTGCATTGTCCGGGAAGCCAATATAACCGACCTGGCGCGTATTGCGGCAAACAATCGGTTTTCTTTTACGCTTCTCTATGAACGGGGAGAAAAACATATCTATAAGATTGAGCGTTTGTAATGGGACCACAGCTTTTTTTAGATGACGTTTGGCAAATCACCTGCGGCGTATCAGCCAAGAGCGTTTTTGCCGAAGAGTTACTTTATGAGACTTTAGTCTCATCAGGCATTGAACGTCAGGACATTGTTGAACAGACGAAAGGGAATCGACGGGAAATTGTTCTTTTTCATCGGACTTTGAAATCTGCAAAAGGATTATTCGCAAAAATCCAGTCTTTAAATTTGCGTGGTGTTCGTGTTTCGCTTAAATATTTAAAGAAATCGGATTGGCAAGAGCGTTGGAAAAAAGGAATTAAGCCATTTGCTTTGACTGCGACTATCGATGTGGTTCCCCGCTGGAGTGCTGCAAAATATAAGAAGAGAAATAAATTTCCTGTTTTTATCGACACCAACTTGGCTTTTGGGACGGGGTTGCATGAAACAACCCGTTTTATGGCGCAGTTAATTGAAAATTCGCGCGGTAAGTTTTCTTCTTTTCTCGACGTAGGAACAGGCAGTGGGATTTTGGTTGTGATCGCCAAATTCTGCGGGGCAAAAAAGCTTACCGCCATTGATATTGACCGGCAAAGTATTGCGGTTGCCAAGACTAACCTTGCCGCTAATCATGTCAAAAATGTGCGATTGCTCTGCGCGGATGTAGAGAGATGGAAACACGCAAAGCGTTATGATTTTGTCGCTGCAAATCTGGTGACGGACGATCTGGTCAATTTTGGAAATAAGCTTGTAGGCTTGGTTTTGCCGCAGAAATATTTGGCGGTTTCCGGAATTTCTTTAAAGAATTTGGCGCGATTGCAGAAATCGTTTCGGGCGCTGCCTTTAAAGAAAATAAAAGTTTTGCGCGGCAAAGAATGGGCGGCAGTACTTTATCAACGTAAGGCCGATTTGGAAAGTCCTTTTAAGGCGAATTGCGCCATAGAGGCGCCAAACAATTGAGCCGAGAAAGGACTTTTCGAATCGGCTAAATACAAATAATGACAATTTTATCTGAACAACATTATTCAAAAATTTTTACTCTAATGCGCCAGCTGGGCGTTTCGCAGAAGGATTTTGTCGAAAAGTTTTTGCGCTCTACCGGCAAAGGCGGTCAGAATGTTAATAAAGTCGAAACAGCAGTTTCGCTCGTACATTTGCCGACGGGCTTAAGTGTCAAATGCCATGGGCAACGCACGCAAAAGGCCAACAGATTGCAGGCGTGGACGTTGCTTTTGGATAAGATTGTGCAAAAACAAAAACAGATTGCTCAAGCAGAGCTTGCTCAAAAAGAAAAGTTGCGTCGACAAAAACGTGGTCGAAGCCATAAAGGCAAAGAGAAAATGCTTGAGAACAAAAAACTACAATCGCGCCGAAAACTTGAACGCAGTAAACAATTTATTAAAAAAATGCAGGGGCAATGATGAAACATTTTGTTCTGGGAGTTATTCTGGCGGCTGGTATTTTTTTAAGACCTTTTTCTTTGCAAGCATCTGAGCCCTTGATGGTGTTTGCCGCCGCCAGTTTGACCGATGCGCTCAATGAAGTAGCTGTCGAGTTTAAAAAAGAATATAAACAAGAAGTGGACTTTAATTTTGGCGGTTCCTCGATGCTTCGTGTGCAGATTGAAAACGGTGCGTCTTGTGATCTTTTTCTTGCCGCAGATAAGCTCAATAGCGAAAAATTATTGGCAAAAAAAATCATTGAACCTGAAACATCAGTCAATTTTTTGCGAAATAATTTAGTCGTCGTTGGAGATTTAAACAATGACGAAAATATCGACAGCCTCTATGACCTTTCTTTTGGGGCTAATGATCATGTGGCAATCGCCGATCCGCAAGCTGCGCCGGCCGGTGTTTATGCAATGCAAGTGTTAAAAAAGGCAGGCTTGGATCGGAAATTTAAGGATTTTATTGTCCCGACACTTGATGTGCGTGCCGCTCTTGCGCTTGTTGTCAGCGGCAATGCCAAATACGCGATTGTTTATTCGTCGGATGCTAAAGTTTCTTCTAAAGTTAAAATGGTTTATCGCGTGCCCATGAAACTATACGATCCGATTGTTTATACCGCTGCTCTGATCAAGGGCACGGCAAATTTAAATGCCGCGAAGAACTTTTTATCTTTTTTGCAAACTCCGCAAGGCAAGATGATTTTTGAAAAATATGGCTTCCAATCTTTTTAATTCTGATTTGTGGTTTTCTGTCGGGCTTTCGCTCTCCTGCGGGCTTTTGAGTGCTCTTTTTAGTGTCCCGTGGGGGATTTTTTGGGGTTGGGTTTTTGCCCGCAAGAACTTTGAGGGTAAAATCATTTTGCAGACAATTCTTTACTTGCCACTTGTGCTCCCGCCGGTTTTGACCGGGTATTTTCTTCTTTCGATTTTTGGCCGCCATGCTTTTTTGGGAAAATGTTTATTGGAACTTTTTCGTTTAAGTTTTGTCCTTAACTGGAAAGGTGCGCTGCTTGCGTCGTTTGTTGTCGGTTCCCCGTTTATGATTGAGGCGATGCGCCAAGCGTTTCTCAATGTCGACGAGCGTTTTGAAACGGTGGCCCGTAGTCTAGGCGCTGATTCGTACAAAGCGTTTAAGACCATCACGCTTCCCTTGGCCAAGAGTGGGATCGTTACGGGATTTTTTCTTGTTTTTGCCCGTAGTGTCGGTGAGTTTGGCGCAACCATTATTCTCGCGGGAAACATCCCCGGCAAAACGCAGACTATTCCGTTGGCGATTTATTCAAAAGTTTATAGCGGTCAGGAAAACAGTGCTTGGCCTTTGATTATTTTTGCTGTGATTTTTGCGTATGCCGGTTTGGCGCTAAGCAATTATTGCCATCGTTCCAAACAAATCGAGGACAGAAAATAATGTTTGCGCGTTTTAAAATTAATACAGAGGTTGGCGATTTTAAACTGCAGGTGGCCGGAGAATTGCGAAACGGGATTACCGGCATTTATGGCCCGTCGGGAAGCGGCAAAACAACATTTTTAAAATCATTGGCCGGTTTTATCCAACCGCAATCAGGAATGATCATTGTCAATGAACAAGTCTACTTTGATTCTCAGAAAGAAATTTCTTTCCCTCTTGAACAGCGCCGTATTGCAATGGTCTGGCAGGATGCGCTTTTGTTTCCCCATATGACCGTCGAAGAAAATATTTTTTACGGCCGCAGGCAAGACTGCCTTGCAACTTTTTCGGCAAGCGTTGTTGAGATTTTTGATATTCAAAAGTTATTAAGCCGCATGCCGCAGAATCTCTCTGGGGGTGAAAAGCAGAGAGTTGCCATTGCCCGCGCGCTTTTGCATGAGCCAAAGCTTCTATTGATGGATGAACCGGTCTGTTCGATAGACCCCATGTCCCGCCAAAGAATTCTTTCGTATCTGCGAATCATTAATCAGGAATTTAAAATCCCGATTTGTTATGTGAGCCATTCGATTTCTGAGCTTATGTTTTTATGTCAGGAGGTGCTTGTCCTTGAACGCGGGCATCGGCTAACTTTGGATGTGCCGGAAAAGGTTTTTATCAATCAGCGGCAACTCTCAACGACGGATGAGGATTTTGAAAATATCCTGGAACTGTCTGTCGTCAAGCTTAGGCGCGATGAAAGGATTGCCGAGCTTGATTTTGGCGGGTGTCTTTTAAAAACTGCTTTTCATCAGGACACGACACCAAAAGTTTTAAAAATTGGGATCAAGGCTAAAGACATTCTTATTGCGCTTGACCAAATCAAAGGGATTAGCGCGCGAAACAAATTCCCGGCGGTTATCGAAAAAATTGAGCTGGCAGGGGATGTGGTTATGCTCTGTTGCCAGGTCAATAATCGACGGCTTTGGGCAGAGATTACGCCGGGTTCGTTTAGGGAGCTGCAGTTGCATACCGGACAAATTGTTTATTTGATTATTAAATCCAGATCGGTCAGGATTTTTGATTAGACCAGGAGGTTTTATGGCAAAAAAGAAATTACAGGACTCATCGGGAATGGTCGATATCAGCAATAAAAGCATTACGGCACGAAGTGCGCTGGCAAGTGCGACGATTAAAATGAGTGCGAGCGCTTTTAAAATTCTCATGACGAGCGGTTCGCCAAAAGGCGATGTTTTTGAAACGGCAAAGGTCGCGGCGATTATGGCGGCCAAATCGACACCTGCTATTATCCCGCTTTGTCATCCGCTTGTGCTTAACAAAGTCAACATTCGCTTTGAAACAGACAAGAAAACATCTATGATATCTGTCATTGCACAAGTCAAATCCGACGGTAAGACGGGTGTTGAGATGGAAGCATTGACCGCAGTCAGCGTCGGGTGTCTTACAATTTACGACATGATGAAATGGGCCGACAAGAATATGGTCATTGGGGAGATTAAGCTTTTAGAAAAAAGCGGCGGTCAAAGCGGGGACTATAAGCGAATCTGATTTGATATGAAAAAATATTTGATTGGCATTTGTGCGTTTAATGAAGGGCAGAAGATCCGCCGCGTCATGCAGAAGTTTTGTGACGATGCGCTTTATGATCTGCTGATTATCGATGACGCTTCCACCGACGGCGCTTTGCAAAATCTCCCGCAAGGCCGCTGTATTACGGTTATTACAAATTCCACCCAAAAAGGCGCCGGTTTTGGGGTACGAAAGATTTTTGAATATGCCCGCCAACGAGGCTATGAAACTGTCTTTTTTGTTTCCGGCAATGACAAAGACGATCCGGCAGATATCGCGAAATTAGAAAACGCCATCGAACAAGGATTTGATTTTGTCCAAGGCTCGCGTTATTTGCCCGGCGGCGGTTTTGGGCAGATGCCGTTTTATCGTCGGGTCGCGACACAATATATTCATCCTTTCTTTTTTTCTCTTTTTAGCGGTAAACGGATTACCGACAGCACCAATGGATTTCGGGCGGTGCGTCTGTCAGTGTTAAATGATAAACGGATCAATCTGGATCAACAGTGGCTTAATGAATATGAGTTAGAGCCATATCTTTTTTACAAAGCCATACGCTTAGGATACAAAGTCACAGAAGTGCCGGTTACAAAAATTTATCCACCGAAGGCGCAAGGATACACCAAGATGAAACCATTCTCCGGCTGGTGGAGTATTTTGCGTCCTCTGTTTTATTTAGGGTTTGGAATTAAAAAATGAAACGTAAAAAAATATTTTTTATTTTAGCTCTTTTAGCCATTGCCATCGGCATTGTTTTTCGCTTTTATCAAATTACCGAGAACGATTTTGTTTTTTATGACGAGGGCTATTACCTGAATTGGAATCGTCCTCTGGGGGAGGTCCTCCTGCATCATCAGTTAACGGGTTTTGATGAATTTTCGAAAGCCGTTTTTGCTTATGTCAGCCGTTGTCTGGCCAGTGGAAAAACGCTGTGGTTTATGCTTGTCGATTCGCGCATTTTCTTTGGCGGTTTGGAACAGTGGTATGTCTCGCGGCTTTTAGCCGCAATTCTGGGCGTTTTGACGCTGGGATTGACGTTTGTTTTTACACGAAAATTTTTCAATAGCGTACATATCGCATGGCTAACGACAGCGCTTTTGGCGATATTGCCCAGCCACGTTTTTTATTCACGTATCGGAATGCAGGAATCTTTAAGTACGCTCTTGGTTTTGTCAGGTTTTTATTTTTATCTTTTTCCAGCCAAATTTGGTTTTCGGACACTTGTCAGCGGCGTGTGTTTTGGGTTGGCGTTTTTTTCTAATTACCGGTTAATCATGTTGCCTGTTTTGATAACTTTTGCTGAAATGTTTTTGGCACTATCCCAACAGCGTTGGCCGGATTTTCGCAAATGGCTTTGGACGCTGCTGGTCTTTTTTTGCTGTGTTTTTATCGTCGGAAATTTCAATGATGGGCAAAATACGATTGTCATATTTTCATGGATATTCCATCAGGCCAACATGGCCAAAGATCAGTTTCATTGGTTTAACGTGTTCTCGTACCCGTATTATTTATTTCGTTTAGACACATTTCTTTTTGCAATTTTCTTTTTTGTGAATCTCTATTTTGTTTTTAAAAAGGATTTCCGGCTGTATTTTCCGTTTGCCGTGGCTTTGCTGCAGATGGCGATTTTTACTTTAGCGAGTGAAAAAGGGGCGCGCTATATCGGGGTTGTTTTGCCATTTATGGCGATGGCGGTCAGTTGGGCCATATCGCAATTCTGGCAACGCTCAAGTGATCGGATTTACCGGATTGTCATTGTCGGTGTCGTATTGCTTATGTCGGGGATGATGGTTCAAAAGTCATTTCTGCTGGCCAATAGCCGATCGGATTATCGGTCAAGTGCCGAATATTTGTATCGCTTGAATCCTCAGGTCAAATTTTTGTCGAGCCAAAATTATGTCCAAAACCTTTATCAAAACAATCGCGGCGATGTGCGGGAGGTGCCGTCGAGCTTAGAATTGTTGATCAGAGATTATCGATCTGGCTATCGGTATTTGATTCTTTGCCCGCAGGCGTATATTTCGATGACAGAAAGCAAAGAGCGCTTTGATCCACAGCTCTCCGGGTATTTGGCGTTTATCGTTTCACGCTTTGCGCCAAAAAAGATTTACCCGAATTTTAACCACGCCTTATTAGAAAGATTTGTCCTGGAACATAATGAAAATTTGTTGCGTTCGGTTAGGTTTTTAGAAAATGCGGATGTTAAGTATTATGGCGTTTTGCGTGTTTATGATTTGTCACAGATTGTTGGCCCGATGCTTAAAGTTGTCGCCCAAACCCAAGGTAAGGGGAAATAAGATGGTGCAGACGCTGCCTTTTCTTCAAGCCGTTGAAAAACTGGATTTGCCGGATTTAAAACGCAACCTTTTCTCCAGCGATGACTGGGTCAAAGTTATTTTAAAGACGTATCAGTCAGAAATTTACGTCAAATATATTGAGCGCGACGGGAAAGTGGCCAGTTACATCATCTACTCGGTGGTCAAGAACTTTCTTGAGTGGAAAATCTGTATGCTCTCTTATTCGGATTACTGTGACGGACAGGTGGAAAGTTTGGAAGATTGGAAAAGTTTTTTCTTATCTTTACGTGCAGAGTTTCCCCAGTATCGCATCGCTTTGCGTAATTTGCGCGATGCTCTGCCTCGCACGATGCCTGAATTTAAGCATTTAAGCCGCGAAAATTTTCATCTATTGGATTTGCGGCCGGATTTGCGTCAGATTTGGCACAATACCCATGACTCTTTTAAGTCCGCGGTTAAGCAGTCCGAAAAAAACGGGGTCATTGTCCGTCGGTGCGAAAAAAAAGAACTTAAAAAGTTTTATGATCTGCATTTGAGTATTCGCAAGCGCAAGTATAAAATCTTTCCTCAGCCGTACCGTTTTTTTGAAGTGATCTGGGACGAAATGATTGCTAAAGGCAATGGCGCGCTGCTGGGGGCGTATTCTCCCTTGGGCGAGTTTATTGGTGGCAATATTTATCTTGTTTGCGGGGAGACGTTTTATTATAAGTTTAATACTTCGTCGTTATCGGCCCTTAAGTATCGTCCGAACAATTTGCTATTTTGGGAAGGGATCAAATATGCCAAGGCGCTAAAGTGCCAGTCTTTGGACTTAGGTTCCAGTGGGCTTGAGCAGACGGGACTTGTGTTGTTTAAAAACCATACAGGGGCAGAGGCGATGCAAATCCATCATTTGGGTTTTGAGCCGCCGGGATATAAGTTTAGTCAAAAAAGAATTTTAAAAATCATGACCAAAATCTTTGCGCATCCCTTGATGCCGGATGCGATGGTGCGCTGGGGAAGTTCCATTATTTATCCCTATCTGGCTTAATCTTATGAGCGACGATTTAAAAAAAATATTTGAAGTTTGGGGACAAACCGCACAAAGCGATTATGTCGATGCCCAATGGCTTTTGAGCAAATGGGAAGTTGTCGAAGGCGTTGTTTGGCCGCAGGAAAAAATAGAGATGATGATCACAACAATTGCCGACGGGCTTGAACTTAAAAAAAGCGATACCCTTGCGGATTTAGGATGCGGTGGAGGATGGATTTTAAAACAGTTGTCGGGCCGCGTTAAACGAATTGTCGGGTTTGATTTTTCACAAGCGATGCTTTCAAACGCGCTTAAGGCATGTTCGTCGGAGGATTTTGTTTGCGGCGAGATTGGCGTGCTACCGATTCAAGATGAAAGTTTGGATTGCGCTTTGAGTTATTTTGTTTTTTTGAATTTTTTGGAGGATGATTTTGTTGAGCGCGCTTTGCTCGACGTCATGCGCACTCTAAAAAAAGGCGGGCGGGCCTTGATAGGCCAGCTGCCGGATAAAAGTAAGTCATCCGAGTATGATCGTGCCAAAGCCGAGTATATGTCGTATTGCGAAAAAAATTTTAAACTTGGACGAAGTCATCGCGAAATTTGCCGTGCGCCACAAAAACTTTTTGATGTCGACAAGCTTAAGAATTTTCTTGATCGAGAAAAGATCCATTATAAGTTTCGTAAATCGTTTAATCCGTTTTATCGTCCCGGGGTTTCTCCCGTCGTGGATTGGCGTTTTGATCTGGTGTTAATCAAGTCGGGTTAATAATATTTGAAAGTGTATTGTCGAAAATTTTTTCTGATATAATAAGCCAACTTTTGAAAACTTTACTTTAGGGGGAAAACCTTGAACGCTAAAAAAGAGTCCTCAAGTTTTAGTTTTGATGATTTGACCTTGTCGATCGAGAATTATTCAAGTCAGTACAATCAGGATGTGACTGGCGTTGCCTATTTTGGTTTTCCGCTGGATCCGGTTTTAGAGGCTGAGAAGCGTTTAATCTCGACGCAGCAAAAGTCAGTGGCGTATTTTTCGATGGAATACGGGTTGGCCCCGAGTATTTATAATACGTTTAATCTGACGCGTCCGATGAGCGAGCAAAATCAATATTTCAAGCACGATGTTTTTTCGAATAATTGGATGTGCGATTACCTTTTTAAAATCCAAATCGACAAGATGCTTGATATCCCGATTTATGGGGGCGGTTTAGGCGTTTTGGCAGGGGACACGATCAAAAGTGCGGCGGATTTGGGCGTTTCTTTCGTCGGGATCGGTATTCTATGGAACAAAGGGTATTTTAAACAGAACTTTTGGTATAAGCACGGACAGGTTCCTGAAGAGTTAAAATGGGACCCGTTAAGTTATCCCGGACTTATCCCACTTAAGAATATTGTTGTTATTGACACGAAAGAGGGGCCATTGTCTTTGCGGCTGTGGAAATATTATGTTTACAGCTACGACAAAAAAACAGCGTGTCCGCTTATTCTTTTGGATTCGAACTTGCCGCAAAACCCACCGCATTTTCAAAAGTTGACCGACCAGCTTTATCGCAGCGATAATGTCTGGTGGAAAATTTTTCAGCGCTCTTTGCTGGGGATTGGCGGGATGAAAGCTTTGCGCGAGCTTGGCTACAGCATTGATTGTTATCATTTAAACGAAGGCCATGCGGCGTGCGCTTTACTTGAGCAGTACGTGTCGCTCAAAGATAAAAGCCAGATGGAAGATTTTAAGAACAAATTTGTTTTTACCTGCCATACGCCCGTCGAGGCTGGACATGACCGGTTTAATGTCAGCGATATGGCTAAAGTTCTTAATCCTGAATATATCGAAGCTGCAGAGAAGTTCGGTAAAGCCACGCCTGATTCAAATCAGATTAATTTTACAATCATGGCGCTTAATAATTGCCGCAAGGCCAATGCGGTTGCCCAAAAGCATGGGGAAGTTATGCGCTATCAATTTCCCAGCTACGCTGAAAAGATTGGCGCGATCACTAACGGCATTCATTCGCATACATGGGTATCGGAAAGTTTTACAAAATTGTTCGACAAATATTCAAGTGTTGTCGGAGATTGGCGGCGTGAACCAGAAAACTTAGTGCAGGTTAAGAACCTGATTAAGGACGAGAATTTCCGCCGCGATATCTTTTTGGCTCATCAGGCCAACAAAAAGAATCTGATCGATATCGTCAGTCATTGGCAATTACGCGACGATGTTTTTACCTTAGGCTGGGCACGGCGTATTGCCGGGTATAAACGGCCGGCTTTGATTTTTCATGACACGCAAGCGCTCATCAATTTGGCTCATGATATAGGGCCGATCCAAATTATTTTGGCTGGGAAAGCGCATCCTAACGATAATATCGGGGCGGCGCATATCGACGATATTCTCGATCACATCGACCATTTAAACAGCCACAATCATCTGATCAAAGTTTTGATCCTCGAAAATTATGATACTTTTTTTGGAAAGCTTTTGACCAATTCCGTCGATGTTTGGCTTAATAATCCGCTGCCGCCGTTTGAGGCTTCAGGGACAAGCGGAATGAAAGCGATCATCAACGGTGTTGTCCAGATGACGACTTTAGACGGCTGGGTCGTCGAAGCGGCGGATGATGATATCGGCTGGATTTTTGGTTATCAGCATTCCGGAGAGAATATCGGCACCGAAAGTGATTTGCGATTAGACGAGGATTCCAAAGCGTTGGTCCACTCGTTAAAAGCGGCGATGGTCCTTTATTATGAAACTTTAAGATCCGGTAATCTCAACGCTAAAAGCCAGTGGATTGATAAAATGATTCATTGCGTACAACGCAGCGCTTTTTTTAACACCCAGCGAATGGTCAAAGAGTATCGCGATAAAATGTGGCAGATCAGATAAAGGTGTAACAATGCGTCAATATTTGGAATTATGTCAGCACATTCTTGACCACGGGGAAAAAAAGGACGATCGTACCGGAACCGGGACTTTGTCGGTCTTTGGGATGCAATCGAAATATGATCTTCGGGATAGTTTTCCGATTGTGACAACGAAAAAAATTCTTTTTAGTGCCGTTGTCCGCGAACTGTTGTGGTTTCTTAAAGGATCGACGAATATCAATGATGGTTTAAAAGAATTTACTCCGATTTGGAATGCGTGGGCGAAAGAAGACGGTGATTTGGGCCCGATTTATGGTTATCAGTGGCGCAAGTGGGAAAAGTTTGTCAAAGATCCGCATCAGGATGGATACCGCAAGGAATATATTGATCAGATTACGCAAGTTATCGAGCAGATTAAAAAAAATCCTGATTCTCGTCGGCATATTGTCAGCGCCTGGAACGTGGCCGACATTGACCGCATGGCTTTGCCGCCGTGCCATACGTTTTTTCAGTTTTATGTTTGCAATGGACGCCTCGATTGCCAGTTGTATCAGCGCTCGGCGGATGTAGCCCTGGGGGTGCCGTTTAATATTTCCAGCTACGCGCTTTTGCAAAGTATGGTCGCCATCGAGTGTGGATTAACCGCCGGCATTTTTGTCCATACGCTGGGAGACGCACATATTTATCTTAATCACGTCGACGGCATTAAAGCGCAGCTCAAGCGCAGCTGCAAACCGCTACCGCGTCTGAAGCTCGCTAACAAAAAGGTATTAGATTTTGTGTTTGAAGACATTGAGCTTGTCGATTATCAGCATGATGCCTTTATTAAATTCCCAATCGCTGTATAAACTCATTTATGATCCCATTTAGCATTATTGTAGCCGTTGACAGTCAATTTGGCATTGGCAAAAATGGCCTTCTGCCATGGCATTTGCCGTCGGATTTAAAATATTTTAAAAAAATTACCACGCAAGCAACATCGCCGGCAAAGACAAACGCGGTTATTATGGGACGCAAAACGTGGGAATCGATTCCGTCGGCATTTCGGCCTCTGTCGGGGCGGCTTAATATCGTGATTTCTCGCCAAGCGCAATTGATTGTGCCTGAGGGTGTTTTTCATGCCAAAAGTTTGGAAGATGCGTTAAGCTTTTTGCAAAATAAAAAAAATAATGTGGGCGAAATTTTTGTGATTGGCGGAGCTCAAATATTTCAACAGGCCCTTGAGCATCCATCTTGCCAGAAGATTTATCTGACGTGTATTGAAAAAGAATTTTCGTGCGACACGTTTTTTCCTGACGTTCTGCATCAGTTTACCGAAATTGGCCGCAGTGTCCTTTGTCTGGATCAGGGGATCGGGATGACCTTTCGCATTTTTGTTCATAAAAATTAACCCGAATTAAGTAGTTTTACGTAGATTGCTTTGTTGCGATTTTTTTAGAATTATTGTGAGCGCTTTCTTAGACAATTGAAAAATTTCTCAATGCTATGCGCGACAACATGTTGCGGCGCCCCAGCATTTCTTGGTTTTTATAAATAGTTTTTACCGGACATCGACAACTCTATCAAATAAATTTATACTTGTGATGGTTGATTGTGTGTGATCTTTTAGAGACAATGTTTTAACTCTATTCTCAGGGAAGGCGTATGCAAAACAATATGACCCACCCTAAAGAAGTCTTACTTGTCGATGATGAAGAACATCAGTCGCGTATTTTGCAGATGCTTATGGAAACGCGCGGCTATGATGTTCAAACCGCGTTTTCTGGCGCGGAAGTTTTTAGAAAAGTCACGCCTAAGTGTGACATTGTTGTTCTTGACCTGATCCTGCCTGACATTGACGGCTTTGAAGTTTGCCGTCGCCTTAAAGAAAACGAACAATTAAAACATATTCCTGTCATTATTTTAAGCGCCTATTCTGTTTGTGAAGACCGGGTTCGAAGTCTTTATCTTGGGGCTGATGATTTTTTGGCAAAGCCTTGTGATCATGAAGAGTTGTTTGCCCGTATGGATGCTGTATTTCGTCGACGGGATGGTTTTTCGGCAGGGGATGAAAAAACAGTAACCGAACTTCATCGGATTCTTTATGATCGGGATATTGTTTCGTACTATCAGCCGATTTATCAGCTGCAACCATTTGAACTCTTAGGGTTTGAAACGCTGACGCGCCCGGTTACGACGGGCAATTTAAAAAATCCCGAACAGTTTTTTAAAATGGCTTTGCAGTTTGGAGTTTATCCTGAAGTGGAACTTCTGGCTTGGTCGAATGCGCTTTCGGTGATTGCAAAAAAGAATTATTCCGGGAAAGTGTTTCTCAACTGTAATCCTTATTTTATTGAGTCGGTTGATTTTAGCCGTGTTTCGCAACTGATAAAAAAATATCGAGTCGATCCGCATAATATTGTTTTGGAGATAACAGAAATGTCAGCAATTTTGGATTTTCAATTATTTTATGAAAAGCTCAAGCCCTATAAGGATCAGGGTTTTTCTTTTGCTATTGATGACTTGGGGCGTGGTTATTCAAGTCTTGAGTCGTTGGTAGAAATTCATCCGCAGTTTGTTAAAATTGACGGATATATTATCCGTGATTTATATAAAGATGATTTGAAACGAAGCATCGTCGAATTTGTTGTGGGTTTTTGTAAGCGGCATAAAATCCTCGTCGTAGCTGAAGGGATCGAAACACAAAAAGACCTTGAAGCAGCGCGGACTTTAGGTCTTGATGCTGGTCAGGGGTATTATTTTTGTAAACCGCAAAAAGGCCTTTCTCTTGAATCGTTTAAGAATTTTTCAAAACTGGAAAAATTTA
This sequence comes from uncultured Planctomycetales bacterium, assembly GCA_964474085.1. Taxonomy (GTDB): domain Bacteria; phylum Omnitrophota; class Gorgyraeia; order Zapsychrales; family JANLHA01; genus JADLGJ01. Next base: position 24,341 of record CAYYRJ010000016.1, read on the forward strand.
ATTCCAGCGGAAACTTTTTTATTATTTAACAGCCCGATTTAATTTCCACACAATTAATTTTACGAAAAAGTTTAGGCAAGTTCTTTGGTTTATGTATAATAAATCAACTAACCAAAGGAGCAAAATGCCTAAGCTCAAAGACCATCCAACCGTCACCCGCAAGGTCGCAACCATGCAGAACATCTATCATGACGTATCACGTTTTGGCGAAGAGGACATTTACCTTTTTAAAGAAGGAAATCATTTTAGGCTTTACGACAAATTAGGTGCGCATCAGATGCAGCGCCAGGGAGTTAACGGCGTTTATTTTGCGGTTTGGGCACCGAATGCGGCGTGGGTTTCGGTCATTGGGGATTTTAATGGTTGGAACGTTCAGGCGCATAAGCTTGCTTCTCGATGGGACAATTCCGGAATTTGGGAAGGATTTATTCCCGAGCTTCCACAAGGCGCTATTTATAAATATCATGTCGCGTCTGCCTATAACGGTTTTGAAGCGGACAAAGCTGATCCATTCGCATTTTTTGCTGAAGTTGCTCCAAAAACTGCGTCGAAAGTTTGGGACATTGATTATCAGTGGGCTGACGCTGCCTGGATGCAAAATCGCCGCGACAAAAATTCTTTAGCGGCTCCGTATTCGATTTATGAAGTTCATCTGGGTTCCTGGCGTCGCGTGCCGGAGGAAGGCAATCGTTCCTTAACCTACCGCGAACATGCCAATTATCTTGTTGATTATGTGAAAAAAATGGGTTTTACCCATGTGCAGCTGATGCCGATTATGGAGCACCCCTTTTATGGCTCTTGGGGTTATCAGTGTTTGGGGTACTTTGCGCCGACGAGCCGTTACGGAAGCCCTCAGGACTTGATGTATTTGATTGATTGTTTTCATAAAGAAGGCATTGGGGTTCTTTTAGATTGGGTGCCGTCGCATTTCCCGGGAGACGGACATGGATTGGCGTATTTTGATGGAACGCATCTCTATGAGCATAGCGACCCGCAAAAAGGTTTTCATCCCGATTGGAAAAGTTATATTTACAATTTTGGCCGCAATGAGGTCAAAGAATTTTTGATTTCAAGTGCTTTGTTTTGGTTTGAAAAGTATCATGTTGACGGTTTGCGCGTAGATGCAGTCGCGTCAATGTTATATTTGGATTATTCGCGCAAAGAAGGCGAGTGGATTCCTAATATTTACGGCGGGCGTGATAATCTTGAGGCGATCAGTTTTATTAAGCAGATGAATGAGGTGATTTATCAAAAGTTTCCCGATGTCCAGATGGTGGCTGAAGAGTCGACCGCCTGGGGCGGGGTTTCGCGTCCGACGAACCACGGCGGTTTGGGCTTTGGGATGAAGTGGAACATGGGCTGGATGCATGACACACTGGAGTATTTCAAAAAAGAGCCGATTTTTCGAAAATATCATCACGGGGAATTGACCTTTAGCATGCTTTATGCGTTTACCGAAAATTTTGTCTTGTCTTTATCGCATGATGAAGTTGTCCATGGCAAGGGTTCGATTTTTGGCAAAATGCCTTGCGATGATTGGCAAAAGTGGGCGAATTTGCGGCTTTTGTATGCGTATATGTTTGGCCACCCGGGCAAAAAATTGCTTTTTATGGGCAATGAATTTGGTCAATGGGGCGAATGGCAGCATGAAAACAGCCTTGACTGGAATGTGATGCAATATTCGCAGCACGGCGGGATACAGAGTCTTGTTCGCGATCTTAATGCCTTGATGCGCCGCGAGCCAGCGCTGCATCGGTTTGATTTTGAGCATTATGGGTTTGAGTGGATTAATCATGGCGATTGGCAAAATAGCATTTTGGCTTTTTTGCGTAAATCCGCATTTTTTGACGACACGATTCTCATTGTTTGCAATTTTACGCCCGTTACACGCTATCAGTACCGCGTCGGTGCTCCGGCAGATGGATATTGGAAAGAAATTTTTAATAGCGATTCGCAATTTTATGGCGGGGCCAACATCGGTAACGGTAGCGGAGTTCATACGGAAAATATTCCATGGGATGGACGCAATTGTTCGCTTTCTTTGACGATTCCCCCTCTTGGCGTCACGTTTTTAAAGCGGGTTATATAGGGTTTAAGATTGTATTTTTTTTCTTTCTAAGTCATGGCGGATAAAATCAAAAAATTTGTTTGTCTGCACGGTCATTTTTATCAGCCGCCGCGCGAAAATCCGTGGCTTGAGGAAATAGAAATTCAGGATTCTGCTCATCCGTACCGCAACTGGAATGAGCGGATCACATCTGAGTGCTATGGGCCTAATTGCGCGTCACGTATCCTCGACGATAAAGGCAACATCCGCAATATCGTTAACAATTATTCCAAAATGAGTTTTAACTTTGGCCCGACACTTTTAGTCTGGCTGCAGAGATTTGCTCCAGAAATCCACGACGCTATTATTGAAGCCGACAAGTTGAGTTTGGGATATTTTTCGGGCCATGGATCTGCGATTGCACAGGCGTATAACCATATGATTTTGCCTTTGTGCAATGAGCGCGATCGTCGGACACAGGTTGTCTGGGGCATTGCGGATTTTGTGTCGCGTTTTCATCGCAAGCCAGAGGGGATGTGGCTTCCTGAAACGGCGGTTGATATTGCGTCATTGGAAATGTTAGCCAAAATGGACATTAAATTTACGATTCTTGCACCTCGACAGGCGAAAAGAATCCGTAAAATTGGGGACAAAAATTGGACGCCGATAAAAGACGGGGCAATTGATCCTCAAGTTCCTTATTTATGTGTTTTGCCTTCTGGAAAAACAATCGCCATCTTTTTCTATGATGGACCGATTTCGCACGATATCGCTTTTGGCGGACTTTTAAGCAACGGCGAAAATTTTGCAAATCGCATCGTTAGTTCTTTTCCTAACCATATTGATCAGCCGCGTCTTGTGCATGCCGCAACCGACGGGGAAACGTTTGGCCACCACCATCGTTTTGGGAATATGGCTTTGTCGTACTGTTTGTATCTTCTCGAGTCTAAAAATTTAGCTTCGCAAACAATTTATGCAGAGTATTTGAGTCTGTATCCTCCGGCCTATGAAGTTGAAATTCATGAACGTTCTTCATGGAGTTGCGCGCATGGCGTCGAGCGTTGGCGAAGTGATTGCGGTTGTCGGATTGCAAGTAATGATTGGAAACAGGCATGGCGTCAACCGCTTCGGGAGGCCTTAGATTGGCTGCGTGACATGGCGGCCCCGATTTTTGAAAGTCAGATGAGCGAATTCTGTCAGGACCCTTGGGGTGCGCGCGATGCGTATATTGATGTGGTGCTTGATCGCTCGGTGCTTTCGGTTGAAAAATTTTTTACGAAACATTTTCAAACCGTTTTATCCAAAGAGCAAAAAATCAAAGCGCTTAAATTGCTTGAAATGCAGCGGCATGCAATGTTTATGTATACCAGTTGCGGATGGTTTTTTGATGAGATTTCGGGCATTGAAACCGTCCAGATTCTAAGATATGCGGCGCGGGTTATTCAATTGACGCGCGAAATTTCAGGCATCGATCTTGAAGATGATTTCCTGAAACGTCTTGAACCTGCCGTCGGGAATATTTCGGAGCATAAGAATGGTGCGGAAGTTTACAAGCGTTTTGTCAAGCCCTCGAGCATCAGTTTACTCAATGTCGGGGTGCATTTTGCGATCTCATCGGCATTTGAAAAATTTCCTGAGACGGCGCATGTTTATTGTTACATGATCCGCACTGTGGTTTCGCATGAGTATGAGGTCGGCAAACAACGGCTTTTGATTGGTCGTGTACAGATTCGTTCGTTGATTACCTGGGAAGAAGTTGAGGTGGATTTTTCGGTGCTTTATTTTGGCGATTATAATTTAAACGGCGGTGTGCGTTTTCATGAAAACGATGAAGCATTTAAAAAAATGCACTCCTCTTTGCACGAATATTTTTCGCGCAGCGATATCCCGGAGGTCATTGGGCTGATGAATAAATATTTTGGTCAGCACAATTATTCGCTCTGGGATCTTTTTCGCAATGAGCAGGGCAAAGTGCTCAATCAGATTTTTGAGTCGACGATGGATGTGATTGCCGCAAATTTCCGTGAAATTTATGAACACTATTATCCGCTGATGCGCATCCGTCCGGATGTTAAAATTCCGCTTCCTAAAGCGCTTGCGATGACCGTCGAGTTTGTGTTAACGCGGGATATGACGACGATCCTTGAGAACGATTTTCTGGATTTGGACAAGCTTGAACGCATTGCGCAGGAGATACGGCGCTGGACATTTACCCGTGACAAGGAAAATCTAGGGTTTGTTGCCAGCAAAAGAATTGAGAAGCTTATGACGCAGTTTTATGCTAATCCACATGACATTGATTTGGGGCGCACGATTGCCACGGTGCTTCGGATTTTGCGGATGCTTTCGCTTAATCTTGATTTGTGGAAACCGCAGAATCTCTATTTTTCAATGACAAAAACGATTTATCCTGCCATGCAAGAAAAGATCAAGAACGGAAACACGGCTGCCGAAGATTGGGTCGCTGGCTTTGAAAATTTGGGACGCTACTTAAAAGTCGCTGTGAATTAAGCAATCATTATTTTTAAAGGACATCGATGCTGACACGCTCCAGTGGGATTTTGTTACATATTTCTTCTTTGCCGTCCTTCGGCGGGATCGGGGACTTTGGTCCGGCTGCGTATGATTTTGTCGATTTTTTGCATAACGCCAAACAGAAATACTGGCAGATTTTACCGCTTAATCCGACGGACGCGGTTTATGGGAATTGTCCTTACAGCAGTCCTTCTGCTTTTGCGCTTAATACTTTATTTATTAGCCCTGAGCTTTTGGTCAAGGACGGCTTGCTTAAAAAAGATGAATTAAGGGTCCTTGATTTAGTGCTCAATCCGCAGCGGGTTGATTATTTAAATGTCATTGAAAAAAAGAGTGCTCTGCTTGAGCAGGCTTTTGGACGATTCAAAAATACAACCCTTGAAGAAGGGGACTTTGCGGCGTTTTGTGAAAACAACAGCTTTTGGCTGGAAGCATATGCGCAGTTTGTGGTTTTAAAGAAACGTTTTAATGGCACGCTCTGGAGTGATTGGCCAGAAGATTTGCGTGACCGCCGGGGGGATATCCTTAAGGAATTTGCGGCTAAATTTCCCGACGACATCAAAAAGATCAAATTTTTTCAATGGATTGCCTTTAAGCAGTGGGGCCTGTTGCGTGCGTATTGCGGCAAACAAAAAGTTGGGATCATCGGGGACATCCCGATTTATGTCAATGAAGACAGCGCGGACGTTTGGGGCAATCGTGAAATTTTTAAACTCGACGCAAAGTTAAAACCAATTTTTGTTGCTGGAGTTCCGCCAGATTATTTTAGCAAGACCGGCCAGCGCTGGGGCAATCCGGTTTATGATTGGCAAAAACTTAAAGATAGCGATTATCAGTGGTGGAGCAAGCGGGTTGCCCATAATTTGCAGTTGTTTGATGTCGTTCGCATTGATCATTTTCGCGGGTTGATGGAATATTGGGAAATTCCCGCCGCAGATAAAACAGCCATTAACGGCCATTGGGCCAAGGGGCCGGGTGAGGATTTTCTTCGGGTTTTGCATACCTGTTATCCGGATTTGCCGATTATCGCCGAGGATTTAGGCGTTATCACTCCTGATGTCAGTGATGCGATGGAAAAGTTTCATCTTCCGGGCATGAAAATTTTGCAGTTTGCTTTTAACGGGGACCTTAAACATCCGTATTTGCCGGATAATTTTACATCAGAGTGTATTGTTTACACTGGAACGCATGATAATAATACGACCAAGGGTTGGTTTTGTCATGATGCCTCACAGCAAGAGAAGCAATTTTTGCAGGTTTATTTTAAGAAGGAAATTTCGGCTGAGAATGTCAGTCGCGACTTTATGGCGCTTGCGCAAAGTTCCCAAGCTGTTTTGTCAATTCTTCCAATGCAGGATGTTCTTGATCTTGATGAAAAAAGCCGTATGAATATTCCCGGGACTGTTCTCGGAAATTGGGAATGGCGTATGCAAAAAGAAAACCTTACCGATGCGTTGTCCTCAAGCCTTGCGTGTTTAACAGATCGTTATCAGCGCTTTATTCCTTGAGGGAATAGGGCCGCTGTGTTAGAATTTTTCATGAAAAAGATAATATTTCCGATTTTATTGTTGAGTTTTTCGTTTTTTGCTGGGTGCAGTGTTCATCTGAAGCCAAAAGTCGTTAACACATTAAAAGTTTTGCCGTTGACGCAAGAGAGGGTCTTTCAGAAGGAAAAATTAGCAAAAGGCGGCAAGGTTTTGGTTGTGCCGTTTAGCGCCGGAAAAAATATTGAAGCTAGCGATCAACTTGATCATGTGGCGCTTATGATTGTTAAAGGGATCGCCGATACGCTCGCCTCAGGCGAGCCTTTTAGAATTCTCGTCGAGCAAGATGCGCAAAGTGCTGATTTTGTGATCAAGGGGCGTATTGTGCAGATGGAGCAAAAAACACCTTTTCACATGCCCTGGCGTAAAAAAACAAAAAAGTTGACGCTCAAGGTTGAAGAGTCGGTTTTGGGCGTTGAAAATGAAGAAATTCTAGCTAAATTTTCCCAGATCAAGATGTTGGAAAGCCCAACAGACAACTTTGAAACACTGGGATATGATATTGGGACTCAAATTGGTCGTTGTTTATTAGAAAGCGCCACCACAAAATTTTAAGGGGTTTATTGTGATTGTTGTAACTGGCGGGGCAGGATTTATCGGAAGCTGTATTATTGCCAAGCTTAATACTTTTGGCTGGCAGGATATTGCTGTTGTGGATCATCTTGAGAATAATGATTCTAAGGCGGCGAATCTTAAGAAAAAACACTACGCGCAATATTGGGACAAGGCGGATTTTTTAAAAGCGATTTTGGAGGACAAGGTTGATCCGAAGGTTGAGAGCATTGTTCATATGGGCGCCTGCAGCGACACGACGGGAACGGATGCAGATTTTTACGAAACGAATAATTTTTTATATACCAAGCATTTAGCAGAGTGGTGCCTGAAAAAAGGCGTGCGTTTTATTTATGCGAGTTCTGCGGCAACTTATGGCGACGGTGAGCAAGGTTACCGTGATGATGAGGCGACGATGCGGCGGTTAAAGCCGTTAAATTTATACGGGGAATCGAAGCAAAAATTTGACCTTTGGGTATTGGACCAAAAGCTCGCGGATAAAATGGTTGGCTTAAAATTTTTCAATGTTTTTGGGCCCAATGAATATCATAAGGGTGAAATGCGCAGCGTCGTTGCCAAGTCTTACATAAAAATGATGACAACCGGAAAAGTCGGTTTGTTTAAGTCGTATCACCCGGATTATAAAGACGGCGAGCAGAAGCGGGATTTTATTTATGTTAAGGATGCGGTCGATGTCGTCATTTATTTTTTGGAAAACCCGCAGATTAACGGAATTTTTAATCTGGGGACTGGCCATGCGCAAACGTGGAATGATCTGGCTGGTGCGCTTTTTAATGCCGTGGGCAAAAAGCCCAATATTGAATACATCGATATGCCCGAGCATTTGAAAGCCCGCTATCAGTATTTCACACAGGCGGACATGACAAAATTACGTAATACAGGTTATGACCAGCCTTTTTTGACACTTGAACAAGCGGTCAAAGATTATGTCGGATATTTAAAAACCAACAGCCATTACTAATCAGATTAATATGTCGCCTGCAATTCTTATTTTTTGTCTTTTTATTGTTTTCACTTTTGTCGTCGGGGTTTCTTTGCTTTTTAGGGGCTGTTTTATTTTGCCCGACAGTGCAAAAGTTGCGCCAGCAAGCGATTTTCAAAAAGCTCAAAACGATTTAAAGTTGGCTAATACCGAGACCGAAAAGTTGCGGGGACAAGCCAATACGTTGGCCGTCCAGCTTGAGGAGATGAAAGGAAAATTGAATTGGGCCGAGGAAAATGTGAAGGCTTTGGAAGAGGCTTTGAAAGAAACAGAACAAGGGCAATCCCGTTTAGAACAATTGGAAAAAGATTTAGCCTTTTTGTCGCAAAAAGCTGACAGCCAAGCTAGCGGGGCCATTGAAGTGATTACTAGTTTAGCGGCCGAGCGGGAAAGTCTGCAAAACATGATTTCTCAAAATGCGACTGTCAAAACAGAAGATTTCAATAATTTGACCGATGAAAATCAAAAGCTCAAGATTCAAATGGAAGGTTATGCAAGTAAGGTCAAGGAAATAGAAGCTGCGTTGGCTTCTGGCAAAGAAGCTGATGCAAAACTTGTCAGCGTCCAGCAAGAGCTTAAACAAGTTCGTTTAGAAAACGAAGAAAAGATTGTTCAAGCCAATGCCGCATTAGTCAAGTTCAATAGTGAAATCGAACTGCTCAATGTACAGATTATAGAGAAAGATGACCGGATAAAGAAGTTTGCGGAAGATCTTTTGCTGAGCCGTCAAGAAACAGCTGCTGTTCAAAAAGAGATCGACGAGTTGAAATCCACACAGCCATTAGAGAGCGTCTCGCAAGACGAGGATTTGCAAAAACAGATTGAGCAGCTTAAGGCCGTTAATCAGCATTTGCAAGATAAAGAAAAGATTTTGATCTTTAAACTTGCCCAGGCGCGCGCGCAGGCTTTGAGTTTTGAAAAAATTTGTGAAGAGTTCAAGTATACGGTTTCGTCTTAAATTTTAAGTGGAAAGCGATAAAGGGTCAGGCAACGTATGATTTTTGTAGGCGACATTATGTCCGATGAGGTTGTGGTCGTTTACGAGGATATGCTCATTCGCCAAGTTGCCCATTTGATGTTACGAAAACGAGTTTCAGCCTTTCCCGTTGTCAGCAAGAAGGTAGGTCTTGTTGGGATTATTTCCATGACAGACCTTTTTATGATGATCAACAAGGCCTTTATCAAAAAAACCGATGAAGAATTTCACAAGCGTCTGGCGATGTTTCGTGATATGACGGTAGGCGAAGTGATGACAAAAAACGTCATTGCTGTTAAAACGACAACAAGTCTTGACGAAATTGTGAATTTGGTTGTCCGCAAAAAAATTCATGTTTTTCCTGTGGTCGAAAAACGCAAGATCGTTGGCATTGTCAGTCGTCACGATATTCTAAATGCCGTTTACGCCTACGATTGATTTGTCGCCAAAGAGGTTGTCTTATGAATGAAAATTTGGTTGAAGTATTTCGCCAGCGCCGCGATGTGGTTAATTATTCGCTTTTACAATTAGCGTCTTTTCGCCATGATTATCGGTCTGCGCGCCAAAAAACAGGTGAGTGTCGTGAAATGATTTATAGCTATTTAAAGCGTCAGGACGAACAGTTTTATGCCAAGCTCAGTAGCTTTTATCAGGAAAATCGTCCGGCGCTTAAGATCATCGAATTTTTGACGCTGGATACCAAGGGTCTTAAAGTCCAGACATTCAGCTTTTTTGAAAAATACGGGACGGCAAATCCGCTGGAGCAGGGACGCAATTTTGCCAGGGATTTGCGCGAATATAGGCAGCTTTTATCGAATCGGTTTCGATTGGAAGAAGATTATTTGGTCCCGTTATTAAAACGTATGACCGAACATAACGAGCATTGGCTTGCCGGCAAATGAGGGATTTTATGAAAAAAATTAGATGGATTTATTTTGCCGTCGCAATTTTGAGTTTTGGCGGTTGCGGCATACTTAAAGAAGAGGCAAAAATACTTTGGGGTTCCTCAACGCAGGCGCTGGAAGAGGCCCGCATTGAATCTTTGAAAGCGTCTTTTTCTTGCCCGTGGGAGACGTGTTTTGATTCGGTCGTCCGATACGCCAATGTAGAGACACAACACGTTCTTGATGAAAAGATCAATGCCGAAAAAATGAATCAGCCGGTTAACCCTGCAGATGAACAAACCATCAAGGTCAAAAACTTTGAAGTCTTTTTGCAGGATCGCAGACGCAGGATCATTGTTCTGATGGGGGTCCCCGGAAGTGTCAATACGACGGAGGTAGGGGTCTTTTTTACTCCTTTAGAAAATGCGGCAACGGGCGTTGAAGTTTCATCGCTGAGTACTTCTGCAAAAATTAAAGTCGCTGATATTCTCTTTTCGCATTTAGGCAAAGAATTCCACGTGATCAAATAAGGTATTGAAATGATCGAGCATGAAATGCTTTTTTTAGGGCTTTTAGTCGACGGTCCTAAGCATGGTTATGAAATCAAACGCAAGATCGACGAGGAACTTTTTCCTTTTGTGGGCTTGAAGGTCAAGTCGATTTATTATCCTTTAAAAAAAATGGAACAGCTCGGGCTTATCCATAAGGACGTGGGCAGAGAGGGGAAGTTCCCGGAAAAATTTGTTTATAGCATCACCCCCAAGGGCCGAAAGATCTTTGACCATCTGATCAGCGAAAGCTTTGTTTCCATTGAACGGCCGTTTTTTAACATCGACTTATCTTTATATTTTTTGCCGTACGTTGACAAAAAACTTGCCCATAAAAAATTGCGCGGCCGGATTATTTTTTTAAAACGCATCAAGCGAGATCTGGCTAAGCTTTATAGTAAGCAAAAGGCTGATTTAGCCAAGCACTTGTCAGTTATCCTTGAGCATGATCTAGACCTTGTGGAAGCGGAAGTCAAGTCCTTGACCCGGCTGTTAGGTATTTTGGACACGAGCACCTAGAATGCTAAGATCCCCCTAATAATTTCTTGACAACCATCAATTCCCTAATAAAATCGAAGTACTAAAATTTTAGTATGTTGGTGTCTTCCTTAAATAATATATAAAGTATGCATATTTATTCACTTCTTCAAGGACAAGCCAAGAGCTACGCAAAAAAGCCGGCCCTTATTTTTCATGATCAAACGGTAAGCTTTGGCGATTTGCCGGCCAAAGTTTTTCGTTTAGCCAATGCTTTGCAAAACCTTGGGCTTAAGAAAGGCGATCGGTTAGGCGTTTGTCTGCCGAATTGCCCTGAATTTGTCTATTCGTATTTGGCCGGTTTTCTCTGTGGCGGTGTTGTTGTGCCGCTTGACTTTATGCTCAAAACTGAAGAAATCGTTTCCTGTTTAAGTCACGCCGAAGTGAAGATTTTTATCGTTTGCGCCCGCCCGGATCTTGATTTGGAACAAATTCAATATGCGGTTGCAAGTCTGACCACAGTCGTTACTCTCAACCGCGCCGAAGGCCAAAACAATCCGTTTGTCGATTTGCTGGACCAATCAACGGACAAACCTCTGAATGTCGAGATTTTCGACCAGGATCCGGCGCTGATCATGTATACCTCGGGCACGACGGGAAATCCCAAAGGGATATTGTTGACCTATCAGCATCTTAAAGGTTCCCCTGAAGCGATGAAATATTTTGTCGATTTAAGCGACCGGGACATTAAACTTGCCGCGATTCCCTTTAGCCATATCGGCGGGTTTATTTATATTCAAAATTGTTTGGTTTTTGGGATTACGCTGGTCATCATGGATCGGTTTAACCCATATGAATTTTTGAGGCTTGTCAACGAGCATAAGGTCACGTGTTTTCATATTGTCCCGGCGATGTACACCGCTCTTTTATTTCTTAAACATATCGAAAAGTTTGATTTGTCTTCGCTGCGTTGGGTCGTCGTTTTTGGCGCGCCAAGTTCGCCGGAGATTATGGAGCGGTTCCATAAATTTTGTCCCAACGCGCAGCTTCTTAACGGCTGGGGAATGACCGAAACCTGTCCGCCTAATACGGTGACGCCTTTGGGCAGCCGCAATATTGCCAGCGTCGGTAAGCCATCGCCTTTGTCGGAAATCAAAATTCTCGATGAGAATGACAACGAAGTTGCTGTCGGTGAAATTGGCGAAATTGTGATCCGCGGCTGGATCGTGATGAAAGAATACTATAAAGATCCACAAAGCACATTACAGGTCAAGCGCAACGGCTGGCTTTACACCGGGGATTTGGGCCGCAAGGATAAAGAAGGATATCTTTATATCGTCGGACGAAAGAAAGAAATGATTAAGGTCGCCGGCCAAATTGTTTATGCGCCGGAAGTGGAGTCTGTTTTTTATAAACACGATGCGGTTTTGGACGTGGCGGTGATTGGCGTTCTTGATGATATGCGTGGGGAGGCGGTTAAAGCTTTTGTTGTTCTTAAGGAAAATTCATCGGTGTCGGCAGAAGATCTGCGATATTTTGCCCGGGAACATTTGGCCAATTTCAAAGTTCCGCAGACAATCGAAATCCGTCCGAGTTTGCCAAAGAATCGCACGGGAAAGATCGACAAGGAAATGTTGAAACACGAGATACAAACTGTAATCGATCGATAAAATCCTTTTACGGTTCAATTGTTTGGCGCCTCTATGGCGCTATTCGCCTTAAAAAGGATTTTATCAATCGACAATCCTGAAAGCTCGTAAAGTTTTAACGAATAAGATTATATTTGTGTAATAAGTTAAGAGAAAGGATACGTAATGCAAAATATGCGCAAAGAAATTCACATGACTGGAAAAGATTTGATGGGGATGGTGCAGTTGCGGCCGCAGGATTTGGGCGATTATGCTTTGGTGCCCGGTCCTAAGGAACGTCTCGACGCTATTATTAAAAAGCTCGAAAATCCGGTCAAGAATTTTTCTTTTATGGAATACAACATGTTTACCGGAAATTTTAATGGGACTAAGGTGACCGCGATCAATGGCGGCCGTTTTGCCGCTGATACCGGGATTACGACCGAGATCCTTTGTAACGCAGAGGCTAAGGTCATGATCCGATTGGGAAGCTGTGGCGCGTTGCGCGAAGATATCAAAGTTGGAGATTTGGTTGTCGTTGACAGCACTTTTAGCGGTGAGGGGGTAACTCCGTATTATGTGGACAAAGATTTTAAAACCGTTTCGGACAAAAAGTTATCTGACGAATTGGTTGCCATTGCCCGCAAGGCCGGCAGTACGGTTCACGTCGGAAAATGTTGGTCAACCGATGCGATTTTGCGCGAAACGCGTGAAAATGTCGGCAAAGCAACAGCGCAGGGCGCCATTGCGGTGGATATGGTCAGCAGTGTCTTTTTGACGATTTGCCAGCTTTACAAAATTCCGGCGGCTGTTATTTTGGCGGTTAGCGACAATGTTATTACCGGTGAAATGGGATTTTTAAATACCGACTATTATATGGCGGAAGGCGCGATGATCAATGTCGCGTTTAATTTAATCAAACAACGCGAAGCGGCGAAAGCAGCAGTTTAAACAGACTTGATATGAAGTTTTGCCGAACGGGAAGTCCTTTTAGGCTCAATTGTTTGGCGCCTCTATGGCGCAATTAGCCTTAAAAGGACTCCCCATTCGGCAATGTATATAAAGTGATAACGAAATAATTTGTAATAGATTATGAAAAAAGAATCTCCACTTTTTTGGCCGGCGCATTTTAAAGGGGACGCGCTTTTTGTCCTTGATGAAACGCTTGTGCCTAAGCAGTTAAAATACGTGAAAGTCAAAAACACCGACGAGGCTGTCAGGGTCATTCGTCAAATGAAGACGCGCGCTTTTGGACAGTTTTTGGTTGTTTTAAGTACTTTTCTTTTAGAACTTAAGCGTTGTCCACAATTAAACGGTGAAGAGTTAGTCGAAAAAATCGGGAATACGGCGCACGCGCTTAATAACAGCCGTCCAACTTTCCCGTTTGCCGAAGTCACGGGTGTTGTCGTACATTGGGCACAAACCGCTTTGGATGCCGGGCAAGATGTTCGTGCGGTCGTCGAGAAAAATGTGAACGGCTACTTGCAGGGAATCCGGTTTCGTCGGTTGGAACGTGTCCAAAAAATTGCCGCGAATATCAAAGACGGGGACAGTGTGCTTACGCATTGCAATGTCAGCGGTGAGCTGGCGATGGCCGCTAGCCTTTGTCGTGAGCAAAAAAAAGATGTGCAGTATTATTGCACCGAAACGCGTCCGTATTTTCAGGGGACCAAATTGACGTATTGGGAATTAAAACAAGCTCTCGTGGATGTCACGCTTGTTGCAGATAATGCGATTGCGACTTTGATGGCCGATAAAATGGTCAACAAGGTTATCGTCGGGTCGGATCGCAATTGCGCCAATGGGGATTTTGCTAATAAGATAGGGACGTATCAGATTGCCGTCTTGGCTAAGGAATTTAAGATCCCGATGTATGTTTTAACTCAGCCATCAAAAAAAATCGCGTCAGGGGCTGATATTCCGGTTGAAATTCGCGACGAGAAAGAGCTTTTGGAGTTTAACGGAAAAAAAGTTTTTACCGGAAAAGTTAAAGGTCTGTACCCAGGCTTTGATGTTGTCGGCCATGAATATGTCAAAAAAGAGATTACGCTTAATGTCCACTGAACTTAATGAAGTTGTCCTTATTCACGGCGTTTTTCGAGCGGATTTTTTTGACCGTTTAAAGAAAAACGTTAAGAACGTTGTTGTTTTAGAAGGCCGGCCCAGCCTGAAAGCGAGCAAGAATGCGTGTGCGCAATTACAAAAGATTGACCTAACTGCGACGGTTGTGGCGGACAATATGGCGGGTTATCTGTTTTCAAAAGGCCTTGTTTCGCAGGTTTGGTTGGCCAGTCAGGCGAGTGATAAAAATGGCGCTGTCTGTCCGATCGGATCGCTGATTTTGGCGGTGCTGGCCAAAAAACATCAGGTTGCTGTTTTTGCTTTTCCGTCTGGTGAAAAATCTAAGCCTTTGGGTAAGCCAGGCGATTTACAGAAATTTAACGGACAAAATATCGTTAGCGGCAAAGTCAAAGCGTTTGTTCCATTGATCGAGTGGGTCGATGCAAAATATTTGAGTGGGGATACTTTTAAGGAAGATTCTGACTGACTTTGTATTTAGTTTTTAGGCGAATTGCGCCATAGAGGCGCCAAACAATTGAGCCGAAAAACTAAATACGAAGTCAGACAATAAGGGGAATAATGATGAACAATGAAATCATCGCAGGTTTGAAGCGCGATATCGAGGCGATCGGCCGTTTGCTCTGGGAAAAGGATTTGGTCCATGGCTTAAACGGGAATATTAGTACCCGCATTGATGAAAAAAACCTTTTGATAACCGCGACAAAGACGTGCTTGGGCCTTTTGCAGGAAAAGGATATTGTCGCGCTTGATCTGGAAGGCAATGTGATTGGGCAAGGCCAAGCGTCGAGCGAACGGCTTTTGCATACCGCGATTTATAAGGAATTTCCCGACGTCAGCGCAATTTTGCACACGCATACGACGTACACGAATGCGTATTTTTTAGAAAATGATATTTTGTCGCCGCGTATTTTTGAGTCAAAGTTTTATTTAGGCGAAGTTTTGGCCGTGCCGCAATTTACGCCGGCGGTTTCCGACGTTGGTCCGGTTATTCAGGCGCTTAAAGCAAACAGCATTGTCGTGCTTAAAAATCACGGTGTTGTGGCCATGGGCAAAGATCTTTTTGATTGCTTTTTGCTTATCCAGTGTTTGGAAGATGCGGTTAAGATTGACGCGATCAGCCGCTTGTATCAAAACGGATCGTCTCCAAAAACACCGGCTAAGATTAAAAATGCGCAAGCGTCTTTTTCGCAACAAGAGCTGGATCCTAAAGCGCTTGCGACGACACCGACGGCCGCACCTAAAGCCTTTAAATTGTTTTCCGCCGAACAGATTAATGAAATTGTCCGTTTGGTCAACAGTGACGTGCATATGAAAGATTTAGGTTCTAAAGCCCATATGACAATGACACTGGCCGTTAAGCTCAATGAAACCGGGGAACTGTATTGTTTTCATTTTGAGGATGGCAGTATCATTGACGTTGATCAGGATCAAGAAGCCGAGTTTTTGATTTCAGCTTCCGAGAGTGTTTGGCGCGCGGTTTTTAATCGCACGCTAGATCCGTTTGTTGCCACGACACAGAAAAAAATGCATTTGCGCGGCGACTTTGCAAAAATTTCAAAATGGTACGCGCCATGCAGTCGTATTTTTGAACTCTGGGCTCAGGTGCCGGTTGAGAGGGGTTAGTGGTTGGTAAAAAAATGATAAATACAAATATAGAAAAAAAAGAGTATCAGTTTTATTTAAACGGTCAATTTGTGAGTAACCGTGATGGAAAGTTCTTTGACTGCATTAACCCTTCGACGGGGGAAGTGTTTGCTAAAGTTGCGGATGGGAGTATTGATGACATCAAAGATGCCGTCGCATCTGCGCGGAGCGCTTTCGATGACGGGCAGTGGGCGGGATTAAACCCTAAGGACCGCGGAAAATATTTAGCTCGTATCGCAGAGCTCATTCGTGAAAATGCCAAAATTTTGGCCGAGCTTGAAATGCTTTCAACTGGTAAGACGTTGAAACAAACGACGTTTATTGATGTCCCGACCTGCGCCGAAACGTTTGAATATTTTTCTGGGGCAGACGCACTTCTAGCTGGCCACGATAATCCGGTCAGTGCGCCGGTCAAAAGTCTGACCGTACGCGAACCTTTAGGTGTCGTCGGTTGCATTATTCCGTGGAATTATCCGCTGATCATGACCGCCTGGAAAATCGCGCCAGCGCTTTTAGCCGGCAACACGGTTGTCCTAAAGCCTTCATCTTTGGCGAGCGTTTCAATTCTAAAGTTAGCCGAAATTGTTATGCAGGCTGGTTTACCTAAAGGCGTTTTGAATATTGTATCGACTAGCAATCATGCCGCCGCAGAGGAGCTCATTGTGAACAAAAATGTGGACATGATCAGTTTTACCGGCGGGACAGAAACAGGAAAGCATGTCATGCAGCTTTGCAGCCAAAGCACCAAAAAAGTTTCGCTCGAGTTAGGCGGCAAGTCACCGACGATCGTTTTTAACGATTGTGATTTGGAAGCTGCGGTTGGTGGGGCGATGTCCGCGATTTTTATGAATCAGGGACAAATGTGTACTGCAGGCTCCCGGCTGCTTTTGGATGACAAAATTGTGGATGCGTTCTTGGAACTCCTCATAGAAAAAACAAAAAATTTAAAGATAGGCCCGGCGCAGAGTTACGAGACAGACTTTGGCCCGTTAATCAGCTTGGCTCATCGCGATAAAGTTTTAGCAGCTATCGAAAATGGAATAAAAGAAGGGGCGACGATTCTCTGTGGCGGCAAGATTCCCACATCGGACGAGTTGAAAAGTGGTTTTTATTTGGAGCCAACGATTTTGGGCAATGTCAACAATCAGATGGCGGTTGCCCGTGAAGAAATTTTTGGACCGGTTCTCGTGGTTAGCAAATTTAGCGACGAAGAAGAGGCCCTGCGCTTGGCCAATGACTCGCCATATGGTTTGGCCGCGTCGGTGTGGACAAAAGATTTAGTTAAGGCAGAGCGTGTCGCAAAAAAATTGCAATGCGGAACAGTTTGGATCAACACTTACGGCGGCTTTTATGATGCGGCGTCGTTTGGAGGTTACAAACAAAGCGGGTTTGGCCGTGAGCTTGGGCTTGAAGGACTTTTAGAATACACCCAGAGCAAACACATTTGTATCGACGAGACTCCCGGTGGGCGGCCGCTTGTCTCGTCATGGTTTTGACTACAAAGTTTTGGGGCAGTCTGCGTATTTTTAATGACAAAAACTATAACGCTGTTAAAAAAATTTAAATATCGATAAACATCATCTCAAAGGAGAAAAATTCATGAAAGTTTTATTTTTGACGCCACCCTTAAAAGCGTGGGACAGCCACGGAAACCACAAAGCGGCGAATCAGATGCACGCGCAACTCGCCGCGTATTTGCGGGAGAAGAAAATTGCGGACGTTGTGGCTTTAGACTGTCGGGCGCTGGATATGACATGGGAGGATATGATCAAGGAAGTGGCCAAAATCAAGCCCGGCTTGGTTTTTGTCGGCGAGCTTTTGCACTCGACATGCGGGGCGGCGGTTATCGGATTTTTTAACGATGCTTTGCAGATGATCAAAAAATATGACCCGTCGATCAAAACGGCAGCCGGCGGGCTGTGGTACTCTGGCGATTTTGATCGTCAAATGCGTTTAAATCCGTGGATTGATTACATCATGATCGGCGAAGCGGAGCTGACGCTGGAAGATTTACTCAACAATTATAAGGACAAAAAGAAAAATGAACGCGAAATCCCCGGGCTTGTCTCGCGCGCTGCCGATGGCACGATTGTCGTCGGGCCGCATCGCGACCTTATTCCGGACCTTAATACTTTACCGATGCCGGCGTATGATCTTTTCCCGATGGACAAGTATGTTGGGCACACCTATTGGAAACCGTTTGCTGAGCTTATGACTTCCCGAGGCTGTCCGGGCAAATGCCATTTTTGTTACGAATGGGCTTTGTATGATCCCCGCACAGCGACGAAGGATTTTACGTCGTGGCGCGGATTAAAGGGTAAACGCATCGTTGATGAGTTGGATCTTTTAGAAAAAACATACGGAATTACGACGGTCGTTTTTCAGGATGATGCGTTTAACACCGACACACAGGCGATGGTTGAGTTTTGCGAGGAAAAACTTCGTCGTGGAAATAAAATCGATTGGGTGTGTTTAGGCCGTGCCGACCAATGGATACTTCAACAGGATATTTTGCCCTTGATGAAAAAAGCGGGGCTTTTTTTGGCTTTGACAGGGGTTGAGGTCGAGGATGATTTGAGCCTGCATAAAAGCGGCAAAGGGGTCACAATTGCCCAGATTAAAAAGACGGTTGATATCTTGCGTCAAAATGATATCGGCTCCGTCGGGACGGTTCTTGTTGGGCTTAAGGAAGACACAGAGGCTAAGATTAAGGAACGTTTGCGTGTGGCCGATGAGATCGACGCGGATATTTTTGCGCTTGATTATTTGACGCCGGTTCCCAATTCTCCGGACTGGCGCTATGGAATTAAAAAGGGATGGTTTGACCCGGAAAAAATTGATTTAAAAACGTGGGACTTTCAACATCCGGTTATCCCAACCGACTTTTTGACCGTCGAGGAAGTCGGCCGTTTGGGCGCCTGGTGCATGCGTGAATATTATTCCAAGCCGGAACGTATTCACCGGATCTTTTCGAGCAATTACGACGACAAAGTCAAATTGTGCGTTAAGGATTTTATGGCGAACATCGCAAAATGGGAAGCCAATTCACGCACTCCGGCCGTTTCAGGTATCGGGGTAGGACAATAAAGGAAACGTCATGACGACAACATTTACAAAAATGCCGTGGGATGCGGCAACACAGTCAAAGTTTAATGCGATGATTAACAAGATCCCGCTGTTTCATCGGGACATTGCCCGGGAAGTTGTCGAAAAGAAAGCTCAGTTAAACGCCCAGGCGCGTGGCGCTTCTTGCGTCGAGGAATGCGATATTGTGGATGCTTTCTTTTCGGAAGTGCCTAAAGCTTTTTATAGTTTAATGGTCCGTATTTTAGATGAGGCAGGTTTAAATTATGACAAGCACATTGCTGCGCAAACCAAAAAATAGTTTTTCGGTCATTCATCAGTTTGTCTTTCTCGAGGTGCCGATCCAGGCTGTTTCTGATCAGCTGATGATCTGGGGCGAGTCAAGCTGGTGGCCCAAAGATTGTTTGTGGAAATACATCCGTCAGACTGACGGAGAAATTCGGGTCGGGACAGAGTATGTGATCAAAATTAATAAGCCTTCGGCCGCGGATTGGAGCGCTCAAGTGACGCAGCTTTTGCCTAATCGCTTAATTGAGCGAACATTTACCAAAGGACTTTTTAAAGGTTTTGAACGGATCATGCTCGAGGAACGCGCCAACGGAACGCGCATTGACTATGAACTGCATTTTAAAATTCGCGGACTTCTTAATATTTTTCTCTGGCCGTTTGTGCGAAGGCAGTATATCCAAACGATTAACAAGGTTTTGACAAGCTTAAAAAACTATCTTGTTGCCGAGTCGGTTAAAAATGCGAACGATTGGAATGACAAACGATGAAAATTGCGGTTGTTGGGGCAGGCGCTATCGGTTCGGTGGTTGCAGCCGGGTTGTTTAAGTCCGGGGAAGATGTCCTTTTGACCGGACACGCTGATCAAGTCGCCGCGATTAAGCAAAGCGGTCTGACGATCAAGCGTCCTGACGGCAGCGAAACTTTTCACTTGCCGGTTGCCGAACGTTTGCAGAGTGAGTTTGATCTGGTTATTTTTGCCACCAAGACGCAGGATATCGACGCGGCTTATGACGAAAATGCCGCGTTTTTAGAAAAGCCGCTGGTCTTAACAACCCAAAACGGTGTGCAGGCAGACAATATTTTAAGCCCGCATTTTTTGCCTGAGCAGGTCATTAGCAGTATCGTCATGTTTGGCGCTAGTTATATAAAACCCGGGGAGGTCACGTGTAATTTTCCGGGTGATTGGATTATTGGCAAACGTTTTGTGATGAACGATAGCAAGGTTCATGAGATCGCCGAAATTTTAAAGAAAAGTTTTCCCGTCGAGGTGACGGATAATATTTTAGGGATGAAGTGGTTAAAGCTTTTTGTGAATTTTAACAACTGTATTCCGGCCTTGATCGGCAAGTCGATGCAGGAAACTTTTGCGGATATGGATTTTTGTCGTTTAAGCGTTTTGCTTTTGAAGGAAGCATTGCCGATTGTGCAAGATGCGAATATTAAGTTGGTTTCTTTGCCGAATTTTTCCGTCGAGCGCGTTGTGGGTTTAGCTTCAATGCCTGTTGAACAGGGAGCTGGAATTATTCATAAAACGCTGACATCTTTGAGCAAAGAACCGCTTTATGGTTCCATTCTCCAAAGTATTTTACGCGGAAAGGTCAGTGAAATTGATTTTATCAACGGCGAAGTCGTTGCCGTCGCTTCCGCGATGCGTCAGGATGCGCCGCTTAATCGAAAAGTTGTTCGCATGGTGCATACCGTCGAAGAGACGGGCAATTTTTTTACAATAAATCAAGTTAAAGAAGAGTTTGGCTTTAATGACGCTAGACGCTAGACGTTGGAAAAATTTTTCCAACGACCAGCGTCTAAGCCACCTATCAATGGAGTTCACATGGCACGACGAGTTGTTGTTACAGGAATAGGGATTGTTTCACCTAACGGTGTCGGAAAAGAAGCCTGTTGGAAAAGTATGATCGGCGGTGTTTCGGCGGTTAAGCGCGTCACCGAATTTGATGTCTCGGCGTTTAATACGAAGATTGCCGCGCAGGTTAGGGATTTTGATCCGCTTATGTTGGGATTAACCTGGGAAGAAAGTATGCGCATGGACCGCTATGTGCAGTTTGCTGTTGTCAGTGCGCGTATGGCGCTCGAAGATTCGCATTTGAATTTAGACAAAATTGACCGTCGTCGCATCGGCGTTTCGCTGGCCAATGCGATTTGCGGAACCAAGTATATGGAAGAAGAATTTGCCCTCGTGACAGACAGCGGCAAAAATCCGATCAACCCAGCACTGGTGCGGCCGGATCTTTATGATGCGGCGATGTTTAATACACCGTCGAGCGAGATTAGTGCCAAGTATGGTCTTAAGGGCGTTTGCAACACGATTTCAACAGGGTGCACCGCCGGGACCGATTCGGTTGGGTTTTCGTTTGAAACAATCTCCGACGGAGATGCGGATATTATGGTCACCGGTGCAGCGGAAGCGCCCATTACGCCGATTACCTTTGGCGCGTTTGACACGGTTAATGTCTTGTCGACAATGAATGAATTCCCAGAAAAAGCTTCTCGGCCGTTTGATGCTAAACGAAACGGTTTTGTTGTTTCAGAAGGCGCAGGAATTCTCGTACTTGAAGAATTGGAACACGCCAAAAGACGTGGCGCTCGGATTTATTGTGAAGTCGTTGGGTTTGGGACGACCAACAATGCGTTTCACATGACAGATCTTCCGCCGGATGGGGATGCGATGGCGGATTGCATTAAAATCGCGATGGATGAGGCTAAAGTAAAACCTGCGGATATTGATTATCTTAACGCGCACGGTTCCTCGACGAGGCAGAACGATGTTTTTGAAACCAGCGCTTACAAAATGGCTTTAGGCGATGCGGCTTATAAAATTCCGATTAGCTCGCTTAAGTCAATGATCGGCCATCCGTTGGCGGGTGCGAATGGTTTGGAGTTGGCGGTTGGCTGTATGATTTTTGAGCGCGACATTTTGCCGCCGACGATTAACCAAGAATTCCCGGATCCGCAGTGTGACTTGGATTATATTCCCAATGTCGCGCGTGAGAAAAAAGTTAATGTAATGTTAAAGACGTCCAGCGGCTTTTCCGGCATCCACTCGGCAATGGTGTTAAGGAGATTTGAAAAATGAATCCTATTGCAATTACCGGTATCGGTCTTGTCACCCCCAGCGGGATTGACAAAAGAAAATTTTGGTCCAATGTTGTGCATGGGCGGTCGGTTGTTAAAAAGATTGATCGCTTTGACGCGTCACTGTATTCGTCGCACATCGCAGGACAGGTGCACGAGTTAGACGCTTACAGCAATGTTTCGTCGAGACTTCTAAAAAAGATTGATTTGTTTTCGCATATGGGGCTGGTGGCTTCAGAAATTGCCATCAATGACGCTAAACTGGATCTTTCCAAAGAAAATTTGAAACGCGCCGGGATTTTTATGGGCAATGCGATAGGTGGCTGGCTATATGCTGAGACCGAACTGCGCGACCTTTATTTAGAAGGGAGAGAAGGCGTTAGTCCCTTTATGGCCTCAGCCTGGTTTCCGGCTGCGCCGCAAGGACAGATTTCGATTCACTACGGCATTAAAGGTTACAGCAAAACGATCGTCGCTGACCGTGCCAGTTCGCTTATGGCCATAGGTTATGGCGCTAAGAATTTATTGCGCGGCAAAAACGATTTTATTTTGGCCGGCGGCATGGAAGCGCCCGTAACACCGTATGCCCTTTTGTGTTGCAATACCGCCGGATGCTTGTCGTCCAGCAATGAAAACGCCGCTAGCGCGTATCGTCCGTTTGACAAAAATCGCGACGGCTTTGCGATCGCCGAAGGGGCGGGGATTATGATTCTAGAATCGCAGGCACGTGTGAAAGCTCGTGGGGCACATGTGTATGCGAATATTATTGGTTTTGGAACATCAACGGATGGCGTTGACCGCATTGATCCGGCGGCTGACGGCGTTGAACTCGCACGAGCTATTACAATGGCCTTAGAAGATGCTGGCCTTAAGCCTAGTGATATTGATTATATTTCTGCCGACGGCGCGGGTGGACAGGCCAGTGATATTTCGGAAACCAAGGCAATCAAATTGAGTTTTGACGGATATGCTAAGAAAATTCCGATTTCTGCACCCAAGAGTGTTTATGGAAATCTTTTAGGCGCTTGCGGCGCGGTGGATGTGATCACAACAATGCTCGCGATGGAACACAATATTATTCCACCGACGATCAATTTGAATACACCGGATCCAGCGTGTGATTTGGATTATGTCCCTAATCAGGCACGAGAGAAACAGATCAAAAATGCGATTGTGATCAATCGCGGCCGGGGTGGGATTAATTGTGTGCTTGTTTTACAAAAACCGTAACATATTTTGTCATTCCCGCGAAAGCGGGAATCCAGTTTTAATGTGGATCCCTGCTTTCGCAGGGATGACATATATTCTAGGAGGATAAATAACGTGACCACAATTGAAGAACAGGTAAAAAGTATTTTCAAAAAAGTCCTTGATATCAGCCCGTCTGAAATCAAGCCCAATGAAACATTGGCCGCTTCTTTAGGTATTGACTCAACCGAGTTAGTCGAAATTTCCGTCGGGATAAAGAAGGAATTAGGTGTGGCTTTAGCCGACAGTGAATTAAAGAAAACCCATACTTTTAATGAAATTGTGAAGATTGTCGAGTCAAAAAAATAATATGATCATTGACCTTTCTCTACCGATTGACGACAAACTCATCGAAACGCATGATGCGAAGATCGACCGGATTTCGCACGCAGAGGGTGTCGAGCATTTTAATTGGGTGGTTATGAAAAACCAGCCCGGCGGGCAGGAGCGTTTTGACAAGGGCGAGCGCGTCGCAACCAAGGACGAGATTCCAGACGGAGAAATGCTTTCGCTGGAGATTGTGCATTCTTCTGTTCATATGGGCAGTCACGTGGATGCGCCGTTTCATTATGGCAGCACTTGCGAAGGCAAGCCGGCCAAACAGATCATGGATGTGCCTTTGGAGTGGTGTTTGGGCGCGGGCGTTGTTTTGGATTTTACGCATTTGAAATTTCCGCAAGCCATCGGCAAGCTTGAGGTAGAAGCGGCTTTAAAAAAAATTAATTACCAGCTTAAGCCTATGGACATCGTTTTGCTTTATACGGGCGGAGACAAACTTTTAGGAACAGATGATTACGTCAATAAATACGTCGGTTGCACGGTGGATGCGATTGAATATTTGCTCGATTGCGGGATAAAAATGCTGGGGATCGACACGATTGGTTTAGACAGGCCGTGTTTTCTCATGTTTAAAGAATTTTTGACGACCAAGGATAAAAGTAAAATCTGGCCGTGCCACTTCTTAGGCCGCCGTCGCGAATATTGTCATATGGAACGGTTAGGAAATTTGGGCGCAATTCCTAAGCCATATGGTTTTACTGTTTCCTGTTTGCCGGTCAAGGTCCGCAACGCCGGTGCTGGCTGGAGCCGTGTGGTGGCGATTGTTTAAACATGGCTGAGGAAATTTACAAGTTTCGTATTCCTGAAGAAATATATGGAGAAGTCATCGACGGCATTGATTTGCAAATTTTAAGTTCTGATTCGGTGCGGATTATTGAGGCGTATATCAAACAAGAAGGCGAGTTAAGCGAAATCCAAAAGCGCGTTTTGCATCAGTGCGAACAGGAACTTAAAATTGTAACACTTAAGACTTCTGGACAAGCTCAGATTTATTTTATGAAGTTGCAGGTGGGGGTTAAGGATATTTTAAGTAAGATTGTAATAACTGGGTCATAATTTCCAAGGAGAACATTATGGGACATACGAGAAATTCGATTGTCATCAACGCACCGTATAGTTTGGTTTTTGATATTTCAAATAAGATCGAGCGATGGACGGAATTGTTCGGCGATGAATATGTCAGCGCGGATGTTTTGGAGCGCAAAGGCAATGAAATCACTTTTCGCCTAACCGACGACGAAAAAAAATCGTGGGTGTCCAAACGGTGGCTGTTTAAGGAACATAAGCTTGCCTATGCATCGCGCCATGAGCCGATGTTTCCGTTTCGCTATATGAAAATCATCTGGCTTTATAATGAAACACCCGACGGGACTGAAATGATCTGGATGCAGGATTTTGCGATGGACGAAAAATTTGCAAAATTTACGGAAGCTCAGATTGAAGGCTTTATTAACGAGCATTCTGTGCATAACATGAAAATTTTTAAGAAGGTCATTGAGGCTGAGGCAAAAGTAAACGTGTAAGATGCGTAGGTAACGGTTTTAAACCGTTCCCCGGGACGGATAAAGGGTGAGTATCATTAACAAACGCAACAATATTTTTTTTCTCTTTTGCCTTGCCAATGTCACGATTTCATTTAATTTTGCGGCGCTGGCGGCTGTTGTGCCCTTGATGAGCCAAGGTTTGCACGAGAGTGAAAATGTTGTTTCTCAGTTGTCGGCGTACTACATGATTCCTTACGGACTGGGAGCTTTGCTCTACGCGCCTCTAGCCCGAAAAATAAACGTTAAATGGATTTTGGCTTCGACGATGGCCGTTTATGGCATTTTAAATTTTATCTGTGCGGGCAACCTTTTGATTGGGGTCATTCTTGCGGCCAGGGTTTTGATGGGATTGGCCGCCGCGTGTGTGATCCCGCTGTCTTTGATTTCGATTGGAAGCCTTTTTGAAAAGCAGATTCGCGGGCGCATGGTTGGACTTTTTTTCTCGACGAGTTTTATTGCCTCGGTTGCAGGCATTGCCGTTAGCGGTTTGTGCGATTGGCGGTGGCTTTTTATCATCCCTGGGATTTTGGGGATAATGACTGCCGTTTTTATGCTGTTTAGCGTTGAGAGTATTTGTCACCCCAAAGATGCTCCTGCGATTGATTATTGGCGAGTGTTTGGCCAAAAGAATATCAGAGAGATTTTACTTTTTATTTTTGTTTTGAGCTTTTTGTATCACGGCATTCATAAGTGGCTGGCCGTGTATTTGCACCGTCAATATGGTTTAGAGCAGTGGGCGATCAGCAGCTTTTTTGTCTTGATTGCCCTGACCGGCGCCTTTGGACAAAATTTAGGCGGCTATATTACCGACCGGCAAGGGAGGGATGTGGCCTGTTTTTGGGGGGTTGTTCTTTTGGCTTTTGCGACGATGGCATTGTTTTTGCATTATCCTCTTGCCGTTTTGGCTTTTGTTTTAACCGTTTTTTCGCTGGCTTGGGCTGTGGGCCACAATGGGATTTCGACAGTCTTAACGGACTTTCCCGACGAGCATCGCAGCGAAATTGCGGGACTTAATTCGGCGATACGCTTTTTTAGCGGGGGACTGGGGTTTTTTGTAGGTGGGCCTTTTGTGGAGCGCAATATTGCTCTGACATTTTTTGGTTTTGGCGCGGCGATGCTTTTTTCGTCAGCGTTTATTAAGAAAATTATACCGACATCATAACAGGGAGAAAAAAATGGGTAATCCAAATTTAAAGGGTAAGAATGCGATTATTACCGGTGCTAGCAAAGGGATCGGTAAAGCTGTCGCTATGCGTTTGGCAGAGAATGGAATTAATGTCGCGATTGCCGCGCGAACCAAAGGCCCACTCGACGAAGCGGTCGCTGACATCAAGGCCAAGACGGGCGTTAAAGTCATTGGCGTTGTCACCGACGTTGCAAAATTGTCTGATCTTGAAAATTTGGTCAACACTGCGATGAAAGAATTTGGGCATATCGATATTCTCGTTAACAATGCGGGCGTTTCCAGCCAGTATCTATTTGAGAAGCAGCCGATTGAAGAATTTGAAAAGCTGGTTTATACCAATTATCTTGGGTATGTTCGCATGATTAAACTTTTGATTGATCATTTCGTCGCCCGAAAAGGCGGGTCGATTATCAATATGGTGTCTGGCTCGACGCTGGTAGATCCGATTCCGCGCACGTTTTTGGTTTATAGTTCGCTTAAGGTGGGGTTGCGCGCTTTTCTTAAAGGCCTTTTTTGGGAAATGCGTGACAAGGGAATTAAGGTAACGTCTATTTTGCCCGGTGTTGTGGATAGCGATTTGACCGGACATTTGCAGGATATCACGTCGGAACAAAAAGATCGTTTGATGTCGCCGCAGGCGGTGGCCGATATGGTGATGTTTGCTTTGTCGTGCCCGGCAAACAGCTGTCCTTTAGAGCTTGCGGTCATTAATCAACAAACGCCGTGGACGAAGCCGGTCATCGATTACGCGCAAGTGCAGGCTAAATAGGAGGAAAAAATGGACAAAACCGTTTTTGTATTTCCTAAAAACAAGTTCCAAGAGATTCGTGTCGGTATCCGTGAGTATAAGGGAAATGATTTGATTGATATCCGCACATGGACGTTAACGCAAGGGTCGGAAGAAATGGTTCCGACGGCCAAGGGCGTTTCGATCAACGTTAATCTTTTGGCGGATTTAAAAAAAGCTTTAGATCAAGTTGAAAAAGAGCTCAAAGAAAATAAGATCGCTTAAAATATGCAAGGCATTATCGACGTCCACAGTCATTATATTCCGCCAGCGGTGGCCGAAAAAACCGCTTTTTTTAAAGTCGGCTGGTCGGATATTGATCGCCAGCTTTCGACGATGGATAACTGCAGCATCGAAAAGTCGCTGTTACTTTATCCGACGAGTGACGCACATTTAAATATGGGCGGGTGGGGGAATTTAAGCAAGGTTTATAATCAGGCCATTTCCGCGGTAGTTAAAAGATATCCCGACCGGTTTATCGGCGCTGGGATTGTGCCGCCTGAAAATGTCAGCGATGGTTTGAATAATTTGATGGATTTAAATTTGCGCGTCCTTTCCTTGGCGTCGAGTTATGACGGAAAATATTTAGACGACGAGAGATTTTTTCCGGCGTATGATTTTGCGACCAAACACAATATTCCTATTCACGTTCATCCACAAATTCTCAACTCAATCGGCCAAGAGCGTTTAAACGATCCTTTGTTGACACCCGTTTTAAGTTATGTTTTTGATGTTTCCGCTTGTTTAGGAAAGATGATGATGGCCGGAGTTTTTGATAAATTCCCGAAGGTGAAATTTATTTTTGCTCATTACGGCGGTGTCTTGCCGATTATCAAGGAACGTTTTGATAGTACCTATCAGATGCTGCGTCGTCGGAGTTTTGTCAAAGACTTAGGAAAGAACCCAAGCGAGTTTTTTGGGAATATCTATTTTGACATCAGCGGTTCAAGATCCTGCGCATCGCTTCTGTGTGCGCTCGAATTGACGGACGCCAGTCATCTTTTCTTCGGAAGCGATTTTCCGGCGAACCAGAATTTGATGGAATCAATTGGCATGATTAAAAATTCCCCAATCGATGAAAGCCAAAAGGCAGCAATCTTGTCGCGCAATTTTTCTGCAATTATTAATTTGTAGCGCTGAATTATTTATTTTATTTTAAAAAAGTTTTTTGATTTTTGATTTATGTTTGTTGGAGAAGATGCCGAGGCTTTGTTTTCTCGACGGAGAATGTGTTTAAAGCGTGATGCGTTTGACAATGACAGTCTGCTTAAAATATTTTTAAATTAGTTAAAAAATTTTGTTGACAAAAACATTTACTCTGGTATTCTTATTGAACCTTTGGGAG
>CAYYRJ010000017.1:0-52005 GCA_964474085.1 uncultured Planctomycetales bacterium
TATACTGCCCAGCCAGGGCTTCCCACGTCGCTACGCTCCTGGGACTCCCTCGCTTACGCTCGGTCGCGAGATTCTCGCCCTACCTATTACTCAAATGTTTTATACTGCCCAGCCAGGGCTCGAACCTGGAAAACGAGATCCAAATTCTCGTGTGTTACCAATTACACCACCGGGCAAAAATTTAAAACATTTATAAGCTGATTTGGAAATTCTTTTAAGGCGAATAGCGCCATAGAGGCGCCAAACAATTGAGCCGAAAAAGGATTTCCAAATCAGCTAAACTTGCACACTATATAAAATTTCTCTAAAGCGTACACACCACAAAAACACGCGAATAAAACCGCCGCAAATCAACAGCTGCGGCAATCGCCTGTTTTTCCGACGCTGCCAGCCCATAACACGCCGGCCCGCTACCCGAAAAAGCGACCCCGCAAAAGCCGTATTGACACAAACGTTTCTTAACCCGCAAAAGCTGCGGTGCAAGACTCAAAATGCTTGTTTCCAAATCGTTATGAAGCGATTCTCCGGCTTGAAAAACAGACTTTTTGTGCAAAGCAAGAGTCAAAATACTAGCATCCGCCTTCTGACTTGTCAACTTCAAATTAAGCGCTTCAAAAACATCCTTCGAGTACATCTTTATATTGGGCACCACAACGACATGCCAGAATTTGGGGCGGATTTTTAGCGGCGTAATCCGCTCGCCGCGGCCTTCCCCTAAAGCCCAAGAGGTGTCGTGCAGAAAAAAAGCGACATCACTGCCCATCCGCTGACCAAATTCGACCAAAGCGTTCTGTGATAAACCCAATTTCCAAATTTTGTTAAGCCCCAAAAGCGTTGTCGCCGCATTACTTGAACCGCCGGCTAAGCCCGCTGCCACCGGAATATTTTTTTTGATCGTAATGGTCACGCCCTGCGTAATTCCAAATTGCTCCTGTAACATTCGCGCAACTTTATAAACAAGATTTTTAGGGCCTTTAGGAACTTGCGGATGAGCGCAGATGATTTTGATTTTGCCGGTTGCATTGGACGTCAAACGGATTTGATCATGCAAACTGATCCGTTCAAAAATGGTTTCTAAATCGTGATAATTGTCCGGCCGCTTGCGTAAGACTTTTAGAAAAAGATTAAGTTTAGCAGCAGACTGCAAAAGAAGACTTGGCATGGATTATAAAGGGACTAAAGGGATTCGAGGGCTTTTAATTTTTTGACGACCTGATCCTGATTTGGCTCAAGTCCGATTGAAAGTTTCCAAAACTTTTTAGCGATATCTTTATCACCCATTTTAAAGTAGACATCGCCCAAATGCTCATAAATCACCGGATCTTTGAGCAAGCTGTCGGCTTTATTGAGGTATTCAAGGGCTTTGGCACTGTCGCCTTTCTTGAAATAAATCCAACCCAAACTGTCCAGATACGCACCGTTTTTAGGGGCAAGCTTGACCGCCCGCTCTACAAGCGCTAAAGCTTCATCCAAACGGTCGTCGTTTTCGGCATACAAATACCCCAAAGAATTAAGCGCCTCGTCGTGGTCCGGATTAACTTTTAAAGCGCGATCAAAAAACTCGAGAGCTTTTGGGCGATTTTTGACTTCCAGATAAAGCGAACCGACCAAATAAATCAAATCCGCATTTTCCAGCGGGTCAAGAGCCAAAACTTTTTCAAACTGCGAAATCGCTTTAGCATATTCTTTTTGCGAATAATACAGCTGCCCCAAATAACCATAAATTTCGACATTCTGCGGATCAGCATCGGCAAGCGAGGTTAAAATCTTTTCATATTCCCTCGAGGCTTTATCGTAATCTTTTTTCGTCGTATAAATAAGGGCCAGCAGGTAACGGCCCTGGACATTTTGTGGGTCTTCTTTAAGAAGGGCGGTCAGCTCTTGGGACGCTTCATCGAGCTTGCCTAAACGGGCATAATCCGCAGCAAGCCTTAAGCGGATCATATTCGCAGATTTAAATTTAGCGCTCTGTTGATAGGCTCTAATCGCTTGGTCCGTGTCCCCATTTAAATCATGGATAACGCCCATCGCGTAGGAAGAAATCGACTCAACCTGTTCTTGTTGCGAGTCCATTGCCGAACCAATAGCAGGACAAAAAAACAAAAAGAAAACCCCTGCAATGATCCATAAAAAGGATTTGCGGATTTTCTTTAGTTTCATGGGAGCAAACTCCTAAAATCAGGTTTCGCCGTAATTGCAAATCACCCCAAGAGAAAACCATGCCCACGATGGACATGGCTTTCTCCCGGGAATAAAAAGACTACGCCCAATCGCGTTTCTTCAAATGACGAAGCGCTTTGCGAATTTTTTTGCGCTTATGCGTCCGGATCTTTCGAAGTTTGCGTTTTCTTCCGCAAGGCATAAAATACTCCGTATGTTAGTAAATGATCTTGTTAAGCGAATACTCGATAATACCCTGCGCGCCCGCCAATTTAAGCTGCGGAACCAAAATGCGCACCTTGCTTTCATGAATCACGGTCTCAACGGCCAGCCAACCATTTTGGCTTAGATTTGAAATCGTCGGATTCTTCAGCGACGTCAAAAGACTCAAAACCTTTTTCAGGTTTTTTTCTTCGACATTAAGCTTTAAACAAACCATGCCTTCAGCGGCAATAGCCCCCTGCAAAAGCATGGCAACTTGTTCCATTTTGGCTTTTTTCCACGAATCTTTGATGGCGGATTTGTTGGCAATAAACTGCGTTGTCGATTCGCAAAGCGTTGTGACAATGCGCAGATTGTGCGCTTTTAAACTGCTGCCGGTTTCGGTCAATTCCACAATCGCATCCACCAAACCTGTGGCAACTTTTGCCTCTGTCGCCCCCCAGCTAAATTCCACATCCGCTTTGATTTTATTGTCTTTCAAATAGTTACGCGTGACGTTAACCAGTTCCGTTGCCAAGCGCTTGCCTTCCAAATCTTTGACCGACTTGATATTCGACGCTTCGGGAACAGCCAACACCCAGCGGACTTTGACAGACGACGTTTTGGCATAAACCAGATCAGCGATCGCATGAACTTTCGATTCGTTTTCGAGAATCCAGTCAGCGCCGGTAATCCCGCAATCTAAAACCCCCTGCTCGACATAACGCGACATTTCCTGAGCGCGCAAAAGCACAAGTTCAATTTCCTGATCATCGATCGTCGGAAAATAGGAACGTCCCGAAACATAAACCTTATAGCCAGCCCGTTCAAAAACTTTGACGGTGGCATCCTGCAAACTTCCCTTGGGTAAACCTAATTTTAATTTTGGCATAAGCAATATTCCTTTTTAAGTAAGGCGACATTATAACCATCACCACGGCGATTGTAAAGAAATTTTCTTGTCAAAGCCAAAAGTGGCGGTTATAATGCGGCCTTTACAGAAACCACCCCATTTAAAATTCCTTTAAGGAGCAAAAATGCTTAAAATTCTGCGCAGAAAAGGTGTTTCAAAAATCATTCTCTGGATTCTGGCGGTCATTATCATATTCGCCTTCGGCGTATTTGGCTCCGTCTACCGGATGGATTCCAATGCCGAAAAAAAGCAAAAGTACGCCGGAAAAGTCTTTGGCCAAAAAATCCGCTATCCCGACTTTATCAATCAACTCGAACAAACAATCATTGTTGACCAAATCAATTTTGGCAATAATTTCAACAAATTCAAACATCAGCTCGACGAAGACCGCGTCCAACGGACCTGGGTAAGAATTCTGCTCTTGCAGGAAGCCAACAAACGCAATATCCAGATTTCGGATGATGAAGTCATTAAATTTATCGAAACCTATCCACCTTTCCAAGTTTCAGAAAAATTCAACAAAATGCTTTATCAGGATATCCTCAGGAATTTCTTAGGCGTCAGTCCCAAAACTTTCGAAGAATGCCTGCGAGATAAACTTAAAATCGACAAAGTCACCCAGCAGGAAACAGCGAATATTTCCACAACGGATGACGAAGTCAAGGACGCTTTTCGCAAGTACAATGAAAAAGTGCAAGTCAGTTATTTCTTTTTTGCCAATGAGAATTTCAAGAATCAAGTGACACCCGACGAGAGTGCGATAAAGAAATATTACGAAGAGAATAAAGCCGACTTTGCCACAGCGCCTATGGTCAATGTGGAATTTGTGCGCTTTGATTTTCCGGTTTCGGCTAACAACGCTGAAAAAACAAAAGACACCAACAGTATTAGTGAAGCTGATAAAGACTTAGCCTGGCACAAAGCGTATGACGCCCGTCAGGAACTTGTCACAAATCCAGACTTTAACGCGGTCGCCGCAAAAAACAACATCAAAGTCGAAGAAAGCGGATTTTTTAGCCTCGAACAACCAAATCTCAAAGCCGGCTGGTCCTTTGAGTTGATCCAAAAAATCTTTGAGATGAAGCCCAACGATATCAGTCAGCCGGTTGAAACCGCAACGGGATTTCAAATTTTGCGCGTAAAAGCGACCAAGGATGCTGCAATGCCGTCATTGGAAGAAATCAAAACCAAAGTCACCGACGAATGGAAAACGCTCGAAGCCTCTAAACTGGCGAAGGCCAAAGCTGATGATGTCCTAACAAAATTACGCCAGACCGCCGGCAAAACCCCGACCTTTGATTTGGCAAAAACCGCCAAGGATTTAGGCCTGGAACTTTCGCAGACGCCGGTCTTTGGACGCAAAGAAAATTATTTGCCCAAGCTGGGGCCCGCACCGGACTTTATGGATAAAGCCTTTTCGCTGACGAAAGAGGCCCCGTTAAGCGAAGTGGCCCAAACCTCTAAAGGCTTTTGCATCCTTTATTTGGACAATCGAACCGACGCTGACATGACAGATTTTGAAAAAGAAAAAGCGAAATACACCAACGCAATTCTTATGGAAAAAAAGACCAAAGCCGTCAACGACTTTTTAACTCACCTTCGGCTTAAGTCAAATCTCGAGTCTTATTTGCCCGAGGACAAAAAAATATTTCGCTAACGCAACTTTGTCAGCTTTAGTACCCAAAAAATTATTTTCTCAACTTTATGATTTTATTTTTAAGCTTATCCGTCGAAAGCTTCGACCAGGACCAACAAGAATATTAATAAAAAACACAAAAAAAATGCCGCACGAGATACTCCGTCGTGCGGCATGCCTGTTTTTTGTTTTAAGTTTTATCATAAAAAGTAACAATCCCCCGTTCCCCCTTTAGTAAAGGCAGGGTTGGGGGATTTTTTTAGCTTACGGTCCTGGCCGCTAATTCTGGTTCGCGTGCTGGCTCTTTAGGGGCCTGTCCTAAAAAGATCGGCAAGGTTTGGCTGTTGATCGGCGTAATGTTAATGATCACAGGAAACAAGCCTTGGATATTGATCTGTTCTAAATTCTGCTCTGGTAGCGGCAGTGGAACACCTTTGCCGTCGCGCTTAATTTGCAAATTCATGTTTGTCGGATCAAAGTCGATACCACCGACGTCTGTTGGCTTTCTATTATCTTGCGCCTGCTGCTGTTGCACAGGTTGAGGTTGAATCGTCCCAGCCTCGGATTGTGACGGTAAAGTGTAGGTCATCTTGCCCGAAAAAGCTAACGCCCTCAATTCATAGTCTTCAACTCTTTCATTTTTAAGAACTCGTCTCTTAATCTCCTCTACATTAGGACTAACAGGATCCAAGAAATCAAAACCATGTTTCAAATAAAAAATGACTGCTGTTCGCTCAATCGCTTCTCTCCCAAATATTTGTTTCCCTTGCACAATAAAACTTTTTCTTCCGGTTATTGTCCTGAGAATGTCCATTCTCCCCTGCAGAATGTCCCAGCTATTAATTTTATTTTTTCCTAAAGCCAACCTATTTCTCTGAACGTCACTAAATACATTAAATGTCAAAAAAATCGAGTCTGTGTATGCCTGCACCGGAATCATACTCGCACCATATGCAAGCGGTTTATCGTTTGAATCCACGACAAGTTCAAACCAACGATTTTCCGTTTGATCATAAATTCCAACCCAACGCAAATCCCCAATTTTCGCGATTTTAACCAAATTATCTTTTCCAAGATCATACATCCCATTAATGTTGCGTTTTCGCGAATGCAATGCCATCCAAAACTTATTAACCCAAAACATTCTCTTATCGACCTCAACATCCTGCACATCCACCGTGCTCGACGCGGCGAGGGAATCAATGGTGATGCTTAAAATATTTTGAACGGTAAATCCTTTAATATCATAAGCATCTTCTTCTCCAGGACGAGAAACTTTAACATAGACTATTGTCGAGCCATCGATGGTCATTTCTTTTCTTCCTATACTCTGGCCATTAATTTTAATAATTGAACCTTTGATCGATTCCGTGTCTTCTTTCCTGCCATCAAAATGTTTATACGTCACGGTAATCCCATCCCCAGCCTTAAGCACGGCAACCGCATCGATAATCGCTTTCTGATCTGTCAGCGTCTTACCAACTAAATCCGCCCTTTCTTGATCCAAAGCGCTGGACGCGGCAAGAGTGACGGAAATAATTTTGTCCAAAGACATCAGAGCATAACCCTCGAACTTAATCACTGCTTTTTCTGTATCAACTGCTTCTATCTTGGTTTTAGTAGATCTGCCTTGCTCATTCTCACTTACCCAATAAGTGAATGAATCAATTTTTGTCCCAACGTCAATTGAACCGTTTAAAACGCCTTCTTTAAATCTTGCGCCAATCAATTCTTGAATTTTCGGTAAAGTTATCGAAATCCCGCTCGACGCGGCGA
Source organism: uncultured Planctomycetales bacterium (assembly GCA_964474085.1). GTDB lineage: Bacteria > Omnitrophota > Gorgyraeia > Zapsychrales > JANLHA01 > JADLGJ01. The sequence continues at coordinate 6,687 of CAYYRJ010000017.1, forward strand.
GGGTGACGGAAGCAAAATCCTCAATTGCTATCGGACGCAAACCTTCAAGCTTTAATACTCTGCCTTTAAAGGGAATATCTTCTATATTTTCAACGACAGTTTCTTTCCCCTTTGGCGAAAGTACAAGTGTATGCTTGTCAGCTCCTTCATAATACTCATATCCTAATATTTTGGTTCCTGCTTTAATCCTGCCATCATTAATTGCAGAAATAATATTTTCCGGGCCAGTTATTACTCTGGGATTTAAATCAATCGAAAATTTGTTTACCCCGCTGGAGGCGACTGAAGATTCGCCTTGCCAATCAACAACTTGGCCCGCCAAAAGTTGCGGTTCAAGATTTTCTAACGCCAAGGCAGGTATTAAAAAGTCGTTTTGTGCTCCCCTTGAAGTTCTCAAATTTATTACCCGTTGAATTTCCGCTTTAAATTTTTCAATGTGAGCTTTTAATTGGTCGCTTGCGAGAGGGTTATTCCTACTTATGCTGTCTAAGTCACTGCGGATAGCTTCCAGTTTAGGCTTTGCGTTATTCCAATCCTTATCGTTCGCCCATTGATTGAAATTATTGGTCAACACCTTCAACTGATCAATAGCAACCTTCTCTGTGGCAACAATAATATTTTTTTGAACAATCGTACGCATACTGTTTATCATTTGAACAACTTGGTCACCTCTTACCTGCAACGCTTTGGCACGCTTTTCAATATCCGCAATTTTAGGCCCTGACAATTCATTCTGAATATCCTTCAAACTCTTGATAGTTTCACCATTGCTCGCACTAATCAACATTGCAATTTCATTCATTTTAATACCTAAACTGTTTATATAGTTTATATCAGCGGGCGAAATTAAAACCGTAGGGGAAACACTTGCCTGATAATTAACTTTTTTTAACTTATCCAAATTGGATTGCGCAATGCTTTTTAATTTAATAAACGCATCGATAAGTCCTTTCGGGCCAACTTGACCCTCATCAAAGAAATACTGTCCCCTTATAAACACATCATCCGTTCTCATCGCTGCAATAACGTCCCTATCTCTAGAAACTAAAAAAGCATCGATTCTCGCAATAATATTTGTAAAATCTTTACCAAGACGATCTAAATCATCATTCTTGCGATTTTGGTCAATAGAATGATTAAATTCGCTTTGCAAATCGACTAGCAATTTTATCCCAGCAGACATAACTAATGCATCCTTTTGTTGTTTAGAAATGTCCCTTATTGTCCAACCTGTTAGATTTCGCAAATTCACATTTCCTGGTTCAACGATAACAACATTTCCTTCTATTGTTTTTACGCTCTGATGCGGGACATTCACATTTAATTGATTTGACCATCCTTGCGTTAAATCAAATATCCAAATATCACCATTAGCCAACTTAACTAAGATAGCGACATGCCCTCCGATACCCGACATGTCTTTGCCTTTAAAATTATTTTTTATTTCCAACGCAGAGACATCATTAAGCTCTGTGCTAAAACCAAAATCATTGAGGATCATTGCAACTAGAATCACTGCTGATTGACAAATAAGCGTGCGCTTGGGAGCATAAACAATTTTACTTTTCCCAACAATAGCATTACGTAAATCTGCAGAATTAGGTTCTTTTACAGAAATGCTGTTTTTGTCATACTCTGTATTTTCATGAATATATAGATACACCCAACGCAATACTTCCTTCTGCAAGCTGGCTTTAGCATTAGGATCTTTTGCAGCCGCAAAAGCTTGTTTAACTTTTACGGCAACTTCATCAAACGTCTGAAAATTATTACTCAAAATCTTTTTTAATTGTGCTCCATCGACAATATCTGGCACCAAGTCCCCGTTATGACGTTCTTTCAAATTTCTAATCATTTGATCAAGGTTTTTTTTCAATTCTTGCTGCGCTGTCGAAATGTTCTGAACCCTTGGAACACTCTTATCGCGATTCGCTTGATCTTGATAATAAATTTGAGACATTTCCTTGGATTGTGACGCTGCTTCTATCGGATAAACTGTAGGGAAAAAAATCGCTAACGAGAACACAACTGATGCAGCCAATTTACTTATAGCTTCAATAGGACTCGAACTTATATCTAATTTCCTGCGTTCCCCGCCATCAACCGCTTTTGCTTGCGCGGCGGCGGAAACGGTTTCTCCTTCAGAAACTGCTGTTGCCGCATAAACTTGAACAACTAGCGGTGTAGCTGCTGTTAACATGTTTTCGGCTTGCTCTGTAGAAATCTGCCGTTCTTCAATGATAGGAGTCCCTGCAGTATTCAACCCCAACGATGTTATCCCACCGCTAAAATACTTTCTCGGGATAAGATCACCGTTTTCGTCGGCTTCTTCTTTAATCAAGTTGTACGCGCCTTTTTTAAAGGCGGCTAAATATTGCTCATAAATCCGCTGCTTCATCTGTTTATCATCAGTCTCTACTCCTGCAACTTTGCCTTTATCCGCATACACTTTACCCAACAAACTTTCTTTCAAAGCTTTTTTGTACCACGCGGCAAGGATAACGGAATTATAAATCTGTCTGACGTCGGCAAAATCTTTGCCTTCATTGACGGCCTTTTCGATGGTTGGAAGGATGGTGGTGCGGAAGATTTGGGAGGAAATAACATTTTTCTGTAGGGGCGTATTGCAATACGCCCCTACGGCTTGATATTCCTCATCTAGCATCACCTTCAACCGCTTTTCGCCAACCAAAACAATCCCATTGCTTTCCAAAACTTCCGCTTTGGCTGGCATGATCCAAACTTTATTCTGCAGGGGCGTATTGCAATACGCCCCTACGGCAATGCTTCCCTCATTAACATTAACGTTGTCCCAATATTTCTTTCCCAACTCCGTTTCGGGATTCGTGAGCGAAGCGGCTAATTGTTTCAAAACATAATCTTGCTCGAGCATGGTCTTGCCCATCGTCGTCTGGCCCAAAACGTCGGGAATGATCCGATCTTTTTCGGTCGGGGAAAGATTGACCCAAACTTCCTTATCCGGAATCGTCAGCGCGGCAAGAAAATATTTGACGAGCTTTGTGGTTTCACTTTTAAGTTCATCGGTCGAAAGCTTCGTTTGCCCCTGATCGACAATAAAATCAAACAAAAGCGGGTTTTCGGGATGAATTTTGAGGCCCAGCAAAATCGGAGGTTGGTATCCAGAAACAAGCCTTCCCGGATTATTTAAAACTGGGAGTATTTGCGCCCCCGCCGGCGACACTACAAGAGAAGTCAAAAACGTCAACACAATAAAACTGCTGACCATTTTTTTGAAAAACGTTAGACTATCACGATTAAAGAGAGACTGCATACAGTTTTTCCTCCTTAGGGAAAGCAATACATATAAATTTTGTCAAAGGAAAATTAAAAAAGACGTAAAATACAGATAAGGTACACAGCTAAAATATACAAGCAAAGCCCTTAAAAGGCAAATTTATTTTTGCTTTCCGAGCTTTAAAGGGGGCGTTCAATTTTGAGGATTTTATAATGCAGAATGCCGGCTGGGACTTTGATTTCGACCGATTCTCCGACCTTGTGCCCCAAAAGACCTTTGCCGATCGGTGAGAAAATCGAAATTTTGCTCTCTTCATAGCTGGCTTCCTCGGGAGAAACCATCAAATATTTCATTTGCTCGCCGGATTTGACATCCTTTAAAGAAACCAAAGCGCCGATCAAGACTTTGTCCGAGGCGATATTTTGGTCTTCGATAATGCGGACATTGGCCAGCTTGGCCTCAAGCTCAGCGATACGCGACTCGCAATGCGCTTGCGCGTCTTTGGCCGCGTCGTATTCAGCGTTTTCAGAAATATCTCCCAAAAGCCGCGCCTCACCGATGGCTTTCGAAATCCGATAGCGTTCGGTGGTTTTTAAATGTTCCAAATCTAAGCGCAGTTTTTCAAAACCAGCGCGCGTCAAATACACTTCTTGTCCCATGAGAACTCCTTAAAAGATATGTACAGCTAAAACATCATTTACATTTACATTTACATTTTCCTCTCCCCACCGGGGAGAGGACTAAGGTGAGGGGAATTCTTTTATTCTTCATAACCCCTCATCCTAGCCTTCTCCCCAAAAGGGGAGAAGGAATATAACAATACACTGAGAAAAATTTTATTACATACTTTCAATAGCTTTCATGATAAGCGGAGCGACTTCTTGCGCTTCCGTCTTATTCATCCGGCCTAACTTGGCAAAACGCCAATCATTGTTTTGATCCCGATTCTCACGAGAAAGCTGCAATTTTTTTTCGCCATTGTTATACGAAAAAACCCCGACGGTCACACGACTTTCGCCAAATTCCTTGGTCACTTTAAAAATTTCCTTATCCAACGATGCATCATACGGCATGTGTATCCTCCTTGTAAGAGCGGGGTAGTTTCATTAACGGAAATTCACAAATTACTTTAAGCCCGGCATCGCGGCCATCATTTTTTGAGCGGCCACCTGTTGGACTTTTCTTGTTGCGACGTTAAAGCTGCGCATTAAATCCGCTTCCAAGCGCTTTTTATTCGTCGGGGTAAGGAAAGTCTCATCAATATCAATCCCACGGATTTCCTGAGAGCCGGTCATCGAAATTTTGATGCCCTTCACATCGGTTATTTCCAAAGTCACGGCGTCCAACTCTTTTTTCAGACGGTCCGCCTGACTTTTCATATCCATCAATTGTTTCATTTTATCAAACATTTAAAATCTCCTAATGATTGTGGCCAAAGAATATTTCAATCTTATACACAAAAACTTTCGCTTATGCAAGATTTAAAAATTTATCCAAATTTATAACCGATTCGCAATGTCATAAAGTGTCGCCACCAAAAACGATTTTATCGCATAGATCGCCAAAAAAGCGACAATCGGCGAAATGTCAATGGCTAAAACTGGCAAAAAACGGCGTATCGGCTCTAAAATCGGTTCGGTCGCCTGATGCAAAAGCTGAACAATCGGATTTCCCGGATCGGGATTGACCCAGCTAATTAGCGCACGGACCAAAATCAGCCAATACAAAATCATCAAAATAATATTAACGATTTGCGCTAAAGTTATAAGCAGATTTGCCAAAATAAACATGCCCTTAAAAACTTTCGGTTAAAAGATTTTAAATAAATTCCCGTCGATGACGCGCTGCTCCACACGGTTTAACAGACGTTTTGTCGAACCCGAAACGTCCTTGATTTCGCGGATCATCTCATTGATCGATCGTGAAGTTTGCAAAAGCGATCCGGCCGCATCGCCAAAAGTCTCGGTCAAATTTTGCACATCCAAAGGATCGATACCGATCACGGTTTGCGTTAAATCTGTTCGCCGGAATCCCGGAGAAGTCGTAATCTCAACAACTTTTTCGCCCAAAACCCCTTCGGTAATGATCGCAAATTTGACACTTTTCAGAAGCTGTTTTTGATATTTGGAATACAAGTTCAGTTTGACTTCCACGTCGCGTCCGGCTAATTCCTGGTCCAAAAACCCAATATCTTTAACCGTCCCCACCGTCACCCCCGAAAGCCGTACCGGAGCCCCGACGGAAAGCCCGCCGACCTTGCTAAAGACCACATTCATTTGGAATTTGGATTGCGTCAATCCTTTTTCAACACCGATAATAAAAATCACAACCCCAATAACGCCTAAACACGTCATGAAGAACAAACCGGCGACAAATTTTTTCACAAAATCATTTTGTTCCATCATAAGGAAAACTCCCTAATCCGTTTAGTTGAAAAATTCTTGTAAATACGCATCTTTCGACGAGCGGAGCTGGTCCGGCGTACCTTCTGCGACAATTTTGCCTTCACGGATCAAAAGCAAACGATCGGCAATACGCAAAGAATTAAAAATGTCATGCGACGCAATCACAGTCGTGCATTTGAGCTTGCGTGCAAGCGTGTTAATCAAATCCATAATACTACGACTTTTGATCGGATCAAGCCCGGAAGTCGGTTCATCACAAAACAAAATTTTGGAATCAAGAATGACCGCCCGCGCCAAGGCTGCACGCTTTTGCATACCACCGCTTAATTGCGAGGGAAATTTTCCTTCCGCCCCCCCAAGGCCGACTAAATTAAGCATATCTTTAACCTTGCTGACTACTTCTTTTTGCTTCAAGCGGGTATGTTCGCGCAAAGGAAACGCCGCATTTTCAAAAACCGTCATAAAATCATACAGCGCACCGTCTTGAAAAAGATATCCCATGTCCTTGCGCACATTTAAAAGTTGGCGCTCGGACAATTGCACGATATCCACATCCCCAACCTCGATACTGCCGCTGTCAGGACGCAAAAGGCCGATCAAATGCTGCAACAAAACGCTTTTGCCCGAACCGCTTTCGCCTAAAATCACCAAAAGCTCGCCGGGCTTCATCGAAAAATTGATGTCGCAGAGGACCGCTTGGTTCCCAAATTTTTTAAAAAGCTTTTTTACTTTTATCATCGGGCGCTTTCGTTTCAAAAACACGGAATTTATTATTATCAAATTTTGTATAAATCCGTTCATAGGGCCGGACATCGACGGTTTGCAAATAAAACGGCACGTCACGGTATTCCCCCAAAGGCATGACTTCCGAATCCATCAAAATATCCACCGTATCCCGCGGATACCACAGTTCCCCTTCAAATTCAATCGGCTCGCCGTTGCGTATCCACGCTGGTTCCGGACTAATGACTTGATAAACCGTCATCCCCGTATCGTGCCCCGCCGCAGAAAAGCAGCCGCTGTTAGAAACCGCTGCTAAGATGATAAGTCCCACCGCTAATAATGTTTTTTTCACTCTCTCAACCTCCTTGGAAAAATTTTCTTATCCCCAAAACGCTAAAATGATTTTTGTTAGAATCACATTCGAAACAACAACAAGAATGTAGGAAAGCGCCACCGCTTTAGTTGTAAATTGCCCAACCCCTAAAGAACCGCCGGTTGTTTTAAAACCCTGATAACAAGCAATCCACGAAATAAGCAGCGCAAAGAAAAAAGTTTTGATAAACCCGCTAAAAAAATCGACAAAACTCACCGCATGGATCGTCTGATGAATATACGTTGAACCGGGAATCCCCGCATTGTAAACACCGACGAGATATCCGCCCCAAGCGCCGACGATTTCCGAAAAAACGACAAGTCCCGGCAGGACCATAAAACATGCAAGAATCCTGGGCACAACCAAAAATTCGATCGGGTCGACCCCCATCGCACGTGTGGCGGTAATCTGGTCATTGACTTTCATCGTGCCCAGTTCGGCAGCAATACGTGCGCCGACTTTTCCGGAAAAAATAAAAGAACTAAACACCGGGCTTAACTCGCGCACCAAAGACAAAATAACCAATTGCGCGACCGCCTCTTTCGCACCAAAACGGCTGAGCATGACATAGCTCTGCAGCGCCAAAACCGCACCCGTGGCCAGCGAGGTTAATGCAATAATGACGACCGACTGAACACCCTGAACATAAACCTGCTTTAAGACTTCACTCCATCGGATTTTACCCTTAAGAACACAGATAAAAGCATCGAACAAAAAAAACAAAGCCTCACCTGTCGAAGTTACGAAACTGACAAAGCTGTGAAATAAAAACTTTACGACCCGTATCATTTGATGTCCTTTAACCAAACGCGGCTCATTTCGCGGGTAATTTTATCTTCCAAAACACTCGAAATTTCTTTTTTGTCTGTCTGGACCCTTTTTAATTTACGCGCCAGGTCCGCTTGACGCCGACTAAACCTACGACCCTCCAAAAACTCGCGCGTGCCCATAATCGTCGCACCCAAAGAACGAACAAAATGTCGGATTTCACGGTCATCGGTTACCACGACAATATTTTTAGGCGTTGATGAGTCTTCGACAAAACGCTTAATCCAATCATCCGCCGTTTCACCGCTGGTATAAACGAGCCCAATTCCCGACGAGTACTGTTCTTTGACACCGCCTAATTGCCCGTCAAAAACAACGGTGACCGGATTGCTGCTGCTGCCTTGGAGGCTTTTGGTTTCAATCTGTTTTAAAAGCGCCAAACGACCCGCTTCAAGGCGCAAAACAGCCAAATAGGCGTCTTGCTTTATCAGATTATAACCGTCCAAAATAAAATGCAATGACATTGAAGGAAATTTTTATAAAGGGTTGCGCGAGTAATGGTTTGGTGTCTGACGTTTAAGGCTTCTTAGGCTGGGTCAAGATAAAATATACCCCGCCTAACAGGCCGACTAAAGCCATAAACAAAAAGTTTATAAGACTGATGCTCACGGCAACTCCGGAGGCGACCCCGACTTTTCCAAGAAAATACGCGGCGCCTGCTTCACGGACACCCAACCCGCCAATCGAGGGAACTGTTGCCATAACACAAATAAGAGGAATAAAAATAATAAAATAAAAAAGCGACACATCCTGATGAAGCGCTTTGCTGACCAAAAAGAATGTCGCTGCTAAAGCCACTTGGGAAACAGCCGAAAGCCCGACTGCCTTATAAAGCGCGTCCTGACGGCCCTTAAGAAGAGCGATATCATAATGCATTTGCATCAGGCTTTTTTTAAATTTTGGGAAAGAGCTAAATATCTGACAGCAAAATGAATAGGCGGTTTCATTAAACAGGACCATCGCAATACCCGTCGAGGCAACAGCCATTGCGGCAATTGCAAGCGCCACCGAAATATCGGCAATCCAGCGAAACCCGCACACAAACGAAATGATCGCCACAACCACCATCCCGGCAAAACCGCTTAACCGGTCAACGAGAACCGAAGCGACGACTTTCGGCTTATCCTGCGAGTTTAAACACAGCCCGACAATTTTAATCAAATCACCGCCGACAGCACTCGGCAAAAAAAGATTTCCAAAAAGGCCGATCAAAGAGTACCGTGCGGCCTTGCCAAAGTTCACAGGCAACCCTAACGCTTTAATGACAACAACCCAGCGAGCGATCAAAACAAAATTGATCGCCACAAAAAGAACAAAGGCATAAAGAATATATTGCAAGTCCGCTGACTTGACGACGGCTGCAGTTTGAGCAAAATCAATCTTTGTTGACAGCCACCACATCAGGCCACCACTTAAGACAAAAGGCAAAAGAGCGCGTAAAAAATTTTTTACTTTTTCAGTCATGTTCCTATCGAGCTGTCCTTAATGATTCGATGCACCCGTTATACCCTTCTTCAGCGATAAAAGAACTGCGCACCAAAGGCCCTGACATCACATGCTTAAAGCCAAGCTTGTAGCCAAGTGTTTCAAACTCTTTAAACTTCTCGGGCGTTACAAATTCCAAAACCGGCAAATGACGCTTCATCGCCGACGGAGCCAGATACTGGCCAATCGTCAAAATGTCACACTCTGCCGCAATCAAGTCCGCCATCGCTTCGTGGACCTCATCGTCTTTTTCGCCTAAACCGACCATCAAACTTGATTTTGTAAAAATGCTCGCATCTATTTTCTTATAATTCGCCAGGACAGACAGAGAACGATCATAATCCGCCTGCGGACGAATCACAGGCGACAGACGCCGGACGGTTTCAATATTATGGCTGATCACCTGCGGCTTTGCATCGACGACGATTTTTAAACTTTCAAACTTGTCAGAAAAGTCCGGAACCAAAACCTCAACCTTGGTTTGCGGCATAAGCTTCTGGATCGCAAGAATCGTTTGCGCAAAAACGCCCGCGCCCTCATCTTTTAAATCGTCGCGCGCGACCGATGTAATGACAACATAGCGCAAATTAAGTTCCTTAACAGCCAGCGCAACATTTTGCGGCTCTGCCAAATCAAGCTCGTTGGGACGGCCTGCATCAATCGCGCAAAACCGGCAAGCGCGCGTACAAATTTCGCCTAAAATCATAAACGTCGCGACACCCTGCCCCCAGCATTTGCCGGTATTAGGACAGTGGGCACTTTCGCAAACCGTGTGCAACCGGCTGCCGCGAAAAAGCTGTTTCATCCCTTCAATTCGTTTGGCATCAGGAATAGGTTGGCGTAGCCACGACGGCAAACGCGCAACTTTGACCGGAAAAATCGTTGGGTTTGGCAAAGAAACGCTCATAGGTTTTTGCTTAATTTCTTTAATTCGCTTAGCTTTTTTCGCATCTGCGCCTTTTGGGCTAAAGTCGCATAATCGATAATGAGCTTGCCGGCAAGATGATCATTTTCGTGCAAAAAAACCCGCGCTAAAAGCTCGGTGAGATTTTTTTCAACTTTTTGATTATTTTCGTCGGTATACTGGACGGAAATTTCACTGGGGCGGCGGACATTGAGCTTGATCCCGGGGATGCTCAAGCAACCTTCTTCCATTTTGGCACTGCCGCTTTTTTTAAAAATCTTTGGATTGATAATCGCCAACGGTCCGTCGCCGACATCGGCAACAAAAATCTGCTGACTGACCCCCACTTGCGGAGCGGCTAAACCAACACCTTTGTTTTCGTACATCGCGACCAACATCGCTTTGATTAACATCCGCTCGCTGACACCGACGCTTGTCACTGCGGCCGCTTTTTTTCTTAAAATCGGATCACCATAAAGTCGAACCGTCAATTTGGGAATCATGTCCGAATATGATTTTTTTCGTTTAAATAAACGATTTTTGTTTTGGCTTTTTTGGATTCGGCTTTATCTAAAAGCGCATAACTCAAAATGATAATTTTATCCCCCACAAAACCTAAACGCGCCGCCGGACCGTTTAAACAAATGTGTCCCGAACCCGCCTTCCCGGCAATCACATAGGTTTCTAAACGATTGCCGTTATTGACATTAAGAACCTCAACCTTTTCGCCAGGGATAATATCCACCGCACGAAGAAGCGTTTCGTCAATGGTAATGCTGCCTTCATAATAAAGTTCGGCTTGCGTTATCGTCGCGTGCGCAATCTTGGATTTGCAAAAAGTGATCAACATGTTCTTCCTTTAACCTAAATTCGGTTGTATTTTTTCCAGAAGCTGCGTCTTGCCCATAGCACCGACGAATTGGTCGACGACTTCGCCCTTTTTAAAAACGATCAAGGTTGGAATCGACATAATATTAAATTGTGCAGCCAGTTCACCGGCTTCATCAACGTTGACTTTGACAACTTTGAGTTTTCCGGCCAAATCCCCGGCAACTTCATCGACAATCGGACTTAACTGCTTGCAAGGGCCGCACCACTGCGCCCAAAAATCGACTAAAACCGGCAGCGGCGACTTTAAAACTTCGGCTTCAAAATTATTTTCTGTGACAGCGATAACAGACATTTTAAACTCCTATGTTAAAAATTATCGAAAGCAAAACGCTTGTGCAAGAAAAGCTTAATTCCAAATTTGGAACGCCCTCATTATACCCATCTGCCCTGATCTTTCAAGGAGAATTTAGAAGCGTGGATAAACAAAATGCAACTTGCAATACACGCCAAAATCCGTATAATTTTCCCTTATATTGTTGAATTTCTGCTAAAAAACTCCGATGAGCTTTTTAGGGCAGAAAACGGGGGAACCAAAACTGCATCAAACGAAATTTTTGATGCTTGGGGCTTATATCCACAAAATAAGAGGCACTTACCTCTAGCCCGACAGCTAACTCCGTAAACCGTTAAGAGAGTTGACCAAGAAAAACTCTTGGTTTTTTTTATACTCAGAACAGGAGAAAACGATGGCCTTGATCAGCCGCATCAAAAAGTTAATCCTCGGAAAAGCCAAAAACCCGCAGGACCAGCATGTTTTTCACCAAATGTCCTTGATCGCTTTTTTTGCATGGGTCGGCTTAGGGGCAGACGGCTTGTCGTCGTCCTGCTATGGCCCTGAAGAAGCGTTTCGCGCCTTAGGGTCGCACCACTATTTAGGGATTTTTGTCGCTTTACTTTCGGCCTTGACCGTTTTTTTAATCAGTGCGAGCTATTCACAGATCATCGAACTTTTTCCCAACGGCGGAGGCGGATACTTGGTCGCCAGCAAACTGCTAAATCCCCAGCTGGGAATGATTTCCGGCTGTGCACTTTTGATCGACTATGTTTTAACGATCGCCATTTCGATTGCCAGCGGCGCGGATGCACTTTTTAGTTTTTTGCCGGCTGGCTGGCATGAATACCGAATTACTGTCGCTTTACTCGGCGTTTTTCTTTTAATGGTCCTTAATATGCGCGGCGTCAAAGAATCGGTTGTGCCTTTGACCCCAATTTTTATGACGTTTGTCTTAACGCATGTTTTTGCGATTATCTATTCTTTTGCCACACACGTCCCCGAAGTCCCCAAAATCGTGCACGAGAGCATGACGGAAATCACAAAAACCAGCAGTCAGGTCGGTGTTATGGGGCTGATTTTTATGATCCTTCGCGCTTACAGTTTGGGCGCCGGAACTTTTACGGGAATCGAAGCCGTCAGTAACGGCTTGCCGATCCTGCGGGAACCAAAAGTCATAACCGGAAAAATGACGATGCGCTACATGTCGTTTTCGCTGGCGTTGACTGTCGCGGGACTTATGATTGCTTATCTACTTTTTGGCGTAATCCCCGAACATCACAAAACGCTAAACGCTGTTCTGATGGAAAACATTTCCCAAGGCTGGGCAAGCCCGTGGGGAAAGATTTTTGTTCTTGTCACGCTGATCTCTGAGGCGATGCTGCTTTTTGTTGCCGCTCAAGCCGGTTTTCTCGACGGACCGCGGGTTTTGGCGAACATGGCCTTAGACCGCTGGATGCCGTCAAAATTTTCGAGTTTAAGTGATCGGCTGGTCACACAAAACGGCGTTGTCTTAATGGGCTTGGCCGCTTTGATCACAGTTGCAGCAACGCACGGCTCGGTGGGGCTGCTCGTCGTACTTTATAGTATCAACGTTTTTATCACCTTTTGTCTTTCTCAGGCCGGAATGGTCCGCCACTGGTGGCAAGTGCGTAAACACGAGCGCAAATGGTTTAAAAAAATCCTGCTCAACGGTTTGGGGCTGATGCTGACAACTTTTATTCTGATTTCAGTTATTGTCCTTAAATTCCACGACGGAGGATGGGTCACGATTTTGATTACAGGATGTTTGGTTGGGGTTGCGGTTTTGATCAAAAATCATTATCGCGACACGCTCAAAATGCTCGAACGGCTCAATGTCTTGGTTGAAACTGCGGCTAGTGTGGTCACAACGAATCCGGCACGGCAAGTTCCCGTTGATAAAGATGCAAAAACCGCAGCCATCCTCGTCAACGGCTTTAACGGCTTGGGACTGCACACGGTTATGGGGGTTATTCGCAACTTTGGAAAAGAATTTAAGAATTTTGTTTTTATCGAAGTCGGGGTTTTGGATGCCGGCAATTTCAAAGGGGTTGAAGAAGTTGACCGCCTAAAGACCTCAATAAAAAACGACCTCGATCGCTATGTCGAGTTTATGAATAGCCATGGTTTTTATGCTGAAAAAATTTCATCTTTGGGGACCGAGATCGTCGCAGAAGCGGAGAACTTGGCTAAAACCGTCTCAAAACGTTTTCCGGGAACCATCTTTTTTGGTGGGCAATTGGTTTTTGCGCAAGAAACTTTTATTGACCGGCTGCTGCATAACTATACCGTTTTTGCGATCCAAAAAAGATTTTATCATCAAGGCATACCGTTTGTCATTTTGCCGATACGAGTCTAGCCGCAAGTTGGCTGTGATTTCCTCCAATTCTTGCCGCCTAACAAACGGGCAACCATCATACTGGCGACATTGTCGCCGACCGCATTGACCATTGTCGCCGGCGGATCGACAATCGTCCCGACCATTGAAATAACCGGCAACGCTTCGATCGGAAAGCCATACATCGTCACGATCAAAAGTTCCCCGATAAACCCGCCGCCGGGAATGCCGCTCATGACCGTCCCGCTTAAAATCGCAATCCCCACCGCCGTCAACAACACCATCGGCGAAGAAAAATCCATCTGATAAATCCCAAACAATAAACTGATTTTAACAATCGCGGCCAAACACGAGCCTTCCATGTGAATCGTTGCCCCCAAAGGGATCACGACTTCGCGAATATCCTGCGGCACGCCGCTTTTTTCGGCAGCTTCCAAATTAACCGGAATCGTAGCCACACTGCTGCCGGTTGCCCACGCGGTCAAGGAAGTTGGAATAATATTTTTCCAAAAAGTTTTAACCCCGATCATCCCGCCGGCGAGAAAGGCATAAAAGCTAAACGCAAAAACAAAATACAATAAGGACACTGGATAATAAAGAGCCGCCACGCGAACATATGAACCCATAAGCTGCGGGCCAAAAACACCGACTAAATACGCAAAGTACGCCCCTAACCCGACGGGCGCATAGGCCATAATGATCTTAATGACTTTTGTCATGACCGCGTTGCCGGAAACAAGAAATTGAACAAAAGGTTTTCCCGCTTCTTTGGCCCAAAGTGCTGACAAACCAATAAGCGAAGAAAAAATAATCAGCGCCAGCATATTCTTTTTAGAAAAAATTTCCACAAAATCCGTGACGGTCAGCGCTTTAACAATTTGCTGGGCCACACTGTAATGTTCGGTATTTTGCACGGCGGGCAAAGCAATATTAACACCTTGGGCGATCGGATAAATTTTAACCGCAACGATCATCACAACGGATGCGACAATGCCGGTCAAAACAAAAATAAGCATCATCGAGCCCACAATTTTAGCCAGACGTTTGGCATCTTGCATGCCCGCAATAGCTGAGGAGATCGAAAAAAACACAAGCGGCACAACGGCGGTAAAAAGCAGATTTAAAAAAATATCGCCCAGCGGCTTAAAAACAACCGCGTTTTCTTTAAAGAGCATTCCTAAAAATGCGCCGACGAGAATCGAGGCAAAAAGCAGCAAAGAAAAGCCGTAGTTTTTAAAAAAGCTGTTATTGCTCATATTCCATATCAAATAAATTTTATTTTTAACTTCCTCTCCCCCTTGGGGAGAGGATTTAAGGTGAGGGGCAATATTCATTTATTCACTCTTTATAACCCCTCATCCTAACCTTCTCCCCGCCGGGGAGAAGGGAAACACAAACAATCTTTCAGTTGCACAGTTCTTAAAAGTTTTTTCCTTTTAATCTATTTCTCTTCACATCGCCAATGCCACGGCTCATAGGTAATCCCCACCGGGCCATTTTTAGGATACGACAGGACAAAACCAAACTTCGCCGCATGCTTTTCTAGCCACGCAAATTCGGGCAAAGTGTCAAACTCCGACGTATTTTCCTCGCCGTTGATTCCGTCCTCATTGATAAAATCAATCGCCTGATGTTTAGGTGCGCCATGCTCGCTGTAACCGGGCAATGCCACAAACTTAACCGTTTCGCGAATAGAATATTTATGATTCTGCAAATAATAAACAAACAGATACAACTGATAAGCGCTTGAACGATAGCCGGACTCGACGAACAGTTTTTTGCCGAGATCTTTTTTCATCGCGGCCATCATCAGATTATACTTAGCATAAACGTCTCGCGGCAAAAACTGTGGCGCCAATTCTCGACGGTCTTTTTTTGTTTTTTCTTTTTTGTGGTCACGGACCTTAACCTTTTGTCCAACGATGAGAACCAAATCCTCTTTGCCGCTGGCCAATCCCCGATAAGGAATTTTGACCCCTAAAGCTTTGGCATCCAAACCTTCAAAACTCTTTAAAAAGGATTTCTCTCTCCCATTAAGCGGCGCATAAAGCTCTTCAAAAGTGAGTTTGGCCAAATCCTTGGTCTTGTCGCGCTTTTGGATAAACGGCTCAAGTTTTTTGACCAAATTTTTGACCTGTTTGATATCCGCATCCGAAAGCTGATCCAAATCAAGCGCCGCATACGCAGGCTGCGCGACCCAAAACAACATCAGTCCCAACAAAATGATTTTTTTAAAATTCATCTTTAACCTTCCTTACTTGACCGCACGAATCGCGACGATGCGCTCTAAAAGAGAGCCTTTCTTCGACCCTTTCCCGAAAGAAAGGTCCGAAACAATCACGCGATTGACCACGCGGGTTTGATCCTTGCCTTCAACCGGTTCCCGGTAAGCATACGCTGCGTGAATGGCATAGACGTTCTCGCTGATGATTCCCAAATACAAAACAATATGCCCTTTTAATTGAGCAATCGTGATCGCAGGCAGAGCTTTTTTAAAAATTTCGGTTTGCCCCTTGGTTCCTAAAAGTTCTCCAACCTGTCCCTGCTCGGAGGAATTACGCGGCAGATCAAGTCCGACGGTCGCAAAAACCTGTTTTAAAAACGCCGAGCAATCCTGCTCTCCGCCCACCCCACCCCAGCCGTAGGGAGCGTTTAACATTTTAAACGCCTGCTCGATAATATTACGCGGCGTATAAGGCAAATACCCCACCGCAATATCCCGACGGGCAATAAACAAATTTTGGCCGGGCGCGATCAAAACTTCCACACTGTCACTTAAAAAATTAACGGCATTCAAACGAACGCCCATACGAACGCAATCATAAAATTGCGTACGCTTTTCATCCGCGTAAAGATCAGCTTTGGCAGCGGTTACAACCACAAAATCTTTATTTGTCAGCATTTGTTTAAACTCGCCGGGAGCGACAAAAGCCACATCATCTTTTTTGACCCAGCCGGCACTGGCCGCTGTTTGCGTGTAAACCCATTTTTCATCCAAAGTTTCAAAAAGCACGACGATCGGCTGCCCGGCATCCAAAGAACTGTTTTGAAGTTCATCAAACTCAAAGTCAAAAGGCTCACTAGTCAAAACTTTTTCTGTCGGCAAAAGCCGCTGATCCGTCTGCCGCAGGACAAAAGCCTGGCGCAACTGCCAATCCCCGGAATCCTCAAGAACAATATTTTCTTTGATCCGTCGGAAAAAATCCCGAGAAGCGGGTTTTCCCTGCCTGTCAAAATAATCACCGCGCTCAAACTTACTCATTTCTTTTTGAATTTGCAACTGGCTGACTTTTCGGTCAAAAGCATCAACACCAAGCAAATCTTTGGTTAAGCCCGTTTTGATTAACTTCTGGTTAAAATTTTCCACGCCTGCGGCATCCAAAATAACAGCATCCGGCGACGGATGCTGCGCAATCCAAAATCCGGGCCTCTGCATTTGCGCTGTAACATTGGCCATCATCGCCGGCGCCGCATAATTTAATTTCTCGCCGGATGGGGCTGCGGCAAACGTTAAACTCGCCAAGACTAAAATCGGATAATATATTTTTTTCATCCGGACACCATTTTACACAACTGCGAGGTAATAATTCCCAAATACGTTCCCATAATATTTCCTAAAATCGCAAGTAAAAGCCCCACACTTGCCAGACCCGATTGATAAACTTGTGCGACAATCGGGGCGGAAGCTACACCGCCGATATTCGCTTGGCTAGCCACCGCAACTAAAAACATCGGAGCCCGAAGAATTCGCGCGGCAAGCAAAAGCCCTAATCCATGAAAAATAACGACGAGAAAACCCGCGCCAATCAAAATAAAGGTTGTGCTGATATTGACTATATTAGCTTTAGCGCCGATTGTTGTCAGCACAAAATACAAAAGAAAATACCCGATGCGCGAGGTGCCGTAGCTTTCAAGTTTTCGCGCCCTTGTAAACGAAAGCGCGATCCCTAAAACAGACGCAGCGATGATCGTCCACGCATAAGCTGAAAAAATGTCTTTTACCATCGGTAAACGCTCTCCAATAGATCGGGCTATCAGAGAGCCGGCCAAGGCAAACAAAAAAATAAGCAAGGTAAAATGCCAAGAACTTTTTTCGGTTAACTGAGCGGAGAGTTCCTTCGCGCGGGCGGCTAAATCATCAAGAATCCTGCGGTCGCTATTGTTGATACGGTCAAACTGCCATTGAAAACTACTGGCAGCGACCAAAAATCCCAGCCACACATACGGCACAACCGTGTCAACAACAACCATCGGCGTAAAAACCGCTTGCGGGGTTCCTATGGCTTCCTTGACGGCAATCATATTTGCACTGCCGCCGATCCACGATGCCGACAAAGCGCCAAAACCTGACCACATCTGTTGGCCAACGACCCCTTTAAAAAGCCAAAAGACCAGCGGCATCCCCAGCATAATCCCTAAACTTCCCACGGCCATCATCATCAACGCCGGCTTTCCTAATTTTATAATGGCCTTGATATCAGACGATAACAAAAGCAAAATCAAACTCGCCGGCAAAAACCATTTACTAATTAAATCATAAATTTCAGATTTAGAATCTATAAACCCAAAACTTGAGCAAAGCATCGGCAAAAAATAAATCCAAAACACCGGCGGCAAAAATGAAAAATATTTCTTAAACTTTGGCTGTGAAGAGACAACCAAAACAGCTGTTTCAATCGCAAGCAAAATCCCGATGAGAATATAGGGCGAGTGTATCATGGCTTAAATTTTATTTGGATCCCTGCTTTCGCAGGGATGACGCTACCTATTTTGTCATTCCCTCATATTTCTGTCATTCCCGCGGAAGCGGGAATCTACTTTTAGTATTGTCCCCTCATATGACCCAACCTAACGGCTGACTCATAATGACTCACAACATTAGGCCAATACCGGACTTAACCTTAGAAAGATCATAAACGCCCTTGGAATTTAAATACGAAACTTGTCGAAGACCGCCAATGCGCACTTGCGGTTTAATAAAAAACGGCGTGTCTAAATCCACGTACTTAAATCCACCTAAGCCCGACGCTAAATGTGCGCCAGCGCTCATAGCCAACGGACTTTCCATCATCCCGCCAATCATAAGATCAATGCCAGACGTTCGTGCAAGGTTGGCTGCTTCGCGAGCCTGCAAAAGACCAAACTTCATCAATTTGATGTTGATCACATTCGCCGCTTTTTCACGAATGATCCGAAGCACATCCGTCAAATTGCCCGCGCTCTCATCGGCACAAACCGCAATATCCGTGCTGGCCGTGACTTTTTTAAGCCCGTCCCAATCAGCTTTGGCAACTGGCTGTTCGACAAGGCGTGGCCGCACGCCCAAACGTTTTAGTTGAGCAAGAAAATTCAATGTTTGCTCTGCGCTATAACCCTGATTAGCATCGAGAATTATCGGCGAATTGTGCGTGACCTTCTTAACGGCGGCAACACGCTTAAGATCTAGGTCCTGATCGCGTCCGATCTTGACTTTGAAACTACGAAAGCCCTGGCGATAAAAATTCTTGGCCGCCAATGTTGTTTCTTCAACACTATTGATCACAATGGTAATATCACTCGTCAGTTTTGCGCATGTCGGACCAAAAAATTTCCATAAAGGAATATTCAGTTGCTGGGTCAACGCATCGAGAATCGCCATTTCGACAGCGGCCAATGCACTCTTATTGCTTGAAAGTTTTTGATGAAGATAGGAAGAAATCGCTAAATAGTCGCTAATATTTTGGCCCAAAAGTTCTTTGCCGACTTGGGCTAATGACGTTTTTGTCTGGGCGAGTGTTTCGCCGGTAATGTGCGGCGCAACAGCCGCTTCGCCGAAACCTTTTGTCCCGTCGGCTAATTCAATACAAAAACTTAAATTTTCTAAACTGGTGTGCTCGCCCAAGGCGGTACGAAACGGTGTCGTCAGCTGGGCATTGAGCGGATTGATACTGCATTTTTTTATAAAACTTTTTTGCACGAGATATATTAACTTAAAAAAAATTCCCTCGCAATAAGGATTACGGAGTTTTTGTCACTTTAGATCACATTCTACAAATAGCAGCGTACCAAAAACATTTCCACATAGTCTAAAAAACAAAAAAGGCCCGGCTCTCTTTTAAAAGAACCGGGCCTCTATTTTTAAGGCTTATAGCTTAACCACGTTGGTGGCTTGCTCGCCCTTAGGACCTTTTTCGATTTGGAACTCGACTTCCTGACCTTCAGCTAACGTCTTGTAACCTTCACCCTGAATAGAGCTGTGGTGTACGAAAACATCGTTGCCAGATTCGGGAGTAATGAAACCATACCCTTTTTGGTCGCTAAACCATTTGACTTTTCCTTTTGCCATTTGTTTGTTGCCTCCTTTCCCCTACATTATAGTAAAGCGCTCAGGCCCCTCGCCCTGCTTATGTTTCAGAATACCTGAACACTAGACCAACATGACGGGGAAAAGATTAGGAAATTAAAAAGGCCGCAAAGATCAAATCCTCTCCTTGCGGCACAGAATCGCTAATCTTTTGTTTACTACGGTTCAAAGTATACATAGCTACCCTAAAGCTGTCAAGAAGATATTTTGACAATTCTTTTACTGTTGCTTATGAAACATCTGCCCAAACACGCCGGAAACATCCATAATCGACGTTGTCTGCTGCCCGACGGGATAACCGTAAATTTGCAGTTTATCCGAAATATTTTCCGCAAACTTAAGGGCGACGACATTTTGACCGCCACCGACGGCATCCGCCAAAAGTTTTTGCCCCTCGGCATTGGCTTTCAAACGGGCGAGATTACCGGCGGCTTCTTGCTCAAGCTTATAACGGTTAGCATCGGCCTCGATCTTGGCTGACTGCGCCCGTCCTTCGGCCTCTTGAACAGCTTTTAATTTACCGCCGCGCGCTTCTGCTTCCTGACGCTTGGCTTCTTCTTCTTGCGCAAGTGCTCTGTTTTTATTGATCTCCACCTGCTGGCCGGCTAATTTCTTTTGCTCAATCGCTTTTTGGAAATCCGAGCTAAATTGAAACTGACGAATCAGCGCATCATGAATATGAATCGCAGGATACTTGACTAAAGCATTAATCAATTTTTGTTTGATCTCCTGCTGCATGGTGTCACGAACTTTTCCCTGATAAATTTCTTCGGCCGAAAAACTTCCGATGGCCAAACGCGCTTCAGAACGGATCTGCGGCAAAAGGATTTGATCTTCGTAATTGCTGCCGACCTGCTGATGCAAAAGCGGAACGGCTTGCGAGTCAAGAGCAAAAATAATCGTCAAGTCCACTTCAACATTTTGACCGTCATTCGTCTTGAGTTCTAACGTGTATTTTTTGGATTCTTCGCTAGACAATGTGTCCGAAGGATAGGCGCGAGCGGCGACTTTATAAATAACCATGTCGGTAATCCACCGATTATAAAAATGATACCCGACCCCCAGCGGCTTTTCGCTCACCTTCCCGGCGACCTTGTTGATTTCAACCGCAACTTCCGTCGGGTGGACATCGATCCAGCCAAAAGAAACAATGCCGAAAATAATAACCCCCAAAAAAGCTAAAACCCCCAATAAACGCATTCTCATATCCCCTCCGGTTTTAAAATTATTTGTTTCGCCTAATAAACTATTGAAGAATTCCCGCACGCGATGCAAATGGTCCGGCCGCTGCATAAGATACTGCACGAGATTGACTATGATAAAAAATGTAAAAAATAAAAAAACCACCATCGAAAATTTCATACAACCTCTCCTCCTTAAAAATTATTGTGGGCCATTGTAACACAGATTCCGCAGGTCAAAATAATTTTTCTAATGCCGTGCCAGTTATTTTGAATCCAGGTCTTTATTACTTAACTGGGTAAAAACTTCTTTGGTCTGGGAAATAAACTCTGAGGATTGAAAAACTTTAACCGGATACACAAACGGCGGTTTAGACAATGCAAAAAAATCCGGACTTGTTCTAAAATCATTGCGAAATGCGATCGTTCCAATAAAACCCAAAGCCGCTAAAACCACCGGCACCATGATCGACGAAATGACTTTAACTCGCTTGCTTAAAGCTGTCGCAATGTTTAACTGATAAAAAATTAAAAGCGCCAGCGCACTTGCTGCCAAAAGGATACTGATGATCCCCTGCACAACACTCGACGCAAACGCATATCCCAAATATGTACAAATATTGCGAATGGGGATCATCCCGATCGCAAAACAACATAGCAACGTCAACTGTTGACCAAAGCGCGGCGATTGATTAATCAATCGTCCGACTAAAGCCCATATCCCGGCCAAAAAGCAAATACCAAGTAAAATAACAAATTCATAAAAAATAAACTGACTGACCTCCATCGGCTCATACGGATATCGTCCAGCAAATTCAAAGAAATATAAAACAAGAAAGCCGATAATCGCATACCATAATGTCAGGCTCTTTTCGGGATTAGGCGAAGTTTCTAAAACTATTTTTTTTGTCATGGCAACCGGATGTTCCGGCAAAAAAGCACGGATTTTTGTGCGGCCGACGACAAACATTTCGCCGGAAAGAATGTGCGCCGAGCCAAGGATTTTTTGATGCGACATCAAAAAAACCCCGTTGTCACTGTGGCAATCTGTAATTTCGATTTTTCCATCCGCAGAAATGCCCACCATCGCATGCTCTGCGCTGGCATACGGGTCCTGCAAAATCACGTCATTGCCAAAACCCCGTCCGATCCGCACACACGGCTGCTCAAAAACACGAAGCTCGTGAGATGCTGTTGACGGCGACATTATTTCGAGAATTATTTTTCCCATTTGATCTCGTTAAGAAATTTTAATAAAAAGCTTTTGCCCTGAAGCTGACTTACTCCTGAAATAAAAACATTGATATCCAAACCCTTCGTCCACATGTCCGTTGAAACGATTTTCATCGTCATATCATAAAGTCCTTCGTACATTTTATATTTGCGCGCACAAAAATCGACCCGGCAAGGATGTCCGTCGATATTGACAAACTGCTGATGGCATTCAAAGTTACTCAAGTCTCGCTGGGCACCGTTTCCAAACTCGTTTTGCTGATATTTTTGATAACTCTCAAAAACATTATAAAAACGCACCGGATCATTGCTGCGGGCTTCATACCAATTATAATTAAAAATAATACTCCCCGTTTTCAACGTGCTGGAAATATAAATAGCATCCTCCGTCGAACAATTCATATACGTTCCGACAAGAAAATACCGTTGGTTATCTCCGCTTTCCCCCCAACAGCGTAAAGTATCCGAAATCTGCCCCGGCACTTGGGCTGTCCCGATCCGGCTTTTGTTCCACGGCAAAACTAGCATTTTTGCTATTAAATCATGTCCCTCTAAAACCAAGTGCTTGCGGATAACATTGCGCCACTCTGGCCCGAAAGTCTGGTTATGATTAAGCTGCAACTCTTCGTAAAGTTTTTTTAAATAATCGATCGGCACAAAAAAACTAATTTGATCCCCAGCTGATGAGACATTGATACCCAAAACCCGTCCATCCTGTCCTAAGGCTGGGCCGCCACTCATCCCAGGATTTATTGAACCAGAAAATAAAATTTTGGGATATCGACTATGTTCTAAAAGTCCGTTAAACAACCCTTCAACGATAATCAAGCCCAAATCATAAGGATTCCCGAAAGAAAAAATCTTTGTGCCTTTTTCTAACTGAGAATTCCCCAAATCCAAAAACTGTTGCGAAGGCCTATTGACTTTAAGAACAGCAAGGTCATGCACCGGGTCAATATTAAGGATTTCCATCGGTTCTGTTTTTGCATTGGGAAAAATAGCTTCGACGTAAAAAAGGTTGGGAAAGTTGACGGCATCCGCCACAACATGATAATTTGTCGCCACCAGACCATCAGCCGTAAAAAAGAACCCTGATCCTAAAGAAGATTTTTCTTTTGACCCGCGCGAAATGACGCGCACCTGCAGAATTGCGCCGTTATATTTTTTATACATTTCAACGGCTTCGGGAGTTAAAGGATTAGCCCACGCAAAGCAGGATGAAAAAATAAAAACTGAAAATATCGAAAACTTCGCGATAAGAAATAAATGTTTCTGCAAAAAAATCTTCATAAAACGATTCTTTCTTAAGAACTTTTTATTGCAAAATAAACCGTACCGTCACATCGGGCGCCTGTTGCTTATGCCGCGGTTTTTGATACCACAAAAATGCGACAAGCTGGCCAGGATAATAGTCTTGATAAAAAAGAGTTTGAACTTGATCCCCCGGCCCTGAATTGTTGCAGCCTCCGGTGTAATGGCAACTTTGACCACGGTGGATATAATCTCTTAATTTATAAACATCATTAAAAGCGCTCTTGTCGCGGTCAAAAGCCGAAACCCCGAGGGACTTTTGACTGTCAAAATAAATATACGAAAACCCAAAATCACGGGCATTGAGCGCATCGACGCGCAGTTTTGGCTCACAAAATTTTCCGTGCAAAGCTACACACTGCGAAAAATAACGGCTCACATCGTAAACCATCAACAACTCTTTTTTTAACGGATACCACGTTGCCGACACAGGCGGATTAGGTTCTGCAACAAAACACACGGGGTCTTTATTAATGAAGGCATTTGCCGCATCAAGCATCAAAAGCAAATAAGGATTTAAAACAAACCGTGATTCCTCCGACGGCCCTTCGATGCTTTTTTGTCCCGGGCCAATGCAAAACTGCCCTTTAAGACCCCACCAGGGTAGGCCATCCTCAATCTGGTCAAATACTTCTGCAGAGTATTGATATGTTCCTTCGATCAAGTCCTGATGCTGTAAAACAGCCTCTTTACGCAGCGCCATGACCTGCGATTTGGTCATCGAATCAAATTCTATAGGAGGATTAAAAGAAAAAGGGATTTCTTTAGGGCCGGTCCACTTATCGCCGGTGATAAGAGAAAAAGACCTTTGCTCGCCGGCATCTACCGTCAAAGGCGCCGCTAAAATTCCAAAAATAAGGAAAATCGCGAAACGTTTCATTGGTTTAAAATAGCATCACGACAAGAGACTGTTAAGAAAAATTAAGATTTTTTCAACGACAAAATTTCCTTACCTCTACTTCACCAAAACCGTTTGCAAAAAATTAAACAAATACCCGATTATAATTATCGCCGTCGTCGTAATGCCAAAGAAAATCCCAATGAGCCGCAGGTTCATCGCGCGACGCAACATAATCGCCTCCGGCATGCTCAAGGCCGCAACCGCCATCATAAAGGCAAGCGCGGTGCCCAGCGGAATCCCTTTTTGAAAAAGGACAACGGCAATCGGCACAATCGCCGCGCAACTGCCGTACATCGGAACGCCAATCAAAACGGCAATCGGGACAGAAAAAATTCCTGTCTTGGCCATCACAGCCTGAATCATCTCTTGCGGCACATAATTATGAATGACCGCACCGATACCAACGCCAGCTAAAACCCAACCCCAGATTTTGTTGACAATTGCAAGCGCTTCGTGAAATCCAAAAATAATCCTCGCCTTAAAATTACCGATACTTGCCTGTTGCTCTTGCGGGGAATGGTCAAATGCAAAGTCCGGCTCCAAATATTTTTCCAACTTTAATTTTCCTAAAACTAACCCTGACGCAATCCCGACGAAAAGTCCGCTTAAAACGTAACTAACCGTAATTTTCCAACCAAAAAAACCCAGCATCAGAACCACAAGATATTCATTAATCAAAGGCGAGGTCACAAGAAAAGAAAAACTGATTCCCAGCGGAATTCCCGCTTTGATAAAACTTAAAAAAAGCGGAATCGACGAGCACGAACAAAACGGGGTCACCGCACCAAATAGCGCAGCAAATAAATACCCGATGCCGCCCTTTTTTTCCATCCACGCTTTGACTTTTTGTTGCGGCAAAAACGTGCGCAAAAACCCAATCGCAAAAATCATCACAAACAAAAGCGCAAGAATCTTGATGGAATCATAAATAAAAAAATTGATCGTTTGGGCAAAAAGCGTCGTCGAATCCAGACCCAAAATCCGATAGGTCAACCAATCCGCAAACTTTAGCAACATTTGCCACCCTTTGATTTATTCGAAGAACAGCCGCAACTTTCCTTGGCTTTTTCCTGCATTTTTTTGTCCAATTGGTCAAGCCACTTTCCCAATAAATTCTTTTTTTTATGACCAGTTTGTCCCTTATCGGTTTGGCTCATAAAAACTCCTTTGCTTCGTATTGATTTTAGAAATGAAAAAGACGCGATAAAAGCGGCATAATAAAAAGCGTCACCGACAAAAGGACCAAAATCCCCGTCGTAGTCCAAGCGATCACGTTTTGGAAAAGATTATTGACATGCTCTCCCATGATATCTTTATTATTGACCATCATAACCATTGAAACTAAAACCAAAGGCAAAAAGACCGCATTGATAATCTGCGTCCAAATCGTAATCTGTATCAAAGGCGCGTTGGGAATCAAAATAATCGCCACACCAAAGGTCATAATCGATGCAAACAAAGTATAAAATTGCGGCGCTTCTTCAACTCTTTTGTCAATGCCCGCTTCAAAACCAAACGCCTGACAAATATAAAAGGAAGTTGCCAATGGCAAAATCGTTGCCGAAAAGACAGAAGCGATAAAAAGGCCAAATGCAAAAACTTCCCCTGCAAAAGCGCCAGCTAAAGGCTTAAGCGCCATAGCGGCATCTTTCGCTTCATTAATGACTATGCCGTTTTGATGCAGGGTGGCCGCACACGAGACAATAATAAAAAAGGCTACGACCACAGTCGCCATACAGCCAACGATCACATCGACTAATGCCCATTTGTATTCCTCAGGTTTGGTTCCTCGCTCAATGACCGCCGATTGCATATAAAACTGCATCCACGGGGCAATCGTCGTCCCGATAATCCCTAAAACCAAAATCAAATAATCTTTTTCTAGACGGATGTTGGGCTTGATCACGGCCGCGCCGATTTCTCCCCAATGCGGGTGAGCCATAACAGCGGAAACGATATAAGACAACAGGCAAAAACTAAACAGCAAAAAAATTCTTTCAGTGACTTTGTAGTTGCCTTTTGTGACGAGAAACCACACGCCCAACGCCGTTAAGGGCACCGAAATATATTTACTGACGCCAAAAATCTGCAAACTTCCCGCAACACCGGCAAATTCGGTGGCCGTGTTGCCAATATCCGCGAAGAACAATCCCAAGAATAAAAAGAACGTAAACTTGACCCCAAAATTTTCACGAATAAGATCGGCCAAGCCCTTGCCGGTAAAAATCCCCATGCGCAAGTTCATTTCCTGCACGACAACAAGCGCCACAAAACAGGGAATCAAAGTCCAGATCAGATCATACCCATAAGCCGCACCGGCGACGGAATATGTCGTGATCCCGCCGGCGTCGTTATCGACACTCCCGGTAATAACTCCGGGGCCTAAGATCGCAGCAAAAAATAAAATATTTTTGACCAGCGGCGTATCGCGGATTTTTTCGAAGAGTTTGGTAAAAATTTTCATAAGTATCTAACGCCATCACTTCCAATGTTACCGGATTTGAGAAGTCTTTAAAGGCTCAATCGTTTCGCGCCTCTATAGCGCAATTCGCCTTCAAAAAGACTTCACAAATCCAGCTAATTAATCTCGGACAATAATAAACGATAACTTATCGCTTAGAAAGGATTATTTCGTTAATGCAGAAAAATCTTTATCCTTATGGAGTGGCCAAGGCCACTTCGGGATTTTTTGCGGACGCCGCCATTCCCAAGAACATATCCACACTGTTAACCGGAACGACGTCGATAATCAGCGGCACAAACCGATCCAAGGGCATCGCGTTAAGTTCGTCCAAATCCAAAAGAAATTCCGGCGCCTGCACCGGCGACGATGATCGATCGCCGGTAATGTTAATTTTAAGCATCGCTGGATTCAAGTCAATTCCGCCGGGAGCCTGTGAAACAGCATTGGCTACAGAGGAACTCGAGGCTCTAACTTGTTGATTGTTAGCCTGGACAGTTCGACTTTCGGGATCGTGTTTTTCATGTAAACCCAGAGGTAATTCTTTAGGGTCAATCTTCACAAATTTATTAACATCCGGTGCAGAGCGCGGAGATGCGGTCGTCGCAATGCGCGGCCCGCTTTGAGTACGGTTCATTTTCCACGCCCAAGGCCATAATCTACGCCAACCCGGCGAAAGATCAAGCGTTGAAACAATGCGCATCATCCGATAAAAGAAAACCTGTCCAGAAACCAACCTCGACAAGGAGTCAAAACGTTCTTCATAAAGCATCGCAAGCTCTGGAGGAATAGCACTGACATCGCCTTTGATCGTAATGTCAACATCCGAGGCATTTTTGTTAAAACTGCGTTGCCGTCCGACGGCAACGACTTGTGCGCCAACACCATAATTTTGAACACCCTTTGCTTGCTTTCCGGTCATCCCAATGGAACTTTGCCACTCGGCCAATTTCCCACCCAAACGCCCGTCGGTGACACCCAGCCAAATCAGTGTACCACGCACGACCCGATGTCCAAACCGTGCGACCATATGGTCCCCGGGATTGGCCCCATGGACATCAACGGCTGTTGCAGATTTGCTTAGGGAATTTAGCTTCGAGAGAAAAATTTCCAGACTTTGATGAACATACGAACGGTCCCCGATAACAATTGTGCGTTTTCCGGTACGCGCCAAAGGTTCTCGACCAGTCAATTTGCGCAAGAGAAGTGTCGTGACATACGGAAAAGCTTTATAAAAAATAAACGTCACGCTCCCGACGATCGGGGCTAAAATCGTAAACGGCAAAAAACTAAATAAAAAAGCGACAAAAAACAAACCAAACGTCAAAGAAACATACAAATGCAAATCCGTAAAAATCATCGATAAGGGCTGGTCCAAAACATGCTGCGCCCATTTTTTGGCTTGTGTGTTGATCGCCGTATTTTCTTGCGTCACAAGAGGGTTGCCCTGTTTATCGGTTGCGGTAATCCGCTCAATATCATCAATTGAAACATCACGCAACTCTTTAAGTTTTAAAATATTTGAATGTGTCAATGTCAACCCGAACGGTTTTTCACTCGGAAAAATCACAGAAAAATCTTCGCCCAAACGCAACAAAAGCTCAGTTAAGGTCACATGCGTTGCCGTAGCCGTCAATGACACCGCTTCAGACGGACGAAAGCCGGTCAAGTTCGAAATAATCCGGCCGCTAAACGGCGAATCAGGCATAAACTGCTGACCAACAGCCTGGCCTAAAAGGGTGTCCCACTCGCCAGTAATCGCAAACACGCGTCCGGGCGACAACTGTTCAAGCGCGATTGCTGCATTAAGCGTCGGAAATGTTTGCCCCGACTGGCTAACCGCCAAAACAATCGTATGCTCGTCAATTCCCGCGGAAATCGGATCTTCCAAAACTTTATTGGAAGACTCGGCGTGGATATTTAACTGTGGAAAAACTTGCCTGATGCTATTGACGAATTGTTCGCTGACCCATTGGCTGATTTCCATCCCCGTAATAACAACATCCACACCGTGTTTGGGTGCCGTAAATCCGGGCTGCAATCCTAAAGAACGCCACAAATTTTCAATACGCTCAAAAGGTGTTTGCCCTGCCAGCATCAATGACGGCTGATCTGTTCGCATCATGACCCGACGGGCTTGCAACAACAAGTCCGCCCGGACAACTTTTTGCCAAGAATTCACGGCCGACTGAACATGCTCGGCAGCTTTACGTAGCTCAAATTCAACTTTTTCATCTAATTGATTGCGGGCAAAATCACTGGCAACAATACGCGCCTGATCCGCATCAATCTTTCCCGCAAGCAAATCATCGCTGATTTGCGCAGCTTTTTTTCGGATGATCTCCTCGATGGTCTGAGAATCGACGACGGCACTTAAAGCGCCTTCTAAAAGCAGGCTAAAGCGCGCCGAGCCTTTTGCTAAATCAAGCTCTCTATCCCAATCGGGAAGATCAGAAAGCTCAGTTTTCAAAGCGTCAATAAGATCTTCTCTAACACCAAACGCAATGTCGTCGGCTTTTTGAGAAACCCTCGGTTTAACAGATGCATAGACTTGACTAAATCCACGCAGTTGATGCTCGATCTTTTTGGCGACAAGTAAGCGTAAAATATTTTGCTCTGTCTGGCGATTGGGCGAATCAGGATTATCCCAATGCGCTTTGATCTCTGAGACAACTTGCGCAGTCTGGCGAATATCATCTCCGACGGGATCATCGCTATTTAAAACCGGCAAATCCGTAATATAAGGATTGTTCTGCAAAGGGACCAGACGGTCGTCAATTTCTTTTTGCGTCAAGTAACGCCCCTCGTCACGCGAATATATGGTCATATTCTTAGGCCCAGAAATATTGACGATTTCCCCGCGTCCAATGTTCTGGCGCAAGGTCAAACGATAATCCAAATGAGTATCGTTTCGCATCCGGATCTTAAGAGCCGACGGCTCAGAAACGACATGAAGCTTCTTGCCGGAGGCATCCATCCCAATAGCCAAAGGCTGCCCGTCGGCCACTAAAATAACCCCGCCGGGTTTTAAGGTCGAACCAATCCCTAAACCAAAACTCCCCTGCGCGCGGTCGATAAAAATCTTTGCCGCGTGTTCTTCGTCATTGAGCAAAAACGCCTGCAAGGCCGCTTCGACAAAACGCACCCGTTTTTCGCGGCTCCAGTCCTGAACGATGTCCATCCCTTTTAGATTATCAACCATGTGATTAACTAATCGCATACGTTCAACTTGTCGATCAGAAGAAGCCAACACCTTTAAATCCGTATCACCTGCGACGAGCAAAGCGTGCCCTTCTCTTTTGAAAACTTCCCTAAACCGCGTGGCAAAATCCTCAATAACTTCAGCTGATAAAGCTGTATTTTTTGAAACCACTTCTTCAATAAACACACCCGCTTCTTTAGGATGCGGACGTTCAATTTTTTCTAATTTCCCGTCAAAAGGATAATTAAACGTATCTTCTTGCGTTTCATAAAACGCAAACCGAGCCGACGCATCCCAAACGCCTTGCGTGCGCAAATAATCCATCATCCCGGCAATTTTAGGAGAATCACCTTGCGCGGCATTGGTTGTATGCAAAATCCGCTCTAACCAAAGCCCAATATCACCATTTCCCTGATACGTATCATTAAATTTCCAATAATCAAAATCCCCGTTGTGCACAATCGTCATCCCCAAAACCCTGTCACTTTCGACAAGATTCCCGTCGGAACCAATTGACCAGAGTTTGACCTTACGCTGGGGCATCCATTGATGGGGATGCGTTTCAATTTTTTTAGGCGCACTCGATGTCCCATAGCGGTAATGCCCTATCAAAACATTGTAATCTGCCGGCTTATAACCTCTGGCTTTTGCCCAAAGCTCAGAGGCTGCCATACGCGCGTCTAAACTCTGCGGTAAATCGCCGCGTTTGCCATTGACCATGCGATCGCCAACCAAAACAGGGTTTCCTTGGGCGTTAACCGCCAAAATTTTGACACCGGCCG
Source organism: uncultured Planctomycetales bacterium (assembly GCA_964474085.1). Taxonomy (GTDB): domain Bacteria; phylum Omnitrophota; class Gorgyraeia; order Zapsychrales; family JANLHA01; genus JADLGJ01. The sequence goes on from CAYYRJ010000017.1 coordinate 37,596, forward strand.
CCTGCTGGCCGCGGATATCCGTAACAATACCCGTCGCCTTAAAATCTTCACGCGTTTCCTCGGGCACAATACTTTTATCCTGCGGATCACGCTCGCTGACAATGATAGCCACCCCGCAATTAAATTCGCAGTCACTCGCCTGTTTTTTAAGCGGAGCAATCACGTCCGTCCGCAGGGAACCTACGACAACCGTCAACGAACCCCATAAAACAGGAATAAGAGAAAATACTTCATTGTGCATGCCCGTCTGCCAAAGTCCGGCCAATGTCGCGCCTAAACCCGTGACAATTCCCAGACTTGTCCCAAAACCCGTCAGACGATTAAACCACGCCGAAATTTTGGATGTCGCCGGAACTTTCACCTTCGCGTCAACGGCGACTTTGCCAGTAAATGGAACGAGCATTGAGAACCATTCGCGCAGGGAAATATTTCCTTTCAAATTAGCATTTGTCCACGCTTTTCTGCCGCCGGCTAAAACATGTGAAAATTCATGCAGCCAATACGAAGCTGTCAATCCGCCGCGGAACAAAAACGGACTGGCCATTGCTGTAGCAACAGCGCCCAAATCTGTCTGTCCGCTTACAAGCATCCCCGCAGCCGTCGCTGTTAAAATTAAACCGTCAAGGGCGGCAAAACTAACCGGAGGATCCCGGCTTTGTTGTTCTTGCTGTTCTGACGAACGAGGATCACTGTCCGCCTGTAGAATTTCAAAACTCTCGTCTGCTAAAGCCGTTGAGATCGTCGCTGTTAAAAACGGGAGAGCGACCAAGCCATGATCTTCTTTGAGAACACCTGCCAACTCGGTTACGGATTTTTGCACCGTCGGGACAACTAAAACCCCGCTGCCATTGGCAATGGCGCGCTCAATTTGAACCGATGTTTCAAGAGCTCCTTGATAAATCTTTCTCCACTCGGGAGTTAGTGTTTGGGCTTCAAAAGATAAAACAGCTTGATCAAAATTTTGGGATATCGCACTGGCCAAAGGTCCATTGATAAAATTCTCTATTTCGCTTTGGACCTCTAAACTGCCCATGTCTTGACCTTCAAATCGCTCTTGCATGTCCTGCGCAAAATCGCTAAGCAACTTTTCAACCTTGTCCGCGTCATAACGCTGGTATAAACCCGTCAACCAAAAACGCGAAATCGCCGGCACAAAATATTCTTTCACCGCCGTCGAAGGATCCGGTTGCGGGGTTTGCGTCGACAATTTAAGCGGGACAAAAAGAGCCGCCAGATCTTGGCCGATTTGCCCGGCAAAATCTTTTGCCTGATTGTTTAAACGCGCATCAACACTTTGCAACTCAAGGCTCTGTTGGCGAATTAATGAAAGGACAGCGGTTTTAGTCACCGATTGTTTTTGCATGAACGAAATGCTGCTTGGCTTTTGCAAAATAACGTTTACGCCCAAAACACCGCTCAAATCACGGCTGATTTCCTTAAAAGTACCCGTTAAAATATCCTCTAAAGGCGCAGCACTGGGCATAACCTTCGCATGCAAAACAATAGCCGCCTCAATCGCCTGTAAATAGACGGCCCGATAATCGCCACTCTGAGCCTTTTGAATTTTTGTTCTAAAACTTTCTAAACGCTCTGCGACGGTTCCGTTAAGCTCGTTTTCAATAAACCCATCGAGTTTCCCGTCGGTATTTAAGTCTTCCTGCCCGGACAAGGTCCATGCAGCTTCCAAAAGAGAAGCCTGGCTTAGAATCATCGAATTCAAACTTTCGCGATCTAAAATTGCCTCCCCGGCTAATTGCATCGACTCACGCAGAGCTTGTGAAAATATGCTCACCGTCGCATCAATTTTTTCAACAGGCCATAAGTTTTCAGCCAAAAGTCTTTGCCTAAAATCCCCGGCAACGACCTCTACAAAATTTGTTACCTGCGTTTTGATCCCATCTTCTGCTTGAAGATAATCCAAACTCAAAGTCTGTATCTGTCGCACTAAATTTTTTGTTAACGGTGTTTCTGCAATCGGTTTAAAAACAGCAGGCTCTACGGCTGATTTGGTCGTCGTTTTAGATGACACAGCTGCTTTGGTTTCTCTCGTCGGAAAATTATAAATTCTCGCGCCTTTTTCCAGAGCTATTCTTTGCGACCAAGCTAGGCCAGCCAACAACAAACTCGTTAAAGTCAATGGAATATCCGGATGCGGACTAAAATAGCCCTCGGCAATCGGACCTATAAACTGGCCAGGGCTTTGCGCTGACGAAGTTTTATAATTCGGCTTAACAGGCAAGCGCAACCCGTCTGTCACTAAAGCCAAAGCCGGCGCCATAGGAACTTTCAATGTTGCAATATTATTACTCGCAAAAACGGCTGGCTCTGTGATTACCGTATCCATCTTATCTGCATTTGTTAATGGATTTGCGACCTCAGCCTTAATTTTTTCAACGATTTGTGTTTGAGGCTGAGAAACGCCATGACCCGTTGAGGCTAAAAAGCTCGAGGGAATAACATAATCCTTGCCGGCAATAATCGTGTCTTTATCACTTAACTGCATCGCTTGGGCAACTTTTTCAACCGCCCCAGCCTTGCCCCAAAGTTTGCCGGAAAGCAAAGAAGAATCGACGTTCGTCTGCTGTTTTTTTAAAGTCGCGACAATAGATCCCATCGTGTCATTCTTCTCTATATGAACGATCATGCCGCGATTGCCGTCATAAGAGAATTGCACCGCTTGCGCTTGGCTTGCAAAACCTAAAGACGAAAATAGAGCAACTGTTGCAAACGCAATTCCGGTCGCCTTTTGCCAGAAAGATTTTCTAAACAATTTGCTAACAGATAAATCTGGCGGATTTTCAGATGATCTGACAACCGCAGAGGCTGCCGTCGTCGCAGGCGCAGTCAAATTCATACTGTTATACCAATCAACCCCTTGGCCATTGACCACAACCGATGAAACCCGATAAAATGGCCCGCCCAAAAACCCGACGGGCCGAAGCTTTAAGGCACGCAAACTGGCTGGATTGTCCGTTTCACGATACGAGCTAGCCGCAGGATTGTCTAAAGCGCCAAAATTCGTGAATTTAATCCCGCCGGCAAAATATTTGCGCGGCACCGTTTCTTGCGAAACCTCATCAAAATCTTCGCGGATAAAATTAAATACACCTTTTTTAAATGCCGCTAAATACTGCTGATAAATTTTTTCTTTGATCTGTTTATCATCCACATCAACGCCGGCGACTTTATTTTTCCCAACATAAACTTTGCTCAAAAGGCTTTGGCGCAAATGCCGTTTAAACCACGTCGCCAGAATCATCGCGTGATAAATTTGGCGCAGCATCGCAAAATTTTCACCTTCATTGACTTCTTTTTCAATAGCGGGAATGATAACGTCACGCACCGTTTGAGAAGCGAGAGTATTGACGTTAGATGTTGGGCGTTGGACGCTGGGTGTCTCTTCTAACGTCAAACGTCCAGCGTCTAGCGTCTTGTTCATTAAAGCAAAATCTTCCTCCAACATCACCTTCAAGTGACTGTCCACGACAAACGCATTGCCGTCTTTGGTATACACTTCCGCCGAGTCAGGCACAATCCAAACCTTATTAAAGGTATTGATACTCTCCTGCGGAAGGTTTGCCTTTTGATAAATCCTTTTCCAAAACTCTTCTCCTTTGGGTTTTGTCGGGTCCAACAAAGAAGCCGAAATTTGTTTAAGCAGATAATCCTGCGCCAGAAGATCGCGTCCCATTTCGGTCACGCCAAATCCCTGCGGCATAATGCGGTCTTTTTCATACGGCGACAAATTGACCCAAAGATCATTCTCTGGAACAGTCAAAGACGCTAAAAAATATTTAATCAGCTTGTTGGATTCTTCGCTAATTCCCTTGCTGTCCAGATTCTCTTGGCCGGGATCGATAAAAAAGTCAAAACGAAACGGATTGTCCGGATACGTCTTAATCCCTTTGATCAAAACAGGGGCATACGCGGGACTTAAATTGATCATGGTCCCGGGCATAGGCAAGCTTTGCAAATAACTTTGGGCATAAGCCGCCGGCTGAAAGCCTAATGTTTCAAAAGTAAAAGCCATTAAAACCGTCCAGATCACGGATTTAAAGAACAAGCCCCATTTTTCTTTTTGCAACCAGTTCATTTTTTTTGCCCTCTCAAAGTTTAATTTTGTCCGCTTCGAAATAAAAAAAGCCCAAAACCCCTCAAAAGGGATTTTGGGCTACAACGTCCAATAATAAAAGATTAGCTTCTTTGCCAATCCGAATTTTATTTAACTTCTACAACAGAACCAATACACGAAGTATACGCAGTCGCTTTTTTTTGTCAAGGGATTTTTTTTGCCTACTTAAAAACAACCACTTCGTTTTCAGCGAACCTCACCTTCGCGTGAGAGGCATACGCATCATCAACTGCACGATACCCGACGGCGCAAAGCACGGTCGCGTGAAGACCTTGACTTTTAAGTTTTAAAAGCTCGTCGAACTTTTGAGGATCAAAGCCTTCCATCGGGCAGGCGTCGATTTTACGCGCAGCACATTCTCCTAAAAGCAACCCCAGTGCAATATAAACCTGACGGCTCATCCAAACGGCAGTTTGCTCGGGCGTTTGGTTTTTAACAAAACCCAACATCATGTCCTGATAATCTTTTAATGATTCTAGACTAATCCCATTGGCTTTAGCTGTGCGTGCAATAAATTCCTTAATATATGCCTCATCCAAGCTCGTTTTGGCACACAGCACAATCAAATGCGAAGCATCCGTAATCTGCGGCTGGTCCCACGCGCTTTTGCGCAACTCTTCGCGCAGGGCGGCATCTTTGACGACGATAAATTTCCACGGCTGCAAACCAAAAGAAGACGGCGACAAACGCAAAACTTCCAAAAGCTCGTCTAACGTTTCTTTAGAAATTTCTTTTTTAGAATCAAATTTTTTTGTCGCATACCGCCATTGCAAAGATGAGTTCATGCCAATATCCTTTCTCTATTCAATAAGTTTAGCGACAGCCGGGTTTGATGGCTCTTGTGAAACTAATTTACGGTAAACATAAGCCATCGCCATATAGGTCATCGGTATGGTCGCAAGCAAACCGATTAACAGACACAAAAATCCGGCCACATTAACAAGAAAAAGCAATAATCCAAAAACAAATAATTCTCCCCACAAACCCTTAGTCAAAGCGTAACTTTTTTTAAGAGATTCTATCGCTCCTGTGTTTTTATCCACCAGAAAATAACTAAAAAATTGCAGCTTGACCGACATAATCATCGCCGGAATCAAGGCCAATAAAATGACAACAACCAAAACTAAAACTGCAACAATTTTCATCTCGGCAGGTGTAGATTGAAAAATCTTTGCCCCAAGCACCCCCAGCAATATAATCGGAGCAATCGTGACAAAACCCACGCCCATAATAGCCAAAGCGTAAAGGATAACGGCTCCTAAATAACGAAAAAACAAATGCGGATAGGCCAAAAGATCTCCCAGTCGTCCCTGTTTTCCATCACAAAAGTCCAAATAAATTTTTATAATTCCCGGCGCAATCAAAAGACTAATGATCGCGGAGACAATATTAATGAATCCAGCGACCACAGGCATTGTTTCCTTGATGGCTTCAGCAAAAAAACTTGGAATGTTTAGAGCCACAAAGATGAGCCCTAAAACGATAAAAAACCCGAGATTGTCATTGACCGTTTTCCAGCCAAAACTAATTGCTTCTTTTTTTGAGAAACGTTTTTCGGACATATTGCCCCCCATATTACTAAAAATAATTTATTTCTAATTTCCTCTCCCCAGTTTTGGGGAGAGGATTTAATCATATTTTTACGAATACCGTCTTTTACCACCAGATCGCCGGCCGCCAAAACGCTTCGAACTAAACACCACAGACGGCTTGGAAAAACTCTCCGACGGAATATCCGGATGCGACGAAACCTGCAAAGCGGTCTTAATGAGCTTCTCGATATTTAAAACATCATTTCTTTCATCGGGGGCTGCAAACGCAATTGCATGGCCCGTCATGCCCGCTCGACCAGTACGACCGATGCGATGCACATAGTTTTCGGCTTCGTCGGGAAGATCATAATTGATGACCAGCTCAATTCCCACAACGTCAATGCCGCGCGCGGCAATGTCGGTCGCGACCAAAACGCGGTAAAGGCCGGACTTAAAACCGTCTAAAGCTTTACGCCTTTGCGCTAATGTTTTGTCCGAATGAATATCGACGGCATTGTGTCCCATGCCCCGCAAAGCCCGCGCAACTTTAAAAGCGCCGATCTTGGTGCGGCAAAACAAAAGAACGGACCCGCGGTACTGAGCGAGAATTTTTTGAAGAAGGTCCTTTTTTCGCTCACGACTAACAATAAAAAGCTCGTGTGTCACGCGTTCGGCGGCGGTACCAGGAACAGCGACTTCAACCTGTGTGGGAAGTTTTAAATATTTCGACGTCATTTTGACAATTTCCGGAGCCATCGTCGCCGAAAAAAACATCGTCTGCCGGTCTTTGGGCACCGTCTGCAAAATCTGGTCGATTTGCGGGGCAAAACCCATGTCCAGCATCCGGTCCGCCTCATCTAATACTAAAATATGCACATCGTTCAAATGGACTTTGCGCTGTTTCATCAGATCATTTAAACGCCCCGGGGTGGCAATCAAAACGCGCGGACTTTTGGCCAAAGCACGAATCTGCCGCTCAATCGGATCTCCGCCGATCAAAACCGCTGTCCGTATCCCAAAGGCATTGGCAATTTTTAAAAGACTCGCCTCAACCTGCAGGGCCAATTCTCTGGTAGGAACCAAAATAAGCCCCTTACCTTTGACACCACTAGCCAAACGCTGGACCATTGGAATCGCAAAAGCCATGGTCTTGCCCGTGCCGGTTTGGGCAATGCCGATCATGTCTTTTCCTTCTAAGCCAATGGGAATCGCTTTGTGCTGAATAGGGGTGGGGTGTTTGAAACCTAGCTTTGCCAGGCTATCTAAAACCTGCGGGGCAATACCTAAACCATAAAAGTTTAACGTTGAATCGTTCATTCCTATTTCCTTCTTTCTCTATGGGCCGTGTTTCCTAATAGGCCCAAGACCAGAAGGACACAGCCGGTGTACTTGTGTTGCACTGATCGAATACCAGCCAACATAAGCACTAAATTTTGCACTAGCACTGTTCTAACTCTTAGACACAGTATAATAAGACACTTTGTTGCAATAATGACACAAAAATCAAGCAACTCGTGCATCAGTGTAACATCTCGACGCGATAAGCACAAGCAGTCAAATTAAGCGGCAAAAATTCTTAACAAATGACGTTTTCGCGAGAATATTGAACTTTCAACTCTGTATTCATTACAAAATGTGCTTTGCCACGGAAATCTCCACTGATCACAGCGGCCATTGATGCAATAGCGCCGCTTGAAAGCGCTAGATGATGGCCAAAACACACAAGCCCCAAAGTCGGATCAAACCCGCGCCAACCAGCGCCGGGAATATAGGTTTGGGCCCAAGCATGCAATTCGAGTTGAGGCTGGATTTGGTCAAAATAATAGCCGCTGACAAATCGAGACGCCAAACCCACCGCGCGGGTCGCTTCAATAAACAAAACCGCAAAGTCGCGGCAAGATCCGCGCCGGTGCATCAAAGTTTTTACGGCCGGATACGGCTCTCCCGCGCAGCGTGTTTCATACGTAAAATCTTCTTTAATCCGTCGGCACAGTGTCGTCAAAAAGCGGAGCGTTTCTCCCTTACTTTCTCTTAATATTTCATAAGCAAAATCCGCAACCGGCGCTAAAGGAGGCGTTAAAGCAATATAGGCGGATAATTCAGCATCCATTGGCTTAGGATATTGCATCGGCAAACTTTGGCAAGAATCCGGAAAAATCACAAACGCAAAAGGATTTGTTTGTGTTAATTCCAACGACAGACGCGCCTGCACAAAAAACTCGCGGCACTCTTGACCAAACCACAGTAAACGACTCACCGATCCGTCTGTTTCTAAATTTGTACTCATCCCCAAAGGTTGAGGCACAATGGTCAGCTGATAATCCCGCAAAAATTGGCCGTATTCCAAAAGAGGATACAGCCGAAGCCTCTGCGGCTCTAAAAAAACTGCGCTGTCATACTTATAGCTCGTTGTGTGTTCGACCGTACAAATCATCTCTGCCGCCATTGGCAATTTTGATCATTGACGAGAGCAAAAATTTGATTCATCCATTCATCCGGCATTTCATTAATCGACTTGGCAATACGTTCCTGCCACCAGAGCGAATATTTATGCATTTGATCACGTTCAAAACGCTCTTCTGCAATATGAAAACTTCCTTTGCGCAAAACAACAACGTCAATTGGATACTCGACGTCATTGGCGCTGACCCGCGTTGCATTAAAAGACAAAAATCCAACCTTAAGCGCAAATTCCATGCTCGATTCATACCGCAAAACACGGTCTAACAACGGTTTGCCATGGCCGGTGTTGCCAATAATAAAGTAAGGCGAACTTTCGCCAGCTTCAACCCAATTGCCTTCCGGGTAGAGCATATAAAGCATCGGCTGCGCATCATCCGCCAATTGTCCGGCGACGAGCGCATAAAAATTGAAGGTCAAACCATTTTCTTCCAACGACTGGCGGTCTTCTTGAGCAACACGTTTAACCTGCATGGCAAATGCATTGACCAGCTTGTAGAGCTTGTTAAAACTTTTATCATCCGTATCAATGACTTCCTGAAAATACGTCAAGGCCTTGTCCCGAAGCGACCTTAAACCCGACGTCATAAAAAAAACGGCATACTCGCCGGACTCCTGTAAAACAGTGACCTTTTTTGCCGTCATGCATTCCTTGCCGCTTGTGATGCGTGTATCTGCAATCCCCACCAACCCATCCTTGACCTTCATGGCTAAACAAAATGTCATACGTCCCCTTTTTTAAATGTGTTTAACAAAATCGTCATCGGTAAAAAACGTTTCTGCAATAGCCGAACCGACTGCGTTGAGCTTGCTTTGAAACAAGTCGAGATATTCGTGCAGCCCGACGGAAAAAATATCCTGCAAGTCCGTGTAATCCAACTCCGAGCGGAGTTTGCCGATTTCCTTTTCAGCTTTTGTCTCATATTTGACCATCTGCGGACGGACAATCGCATGCAAAGATTGTTCGACCTGGTTTAAACTATAAAGCATTGCTCGAGGAAAAGAACGGTCCAACACCAAAAAGCGGATAATATTGCCGACGTCAAGTTTCCCGTAGGCTTTGCGGTACATTTCAAAAGCGCTGGCTGACTTAAGCAAAGATGACCATTGCAAAAGATCCAGCGGCGTGCCCACGTAATCGACATTAGGCAGCAAATAATAATATTTCATATCTAAAATCCGGTCGGTCTTATCCGCCCGTTCAATAAACCGTCCGCAGTTGGCAAAATGCCAGCCTTCCGAGCGGGAAAACGTCGCGTCCATGATGCCAGAAAACAAATGGCTCCCAAGCTTTACTTCACGAAAAAATTCACTCAACGACTGCTGGGGCCAGCTTTTTTTATCGATGACATTGCGCACCATTAAATACATTTCATTGATCTGCATCCACATTTCGCTGGGAATAATTTCACGCACCGTCCGGGCGTTTTCCCGCGCAGCAAACAGGCAGGAACAAATCGAGTTGGGGTTTTCTTTGTCAAACGCCAAAAACTCAATCACGTTTTTTTTGGTAAACTGCCCATAACGGTCGACGAAATACTGTTCATCGCCCGTCGTTACAACCAAAGGACGCCACTGTTGGTCGATAATTCCCGGCGGAAGATCCATGGCCAAATTAAAATCGACTTCCATAAAACGCGCATAATTATCCGCCCGTTCAACATAACGGCTTAACCAATAAATAGAATTTGCCACACGGCTTAACATAAATTTCCTTTTTTAACGCAAGACCCACGTGTCTTTGCTGCCTCCGCCCTGAGAGGAATTGACCACCAAGGACCCCTCGCGCAGCGCAACACGCGTCAACCCGCCGGGCAAAACATATGTTTCTTGCCCGCAAAGAATATACGGGCGCAAATCAACATGCCGGCCTTTGAGCTGATCCTCGACGATTGTTGGCACCCGCGATAAAGCCATCGTCGGTTGGGCAATATATTCACGCGGGAACTTTCTGATTTTTGCTTTAAAAATATTCTGCTCGCGTTTGGTCGACGCAGACCCGATGAGCATGCCATAGCCGCCGCTTTGATTGGCCGCTTTGACAACCATCTTGTCAATGTTTTCTAAGACATGTTCCCGGTCCTTTTTGTTCCAGCACAAATACGTCGGGACATTTGGCAAAATCGGCTCTTCGCCCAGATAATATTTGATCATTTGAGGGACAAAAGCATAAATCACTTTATCGTCCGCAACGCCCGTCCCCGGCGCATTGGCTAGCGCGACATTGCCTTTTAAATAAACGTCAAATAACCCCGGCACACCCAAAACCGATTCACTATAAAAATGTTTCGGGTCAAGAAACGTGTCATCGATTCGCCGGTAAATAACGTCCACCCGTTTTACGCCCCGGGTCGTGCGCATATACACAAACCCATCCTGCACGATCAAGTCCCGCCCTTCGACTAATTCGACGCCCATTTGTTGGGCAAGAAAAGAATGTTCAAAATAGGCCGAATTATAAATCCCCGGGGTCAAAACAACGACCGTCGGGTTCTCGCGCACTGAAAGATACTGCAACATTTCCAAAAGACGCAGCGGATAATCATGGACCGGGCGCACTTCCATCTGTTCAAAAATTTCGGGGAATGTGCGTTTCATGATTTCCCGATTGCCCAAAACATAAGAAACCCCGGAGGGGACGCGCAAATTATCTTCGAGAACATAATTTATTCCATCCGAGTGTTTGATAATGTCAATGCCGCTGATATGCGCCCAGAGATTTCGCACGGGCTTTAAACCTACACATTGCCGCAAATACCCGCCGCTGGAATTGACAAGTTCGCCGGGAACAATGTTATCCTTAAGAATTTTTTTGTCCCCATAAACGTCGGCAATAAAATGATTGAGCGCTGCAATCCGCTGTTTTAAACCGCGCTCGATATTGTCCCATTCCTGTCTGTCAATAATCCGAGGAATAATATCAAATGGAAAAATCCGTTCCAACCCCTCGCCGTCACGATAAACATTAAACGTAATCCCCATCGACATAAAGGCGCGTTCGGCTGCACGCTGGCGCTGTATAATTTCGGCAAAGCCAACCCCATTTATCCCGTGGGTCAAATTCTGGTACCACGGACGCACTTCTTTACGGGCTGAAATCATTTCGTCATAAAAATCATCGAGCCGATAACGATTAACCATTTCAGGAAAAGAATATGAATCGCGCCGCAAACGACGCATGGCTGCACCCGACATATGCTGCTCGATCCCCGCAAGTTTCATTTTGACCTCGCTTGGTTGATGTTTTACCAGCATAAAAAAAGCCCTGCTTTTTTAAAACAGGGCTTCATCGCCAAAAACAAAAAACCCAATAACCGTTTGACCAGTTACTGGGCGTCATTGCCTTTATATTTTCTTCTCTGAAAAAAACTGCGGCTTCACTGCCGTAAACTGCGTTTATATTACCCTACTACAGAGGAAAGTCAAGCATTGATATTCCGCGGCCGTTGCGAGGGGGACTGCCCTAGAATCGGCAGAGTTTGGGCATTGACCGGTAATATCCTGAGAATAACCGGAGTTAGACCGTTAATATTGATATTTTCCAAATCCTGCTCTGGCAAAGGCAGCGGCACACCGCGAGCGTCGCGCTTGATTTGCAAATTAAGTTTTGATGAGTCAAAGTCGATACCGCCGGGGGCGGCAGGTTGTTTAGCCGAAGGGGAAGACGGTACATTGGCTCCAAATGGTTTAAGAGCCACGACATTTTCTTGGGCAATATTTCCCGGGCTATTAACATTTTTTATCGTACTCGACGCAGCGGAAACCTCTTCCTTCGCTTTTAACACAGTTACAGCTATAAATTGATCCATAAAAATATCCGGGTTAGAAACCGACACTGAAATCACATTCCTTCTTATGCTATATTTATTTCCAGAGAGAAGGTGGGTCAATCCTTGATAACAATAGCTGTCTTTATAAAAAACCATCGTCGGACTTTTTTCATCCGAAACCATTTTGAAAACAATAAACTCGTCTGGGGCTTCTTGCATAGCGTCAGCCAAGGCGTCACTGGCTGAGAAAAAAAGAATCCCTTGGGGATGCAACAATTTTTTCAAACTTCTCCAAGTATCTTTAATCTCTGCGACCGAAGCCGCATTCTTAAAAGTGTAATATAACCCGCCTAAGCTATCATAAATAAAATTTTGGCGTTCAGACATTTCTGATGCGGCTTTGCTAAATCTTCCTATAATCTGACGAGGAGCAACACTGTCATCGACATACTTAAATACATTATATCCTGCTTCTTGTAATGAAATAGCTAAGGCCAACGGCACCGGAATATGATCCTGATAAATAGCCCAATCAACAGCATCTTTTATTGGGATATCATCCAATGTTTCCGGTTTTTGAACTGGTTTATAGTATATCGACCTAACATAATCGTTAAACTTTTTATCTTCCATCACATCGCGAATGTATTTATTAAGGCCAAGCAAAAAATCACCGGAATGATCTTGCACATATTTGGAAATCAAAATCTTAAGGCGAACAACTGACATGCCTTGCGCCCAAAGATAGTGAGGAGCAGTCGGCGTTAATCCACCCGTTTCAAATTTTACGGGTATTTGCATATCCCTAGCAATATGCCACATATCAGAAATAGCAAATCCTGAGCCTGCACCGACATCAAGAGCATGAAAGACTCCTTTGTCACTCGTTGGTAATGCAAGAAGCCCTTTAAAAATTCTTTCGGCCAGTCCTGATAAAACTCTTGAATTAAACTGTGTCAATCCTGCCCCAACAATTCTCCCTTCAACCAACTTATCACGATGAGAATATACATCGGAACCCAATTCATCACTAATCTTGATTAAATTATTTCTAACGCCTTTGTCTATATCCACCTGATAATCTAACTTGGGACTGACAATCATAGCCCCTTGCGTAACAGTCGCAAATTCAGCGCCAATCGCGGCGACGAGGACGATTTGATCTCCGGCTTGGGTGATCACGGACGCCGCACGGTTGACCTCTGATGGATTATCTGTAACCGTCAACGGCGTTGAAGAAAATTCAAAACTTAACCCTTCTCCCCCCGAAAAATATTTTCGCGGGATCAGCTCGCCGTCAAGACCGTCTTCTTCTTTAATGACGTTGTACGCGCCTTTTTTGAACGCTTCCAAATACTGCTCGTACACTTTTTGTTTGATATCTTTAACGTCGGTTTCAACGCCGGCAATTTTTGACTTGTCCGCGTAGATTCGCCCTAAGAGAGAATCTTTGAGCGCCCTTTTGTACCACGCGGCTAAAATAACACTTTGGTAAACTTGACGGGTCGCGGCAAAATTCTTTCCTGTGTTGACTTCTTCAATGAGTTTGGGGAGGATCCGTTGGCGAAAAACTTGGGTGGAAATGGAAACGGCAGAAGAACCCGTGTTTTTCTGTAGGGGCGTATTGCAATACGCCCCTACGGTGCTATCCGCGCATACGGCTTGGTATTCTTCATCCAACATCACCGTCAATTTGCTTTCCGTAATATACGCAAAACCGTCCTTTTCGACGACCGTTGCGCCATCGGGGACGATCCAGACTTTGTTAAAGTCGCTGGTCGCTGGTGGCTGGACGCTAGCAGTTTTTTCCAACGTCCAACCTCCAACGTCTAGCGTCTTTGCCTTATTAACCTCATCCCAATACTTCTTCCCCAGCTCCGTATCCGGATTAGTCAGTGATGCGGCCAACTGCTTAAGCACATAATCCTGTTCCAGCATCTGCCGACCCATTTCAGTCTGTCCAAGCGCGTCGGGAATGATCCTATCTTTTTCATAGGGCGATAAGTTGACCCACGCGTCCTTGTCGGGAATCGTCATGGAGGTCAGAAAATACTTGATGAGTTTGGTGCTTTCGTCTTTAAGAAGATCATTGCCAATTTTGTCCTGCCCGCGATCGACGATGAAGTCAAACAACAGCGGGTTTTCGGGATGCACCGTCATGCCCCTTAAAACGGGCGGCTGAAAAGGTGGGGTTAACCCAAAATTTGGGAGATAAATCGTCTGGCTTCCTGCAGGCCCCACGACCATAAAGAGACTAAAGCAAAGCATCACAACGGCGCTGACCGCTTTTCGGCAAAATGATATGTGTTTACGGCAAAAAAAGTACGTCATAGAACCTTTTTTAGTAATGGATAGACAACAAAAATATTAGAAAATTAAGACAAGAACAGAATACTAGAGAAGAAACCAACGTTAAAAGAATAACACGCAGCTAACAAATTGGCAAAAAATTATTGGCCCGCTGTCATCTACATTTTAAAAGTGGACACTTTTTAACAAATCTTTGACTCAAAAGT
>CAYYRJ010000018.1:0-51507 GCA_964474085.1 uncultured Planctomycetales bacterium
ATCTTCAAATCTCAACACTCGGTTGATGCCAGCGTCCGTCTTGGCCTTTGCCCATACCCCAAAGCTGTCTTTCGCATTCCATAATTTCACTCGTGAATCAATCACATAATCAAACGGCACAGAAATAATCTGAATAACAACCGTAGAAATTTTCTTACGTAAAACCACATAATCATAATTTAATAATTTAACAAGTGCCGCCGTCATTGATACTACGCCAACGATAGCTACCGCAACAGGTAAAAGCACTTCAATAGTAACAATGCCGCTAATAATCACCGCAAGAATAGCATTTGTCGCATAAATGACTAAAGCGAAACCTAAAATTAATAGCCCGATATTCATTGTGTTACGTATTAATTTACCAAGGTTTATATTCTTAATTCTTTCAATGGTACTCGTAATCTTACTTACCGGACTAACATCTTTTAGTTGGATATTCAACGTGGTGATCTTTTCTTTTGCATCTTTAGATGCTTTTCCTAATGCTTTTCTTGCTTTACTCAAACCTAATAATGTGTAAATAATTAAAATCGTCGTACCAACAACCCCCACGACCCACGCCCACACCGGCACAGTTACAACCGCTGAAACGGTGGCAACTGTACCGGCATAGGCAGAGTTCGCTGCTAAGCTCGCTAAACTAGCTAAGAAGAGCTTTGGAAGCCGTTGTGTAGCAGGGGACTTGCTTGTCTGCGATCGCGGTAAGAAGCCGTTCACGAACGCTTGAATATTCATCTTCATTCTTAAGTTCAACCCACGTCCCGCGAAGACCATTGCGGCGATAGATCTTGCCACGATGGTTAAAGACGAGAAAAAGAAGTGCTTTTCCGCTGTTTCGCTCTTTTGCAGAGCCGAAGATGCAGTCGCAGCGGGGAACATCGATAAGATATTTAAATTCGATGTTTCCGTACGACGTTGTTGTACTGCGGTCACTAATTCGAGTGTTGAGTGTAACCATTTGATACCTCCTGTTGTTTGAGGATGATTAAAGGCGTTTTTAATTGAAATAAAAATACCCCGAGCAGTTTTAGCCGCTTTGGCTAAACCACTTGGGGTACGGGTGTTCACATTCGAATTTAATAAAGTAACAGCAGATAAGGCTTGGGCAGGAATTAATGAAGTCCTTGTGCTGTTAAATGAATTCGGTTGACGTGCCAAGTAATTGGCGATAAGCGTCAAAACAACGATAGTCGCAAAGCCCAAATGGATATCAAGGGAAATTTGCGCTGAAATGATCAAGGCCTTGAGACCAAGAATAAGGAGGGATTTATACGGGCTCTTGCTGCCAGAAGACTTTTCTAGGTCAATGGTGTTACGGGTCTTTCTGTTTTCTCCGGCAGGTAAAGAGGAAGCATTAGTTATTACGGAAGAAACACGAAATGCTCCGGCTGCTTGATCTCTTATTACAGTAAGATTCGACAACCCGAGAACTGAAGCAGACGCTCTCGTTTCGCGTCCATTTATATTATTGCTTATATTGACAGCAGATCCAGCTTGTAAAGCAACAGAACTTAAAGCTGCTTCTCCGTATTCCTTGATAGCACTGGAAGCGGAGACTGCACCTAAAGTCTTATTCATGCTATACGCACTAACTGCTTCGCGCACCACATGAATTTCATTCAGCCCTTGGCTGAATTCTCTTACGAACTTGAATACTGCACTATTTTCAGATCTAAATATCGCGCGGCCAAGACTGCTTAAGCCAACGCTAAATTTCTTAAGATACGCCATTGTTACATTGCGCACCTCAAGAACCTTGCCAAACCGACCTTCGTTACTCTTAGATTTCACACTTCCTAAACCTTGAGCAACGACACGACCAGAATTGCTTCTTACATTTACAGTATAAACTTCAGAATTGCTGCCTTCATCGCTGTTGCCAGCAGACTTGGCAGATACAACATCAGAGCGAGTATTTCTATTTCTGTTACGTGGTGCATTTACAATACGACCTAAAACTTCTAATGCTTGTTTCAGTATTTCTGCAACTCTTACTTCGAACTGACGAATCCAATCCCCAACGTGCTGGAAGAATTCGTTTGCTTTGACTCTGATTCCGGCGGTCACACCTTGAGCATCTCGCGATGTCTCATTGCGCACCCCAAGAACCGTGTTTTCTTGTGTTTCTTTAGAACTATCCTTACCACGTGCATTGTTACGAACTTCTGCAACTTTGCTACTAATCGAATCGAAACTAGATCTGACCACTTCAGCTATGATCTTGGCAACTTTCCCAAACACCTCGGGCACCTTGATCGTCGCAAAAGCACCAAACCTATTTCCATTCACAGAGCGAGTACTGCTACTACCAACCTTTGCTGCTAAACTACCCACATTTACAATAAGTGTTTCATTTACTACAACAACGGTACTGCTTGTGTTACGTGCTGCATTTACTGCAATTACGGTACTACTTGTGCCACGAACTACATTTGCAACAGTGCTACTTGTATTACGCAATGCTACTACTGTTTCCCCTTTGCCAGCCTTCGCTTCCGACGCCCCCGGGGAGGGACTGGAAGCTGTCGACGGCGTTGGGCTCAGACCGGAAGAGGCGAATCTCGTCGTCCCCTTCTTGTCTGCTCCCGTATTATTGATGTTAGTACGGTTTATATTATTAACATTTGTATACTTGGCTAAAAGATCCGCCGAGCTAGAAGAAACTTTCGCTGAAGCCAAAACAATGGCTGTCGGAGCCTTAGGTCCAGACGTGCCGGGGGTTCCGCCGTTTCCGCCATTTGGATCAGGGGGAAGATTGGACTCTCCCGGCAAAGAAGCCAAATTAGCACCACTTACAGCAACAGCTTTTTTATCAGAAGCCTGCGGGCCAGAAGTCTCTCCGCTGTCAAAAGGTATTCCCGGATTGACCACTGTCAAACTAATCAAAAATGTTGACGGAAGCTGATAAATAGACGGCGCCAAAGGTGCTAGAATAGGGGTCGGTGGCGGCAAGAACGGCGAATCCAAATCTGGAGCAACATTGCTATCAACTGGAACTGGCTTCTTGGACGCTTCGATATATGTCGCAAAATTTTGTTGAGCATTCTCTGGTGTTAATTTTTTATAGCGAACTTTGGGTGTTGTATTGTCTATCGCAATAACTAGAGCACCTTTCTCTAATTGTTGCTTCGTATAGGTCACATCGTGAGCAATACCGTCTTTTGTTACGCCAACAATAGCGCCTGCAGCAATAACAGCGACCAAAACACCCTTCTTGGCAATTTCAACTAATTTCGCAATAAAATCTTTATCTGTAAGCACAGGCTCGGTCACGCCAGAGCTCGATTTAATGATTTCAGGTCCAGAAATAACAATTAGAGAGGTTGGCGCTGAAGCAATCGCGCTTGATGCTTTATCGGCATAATATTGAGCTAATTCAACGCCTTCAAGAGCAGATGAAGAAGCTTGGAAGACGGAACCGACGGAGGAAGAGGCGGAGTAAACGCGGCCTGCCTGTGCGGCAAGTACATTCATATCATTTGCAGTTTGAGCTGCAAGCGCAAGGGCATCACGATTAATCTTCGCTTCAGTAATTACGGGAATATATTGTTTAACAATTACTCCAACCTTCTCGCCGAGAGCATAATCAACTTGAGCCAGGCTTTCTTCTAATTCCCGTTCCATGCTCTTGCGATTATCCGTAATATGACGGAAAACTAAATTAAGCGGATTAGCTTCGCCCCTTATATCTTCTTGTGTTGGTTGAGCCCAAGCGCCAATGATATGATCAGTTTCAACTTCTAATAATTTGTTGTTATTAATACGAACCTTTAATAAAAATTGACGAAGTCTTTGATTAAACTCGACTGGGGTTAGCGCAGGCGGATTCTTCATGTCGCGAGCTTTAACGATAAGAACAGGGCCAGCCGGTGGGCCGTGAACAACAAGAACTTCAAATTGACCACCTAAAAACTTATCAAGCTCATCAATAACACTAGCGATGGTTGCCTCAATGGCAATATCAAACGTTTTGTAGCCATAGAAAGGATTGTCATTAAGGATTTTGCCTTCGCCTGATAATTTACGAGCATCCTTAATTTGATCATTTTTGGCTTTATTAATAAAATCCGTATTCTTATTGTGAGAGTCTTTATCATTCCAACCACCGGCACTTAAAGCAACCACATAGATATTGTCAGCCAAAACTTGTGCATCAATACCGCCTTGTTTCACAAATTGTTGAATAACACTCTTGGCTACGTCGGCATTGTGGACATAAGAAACATTTTCTTTGACATCAACAACTTGATTGCCTTCACGAGATTTTGCATCTAATGCATTCACTTTCACCATGCGAGCCCGCGCTGCTTCATTACGAGCAATATCGCGGCCTTCATTATGCGGATTAGATATCTCTCCGACTTTAGCTTTGACTATGCGTGCTGGACCAAAAGTATTTTCCTCTTCAGTATATATTTTCTTAGATTGATCTTTGGCATCCGCAGCCGCTTTAAAAGCCGTTTCAAAATCTGGGGCCTCGGCAACACCGCCCGAAAGAGTTAAGCGCACCTCATTGCCTATCGCATTAAGCCAAGAATCCTGTTCTTTCCCACCAATAACAACCTTTTCAACCTCCGCAAGACCATCAAAACCCTTTACTCTTAGTCTACCAATAAGATCCTTGATATACTCAGCACTCTTAATTTGAGAATTTCCTTTACGAGCACCTAAAACAAGTTGCGCCTGATGAACATTTCCAGCGCCAACCGAAGAAAATGCTATGTCATTAGAAAGAGCGCCAAGTTTTTCATTTAAACTTTTTACAACTTCATCCACATTTCCTTTAATATCCGGTAAAGTAACTAATGCAAGCGCGTAAACTTCTTGATCAATTTTGACCTTAAGATCTTCTAGCGCCGAGATTAACTGTTGGTCGTTGGGCATAACAACAACAAACTCATCTCCCCCGCGAAGAATTCTGACACCTTTATCCTTATTGCTTTCCGCAAATTCTATAAAGCGTGCGACAATCACATTGATTAAGCCAAGATCTGTTAAATGCTTACCGCTCATATTATTTGTGGCATTAATTTTATTGCCGTCAAAGAAATAAACCAACGGTGAGAATCCCTGCTCTTTCAAATCATTAAAGTGATTTCCTAATTGAGCTTTGTCAACGAACACAACTGCTGACAAACCGGCTTTCGCGCTAAGCGGAAGAATGAGCGGCGCAGCTGGCGTCGGAGCAATGAGCGGCGCAGAAGCGGCAGGAATCAAATTATCAATCATTCTTTCAAAAACACTCGCCGATGCTTTGACTGCAGACGGTTGAACCGGCTTTGCGGCGACGATAGCTTGGGCGGAAAGTTCTTGCGCTGCAAGTCGAGCAACCATGATTTTTTCAACACCGGCTTGCCCTAATTCTCTCTCAAAAATTCTTTCAGGAGAAGCAAAATAGGTTTCACTAGGAACATCATCCAAAGAACCAACTTGGGCAAGACTCCCCATCGCTTGGCCGAAAACTTTAGCTAACGGATTCTTCGCTTTAGCTTCGAATCTAGTTTCTTTAGCAATATCGCCTGCCAAATTTTCAGGAGGCGTTCCCAGAATTAATATCGTCTTTTTAACAATTTGATTTTCGCCTGCAGGATCTTCAGATGTCACAATTCTTAAAAATTCCTTACTCTCCGGCGAAACTAGGACATAATCAATGTTACGATTTTTAATAACAGCACGTAAAACTTCAGGAATAGAATTTAATGATTTATCAACTCCAACTAACTTCTCGCCAACTTTTATGTCATTAAAGATTTCTTTCAAATCTGCATGAACAATATATTTAGCTTGGGCATAATCAACAACCGGATCAGCGAAACTATCAAATAAACTAGACACAACCAACTGACGCGTTTGTTCACTTGACGGCATAAGTTCTGCTGGGTTAGCCAAAACTAAAGCTCCTTGAATTTCTTCCGTCCCAACGATATTCGTTGTTGTAATAACGCCATCGACAAGTTCTCTCTTAATAAATTTCGGCTGAGCATCTTCGTCATAACCATCAAAAACAGCAACTGTTTTGCCTAACTTAACGACCTCAACAATGTCTTTAACTCTTTGGCGTCGAAGAATAACATTGCGCCCATCGGCTGCGTTCATCAAATCTAAGATTTCAGAAATTTCGAGTGCCCCTGGCGTATGTAAAAGTTTTTCGCGAAGTGATTTTAAATTTAAATATGCGGGATCTTCAACAATAAAATCAACGACCTTCGAGCTCGCTTGGATCATGCTGCCGGGAGCTCCAATTGAAGGAATAATTCCAAACGCTGGTGGCGTTAAAACTCCACCTTGAAATTCCTTGAAAGTTATCGGCGAAGAAACACCAAAAGATGGCGGAAGAACTATTGGTAAATTATTCTTTCCATTAGACGTAGAGGGCAAAGAAGCATTAGATGGCGACGGTGAACCATAAGAACTTTGCTCCCCAGAATTTAGCGTGTTAGCATTTGAATCACTTGCTAGAAGATATCCACCAATCCCTACATCGCTTGTCAGAGCTGTGGCGCCGGCGAATAAGACATTTGAGAATGTACTCGGAGAAGTGCCGCTTGTATTTGCAGAAAAACCAGCAGAACCACCAACGGAACCAGAGTTTGTCCCCGTCACCGGCGCCGCTGCAGGTGTTGATCCGCTGGTTAAAGGCGGACCATTCGAATCATTAGAGGCTGTTGCGCTAGTTAATGACGTTGACGCCAAAGCGATGTTGCCAATGACAGATGAAGCCATTGAAACTGACATAGCAGGTGAAAGTAGCCCTTTAAACAAAAGCCCCGATCCAAAAGCAAAATCCCCTAACCCGTTTCTACTCGCACCAAGCGCGGAATTGTTTCCGTTTCCAGAAGAATGATTTAGATTGACAGCACTTGCATTATAATGTCCAACTTCCCCAGCACTATCCCCCCCCCTAAGAGCTGTATGCGGATCTAAACCTATGCTTGACAAATCCTTCTTTATGGCCATTGCCATATTCCCTGCAGATTCTCCTGAATTTTCCCTTTTCTCCGGATGCATCGCATTATTATTTCTTCCTGGAATTTGGGAATCCTTCTTATCGCCACCACCGGCGCTTGCCCTGCTGGAAGGTGGCACCACCTGAGATTCTCCTGCAGATGATTTAGGTGATTGCGTAGAAACGACTTT
Organism: uncultured Planctomycetales bacterium; assembly: GCA_964474085.1. Classification (GTDB taxonomy): domain Bacteria; phylum Omnitrophota; class Gorgyraeia; order Zapsychrales; family JANLHA01; genus JADLGJ01. The sequence goes on from CAYYRJ010000018.1 coordinate 7,141, forward strand.
AATATCTTTGTCCTTCCCGCCAAAAATTTTGCTAAATAGCGACGAAGAAGCTTCTTCCGGCGGAGGAGCGCTCAATAAATTCTTATCACGTTGAGCAAATAATATGGCTGCGCTGGCACCTTCCACATTTAAAACTTTTCCTCTTGCTTCTGCAACAGCCCGATAAATCGGCGAGCTGGTGCTTGTCACCGCTTGATTATAAGCATTTAATTGGTCTTGCAAAGGTTGATTGCGTAAAACCTTATCTGAATCCCTCATTTCAATATCACGGCGATAAATTTCAAGTTCGTTGGCCAAACGGTTATAACTCATCGATGGAATTGAAACAATATAAGAGTAATCCATATGCCCTAAAAGACTTTGGGTCGCAACAAGTTGTTCGCGATTTACCTTTTCGAAATATCCGCGGCTGGTTTGGTCATTAATCCCCAAATCTTTTAACCAATAAATAATGCCGCCTAAAGAAGCATAAAATTCATTAGGCGTTCCATTGTCACCAAAACGCAAACGCGCCAAACCTCTTAAACCGCCATCAGGACGTTTTTGTAAAAGCTCTTCTTCAAAACCATGCCCTAAATATGAACCGATTTTTTGGGCAACAGCTTTTTCCATTTCCTGTAGCTCCAATTCAAAAGCAGGCTGAAAAACTTGCAATACTTGAGCGTGCACTGCGTCGGGTTGCGTTTTAACAAGGTCCTGAAAACGTGCGGCTATCCATTGCGGTAAAGTAGACAAAGCATGGAAGGTCGCATGCTGATATTCGTGCGGAATATCGTAAGCCATGACACGATCTTCGATGCGCCCATTGACAAGGGAATTGGCATTAAGAGCTAATCGGAATTGATATCCTTCATTTTTCAGCATTTTAATTTCGGCTTTTGCCCCGCCAGTACGATACATCGTGCGGCCAAGAACAATATCAACGTTAGGATCAACATTCTTTCCATATAATACTTCTTTATATTCCTTTGCTTTTTCTGGCGTATAATCCTTTGCAACGGTTTCACGAATTTCTTCTACCTTGGTCCCAAATCTTTCTGGGCTTAACGCTTTTTGCCAATCCTTTAAGACATTCACGATCTCCGTGTTATCAATCTTAGAAACTGCCACCAATGCAATTGCCGCAGCTTGAGATTGAGCTTGAGGAATAATGGTTTCGGTAATTTTTATTTTTTTCAGTTGCGCGGCAATAACTTGACTAGCCTGAGAAATGTTTTCTTTTGTCTTATCGTCAATAGCTTTCGCGTCTTGAGGCGTGAATATTGTTGTCAAATGCCCCGCAATATCTTGAGCACTGATGTTGGCAGGTTGAGCAATCAAATACCGTGCTAGCGCTATTTTCTGTTTGGGCTCTAAAATATCGACTGCGACTTTATGTTCGTCTAAAGCCGCCGACACCAAAGAAACCGTCATCGCTTGTTCTTCGGTATCTTTATCAGCCTTTTCGCTAGGATTAAATTGTGCGTCCTTCGAAGATATCTGTGCGATGACGTATTTAGCAATCTTGTCTAGCTTATCGAATGATTGACTATTCAAAATACCAAAAATTTCCTGCGCCGCTTGCTGATTAGTTAACGCAGGGCGTTCTCTCATCAAACCAGCAATCGCCAAAGGAAGATAGCGACTGCTATGTTTTGTCATACTTTCTTTAACACGCGTTGTTAATCCCGAAGCTATTGTATAAATCGAAGGCTGGCTAACTTCGGCGCGGTCAGCATTAGAAGTGTACTGGACCATTTGAACAACTTTATAATCCTCTTGTGAAATACCGATAAGATCCAATGCGCGTTGCAATTCCAAGCCATGATCTGCGCGAAAAGCTTCAAATTGCTGAGGCGTAAGATCTTGATCCAATCCGGCGATTTTGTTAATAAATCGACCCTCGCTGGTTGTCGGCAATATGCGCAGACGCAAAAACTTGGCACGTTCAATAGCACTGGTAAATATCTTAGGATCAACGACTTCAAATTGGCTGGTAAACGTCTTCGGATTAACAATATCCACAACCTTAAAAATCGTGCTATCTTTTTTAATTTTTTGGAGAGTCTGCTGGGCAATTTCTTCAAAATGCTGTTGATCCGCAAATTCTCTAGCGTGAAATTTTCGTCCCTCCATAAGAATACGGAAAGCTTTCCTTTGCTCCTTTTGTCCTTGGTCATCAGTAAGGGTTGAAAGCATGCCCCATTCTTCACGGCTAATATCTTTAAAATCACTCTTTTTACTCAAAGTACGCGCAAGATCCCGCCCAAATGCGCCTAACTTATTACCATCCCTTGAAGCGGCCACAGAAAAAACGTAACGAAGAACATCCGGATCGGTATAATCCGAAATTCTAAGATTTTTGGCCGCTTCTTCACCAATTAAAGTCGCGATAGCACGACCACGAGCATGATGTTCAGCCGTATCCCCACTGGAAAAAACGCTGTATAAAGAAAGTGCCTGTTGCCTACTTAATGTCGCCTCAGAAGAATAATTGGTAATCAATCTTGCCAAACCGCTGTCTGGATCTGCCAATGCTTGAACAACAGTAGGAGCAAGCTTTGCAAATGTCGCTGAATTTGTATATTTATCAGCTGCTTGGGAAGCCTGCAATGCTCCTAGCTCGGTTGCCCAGCTGTTATTTTCTGGGGCGGTTTTATGATTTTCTACCGCTTTAATAATCTTGTCTAAATTTCCTGACTTATCATATTCGGCGATGGTTGCCTCTGCAGAACCTGCTCGCTGAGCGATTATTTTGGCAAGACCCTTGCCAGATGTTTCCAGGGCGGCGGCGAGGTTAGGTGCTGTTTTCTTAAATTGTTGATAAAATTCTGTCGCATTAACACTCTTTTCTCCCGCGTGCGAAGATCTTTGTGTTTCATTATTCAATTTTTTCAATAATTGCGCCGCTTTCTGAACTTCTCCCAACATAATATCTTCTAATCCCGCTGGAACTGATAAGCCAGATGGAACCGACTCACTAATAGCCCCCAAAACTATTGCCGATTGCGGATTCTTGGCCATAAATAAAGCGGCGTTTTCGTGTTGAATCTCATCTAAAGCATTGTCTATGTCGCTTTCAGTCACCAAGCCACCCAAGGCTTCAATTTTATTTAAATACGTCCAAACTTGCTGTTGCAGGCGGGGATTGTTAAGATTATTAAGAACCAAAAGCTGGTAAGATCGGGCAATTGATCCGGAAGAGGCAAGATTAAGAATATCCTGCGACCTGATAGCATTAACATTGAGCGAAGTGCCAAAACCTTTTTGAAGCTGAGTATAAACACCGTTATAAAAATTCAACATCTCCGGCGTCAAGTTGTAATACGACAAAAATATTTCTTTAACTTCCGGTTTTTCGATCTTATCAACTGCTGTAGAAAGCTTTTGCAGCCACTCGCGGTCAGCGCTAACATTACCAACGCCGTTGGGATTAGCCTGCATTTGCGTACGAATATCCTCTGCTTTATCTTCCTCAAAGAGCTGAACTGCTTTATAAGCCTGATGTTGATCAGGATTACCAAAAAAACTATTGCTGGTAAACTTGCCGGGATTTGTAACCGACCTGGCACTATTTTCTTTAATAAAATCCATAAGAACTGTCGGTGATCCGCGAATACCGCCGTTGGAAGCCAACTCTTCGGCGATCTTAGCTCTTTCTTGAGGATTGTTTTCAATAGCCGCCCTGAGCCTTGAACCACCCATTTGCTCCATTTTTTCGGGCAAAGCATCAAAAACAATTTGTCTTTCGCTGACGCGGCCGGAGGAAACAACGCCTTCCATGTCATTGGCCGAAAACATTTTGGAAAGCTGACGAACCTGATCATGCAAATACATACGCGGCAAGATATTTCCCAGCGCAATCGGATCAGATTCATTGCTGACAGTCTTGACGGGATCGATTTTAGACTCAATTTTCATCACACTCGACGCAAACGTCCGCACATCTTTTGAAAAAGTCGATAAATTAGGTTCGACAATCTCGCGGAACAATTTTTGGGTGTGCGCAAGTTCAGAATTTAAAGCCTGCAAGACCTGCAACCCTTCGGAACGATAGATGCTATCGTCAAGGGTAACTTTACTTTGAAACTCTTTGCGCAGTTCAACAATCTTTTGTCTTTCAGACTCAGGGGCTAAATCATACATCGCTTTAAAATAATTAATCGCCCCTTCATGAATAGTGTCGCGAATAGCGGCATGCAAAGACTCGACGGCAGCCTGCTTTTCATTAGAATGAAACTGCTTAACGTAATCATCAAGAATAGTTTTATCCGCATAAGTTTTTAAGTCATTGGCAACCTTAACCTTAGAGTCAGAATCCAAAATCCAGGCCTCACGATTATTTTTACCAAAAAACTCATTATCCGCTTTAATCCCACGGTCACGACCCAAGGCCTGTTCAGCAATAGTCAATGTTGACTGTTTATCCAAGGCGGTAATAAATAACGGGGATTCATTTTCTCTTAAAGTTAAATACTCTGTGATCTTACCTGCTTGCTTCTCAAAATCGCTTACTTTACCTTTAAATTTTTCATTCACCTTAGCAACAATTGCCAAAGTATTTTCGTCACTAACTGTACGACCCAAATTATTATGCTCTGCAATAATCATGTCAAAAACATTGCCGACTTTTGCCGGATCAGTAACCGCCCCTTTGATATCCGTGCCCAAAGTTTTCATATTTGCGGAAGCTTGGGTCACAAGGTCAAAACCGGTTACGTTGCTTGAAGATAAAAGAACAATGCTTTTGCCAGACAAATCAGCCTTGCCAGACAAATCAGCCTTGCCCCCCATATATTCTTCAATCGCCGCTTTACGTTGTGCAACAGTAATCGTCTCTTTTTCGCCAGTAATAAATGATTTTGCCGTAACTTTTTCACTGTCCTTCATGTTACTTAACTGTACATATTCACTTTTATTCTTCAAGAAATCTTTGGCATACGCGATATCTTTAACAGCTTTACCGCCATCTTTAAAATAAACAATCGCCATCGAACCTGTCACAATCATAATATCATTGGTCAACTTATTGCCATCACCAGCAGAAAACCGATCTTTGAGCATTTTTTCAACTGCATAAATATCTTGCCGAGCTTCCAAAGCAAAAACAGTATCGCGCTCAACTGCTCCTTGTGGCTTTCCATACAAATTCGCCAGCTGTTCTTTAAACGAACCAGCCGTGATTTTTGAAACTAAACTCAACTGACTATCACGAAAATCTTTTGTTGCCATCGATTGGGAAGCCCGCGCACCTTGCAATCTAGAGAACGTTTCGGCCAACTGCGGAGTTGCCGACATAAAGCTCTTGACCGCAAATTCACCGGCCATGGCAATATTAGAAACCCGCACCGAGGAAGGCGATGTCCGAATGACCCCTTTTTCAATTAAAGCATGGACGCTCTCCCAAGCATTATTTTCAGATATTCTTTCACCATTTAAATTTTCAACAGCCGCGTTCACCTTTTCTAAATGTTCTTGCGACAACCCTTCTTTCGCAGCTAAATTCTTTATTGAATCTTTAAGTGAGCCGTTCGCTAATTGCTGGCTTAACATCATGCGTCCGACAACATCGCGGGCAATTGCAACGTTCCAAGCAGACCAACGCATATTAGGCGCCGCATCCCCGCCGCTAATCGGCACTGTACGAAGCCCTTTAATATCCTTGTCATAAGCAAAAGAAAAACCTTTGCCAGCCTCACCGGCGATCATAGTAAAGGCCTCAGCATAACCGTTTAGCGCGGCAATCTGACTTTCACTTAAAGACTCAACACGGCCATTCTTCGGATATAAATACTCCGCGTATGCCTGCATAACTTCGCGAGTAAACTTAGCCTCCTGTTTATCAGCGGAAACATCAATTTTATCCTTATCCTTAAATGTTTTGGCGATATATTGATCCCACGATTGATTACCTTTTTGTTTTTGCAAAAATTCCAAAGCGCCTTTGCTGGCTCTGTATTCAACACCATTAACAGCAATTTTTTCGCTCATACTGCCCATAATCAAATTCGGAGCCGTCGGCATTTCGTGAAACTCATCAAAAATGCCCCATGATTTTTTGGTCAAAGACGTTAAAATATTGCCGTAACTCTTGGCGGCTGAATCGGTAGCTGTTTCCTTATTGGCCATAACACTCATGAGCGTATTGCGATCCGTCAAAACAATTTTGGACTCATTGATCGCCGTTTGCAGAGATTCAAGGTTTTTCCTCTGATGCAAAGCCGAATCACGAACAACAAGAACTTGGATTCTATCCCCTTTAACATACATATCATAAATGTCATACCCATTCTTATGCCCATTTTCGGCCAATTTCATACCAAAACTTTTATATTCCTCAATGGCATTGTCCAAATGACCTTTGCCGCCCAAAACAAAAACCGAGCGATCAATATAGTTCTTCATCGTTGAAGCAATGACCATGGTGGCCACAGGAGCCAAAAAGGACGTTTTAAAAGTTCCTGTCCCGAATTCAAAAAAAGCATTGGGGTCGCTGACCATTTGAATAACCCGCTGCATAGCTTGGCGGCTTTCAAAACTGGTTAAAGCTTTATTCTCTGGTGAAGAACCATATTTTTCTAGAAATTTTTCGTTAATGATTTCAGCCGCGGCTTTGGCGGAAAGCGAAAGCGTATCTGTATTAATCTGCAAAGCTGTTATGCCATTAACATTCTTTTCAAAAATTCTGTTACTTGCCGTGTTTTTTAACTGAGCAAACCCAACCAACTGCTCACGCAAGCCCGGCGCAAGATCCACGCTGTGCATCGTTTCAAGCTGTAATTTATAAACAATATCGCCGGCATCGGCGAGCGCTTTACTATTTAAATTCCCAAAAAACCGATCCTTAAATTCGACAGCCATGCCGCCGAGCACTTTAAGTGACCGCACGTCGGCATTAAGGCCATTAGCCTGACGATAACCGTCATATTGGCTCGGGAGATAAGAACGCAATGGCGCTGTGGCTAAAACTTCCAAACGATTGGTTTTGGAACGAGCAGCAGTGTATTCTTTGGTAAATTGCGGATCAAAACTGTTAAAATCCAATGTTTTGACATTATTAGAAGAAATTTCAACGCGAGCTTTGCCTTCTCGAGCAACAAGCGCATCCGCCATAGTTGCATCCAGAACAGCAATCTTGGCCTGCAGAAATTCGCCGGCTCTTGTTGCATCAAAAGTCTTTCCACCCTTATCACTATTGAGTCCTAAATGCTCAAATTCTTTACCAACTAACTGATTAAATTCACGTTGAAGTTTTTTCATTGTAGCCATGTCGTTTCTATTATTAGAAGACAAGCCCTCGCCGTTTCGATTGGTCTTTTCAAATTGTTTAAGGCCATTTAATAAGAACGTTAACTGCGCGACATCCGTGCGGGCTAATTCTAATTTGGCGACGTCGATTTGTTTATTGATAGTTATTTTCTGTGCCTCATCTTGAGCACTGCTTAATTGTTCCTTTAATTGTGTAATTCGCGATTGTTGTTCTCTCGCTGTCGACGAACCACTTTCTACTGTTTTAATACGTTCTTCCAAAGCCCCAATCGCCTTTTGAATCTCAAATTCTCCTGCTGGTGCATCCGGCATAAGTCGAGCATAGTCAGTCTGCAAATTTTCATACCTTATAAAACTATAATTTGTATCATTACTAACTAATTTCAAACGACCCAACAAATCTTCAAACTTGGCTTTATCAACTTCGGCAGCTGCATATCGCGCATTATTTTCACTGCTGTCAAACTCCGAACGCGCTTGATTAAGCACAGCAATCCATGCCTCAGGCACTCCTTGTGCAAGCAGAGCTTCTTGTTTTTCCTTGCCACTGCCGATATGCTCCAACAAAAATTTGTTTGCCGCAACTTCCGTAGCTTCCAAAAGCAATTTACGAGCCACGCTTAAAGTCATCGGCGGAGGAGTTAATTTGGGCTTTGTTTCTTTATTTGCTTCATAATATTCATGTTGTCTTTCTAACTTCTCATATTGCCGCTGTGCTAGTGCAAGTGTTTTATTAAATCCTTCGAGCGTATTAACACGCGACATATGTTTGATAACTGCAGAAAATAGATGATCTGGAATAACATTATCTGCTATAAATTTATTACCTCTGACAATACGAGTCGGCGCTTCTAATTGCTCTGCGCGCAAGCCAGCGGCCAAAGAAAAAGCGGCGCGATCCATAGTTCCTGTAGTGGCAATGCCTTTCTCTTTCAAGAACGCATCAACTGCTGTCGCTACGTCTGTCTTAAATGTCTCAACTTCTTTGACGGAGAGATTTCCACCAACAATTTCAGCGAATTTTTTAGAAATATCTGCATTATTAAGCTGTTCAACAACACCTTTCATTTGACCGGCGGGAGTTTGGAAAGATTCGGATTCGAGAACCTTGGTAATTACAGCATCGGCAGAAACACTGTTTCGAATCTCTTTTAAACGACTGCCCGAAGCTTTAAGGGCTTGGACAAATTCAGGAACCGTCATTCCTTCTTTGTTTAAAGCATCGCGGGTCGCTGTTCGAAAAGCAGTAGCACGACTTGATCCTTCTGGTAAATCTTTTAATGCCGCTTCCCGCGCCGCAACAACACTTTTAATAATAGCCGGCAACTTTAAAACACTCGCTTCTTTATCAGTCAAGCCCGTAGAAAGCCGCGCAACAACTGCAATATCCGCTTTGCTTAATCCTTTTTCTTTAAGCGTAGCCATTCTGGAGGCAATTTCATTTGTTTGTCCCGGAGCATTAGAATTTGCTAATAAAGCAAGCGTACCGCGCTGTATCTGCTCTGCATCAGCCTGCAAAACATTGATTTGATCCCGAAGCGACTTTTGAAGCGCAGGATTATTATCAGATGCGGTTTTGAGCAATGCTTCTTTTTCAGCCTTCAAAGCAGAAATTTTATCCAGCACTTTGTCAATCTTTTGCAGACTCGGTGATTGTCCTAAGTTGACAGAAATATCATTATCATATTTCGAGGCCGCCGAACGCTGATAACGCATCTGCCCGACCAATTGCATAACCTTGCCATCTTCTTTATATTTTGCGTTGGGTAGAGAGAAAAAACCAACCCAACCCAAAGCATCCGCGACCGCCGGATTGATATTCAAATGCTTGCCGGCCTGCTGTAAACCGGTTGTCAAGCCCGCCATATACATCGTCGCGTCAGCCATCGCCAATTGACGTCCGATGAAAGAAGACTGCATTCCAACCATCGCGTTCTGAAACGTAGCCTCGGTTCCAACATCTTTGCGAACCCCTAAATATATCGCGTTAGCAATTTTGGAAACAATCCCGCCCTGAGCGGCCATGGCCTGACTGCTTGTCGCAGAACCCTCAATTTCATAGGGCTTTTTCATCATGATCCCAATCATAGGATGCATAATAAAACCTGTCTGGGGAGCTACCATTGCCGACTGCGCCAAAGCAAGAACGCCGCTGACGCTGGCAAGATCGACAGCAGAACCCGCAACAATTTGACCGTTTACCCATTCTCTAGTATGAACTTGCGGCGCAGACCAAACGCCGGTTGTCATGCGGTCAAAAGCAGAACCCCATAAAGCATTGGCCGTATCAAAAGCGACAGAAATGACCGGCCATTTTTTGGCACCCTCAAGAGTCGAAAATTTAAGCAATTCCATCTGACCAGCGGCGGCCTTGCCTGAGAGCTTAATATCAGAAGCTGTCGCAAAAAGAACCGACGGATTGCTGTGAATTTCTTTCAAAGATTCCTGTATCCCTTTAAAATGCCCCTTGGCACCGATGCCTGTCCCCGCCAAAGACAACATCATTCCGACAAAAACGCCCTGGCCAAAAGCCTGCCCGGCACCTTCCCATGGATCAACTGCTCTACTGGGATCTCCAAGATTCTGCTCCATATATTCAGCTTGATTATAAATGTTAGAAATTCCCCTTGCTGCGGCTGTGCCAACCACATTCGCTGTGCCCAAAAGCGCCGGCGCACCGACCCAGCGCCAAAAATTGGCGCGTACGGCCTTTCCATCCAAAGCTGAAGATAATCTTGCTAAATTAGGTGAACCCTTAAAAACCGCTGTAGGGTTATACACAAGCCCTACAGCCTGTTCCAGAAGGGTCATTGGCTTGTCCTTATCCATGGCTCCCATACCTTTACCAAGCAAAACGCGCGCCCCAAGGCCAGCCATAACACCTGTCCCTAAATCCATCAAAGCTACTTCCCCGACATCTTTCCAACCTGAGATATAGCTCAACTGACTTGTATGCGTATCTAATCCTAAAGTCTTAAGAACTGCGGCATCTCGGGTCGCGTCAAAAGAATTAAACCCATACGCAGCCCCCTTGACCATAGCATCACTCAAAACACTGACCGATCCGCCATAAAGAGCCGACCACCCTAGTTGAGAGAAGCCTGTTCCTTTTTCAAACATTTTTTCACCCCAAGTCATCCCAAAAGGCTTAATACGACTCAACAGCCCGCCAGCCAAAGCTCCGGCAACCATATCCCGATAGCCGGTTGTATAATTTTCGCCTGCGGCATACGAACGGATCCAATTACTGCCGACGTTGACCACAGAACCGGATAACATTAGGGTCGCAGCACTGGCGACATTCCATTCTTTTTTAGCCATAGCCCCTGCCGCATAAATGCCGCCGCCAAAAATACCGCCAAGAACAAAATCGCCTAAACCGGTTTTCATATTTTCGGCAAAAGTTGTCCTTTTATCAGTAAAGGTCGAAACAAATGTACTGTTAATCACTTGACCCACGCCGGCAAAATACCCGCCGGAAGCGGTAATTGTAAAAGTTGCAGGAGATAACACTGTTCGTGTCAATAAGGTTGCCTTTGATATTTCGGCTACATTTCCTGTTATCTTAGAGGCAAGATAATCTCTTATAAAAAATGGATGATAATTTCCCATCGCGGTTACACCCGCGTCACTTACTAAAGCTTTTGATGCGCCGCCGACCGCGCCAAAAATCGCAGCAGGAAGACCGTAATCTTTAGCATTAGCCAAAACAATGTCTCCTATCTTTTCAAAATCCAAGGCGCCAGCATCCGGAGACGAAAAACGATTATTGGAATCAAGTCGGAAATTTTGCGGGTTATATCCATATTGCGCCATAGTCGGTAAAAGCGTGCCCAATGCGCCAAACTGCAAAGCCGAGCCGGCCGCGCCGTAAGCGGCGCCTAAAACAATTTTGTTTTGTCCTAAAGCAACTTGCGACAATGATTTTAAAGCGTAAGCATCCAGCGCTTTTTCTACTTCCTTAACAGGAGCGGCTCCAAGTTTAAAATTTGCGGCTCTAACCAATCCCATGGTCAAAGCGCTTATACCAAAAATCATTGCACCTTCAGACATTGTCAAGCGGTCTGTTCCTTCGGAACCCACATGTCTTCCGATCCCAGCAACAACAGTATTAACAGTGCCCCACAAAGCCCCGTCGGCCATAGCAAGCTGATATGGTTTGGAAAAAACATTCGCTGATGATAAAGCAGAGCGAGCTTTACCAATCCCGGCGCCAAAAATAATTAATAAGTCTGTCCCCAAATCAAACGCAAGTTGGCTATTTGTTGGATTGCCAAGATAATCTCGGTAGGCTTGTGTTTTTTCGGCACTTAATCCATCACTATTTAAAAATGTAGTCATCAACCAAAATCTTGAACCAAAATTAACAGGCCAATTGACAACCCTTTCAGCCATTGCAGAACCCTCTGCGCTGCGAGCCCAAAGCTGACTTTGTGATTCTTTGGCCGTTAAATAAGCTTGTGTTGCAGAACCATTCTTTTCGTTCTCACCAATCTTCATCGCAACAGGATTCATGTCATCTATACCAAATAAGTACTGAGCAAATCCCTTAATATTTTCTCTCTTTGCTAAGTACATGCCGGGAAGCGTTGCAGCAGTACCGACAATATTTGGGCTGTCTTGTATAGCATCGGCTGCCATTTGAGCACCATAATCACTGCCTATACTCGCAAGGAGTTGGCCTGCGCTGTACCTAAAAGCATCCGCAACCGCAAAAGTACGCGAGGTATCTCTGACTTCACTAAATTCACTTCCCATTGGAGCCTGCGGATTAAAGACCACTAAGTTCTTATACGGATTGCTTTCGACTATTGTGCCCTCAAAATTGCCCGCGCCGACATAATTAGGAACTTCTGCCTTTTCTTTGATACCGCTGACAGACAAAACCAACGCACCGTCTTTTTCTACAAGTTTTAATTGCGCTGTCGAAAGGTCCGCATCAACGCCCTGCCCTTTCAAATGCGCTGCTGTCTGTTCCATAACATCTGCGGCCAAAATCTTTTTGCCATCAGCCAGAGTAAGAGACACAATATCTCCGACAGCAAAAACCCGTTTCGCTTCCTTTATATCTTTTCCTTCTTTTTGCACAGTGATAACTTTTTCGCTGACGCCAAATTCAACTTGGCCATAGGCCGTCTTAACAGAAACGGTAGGATTAAGGATAATGTTTTCCGCTTTTTCCTTCGCTGAAGAAGCCAAGGAATATTGTGCAGAATCAATACCGACATAATCCACTTTCCCTTCAGAGGACTTTATCCTATAAAACAACATTCCGCCTTCGGTACCCAAATACTGACTTTCGGAGACGACCCGTCCATCTTTAAGGGTCGCGCCTTTAACCATCAAAGCCTCAAGCTGTTTTTCACTCCTTAAATCAATATCTCCGACGCGCACAAGGTCTTGAGAAATTCCGCTCTTACTTACCGATATCGCCTTGGTGATCTTAACGATCGGCCCATCAGCTACTGTGCCGTCTTCAAAATAATTCTTTCCGTCGCTGTCTTTTTGAACGACCTCTAAAATACCGTTTTTGCGGCTGGCGGAATATTCAACGGATTTTGGTTGTGCCTTCCCATCTTTTATAGTCGGTGGCAAGAAAATAAATCCGCCTCTTTTTTCGGGATCCGCATAAAAGGCGCCATCGAGCTTTTGGGTCGGATCGGAAGCAAGAACAGCGTAAGGCATGGATTTGTCAACTTTGAAATTGTCATAATTATCACCCTTTAACGTTAAAATAGTAATCCCCTCAATGCCTTCGGGGGTTGAACAGGTTGAACAAATGTCTGCATAATTTGACTGAAGCCTGCTTATAAAAATTTCTTGCCCGGCAGAATTCTTCGTCACAAATCCGTAATCTTTTTTCCCATCAGCCTCAATATAAGCATCCACACCCTTTAACCCCGCGGAATAAATTCCATCAAAGTTAGTCTTCATAACAAAATTTTCATGCACAACAGGAGTCATAAATTTGCCCGGAACAATTTTCTCTTTACCGTCACCACTTTTCTCGGTGCCTTGCATTTTAATATCTTTGCTCGAGTAAGTGAGCTTAGCGCCCTCGGGCAATTTCAAACTCATGTCCGTAGTAACCCTGCCATCAGGGCCTTTTGTCACATTTAAAACGGTGGTCCCACTTTTTTCAATGCTTGTAATGCCGTTTTTAGTCACGAGATTGCCGATAACAAACGGCATATTTTTAACATCAGCCAAATTACCAAAAATTTGGGACTGTTTCACAATTGTGTTTATTCCGGATTCAATGCTAAAGACAGGATTCTCGCCGCCGGATCCTATTGCTTCATGCGGTTTAAATTGAGGCATCCAGCCAATGCCTTCCAACAAAAAGGCCTGACCAATATAAGGATTTTGATTGCCTGTCAAATCTTTATTTTCAATATTTTTTGCTAATCTAAGGTCGCGGGCATCGAGAGTATCGCTGCTGCCTAAATAAGTCTTGCCCAACAAAAACATTTCTTTTTGATTAGCCGGAGTCAATAAACGCAGATCGCGCGGATCTAAATTCGCTTTCGCCGCGTCAAGATGAACAATTTCGTTTGTTCCAAGCTTATTATAAAAATTCATCGCCTTGCCATAAACGTCTGTAAGCCCAGAAATCGTAAAATTCATTTTATTAGAAAGACGCGTGGCCACCCTCAGATCGCGTGCGTCCATATGCTCAGGATTACGCTGCCCAACAGCCAAATTGCCATTTTGATCGGAAGTGACAAATAAATTCTTATCGTCTAACCTCACAATATCATTACGGCCCATAAAACCTCGACGAGTTTCAACGTCCATTTTGCCGACATTAACAAGAACATCTTCCCCATTTTTTCCCTTAATGATATAAAATTCGCCAATAGCAGAAACATTTCCGCCATTAACCTTTGTCATCTTCTTGTCCAACGCGCCATAAGCTTCGGCTCGGGCTGTACCTTCAACATCCATATTCCTCAATTCAAAATGAATACCGTCAACATCGGCATCATAACCGCCTTTGGCACGTAAGACCCCTTCAACATTTCCAAACAAACGAGCCCCATTAGCACCAAAACCAAAAGCAGCCAAACGACCCTTATCAATAGCCCCGGTAAAAGTAACGGTTTCTCTAACGCCCAATCCATCTTCACCTTCAACACCTTGAGCATAAATCAAAGGCTTGCCGTTGGCGGCTGTTTTTGCAATCTCGCTGTCCTCTGCAAAATAAATCGAACCGCCTGCCTGCGGATTCCATCTAAAAATTCCTCCGGTCAGAAGCGCATAAATCGCTATCTGTCCACCGACAGCTCCTGGCGAAAACGTATCAGAGAGAATGTTCCACTTCGCACGATTGGCAGTTCCGCCGCCCGAAGAGCCACCACCGCCCGAAGCTTCCTTACCGTCTAACCCCAGCGCTCCACGGCTATCCGGATGATACAAACTTCCGCTTGTTCCTAAAAATGCAATCCTGCCATCGCCTTCCGCAATTGCTTTCGTAATATTAAGAGTATACGGCTTGGCTTTAGGCGCACCTGTCATTAAATAATTGCCCGCGCCAAGTTCAAGCTTGCCGCCTAAAGCAACCAAACCACGGCTGGCATCAATTCCCATATTCCCATAAACCGTCACAAACATTTGCGCGGCTTTTTTGCCGCCGTCAATAACACCACCGGCCAACATACTAAGCGCACTCAAGCCGCCCTCTTTGTCAGCCGGCATGGCTGATAAAACTGTAGCACCTTTTGTCGTATCAAACTTGAATTTTGTCTGACCTAATTTTGTATTACCCATAATAAGCGTCGTCACGTCCCCGCCGCCTAGCACCAACTGAAACGGCGCATTAGTCAGAACAACATCCCCGCGCGCTAAAGCATCTGATATAGAGGAAGTTAAATTGCCAGAATTGATATAGAGGGCAACGGAAGGACGGCCTTGCGCAAGATTAAAACCAACAACATCTGTCCCACTGATGGTAATTTTGCCGGATGATAAACTCGCATCGCCGGCAGATTTCTTTTGAGATTTTTCATCTTTAGAATCTGACTTTAATGCCTTGGCTAAACCGCCTAAAATTTCACCATGCTTAGTTTTGTCACTGATTTTCTCGGCAATGCCAAACATCATATCCCAAACCTGCTGATCACTTAACTTCGATAAACCTTCGCGATTAAGGACGGTCGAAATAGGCAATTGTTGATCCGAGCTTGGTGTAAAAATTATCTGTCCTTTTTGAATAGAAACTCTATCCGCGTAATAAACCCCTGAGCTAAGGGCAAGAACATCGCCCTGCGCCGAAAACATTCTTTGATTTTCTTTAGGCAGACTCTTGATAAGCGCCAAAGCTTCGTCGGCGCCTTCGCCTCTTTCCCAACTAATCTGCGCTGCGCCCAAAGACGCTTGACCCGTAATCACACCCTTATCGTCTTGTTGAATGGCTCCTTCTGAACCCGCAATAACCCACGCCATATTTTCAAATTTTATAATATTTTTTCCATTTTTATCTTTAATCGAATTCTCACCCGTTGACGTAATTGCGTCATACAGAACACTCTTGCTGCCCTTAAGCGCAACCGTCGATCTGCCATTATCTGACATAACAATAACGCCATTGCGCATGATCGTGCCGGGAATAATAATTCCAAATTTTTTGTCCGCCAAAGCTTGACTAAACGGAGCCAAGCCCGGAGCACCGGTTGTAAAAAGAATTCCTCGGCTTAAAACCGCTCCGTTCTCTGTCATAGGAACTTGCGCTCCGGCAACAGATAAATCCAAAATTCCTAAATTCGGATTTGTCGCAAGAATGTCTTTTGAAGGCACCAGGATACCGGCAAAAACAATCGGTTTCCATTCGGCTTCTGGCCCAGCGCCTGATTTTTGGCGTTCATAAAGCAACTGATTTGAAGTGATGTTATATGTTTGAGCAAAACTTTCCGGTGCGGCTTTTACATATATTTTATAAGTCGCAAAATTCTGCAAAACACCATTCTCGTCAAAATTTAATGTCATCTTCGACGATTCTGATGGAGCTTGAGCCAAAATCTTTTGCGCTGCCTCAATATCACCCTCTCGGCCTGCCGCAAAAAATTGTTCAGCTTCTAAACCAGAGCGCATTGAAAAACTATTGTTGCTGGCTAAAATATCCGGATTAAACAAAGAAACCGGACCACTCTCGAGCGCGCCACCAAACAAATCTGAAAAACTATTTGAATCTTTTGCTATCACAACAGACGAAACAGCTTTTTGGGCCTCTGACAACACTTTTCCATCACCAATAATACCGCCGCGGCCAAACGCTTGACGCACACCCATCCCGTTAGCAATAAACTCTTTGCCGGAGGCGATCTCTTCAAAATTCTTGGAAGTAAAAAGAATTCGATCCCCGCCTTTTGAATCGCCCAAAATAAAGTTCACATCCTTGGCGACTGGCCTGCCGCCAACAATTTCAATTCCGCCATTGGCCGCTTGCTCATAACCCATCAGCAAATATTGTGTCGCCATGCCTTGCGCTTCAACAAAAGAAATCCTTTTATCAGTAGTTGACCCACCCGCAGAAGGCTTCAATTCAACTATCGGAACTAAATTCTTCGCCAATAAACTATAAACAAAATTTCTCGAGCCTGCCCTTTCCTTATTATTCAAGCTCACAAAAACGCTATTGGCTAACTCCCCAAAAGCCAAAACTTGATTAAGCGGAGATAACGCTGCAATCAAATTAGCTAAATCTTTGGAAGCCCCAGCCGCTTCAAACGCTTCTGTGACCGTTGCCTTGCCGGCCTTAATTAATTCCATGCCGGCTTCGAACTTTTGTGCTTGCGTATTATTAATAGGAAGAATAACGCGGGTATTAAAATTGGTGAGATTAGATTGCATGTCTTGTCCAAAGTCAAACTTTAAAGCGGCCTTTAAACGATCATCGTCCCCTTTCCCGTCAGAGAAACCAGCCAAAAGCGGGATATTGCGAAAAGCGACATTGTTTTGAAATCCTTCCTTAAGCTTATTGTCTAAATGAGACATAAAGTAAACACGATTAAACATCATCGTGCCGCCGCCGATAACCGGCAGCACATCATAAATATCTGATTTGGGATTAGAATCTAAAAACATTCCTTCATTTTGCGGATCTTTTAATTTTCCAAAAATTTCCTTTTTAACCGCCTCATACTTCGTCCCAAAGTTTTCTTGTAATTTGTTATAACCTGCCAAAGAAAGACCAATCGATTTAATAAAAGCAATCTCACTCTCTATCTTCTTTTCATCATTGCCATATTGCTCTTTAAGTTCTTTCTTAATAACATTTTCATCGTCGGCGCTTAGATTGCCTTGATTTTGAGAAATAATCCCCAGCATACCTTTGTCCAAATTTTCATAAAATTTCTGCAAGGTCGATCTTTCGACACCCCAAAAAGCGGCATCAAAACTATTTGGGTTGGTAGTATCGCCGACATAATATCTTCGCAATGTCGGAGCAAGTAAAGCATTCTGATCTCCAAAATCAATAACGCCTTCAAAACGATTTCTTTGCGACCACGCGTTCTTTCCGGGCGCGTGCCACTTCCACTGTCCGGGATTATCCGGACTATTGCTATAAACAGCTTTAACCAACGCATCAGGATTTTGAAAAGTCCGAACTTCACGGATGGTAAACCCTAAAACATCACGATAAAATCTCAACTGCTCCGGATCCTCGGTCGACGCAGAAAGAATAAATTCTTTCATCGCCTGAATATTGGCCGCAATGCCGCCCTGCGCATAAACGTCCGGACGCAAATACCCGCTGGCCAAATGCGTGTTAAATGTTTCGACCCAATAATTGTACGATCGATCTTCAGCCGCATGATCAAAAAGAGCTAACTGTAGTCCAAGGCTAGCTTCATTAACACCCATCTGTTCTCGGATCGCCGATTCGCTGGCCCCACTTCGGCGCATTTGGGCAATAACTTGCTTGTTGTTCGCATGCATATTTTCGATCAACGCTTGACGAGCAATCACCGTCGAAGATGACCAACCCGTTGCGCGTCCCCATTCATCCATAAAAGCCGAGGCTTTGACAACGCCCGGCGTAAAACTATGGCGATATGTAAAAATTGGATTACCATCTGCGTCATATTCCCCCCGCGATCTAAAGGCAATTTCGCCTTGCGGCAACATACCAAAAATATTTCCAGCGGCAACACTGCGGCCTAAGCCGTGCAAAGCTGTAGATATGCCGTCGATAAAGAAATTCTGATCGTCCTTAGTTTTTCCAACAAGCGTACTCCCATCGATATTTTTTTCGGCTTTAACCTGCGAAGCCGCATAACTCTCAGCTAACCCTAAACCGACAGCCGTAATTAAGAATAATCCTAACCGCATCGCGGCAATCTTTTGTTCATCAACCGGCTTATTAGGATCACGCAATTTCTTTTCAAATTTATCGACCATCATCGCAACGCCGACGCCAACAGCGCCCTGAAAAGCTATTTGCGTCAACTGATTTGTAAAATCAACTCTTTTATAAAAATTCGTTTCAACTAGATTCTTTTCTGGATTGAACTCTTTTCGAATTTCTCCGGTGGCGAGTATGTTGTCCCCATTCATCAAAACAACATCCTTAGAGTCTGTCCCGTCTTTAAACTGGAGCAACATTTCTTTGCGAGACAATGAATCTTTATAAACATAACCGACCACATTTCCGTCTTCGTCTATCTTTTCATAAACCTTTTGCTTATTCTCAAAACCCAAAGTCCCCATCGCATTATGAAACAATAATCCCGCTAAAGCACTGCCGACTTCGCCGATGGCTTGCGAAGCTAATGTCCCTGCGGCAAATGTTTTGTTGCCGCTCTTGCTTAAAGCATAACGCAGAAGAGTGCTTCCCAAAACGCCAACGACACGGCCCATGACATTGCCGTTTAATCGATCCATCGATTCCCCAAAAGTGTTATAAACGATGGTTCCCTGCTTGACGCCACCGATAGTAAAAGCTGAAAGAATCTCCCGATAAGCCTCCGCGGCTTTTAAATTAATACGATCATCTATTCTAGAGTTAACGACACGATCAATAAATTCGTTATTGATACTGCTATCAATATTCAGGTACCCATTATGATTCGCTACTATACTGTCAATAGTTTCGTTATCAACAATACCAGTCCCAGTATCAATGTACTCCCCGTCGACAGCAATCTTCCCGTCAAATATGTCATCCACAACGCTATCTCTTATTTCCGCAGAAAGATCGAGATTTCCATCAAAAATATCATTAACAATCTCCCCAACGATGGCATCCCGATCGGATATGACAGCATTGGCTCCATTTCGAGCCGCTTCCCTTGCAACTTCCCCGCCATCGCGGCCTTCTCCCAAATACTTTAATCCCTCTTCGCCAAAAAGATGCGCGGCGCCAACCATCGCATATTCAGCAGCGACCGACGTTGTAATTCCAATCACAGCTTCTTTTAAGGTGGGATCCATCTTGTCACCAAGCATTTTATTCAAGGCTTGAGCTAACTTGATTTTTACGTACCCATTAATGACACCTATACCAATAGCACTCGGGAGCCGCGCCCATGCTTCGTTCAAAGTCAAAAGCCGGCTTGGATTGCTTCCTGACAATTTGCCCATCCATTTGGCAAAAGTAGATGGCCCAGCCTTTGTCGCAGATGCCGAATTTTTGACAAGAGTTTCGGACGAGTCTTTCAAACCAAAAAAATCTTTAAAATCGTTAATAAATTTGTCCAAAAAACTTATTTCATCAACAGCTCCAGCCCCCACCTTCATTAAACCATCGATTTCAAACAAGCCTTCGGGCAATCCGGAAGAGAAAGAAATCCCTGCTTGACCAAACTGATTGACATCAACAAGGTTTTCAAACAGCTCCTGACTCGCGGCATCCGCCACGGAATCATTAACCATTTGATCGGTCATATCCCCATATCCATAATCATCAACTTCGATATCCCGAAGTGCTTCTTCGCCTTTATCCTTCAAAGCTTGCGCAGCTTCCTCAGTCAACTCAGATTGGGCTGCTTCCTTGCCAAGCGTCGCTTTAGCTTCATCAACAACAGCAGACGTAGTCATTGATCCTGCTAATTCCGTCGCTAAACCTTCACCCAAAGTCGTTAACCCAACCGATAATGCAATGTTTAAAATAAATCCCGTCTCGCCAGTGCAAGATCCTTTCGAAACGCATAACGAAACCAAGCTTCTCGAAAGATCCATCGCCCCCATCGCAATCACTCCGCGGCTAAGAGAATACGCAATCGCCTCGTTTGCTGCCGTGGTTCCCATTTCAACGCCTGCCATAGCTGGCGCAAAATACGCCATTGCAAACAACATGCCGATCTTTAAGAAAAATCCGCCCCAATTGTCCTTATCCTCAATAAACACCAACCGCTCTTTGGAGCGGTCGACCCACTTGTTTCCCCAGACGAACGCTTGCGCGGTTTCAGAAACCTCTTCAAAGGCGACTTGCGCCTCTCCAACATCCGGCGCCAAAACATAGCCGCTTAAGCCTTCAATAAACTGATCCGCCGCCAAAACCTTCGGCATTCCTGTATCAGTAAAATAAACTTTCCCCTCGTCAATCGCATGCACGGCGACAAAGTGCTCAGAGCCATAATTGGCCATAAACGGCGTTTTAAGCTTTAACACGTCGGTGGGCTTGACCTTGATCGCACTAAACGCCAACCCATAACCTTTGACGATTTGGTCAATCGCATAAAGCGAAGTTTTAAGCTTGGTCTCGCCGGGACGGACGATATCGCTTAAAAGATCGACGGCCAGTGTCGCAACAGAAAGCTCTTCGAGATTCGCGGCAATCCCGCGATTAAGCAAAAGATCGCGCAACGCATAAACGCCGCAATTTAAGGGGTGAATGTCCGGATTGCTTAACCACGCATTGACGAGCATCATGTGTCCGTCATTGATCGTCACTTTTGACGGAACAATCAATCGATGATCAACGGGTTTTCCATCCTTGGCTGAAACGCCCGAAAGATTAAGCTCAATGCGCGCATTATCGTGGTACGCCACTTTGTTGAGGATATTATGGACGCCTAAAGCGAGCCGAGCCGAAACGATTCTTTCGGCCGGCGAATTTTTTTCGACAACTTGCTGATACGGATTTTTGGAGCCCCAGAGGACGGACGGATTGTAATTAAACGCCCAGCTGATTTGATCCGGAATAAACACAAAAAGCACGATCGCAGCCACAATCCGCAACCAGGCCTTAAACCGGCTTTGAAAATACATCGTCTGCCCAAATTCAGATTGGACATTTTTATCACTAATAGTATTACTATTAGCTGATAATTTAATGTCTTCTGTTTGGGTTTGAGGACGCATAGTTATCGTATATGAATGTTGTTTTTTGCCGCAAAATGTCCAATCTCAGATTGGACACGGCAAGATGAATTTAAAACGGCCACAGCCGGGAAAGCAAAGAATTTGAAAATCGGCTGAATCAAGCCGCTTGGAAGATATGAAAAAAGAGCGAGAAAAAATCCCCGCACACTTTGGGTGTTAAAACTTAAAAATAACGAAATTTGAGATATGCTGTTTTTTCTCACGTTTCTCACAAAATTTTCAAGATTGGTGAACGGGAAAATATTTTCGCTAACTACGAAATGAGTATAACATACATATAACGCCGTGCAAGTATGTCAAAAAAATAAACTCGCGCGCATCATATTGAAAATTAAACACTTGCGAAAAATATGAAATTTTTTATTGATTCTCCGCCAAAATTATTTTCAAAAACAAATTTTGTGTTCATTTTGCTCGACGATTATGGATTAAAAAGGCCAATCACCCAAAATCAATTCCACCCAATTTTTTTCACAAATTTTGACTCGCACAACGATAAATTAATACACAAAACAGCCACAAAACGCTTAAAAATTCTCTGCGTTTTCTAACCCATTTTTTAAATTTTCTCAGGAAAAAAGAGCGCTAAAACAAAGATTTGGAGCAAAATAAATGTCCAATCTGAAAATATTTCCAGATTGGACATTTAAAATGAATTAAAGAGCGGATTTCTTCCCTTGGCAACAAAAAGCCCTATCTATAAGGATAGGTGATCAGTGGCTTTCTGGCCAAGATTCCGCTCCACGGAATCCTTAAATTAAAAAGAAACCGCGGAGCTTCACTATTTCGCCAAGCCTTGCAGCGGACTTGTTTCAATAAACTGCAAAAATATCGGGCCAGCCACCAAAACCCCGACAACCGGAAAAATAAAAAGCAATAGCGGCACCAAAAGTTTTAACGGCGCTTTCATTGCCATTTGCTCCCCGCGACGAAAGCGCGAAAGACGCATATCTTCAGACAAACGATTTAACGCCTCAGCCACCGAAGTCCCCATTTTATCAGCCTGAATCAGCGTTCGCGAAAAACTGGCAATCTCAGGGATCGCATATTTTGCCGCCATATCCCGCAGCGCATCGCGCCGTGTTTTTCCGACATTGATTTCCTGCAAAAGGACATTGAGTTCAGCAACAATAATCGAAGGCGGAGACTTTTCGACAACCCATTTAAGGGCCAACATAAAATCCAGCCCCGCATTAACGCAAAGCCCCAAAAGGTCAATCGCGTCCGGCATCTCTTTCGTCATGACCGCCTTGACATGGGTTATTTTTCCCTTAAGCCAATATTCCGGCGCCATATACCCTGTCGCAAACGACATCAAAACCCAAAATGTCATCATATCCGGCTTAATAAACGGATACGTTGCAGCCATGACGGCAGCGATGATGACTTCCTTGGCTAGAAAAAACTCCTCCGGCGTAATCGGGACACGCGCCATGACAAGATCTTTCATCAATCTCTGTCGAATCAGCCCCTGACAAAATGGTTTATTAAACATCGCAATCGCACGGATAAAAGAAAATTTGTCCTTTTTGACGGCCTTAGGCAATTCATAACCAAAAGATTTGAGCGTCGGACGGCTTTCCCACTCGAGCGGAAAAAATCCCAAAACAAAACTAAATCCGCAAACAAAACAAATCGTCAAAATAAAGTACAGCACTTTTTTCTCCTGATTAAAAATCCTTAAACGTACTGATTTTCCAAATCATAAACCCACCGATAACCTCCGAAACAGCCGCATAAACAAGCAAAGCTCTTCCCGTCGGAGATTGAAACATGTGATCAAAAAATCCCGGATTTGAAGAATAGATAAACATAAAAAATCCAACCGGCAACATCGACATGACCGCACCCTGAATTTTTCCCTGCATGGTCAATGTTTCGATTTGACCCATAATTCTTTTTTGTTCACGCACAACCAAAATGATACGTTCCAAAATAACCGGCAAATTCCCGCCGGTTTCGCGCGCCAAAAGAATGGACGTAATAAGCTGCTGCAAGGCCGACGAAGGCATACGATTATACAAATGGTTTAACGCCTCATCGAGCGAAACGCCCATTTTGTTTTCGCCTAACACCGTCGAGAATTCCTGATTAATCGGATCCGGCATTTCATCGACAACCGCTTCCATCGCTTGAATTAAACTTAATCCCCCGCGAAAAGAACTGGACATAATCATGAGGGCATCAATCAGCTGATCGTCAAATTTTTTCTTGTTCTGCGACAATAAAATTTTTGCATAAAACCCCGGCACCATAAAACCCATGATGACACCGATGCCGATGCCAAACATACGCAGCGTCGGGTCTTCGATCAAGAAATAAAAAACGGCGGCCGCGCCTAAAGGAGCCCAAATATAAAGCTGCAAAACTTTTTTGATCTGATCTTTGGGCATCATGCGGTCCAAACGATTGGACATCATCTGGGTCCGCTGCTGACTAAAGGAAAGCGAAAAATTATACGCCATCGGAATAACCGCAAAACCGATTAGCGCCGTCACCGAAAAAATCAAAACCATCAAAGCAATCATTTATCTCCCCTAATTACACCGCGCATTATCCTCGCAAAGCTTTTTGCATTCAATGCACTTAACTGCATATTCCGGAAGTCGTGTCCTACCCATCCCGTCTCCACGAATCAATGTACAGTCACACTTTCTTTCTCGATAACAATCTTCAACAATCCAATTCCCTGTGCTTTGATCAAAAAAACAATCAAGAGTACCGCTTGAATCGCGAAAACCGCGAGGATCAAACTGCTTAGTTTGACCAAAGGCGTCTCCTGCAGATTTCCAACGTCCAACCAAACCCCGCTGAATGTACCCGCGAAACCCGACCAAAACCATAAGAATAATAATCAGTACTGATACAATTTCAATTGTTGAAAAACCTTTTCGAAAATTTAACATTTTTACCACCTGTCACAAGGAACAAATTTAACACGAAAACCGTCACCGGCAAAATAATACTGCGCGCAAGCTTCACTTTGAATCCCGTGAGCCAATAAATCCTTATGAATCTTACGCCAACAATTATTGTATGCAATGTCCTCAGGCTTATCGGAGTCAAAATTCGGCACCTTATTTAACATAAAAGCAGCCCCCAGATGTCTGCGATCATCATCTTCCCCCGGCTCTGGAACTGTCCAAAGCCATTGCCTCAAATCCTCATCAATCAAAAGCTTGCAGACTTCTCGTATGCTCGTAGGATCTGCAGCGGTAGTTTCCTTAGGATGCGACAAACGCGATTCCCATATCTTAGCCCGACCGCCGGCAAAAAAAAGCCCACGTAAATCTTTATCTTGATCATAACGAATAACCCGAGCTTTCGTTATTCCTTCCAAATTAATCAGGGTATAACAAATTTTAGTTTTCTTTAAAAAACCTCCGCCGCTAGTTTTGCTGAAAACCTTGGGCCATTCCGTAGCAATACAATCTCCCGTACATCGACGAGGAATGCGTGCCTCAACTTTCACTGCATGCCAATAACCATTCTCTGTTCCCCATCGCTTTTCACCTAGAGGATTTGCCGTGGAATGATCTTTATCCTGCCAAACATAAATTCCAAAGGACGGTAAATCGCCGGTGATTTTATCAATATATTTCATTCGTGCGTCAATTAAACGCTCTGCGGGAGAATCAATAGAAGCAAGCGTATCGTCCATAGGAGTATCGTTATCCAGAAAAATTGTAAGTTTTTTAATTGCTGTAGTTAAAATCCCGTCCGGCTTGCTCGAATCAAAAAGTGGATTAGTTATGTCATTTGAAAGCGCCATCGCTTCGTCATAGCGTCCTTGCAAAAAATCCAAACGCTTCTTAAATTTTGTAACCTGAACCTTAGCTTCTTTAGCGCTATCCTCAATAACCTTTTTATAAACCGTATCACTGCAAGAACCCTTGGCTGTCACTAAAGCATCTGTAACGGCATTAAAATACGTCTTATCGCTGCATCCCCACGAGACAAACCCCCCGCAACTACCCGCCCACGAACACTTACAAGCATTTTTGCTGCTTGTACTAGAACAATTTAAAACAGCTCTTGGGTTACACAAATCGCTGCTTCCATTAAAAGTTGGGTTTGTTGTACAAAAAGAATCGATATTGTTAATTCGAGTAACATTGGGATCTACAAACACCGGCAAATCATATGGAGATCCCGAAGGCAGAGGCGGACTGTCGCATTTTTCCTTACAAGCTGCGAGCGTAGTCGCAGTTAAACACGCACTAAAATTCGCTCGGTCTGTGGCATTTCCCTGATCAAAAATATTGGCCGGATTTCCGGATTTAAACTTTGTCCCATCATAAAAATCTGGAATCAAGGACCGTGGCAAATTCTGACACGTCTCTACACCGCAGCTATCGAAACAGCGTTGAAATTTTTCCGCATTACCCCTTGCAGGTAAAGTCGGTAACGTATAAGTACGAAAATCACGCACATTCCAGTTCAAACACGCAATCACGTCAGCCACGTCACCGCGTATTCCGTTATTATTTATATCAAATGTGATCACTTCAGCTGGGGGAGCAGAACCGTTACCTGCGGCAAAGGAAGGAACGCACCATGCAGCATCAGGACCAAAAAACGGACCAGAATATTCTTTTCCCAACGATGGGACAAGCCACTTTTGAATTTGTTGATTTAACCATCTAAATTCCATTCGCCAAACCCAAAGTGTCCCGGGTCGCGCTAATTTCGTAAAACTTCCGGGGCACGCGGAAGAACTTGGACATGGAGGCTCTATCCAATCAGCTATCCCGTTGGTCATGGTTTCTCCGGAACTCGCAACGCCATACCACTCCACAAAAGTTGTTGCCAAACTATTAATTCCGGAACCATCTGGACGCCTTGTTCTCCAAAGTGTACGCTCAAAATCAAAAAGTTCAGGCATGCCATAGATAATCGCGTCTACCATATCGTCGGGCCAACTTGTAGCAGCCGCAGCTCCAGTTTGTCCACATTGCGGATTTTCATTTGAACTTGGCGGAAGAATAACACCGTGCTTAGGACAATCTAAATAATACAATACTCCGTTTTTATTGCTGCAATAACGATCCGCTCCGCGTTTCCACCCACCTACATATTGTGTTAAATCACTAGCCGGCGATGGCGCAGGAACAGCACAAACATTATCCGCAACATACAGAGAGCTGGACGCTCCTCCAACAAAGTCTGCAACAACAGGCGGATCCTTAACGCCACCTTTATTGGCTTTGTTAACACACCAGCCCTGAGTTTTATTATATGGAAGAGTGGCAGGATCGAGCGACAAACTCAGGCGCGGAATTTCCGGATAGGTTAATGCAAGATCCCCCGGACAACCATAAACAGATCTTGAGTCGCACCAATGACATTGATAAGAATCATAAGAAAGATCCTTCAAAGCAGCTCCCCAGTCTTTCATCTTATATAAAAAGGGAAACAATGCCGGTTTTTTAAAAGGCGAAACTCCTGGAGGATTGGGAGGATTCGGAGAGACCCAAATATCCGGATTGGTTAGAGTAAAGTATGGACTTGTATAATATCCAACGGCGTCCTTTAGATAAAAACCTGCATCTGTAGCGCTGTATGCCTCTTGTCCTTGCGAAGGAAACGGAGCAGAGTGCCAATTGGAATTATCTTTATTAGCGTGATAAAGATGATGCTCGTCATCACGACCCAATTGCTCACGGAGAGACATAAAAGAATTTGTAGAATCTTCGTAACTAAAATCGTAAACATACGGATACTGGGAAGAAGGACTATTAAAAGGCGATCGGGTCGAACATGTTGACCGCAACCCCACTCCAGAGCATTCTTCTGGGACAGAATCAGAATCATAATTATCACAACAATAATCACATTCTGCAGGCTTATGATCCGAATCTAGATAACAAGGATGTGTTACGGAAACACCTGCAACATGCGTTGTATTGTCAGGATAAAAAACAGGATCCCATAAACCCCAACCATCGTCTCCTTTGAGAACCAGCTGGTGCAAAGCCTTAAGAAAATCATCAATCTGCTTCGTATCCGGCCCAGAAAGATCCAAAAAACGTTTTGTATTGTAAAAACTAAACCGTCCAATCGTATCTTTGGGAGGATCCTTCTTAGGATTACTTCCCTCCGGATACCCAAAAAGTCCGTCCATATCCATATCGTAGAGATCCGGCAACTTTCCTTGATCTGTAACAACGGCCTGCAAAGCTGTCTGAACACCGCGTTCCATGACTTGCCCCGTCATGGACAAGTTGGCATTTTGCATACGATTCCACATTTTACTAATGCCCGGATCAATGGAAGCAGCAATTAACATCGAAGCTCCTTCCATGACCGCACCCATTGCAGCTGCGGTACTTAAGCCGGTTGAGAGTGCTGGAGTCACTGCGGCGACTTCTATGCCGCCTAAAAAAGCAAGAATTTCCGGCGCAAAAACAGCAATAAGAATCATCACAATAATCGTCAGAATGCCCATCAATCCGCCGCCGGAAGATTTGCAATATCTAACCCTTTTGCGCATCGTTTCAACAAACTGTTTCTGACCATAACTGGCAATAAAAGAAGCGGTGCTCGATGCAGAAACACTGGCGGCTTTCATGGTGAGCGTTTTAGCTTGGGATACAAGAGTCAAATTGATAGACGCGGCAAAGAAGACAAGCCCAATAGCAATAACAACAATTAAAATAACCGCAACTTGGCCGGAACGAGAAGCTAAAGAAGAAGCAACTTTGTTACGCCAAGAAGACCGCAGATTATTAATAAAACAAAACATTTATAAACCTTTCGTCATATCGCTTGTTATCGAAGACGATCAGAACCAAAAATGTCACTATTGATTGCTAGGCCGTCTATCGGTGTTCCCTCATAAAAAACAGGACGAATTTGTCTATAGTTATCATTGATGTCCCCCGCTGGAACAGGGCTGATCAAGGTTTGTTCGTGAGCAGCTCTGCGATTTGAAAGATCTGTTCCAACCCAAAAAAAAACTTTGACCATGCTCAATAGCAACATCACAATGACCATCACGCTAAAAGTACCCTCAATCATCGTCTGCCCAGATAATCTGCGATGATTTATAAAACTACACCAAAAATTAAAAGAAAAAAACACTATTCTTTCTTTTTGCATATGCATTAAGGCACTTCTTCAGTTCGGGTTAACCAACTGCGTCCGCTTCTATTGATAATACGGCTTCGAATAAAAATTTTTAAAACATCTCGGTCGAAACACGTTAGTTGAACGTTAGCCGGTGAAAAACAATTCCCGCACGCAGCGACTGGGTTTTCCTCCGGCTGACCATCCCAGCCCGTATCCGGTGTCCGGGGAATATTACCATTACAAAAACGCCCAGTATCATTACTTAATTGAAAAATTCTCTGAACAATATCAACATGATCGTTAATATTCATATTTCGAATATATCGCCCTGATCTCGACTCAAATAATTTCCCATCTTTCACTTCATAAAATGTGCCGCTTTTTGTAACAGAAAACATCTGGCTGTCCGGTAAAAGGCCGACCTGAACACCTTTTCGGCGATCATCAATCGTAAAATCCAGATCTCCCGCCTGCCGATCAATCACATTTACAGATGACGTCCGTCCATCAGCATAAACAGTGCTTGACAAAATTTGTTCTTCCTGAAAATCACCGTCGACATCAATCGGGACATCAGTAGATAATTCGTCAGTTGCCGCGACATCTTCCCATTGCCACATAAAACCCATATGCCCGCTACCAACCGCCCGTTTAAGTTCGGCAGGAACCGGATCACTTAGATCAAAATTAATATCAAAATTTCCGTCTGCACGAAATCCACTGCCCGGATAATTTTGTATAATCTTTTGCAAAATCACACAACCAGCTCCGTCCTTGCACTCAGGCAACCAACAACGAGAATCCTCCGTATGCCGGGTGCCGCACTTTGCGAAACCTGCTCCGTCAGCAGGAAAAGTATATGTCACAAAATCAGCGGTTAGAAACGAAAGTCTTTGCCCATTGACCCAAACATCATAATACGGCAAAACTCCCCTGTCTCCAAAATCGTCTTTCTCAACGGGATAAAATAATTGATTCGAAAACGTCGCACTCCCGCTGGCAACCAAAGGCACGCGATCGCGCGAACCAAATTTATTTGCAAAATCTCCGGACAAACGATCTTCAATCACCATTGCTGAAGCATTATTGCGGCCAGGTTTTTCGATCGTCGACATTTCCAACGATTTACTCATCGCGTAACGTGTCGCCTGCAATTGCACGCGCATAAAATTTCCGCCGCTTAAACCGGTACGAAAAATAAGACTAATAACAAAAATCAAAATAGAACCAAAAATCGCCAATTCAATCGCGGATTGGCCTTTGGAATTGTTGCAGAAGCTTGACTTTATTAAATCTAACATAAATGATTTTAATATGCATCGACGCGGGTCGTGCCGCTTTTTATTTCGGTCATAATGGAATCATCAACTCTCGTTGTCTCTCTTGCCCCAGAGACGCCGTCTTCTACCCTTACAGTTGTAGTTACGTTCCCTGTAACGCTCTGAATAATGTCCGTCTCCGTCTTCATAGGGTCGTATTGTTCTCCGACGCTGTCAACTGAAGATTTCATGCGTCCTTGAATACCACGCTTGAAATAATTCTGCATTGCAAGAAAAGCGCCAATTAAAATAATTATGACCGCCACATATTCCAACGATGTTTGTCCCCAACATCCTAACTTCTTAAACATTGTGTCACCTCAAAAATTCAAAAATACTGACTCTTATAGTCACTCAACTACTCCGACGATTCTCCAAGGTCAGACAACGACTGAGTTCTTGCTGTCGAAGCTTCGTCATACGTTGTCTGAACGCTATGCGTCGCACCAGAATACCACTCTTGTTTTCTTTGCTGACGCTTCAAATCCGTTTGTACTGTAGTTGCTATCAACCCGGGACCTTCTTTTTGCTCAGCATTATTTTGATATCCAACTTCATCAGCAACGGTTTTGATCATACCTTGTGATCCGCGCTTGATCATCGGCGTCACAGCTAAAAGAATTGCGATCACAATGCCGATAAGAAGCGAATATTCGACGATCGTCTGACCCATAATATTTTTACGCAGGGCTATAGGCATAATAAAATTATTCTGCATGAATCGCCGACGCAACATTTGAGAAAGTTGACGAACTCGAAACCGAGCTGATGCCCGACTTATATCTTCCCTCGTGACCGGCCCAAGGCTCATCCGCTTGGGTCGTAATCGAGGTTTCGTCCTTGTCTGTTCTCGTATCCAAATAATAGGGTTCATACCCATTAGGCAAAAGGCGATTGGCATAAAGCGTCGCATAGGTTGCATTGACCTGATTATACATATACTGCCTGGCGTCATGAATACGTCCCTGCAAAGCTCGTTTAACGTAAGTTGTCATCCCTGCAATCACTGCGACAACAATAAAGAAAAGAATCGCGTATTCAACCGCAACGCCTTGGCCATGATTATTTTTTAGAATCCGGATTAACATAAGTTAAATTAAATTTGCCCTTCGGGCGGCTTTTGCTTGGCCTCGCAAGAGCTTTAGCTAATGCAAAAGCCGGGTTAAAAGAACATGGCTTACTCAAGAAATTTTGTTCCCATGTTTAAACGGGCAACCTCCCAAGTAAGCCATGCTCCCTATCCGTTATGTCAACCTAGAATTATGGTTTACTTACCCCAATATTCATATGTCAGGTTAACAAGATTTGCGCTCATGTTCGTAATCGTTTTTTCATCAGCACGAAGAAATGTGCTTTGCTCGCCTTTATCGTTCGTTTCAGTTGTATTGCTTGTAACCGTAACTTTTTTATAAACATTCGTATTGCCGGCTGAATATTGTTCGCCAATATCATCCGCAGCGCTACGTAAACGACCTTGCACACCTCTCTTGATATACACCTGAATCGAGAGAAGGGCGCCGATAACAATCATGATTAAAACAGCAGTCTCGAGTGTCGACTGCCCCTTTCTTTTTCTTAAATACTTAAACATTGATATTCCTCCATTTAAAATTATCCAATTTTATACCTTAAATACCATTTGTCACGCCATCCATTGTAGTATTAGTTGTACCGTTAGCTTTGCGTGTCCGATTTTCACTCTTGCTGGAACTAATCGTTGCATTGTTATGAATCGAAATATCCGTCGATTCTCTGTCCACGTTATAACTGCTTTCCGTATAATACGGTTCGTATTGAACGACATTTCCTAATTGAGAAGTTCCGTTAACCATGTACTGCGCGGCGCCGCGAATTCTTGCCTGAATCGCACGCTGAGCGTAGGTTTGCATTGCAATAACAGCCGCAACAACCAAGGCAATCAACAGCGCGTATTCGGCGGTTGTTTGGGCTAATTTACTTTTCAATAATTTCTTAAACATGTGTCACACCTCCGTAAAGGTTAAGCTAATATTTTAATTACGAGAATTTCTTAATCTGTTGGCCATGTCTTCCATGCCGTTGGTACCTTGTCCCAATGTTTTGTTATAAGCAGATCTGAAAATACCACTTGGTCCGAGGAAAATAATAAGAATCGCGATAACCCCGGTGACCATAATGATGTATTCCAAAGTGCTTTGTCCCTTTTTCTTACGGTGAAGATTTTTAAACATTATGTTTCCTCCTTGTGACGACTTTGTTCGTTTGGTTTGCGTTCGTTAGTCCTTGTACCCTTCTTGAATCGCTTGTTGAGTTGCTTGCACGGAACGCGACACATAGATGCTCATGGCTAACATTGCCGACGCCACGACCGCCACGATGATAGCATATTCAATGAGGTTCTGTCCCTTTTGATTCTGGATTAGCCACATCGTGCGCACCTTTTGTGTTACAAGTGATTCTTGCCCTTGGCTCTTTAGCAACTTAAGAGCGGATACTGTAACAGGGCTCTATTGCCGCGGCTTGTTGAGGGCCGAGGCTCTCCTGGATTTAAAAACCAGGAGATAAAATTCCATCTTCCGATGGAATAAAAATCAATGTCAATTGTGATGCATACCCATTAACGCTTCTGTGTATGAACTTTTAAACTATAACATACGGCCAACAAAGCTGTCAAGGCAACAACCCTATATATTTATTGAATTTATAAAAATATTTTTTTAGATTTCAGTGGGGTGTATTTCCAAAACAACGCGGCGTCCGTGGGGGTCAAAAATAACTTGGCTGTTGAAACGATTGATCGCATTTTTTAATATCGTAAAGCGTGAGTCATTTTGAGCCAGATTAAAAGACACACTTTGAATGCGTTTTTCCTCAAGCATAAATCCTGAAAGTTCATAAATCTTTTCATCTGAAATATTTACATCATTGTTAGGTTCATTTGATACAAAGAAATACTGCTGGCTAAACGCCTGAATAACCTTTTTAAAAGCTTGGACGCTTTGCAGAAGTGTCTTGGCTTGGTCAAGATCTGATAATGGCAAAAGATTTTCTTGAAGATTTGTTCCTGAATTATTGTCACAATTTGCCATAAGCTTCGGCCAAGCGACCAAAAAGTCCTCAACCGTATTTTTAACCGCCTCTTGATCTGCCGCAGCATTTGTCACAAGAACAATAAATGGTCGCTCCGTCGGGAAATGGCTCAACGCAATGGCCTCAAACGCACTTTGCCCCCCTTGCCCTTGTCCTGAAATAATATCCGCATTCTGACATTTTTTGTAAAAGAATGTTTTATCCAAAATTTTTAAACTCTCGACATCTTGTGTCGTGATCCAAGAATTAACCAAACGCGGAAAAATTTTTTCCCAAGACGATATCGCCAAAACAAACGTTCTGGACTTAGGGAGAAAATGATTGATCCCAACCAGCTGGCTTAACTGAGAATCATATAAAACAATTTCTTTCATCTTTCCTTGCGCAAATATAGAAAGAAAAACCTGAAGTAAATTTTCGATATTGGCGACTTTCGCTGGGCAATGAAAAACAGCAGAATGGACATTCTTAACAATGTCTTTCTCAACTCTTTGCAGCAGTGGAGTTAATAAAGAGCTACTTTCAAATTGGACATTCTCAGATTGGACATTGCTATTTTTTAAATCAACAACCATCGCTGCATTGTCCGCCCCAACCATTTTCATCAATGAAACTGTTTGAAGCAGCGTGGCGATTTCGATGGCTAATTTCATTCCCCAGTCTGTAATATTTTCAGCCGCAGCCAAAACATTTTCAAGCTCTTTGTGATTTTGTTGTTTGTCAATTTCTGAAAACAACAATATTTGAGCAATCTCATCAAAATTGACATTATTAAAACCGCGCATTTCCTCTTTAAGGACTTTGGCTAAAATCGAGTCGCCTGCTAATTTCCACTGTACCGCATTAAAAAAAATCGCGCCAGCATTCGGGACAACTACTTTTTGTTTTTTCAAAACAAGAGGCGGCGCTACTTTTTGTGGGACATCTTCGGGCTTAAAAGTGTCTTTTTCGACGGGAAGCGTTTCTTTTTCTAAAAATTCCGTCTTGGGGGATGGAAAAATTTCATTCTTTTTCTGTTGCGGAATTTTAAATTTTTTCTCGATTTTGGGCGCCAGCTTTTTTTGCTCAACATCAGAAAAACTGTGCCGGCCGACAGGACTATTTAAATTAGCAGATTTTAAAATAGAACTGATCGAAGATTTTGAAACGACAATGTGAAATTTTTCAAAAACAACCTCGCTCAACTTGCGGCAACTGATTTGCGCCGAAGTTTTTTTTTCGGCCAAAATAAAATCTCGAACCTCATCTTGTAACTTGTGAACAACGCCCATGATTCCTCAAAAATTTCAGTTTGGACATTTATTTTCTTTGTGCACTATACCATAACCTTATATCTGATAACAACAAATAAATGTCCAATTTGAAAATCATCCAAAAAACTTAAAATTATTTTTCAATCTTCAAATTGCCATAGTATAATTCAAGCAAAGGATAACGCCCATGCTCAAATGCCCATATTGTTATGAAAAGTTAATAGACAAAGTCGTCAAATGTCCACACTGTGAACAGTTTTTGCTCGACCCGATTATTAATGTTGATTTTCTATCACTGGATAAAAAGAATTGTATTTTTTGTGACAAAAAAGTTTTTCGTGAAGCAAAGGTTTGCCGCTATTGCCATAAATGGCTTGATGAAGTCGAGCGCGTGGCCCGCGATATAGATCTGGATGATTTAGTATAACGGGGATGATTTATTCCCAAAAGATTTTGTCGCCCAATGCCGTTTTGGTCCGGTCGATTTGTCCTGCGGGCAATTCAATGGCACAGTCGGATCGCCAAAAATATGGACTCATACGAAACGGCTTGATCCCGCGCACAAGACCAACAACATTTTTATTTCGGTCGACAAAAATCACATCAATTGGAAATTTCATAAAAAACATATGAATAGACTGACATTGCGTTAGCACCAACCCTTCTCCTTGTGGCAAGGACGTGTGGCGCAAAAGTCCAACTGAACGCGACGCAAACGTATCTGCAATGACAGCGTTATCAGCTAAAATCGTGTTTTGCGTTTGATTAAGAATTTGCATTGAACTCAAATTTTGCATTTCAACCTATTGCGCGACGATCCGTCGCGCACAAAAAGACAAATGCAAAATTTGCCTTCGGTTGTCCCGCAGGGACAAGGTTAACCCCGCACGTCTCGATGAAATCGAGACATGCGGCCCTTTGGGCGGATTTTGCTTGGCCAAGCAGGAGCTTGGCTAATGCAAAATCCGGGTTAAATTTTTGCAGAAAAACTTTACGGACGAGTAAACATGCCTTTATCAATCTTAAGCCCCATCGAGGTTAACTCTTCATAACACTTTGGAATATAGCCAGTGGGACGATAGTCTCCGAGGACAATGCCGTTTTCGCCCAAACCTTTTTGGTCATACACAAAAACATCCCGAAGGTCCAATTGATGATCCTGAATCATCCCGACAACTTCGGTAATCCCGGTCAACTTGCGCGTTCCGTCGGAAAAGCGCGCCACATGCACAATAATATCAATCGCGGAAGAAATCATTTCATTAATAGCCCGCACCGGAAGCTCAATACCACTTAACAAAATCATAGAACTCATGCGCACCATAACATCCCGCGTTGAATTCGCATGCAATGTCGTCATCGAACCGTCATGTCCCGTATTCATCGCCTGTAACATGTCGAGAACTTCCGGCCCACGGCACTCACCTATGATAATCCGATCCGGCCGCATACGAAGCGTATTAACAAAAAGATCGCGAATAGAAACTGTTCCCTTGCCTTCGACGTTTGACGGGCGCGACTCTAGTCGGGCCCAATGACTTTTTTTAAGACGCAATTCAGCGGCGTCTTCAATGGTAATGATACGCTCATTGTCCGGAATAAATTGCGAAATAACATTCAAGAGCGTCGTTTTTCCGGAACCCGTCCCGCCGGAAACAATGATATTTTTGCGGCCCAAAACGCATGTTTCCAAAAAATCATGCATCGCCCTTGAAAAGCTGTGATATTTATCCAAAAGATCCTCAGCACTTAAACGTTCGGCGCCAAATTTACGAATCGTTACCATTGGACCATTTAAGGACAACGGCGGAATAATTGCATTAAAGCGTGACCCGTCGGGAAGACGCGCATCAACCATCGGAACAGACTCATCAATGCGCCGGCCTAAAGGCGCAATAATCCGATCAATAATAGAGCGCACCTGTTGATCGGAGACAAATTTACGGTTCGTTAAAATAAGCTTACCGCTTTTTTCAACGTAAATAACGTCTTTGCTGTTAACCATAATGTCCGAAACCTCCCCGTCAGCCAAGAATTCTTCCAAAGGACCTAAGCCCAGCGCCTCATCAACAATCTCCTTAACAATACGCGAACGTTCTTCATGAGAAGAAAGAACGCCGCCTTTTTCTTCGAGCAAAAGATTTCCGACGAGCTTGCGGGCAGACTCTTTAAGTTCCTGCGCCTTCTTGGGATCGCTTAAATTTTCAGGCGTTAAATCCTCAACGTGCAACTGCGATACTAATCGTTCATGAATTCTTTTCTTAAGCGCAACAACTTCGTCTTCTTCCTGCCCATAGTTTGCAGGGGCGGGGGTACGGTTATTTTGCTGCGAAACTCCAAACTTTTCCCAAAAATTGCCTGGTTTGTCAACTTTTTCTGTAGTTCGTTCCCGAGCAATTTCGGTTGCCTGTATATAAATATCGTCTTTTTTTAAATCGACAATCATCTTTCCAAACGCATCGGCAATCGGGCCTTTGGGTGAATCAATAACACACGGCACACCGCGATTTAAGGCCATCCCGACCGCTTTCCCGTCAGATGGAATACGGCCTAAAATTTCACACGCAAGCGCTGTGCGCACTTCCTGCCAAGGCACTCCGCCGCGGCTTTCTGCACGGTTTAAAACCAAGCGCACCATTTTAAGCGGATAATGAAGACTCTGCAAAAGCTCAATACACCATTTGATTTGATACACAGCCAAAATATCTGGCGTCACCACCAAAAGTATCAAATTGGAATGATCCAGAACACTCAGAAGAGTTTCGCTAAAAGAATTTCCCGCATCGACGATGATATAATCATAAACCTGTACGGCTTTGCGAAAAAATGGTTTGATATTCTCCGCCGTAATATGCCCGGCTTGCTTAGCCTGCAGAACCGCCGGCAAAAAATCCAGCCCACAATTATGAGAAATAACATATTTTTTAATGATCGACGGATCTTCTGTCTTTTCAATTTCGGAAAGTAGATTGACTAACGCAAAACGGGGAGCCAGATTAAGCATCCGCGCCATATCGTGCACGCCCTGAAAATCGATATCAATCAAAAGAACGCGCTTATCAGTCAAAGCCAAGGTTGTGGCTAAATTAAGAGCGACAAAAGTTTTGCCGACCCCGCCTTTATTTCCAAAAATGGTTATGATCCGTGATTCCATTTTTATTCTCTAAAAATATTATTTTAAGATGCGATTGCTGTTAGACTGCAGTGATTTAAAAAACCTGATTTTTTAATTTTTTCCCGGAACGGGTGTTCCAAGAATGGCTTTCTCGCTATATTCAACGGCAACAGAAAATTCAAGTTCTCGCATATTCTTGGCTGGCATAAAACGATCATACGGCGACAAAATTTCTGCAGTGTTAACTGCATCTTTATCAAAAATCGCATATCCCGAAGATTTATTAACAGCAACATTTTTAAGATTACCGTCAGGAAGAATTGTGATATTTAAAACGACGGTTCCTTCCCAGCCGGATTCCTTCGCCTCGTAAGGATATGAAATCGTTTCGGACAATTGCTGCTTTATTTTGTTGCCGTACTTTTCTTTTATTGCAGCGATTTCTTCGTCGGTTAAAACATTTTGGGGATCCGAAAATCGTGGATCATCAAGCGCCATATTGAGGCTTGGATCATCGAGAGATTTTTGAATTTCATTTTTAGGCTCAGAAATTTTATCATCTAGCGCCGGCTGTTTGTTGGCTGGCTTTGCGGAACCCGGTTTAACAACCTTGTCCGTCTTGGCTTTTGGGGTAGCGGATTTTTTGGCATTTCTTTCAGCCAACGCTTTCGCTTTCTTTTCACGTTTAGCCTGCTTGGCCTTTTGTTTCTTAAGCTTGGCGGCGGCTTTTGCATCTGCTTTAGCTTTTTTCTTAGCAGCTTTTTGTTCGGCCTTTAATTGGGCTACCGATTTGGGCAAATCTGTTTTTGTTGTTTTATCCGAAGTTATCTGGGAACTGCCGTCTTTGATGGCTGCGCTTAAAGCCGCTTCTTGTTCTTTTTCTGACGAGACAGGCTCAATTCGTTTGACAGAAGACTCAGTTTTTTGAGACAAAGATTCCGGCGAACTAGTTTTGCTGGCTTCTTGATTCTCTAATCGAGATTTGGTGTCTTTTTCAACCTTATTGATGGGCAAATTTCTTAATATGCGAGGAGTTAAAGAAACAACCAATTCCTGTTCATTGCTAGGGGTATTCTTTGACTTAAACAACATCCCAACGACTGGAACTTTGCTTAAAAACGGAACCCGTTTAACTGTCTCCGACTGACGGCGCTGAATCATCCCAGCCAAAACAATCGTCTGTGCATCTAAAAGCCGCACCTTTGTTGTTGCTGTGCGAGTCAAAAAAGCGACATCATTACCGACGGCATTTGAAGTATCAATGTCCCTGACGGTAACATTGACTTGTATGTCAATTTTTCCATCGCGCAGCTCGGGAGTCACCGTAAGCTCAACCCCATAATCCTTAAAAGAAACGTTTTCTTGAACACTTCCGCCGCCAACCGCAGTCGATGTTGTGCGAACTGGAATTTCGCCACCAACAAGAAACGACGCTTGTTCCCCGTTCGTGACAACCAACGATGGCTTTGAGAGAATACGCCCTTTGCCTTCGCTGATTAATAAATCAACAACAGAAACAATTGCTGAAGTCCTTGAAAAATCACCTACTTTAAATAAATCCGCAAAACTTCCATCCTGTGTCGGCAAGGCTTCGCTAAAACTAAAAGATAACGCTGTTCCTGTCGTCCAATCAAACCCAAGTGTTTTGGTAAGCGTTGTGTCCAATTCAGAAAATTGAACATCAATTTGTATCAATTCTCCTTCTTCAACCACCAAATTAATTATGCTGTCGCTAAAATTCGAAATAATTTCATCGAGTTTCTTTTTTTGATTTTTATTTAAATATCCGGTTAGTAAAATTTTGCCTTCGTTATAATTCTTTTCAAACGAAACGCCTTCAATACCCGCCGACTGAATAAGAGAGGCAATGCGATTTGCTATCGTATTAAGATCCGTCGAAACAACGCGCGCGAGAATCTGTTTTTTTCCATTTTGATCCCAAATAAAAACCTGCGTCTCACCAACTTTGCGGCCAACAAGAGTCATTTCATCTTCGGAAGCGTTGGTAATATCAACAACCCCGGGATTCGCGACAGCAACCTTCGTTAAAGACTTGACCTTCAAAGTCACCAAGTCCCCAACATACAAAAACACATTGTCTTCTTTGGTAATATCCACGACATTTTGCAATTGCGCCAACGCGAAAGGAGGGAAAAGTAAATTTAAAGACAAAATGGTTATTAAGAAAAACGATGCGATCTTTTTTAACGAAGTTGTATCGATGGCCATATTAATGGAATCTCCTTAAAGAGAATTTAAGCCGACAGGTAGACTAACCTATTATTTATAGACAATTACTGCTGTACGCCGCCTTTAAAAATTTCAATCAAAGGTTTGGCATCCGGTTTTTTCTCGGTATCCGGTCTTAGATTTGCCGCACTAACCGGAGTTGAAATTTCGGTTCCTTGTTTGCTAAAAACATACTCTGCCAAATTTTGCCAATCGGCTTTTTGTAGACTTTCAATCTTTGTTTCCGACGGGGCGCGCAAAACAAGCTGCAGTTGTCCATTTTTTTCCATAAAGGACATAAGCCCCGCCTCTTCCGGCGTAAAAGCAAAGGTGATATTAAGCGCTCCGGCGGCCTGCTGCTGTTCGTATCCGCCGGTTGCCTGCAAATTTGTCCCAACAGCCAAAACTTTCACATTTTGAAAAACAATACTTGTGACCTGTTCAACCTTGGTAGAAACAGGATCGGGCATTCGCATGTGCGCCAAAATATCCACAAAATCGCCCGGATTAATCATGCCGCCAACGGCTGATAAGGGGTCAATACGAACCGTATACGCTCTTTTTCCCTCGGGCGTCATCAAGGACAATGTCGATTTTGGAATAGCAGCCTCTTGGCCTGCAGCTCCTGCAACAGCAATCGGCCGGCTTTCCAAGGCCTTGATTTGCTGGCGCATAACATCCATCTCTTGAACTAACGGTTTGACCCTTTTCTCTTCAATTTCCTTGGTCATTCTTTTGGTTTCTTCAGAAATAGATTGCTGGATATAATTTCCGGTTGCAACTGCAGCCACAAGTCCCAAAAAGACTGCAAAAACAATGATCATGACCTGTTTTTTATTTTCAACATTCATTGCTTATTTTGCCTCCAATAATTTGAGGTTGGTCTGCACCGGAATCGCATTTTGCAATTGTTGCAAGCCCTGCAAATATTTCAGATAGCTCAAATCCGCCTTAATGCCTTCTTTGACTTCTTCGAGCGTTTTTTCTTTTCCGCCGGTTTTCTCGTCAATTTTTACAATATAAAAACCATCCGGCCCTTTAAAGACTGCGCTAAATTTTCCAACATCCAAAGTGTTGACAATATCTTTGAGTTTTTCAAAAGCTAATTTATCTTCCGAAATAAACTTCCCGTCAGGCTTAACCTTCGACTGGGCATTGGCAATTTCCGTAAAATTCGCGCCCTGCGCTAACTGGCCCAAAATCGTGTTTGCTTGTTCTTCGGTATCAACAACGATCTGGCTTAACTTATACTCGGCTGGTTCATAATAAAACTGTTTGTTTTCGTCATAAAATTTCGCAATTTCTTCGTCAGTGACCTTGATGACTTCGACCATTTTGGTTTGCAAATTTTGCGACAAAATTAACTTGCGGGCTTCTTCCAACTGCTTGGAGATCTTTTCGTCTTTATCTAAACTTTGGCGTTGCGCCTCTTGAAAAAGTAGTTGTTGCTCGACGATCATTCCCAACAAGCGCTCGGCAGGCAAATCATACTTCAATTTATTCTGCGCCGCCAAATCTTGCGCTGATTTTTCCTGTTGCTTAAATTCATCCAAAGTAATCGACCAGTTGCCGACTTTCGCCAAAACGTTAGGTGGAAGTTCAGGTGCTGTGGCTGCCGCAGAAGCCGGCTTGGTTTCTGCAGATTTTTCACTCACCGCAGGCTTTGCCGCAGTCTCAGGGGCCTTGGCAGCAACAGATTTAACTTCAACGGGCGCCGGGGCTTTGGCGGCCGCGCTTGTTTTTTTAGGAAAAAAGTAATTGGTTAGTTTTGAGACTTGATCACAGCCTTGGAGAGTTAAAACAGCAGATGTTCCGACGACAAGAAATAAAATTTTAGAATTGACGGTGCGCACGGGAGTGCTCCTTTCGTTAATAGATATGATAAGTATAGTGTGCGACACTATGAAAAACAAGAAAAAACACTATTTTAAACAACTATTTCTATCTCTTGTTTTCCTTAACCTAAAAGTTGTGCAACGGCATCGCGTTCGCCTAAAAGTTCTTTTTGGGTCAAAGCAATTTTTTCCTGACTAAAAGCGTTGTGCGTCAAGCCGCCGACAATTTTCCAATCCACTCCATCGGAAACAACCGGATAACTAAACATCAGCCCCTTTTCAACCCCGTAGCTGCCATCCGAGGAAACAGCAACCGAGAAAAATTCACCCGGCTTTGTCGGCGTAATCAAATTTTTAACCGTATCAATTGCGGCATTGGCGGCTGAAGCGGCTGACGAAAGCCCGCGCGCTTTGATGATCGCTGCCCCGCGCTGTTGAATGACTTCCAAAAAATCTTTCTTTAGCCAATTCTCGTCGGTAATCACTTCTGTCAACGGCTTTGCACAAACCTGCGCATTATAAAAATCCGGATACATCGTGGCCGAATGATTTCCCCAAATCGCTAATTTTTTGACATCCGTAATAGAGACGCCGGCCTTTTGAGCCACCTGTGTTACGCTGCGGTTTTGGTCTAACATCGTCATAGCAAAAAAGTTTTTGGCCGGGATTTTTTTGGCATTCGCCTTTGCTATAAAAGCATTTGTGTTGCAAGGGTTTCCGACAACAAGAACGCGGCAAGAGGGCTTGGCGTTTTCATCCAGCGCCTTGCCTTGCGCGATAAAAATTTTGCCATTGATTTTTAACAATTCAGCGCGCTCCATGCCGGCTTTGCGCGGAACGCTTCCAACCAAAAGCGCCCAATCGGCATCTTTAAAGGCAACATTG
Organism: uncultured Planctomycetales bacterium; assembly: GCA_964474085.1. Lineage (GTDB taxonomy): Bacteria > Omnitrophota > Gorgyraeia > Zapsychrales > JANLHA01 > JADLGJ01. The sequence continues at coordinate 49,490 of CAYYRJ010000018.1, forward strand.
GCATCCGCGGTCAGAGTCACAGCTTTTAAAAGCGGAAAGGCGCAATCTTCCAGCTCCATCACAACGCCCGCTAAGGCCGGCAGAGCTCCTTCGAGTTCCAAAAGGCTTAAGTGGACTTCTGTGTCTTTTCCAAACATTTCTCCGGCGGCAATCCGAAATAAAAGCGCATACCCAATCTGACCTGCAGCCCCGGTAACAGCAACTTTAACTGTTTTTTGCATCACAAACTCCTTTGTAAAAATACATTGATAAAAAATGTTTAGACCATTGGGAGAATGGCCCGACTATACTCGAGCGCTTCGCGCTGAATCTGCGCAAAAATAATTTCCTCGCAATCGGCACTTGCGCGCGCCAAAATTCCGCCCCACGGATCAATGATCATACTATTGCCGAAAGCTTGTACCCCGCCGAGACAGCTGCCGCACTGGTTGGGCGCAACAATATAAGCCAAGTTTTCGATAGCCCTGGCTCGCAACAAAATTTCCCAATGCGCTTTGCCGGTTTCATAAGTAAAATTCGACGGCACACCGATAACTTCGCACTTTTTCTTTCCGTATTTACGAAAAAACTCTGGGAACCGCAAATCATAACACACCGACATTCCCAAACGCACCGGTCCTAAAGGGGCTATGACTGGCAATTTACCGGCACAAAAATTTTGTGACTCTTTGATCACGCGATCGCCGACGACCGCATCAAAAAGATGGATCTTACGATACCGTGCAGATACCCGTCCATAATCATTGATCACAACCGATGTGTTGTAACACTTTGTGCTTTTGGGAATTTTTTCATAAATGGATCCGGCGGTGATAAACACGCGGTGTTTTTTTGCCAAATCCATAAACGGCAAGAGCGACGGTCCGGGGATTTTTTCGCTTAACTCGCTTAAAATACCTTTATTAAGCGCTCCGCGATAATTAAAAACTTCGGGTAAAAAAATGGCCTTACTTCCGCATTCGATGGCTTCTTTGACAAAATGCAGTGCTTTGGCAATGTTCTTTTCTTTAAATTCCCCGACGTTAAGCTGAATCGCGGCAATTTTCATAAGTTAAAATTTACTTTAATGACTCACCATACTGATTGTAACATTTGGTATAAAATTCTTGCTTGCGCAAATTCTCTCGCCACGTACGGATTGCCGGATAAGGACTCAGGTCGATGCCGGCAACTTCGGCTGGATCAAGTCCCGACAAAAGCGTCATGTCAGCCAGAGTTAACGTGTTTCCGGCAAGATACGCGCTTTTGGCAAGCCGTGCTTCAACAATTGGCAAAAAACGCCCTAAAAAATTCAACCCTTCTTCAAGAGAACGCTCATCAACAGCAATTTTTCTGCGTGGCGCAAAAACACGATTATAAACAATTTTTTGCAAAGCCGCGTTGACATGCAGCGTCACAAAATCAATTTCCTGATCCACAAGCGCGCGCTCTTTTAAACCTTTTGGATAAAGCGACGAACCAACTTTGTCGGCTAAATATTTAATAATCGCCCCGCTCTCGGCCAAAACAAATCCGTCGTCATCAATAAAAGGGACTTTGCCGACGGGATTTAATTTTAAAATTTCAGGTTTTCTTTGCTCGCCGGCGCCCAAATCAATTTTTTTGTATTCATACTTTAGCCCTAAATAATTTGCGACAAAACGCACTTTATTGGCCGGAGAAGATAAATCTGATCCGTAAATTGTTAACATACATCCCTCGCTTTTTGATTGAATTAGTTAAAAAAATTGTTGAAAGGATTTGAATGGTTTCGGCAGCGCCTCAACCATTCCCTCGCGCATTTGCGCTCGGTCACCCGTGCATGTCAAACGTGAGGTCTTTATTAAATTAGCACCTAAGGTGCTAATTTAATAAGCGACCCCAGCGGGATTTCAAGGAGCCGCAGGCGACGCAGTCCCAAACATGAGCAAAGCGAACTTTTGGGAGAACCGTCCACATACGGTAATACCAATTTAAAATTTTTAAGCGACCCCAGCGGGATTTGAACCCGCGCAACGAGACTGAAAATCTCGTGTCCT
>CAYYRJ010000019.1:0-50140 GCA_964474085.1 uncultured Planctomycetales bacterium
TGTCCAAAAAGACCGACGGCGCTGCTATAACAACGTACAATTATTCTTCGGCCGGTGAATTATTAAGCGCCTCTTTGCCCGACGGACGAACACTCGAGTATGTGTATGACCCGCAAGGTCGGCGGATAGCCAAAAAAATTAACGGCGTACTCGTCGAAAAGTATCTTTGGGCGGGATTGACACAGCTCTTGGCTGTCTACGACGGAGCTGATAGTCTTGTGATGCGTTTCGAATACTCGGATGCGCGTGTTCCCAACGCAATGGTCAAGAGTGGCACGACGTATTATTTAAGCTATGACCAAGTCGGGTCGCTTCGTGCCGTGTATGATGCAACAGGTGCGCTGGTCAAACGCATCGATTATGATTCGTTTGGGAATATCTTAGTCGACACAAATCCGGCGTTCTCTCTTCCGTTTGGTTTTGCCGGAGGGTTGGATGATCGCGACCTTGGTTTGGTCCACTTTGGATTCCGCGACTACGATCCCGCAATCGGTCGCTGGACGGCGAAGGATCCGATTGGCTTTGGCGGGGGCGATGTTGATCTATACGGTTATGTCCTCAACGATCCGGTGAATTTGGTGGATCCGGAGGGGGAAGCAGGAATATTGATTGCACTTCCATGGGTTATCCCGGCAATTGAAGGTGCCATAAATGTGGGTGGTGGATTGTATTTATGGTATTTGTATAAAAAAAATGGGCTTAATCAGGATGCATGGCATCCTCCGTTGAGACCTGCAAACGATGTTCCGTATCAAGGTCCTTCCGGACCAGAGGATCCAGATCCGGGGAACAAAAGCAACCTACCTTGGTGGATGATCACCCCCTTTGTTGTAGGTGGCACTTTAGAGTTTGTTTGCGAGTTAAATCCACAAATGCCATTTTGCAGAAATCCACAATATCAAGATGAAGATGCTAATAGTCCATTCTGCCCTTTAAACGACGGCAAGACTCCAGAACAACCCCAAAGACCGCAAGTCCCAGCTCCTCCATACATGGATCGAGCCTAAATATGGAGATAAAATGAAAAATAAAATTTATGAAATAGGAATCGCTTTAGGGTTTATATCGTTTGGCCTTAGCTTCTTTGTTTCTTTAAACTCAGTAAGTTTATTTGCGCTTGGTTTCCTTATACTAGGTTTAAGTTGTACTTATAATTATTATTTTAATAATGGAAAACACGAAGGTTATTGGTGGCAGGGAATCTTTGCCTTGTGCTGTTTTTTGGCTTGGTTCCGATTTCAGTTTCATATTAATAATGTTTGGTTTCGACTTTTGCTACCGTTTTGCCTTACATTGTTATTAGTTAAATATTTTAATCAAAAAAAGAACTCAGTTAAAAGAAATTTACCAAAGAAAAGATTTTAATTCAAAAAAAATAGGGACAGACACCTAATTAAAGATTGACCGGAAAGCGAGTTGGTTTAAACAAGAACTAAGCCGGAGGCGTTACTGTGGGTGCCATGCTGAACAAATAATTTCGGCTCATAAGATTTAATTTTTTGTTTAATTTATACAGTTCTTTGACAGTTTTTTCTTTTATCGACGAAGATTGCCGCGTCGCTTCGCTCCTTGCAATGACATTCTAAGCGCGGGATTGCCGGACGCTCTTTGACATACAATGCCGAAGATCAGCTTCTTAGTGTCGGGAGTGCGACGTATCAATATGATACGGACGGATTTTTGTCCAAAAAGACTGACGGCGCTTTAGTCACAACGTACAATTATTCTTCCGCCGGCGAATTATTAAGCGCCTCTTTGCCCGACGGACGGACACTCGAGTATATCTATGACCCGCAAGGTCGACGGATAACCAAAAAGGTTAACAGCCTTGTCGTCGAAAAGTATCTCTGGGCAGGATTGACACAGCTCTTGGCTGTCTACGACGGAGCTGATAGTCTTGTGATGCGTTTCGAATACTCGGATGCGCGTGTTCCCAACGCAATGGTCAAGAGTGGCACGACGTATTATTTAAGCTATGACCAAGTCGGGTCGCTTCGTGCCGTGTATGATGCAACAGGTGCGCTGGTCAAACGCATCGATTATGATTCGTTTGGGAATATCTTAGTCGACACAAATCCGGCGTTCTCTCTTCCGTTTGGTTTTGCCGGAGGGTTGGATGATCGCGACACCAATTTAGTTCACTTTGGATTCCGCGACTACGATCCCTCAACCGGCCGTTGGACCGCCAAGGATCCGATTGGGTTTGGCGGCGGCGATGTCGATCTTTACGGTTATGTCGAAAGCGATCCGGTGAATTGGACCGATAAAGATGGCTTGTCTAAAGGTGGAAAACAAAATATCTGGGGTGATGACCCATTAATGAATCCGAATAAACTTAAGGACATTTTGCAAGCGTTACAAGACCTCTTAGTTTCTAAAGAGCGAAAGGTGGCATTAAAAGCCTGGTTAAAAGTGTTCAAACGAGGCGGCGCAATGGCAATTGCTGTTGGTGCATTGTTGACTGGAGATGCAGACGCTTTCGATCCGTCAGATGTAGACCCAGCGGAAGTTGAACCGGATTATAAGCTTTGTCTTGATCATCCCGAGAGTTGTGTAGAATTTTGTTTAAAGAATCCAGATGCATGCAAACAACCAGAAGATACGCTTTGTGATAAAAACAAAGATAAATAGGCTTATGGAAAAAGTAATTAAAACGGCAAGAACTTTAGCGATTCACCATAAGTATGATGAAGCATTAGAGTTGTTGGAATCAACTTTTGGTATTTATCCAAAGAATATTGATGCATTGATTCTGACCGGAAATATATTAGAGCTTAAGGCTGCGCAATTAGCGAGATTACTTAGTAGAAATAAGAAGCACATTAATAAGTTACGCCAAATGGCAAAGAATCGATATCTTGATGCACTGAAAATTGCCCCTGATAATCCTGCGATAAATATAGATTTAGGAGATTGGTACGCAAATTATAACAAAAAAAAGGCCCTTGAACATTACGAGAATGCAATAAATTTACTTGAGGATGGTAAATTTTATGTATCTTTAAAAGATGAATTGATAGATGCATTAGAGGGCAAGAAAGTTTGTGGAAAAATAGCGACTCGGAAAAATAAGTAAAAAAATAGGGACAGACACCTAATTAAAGATTGACCGGAAAGTAAGGAAAAGAGAACATTTCCAAATGTACCGGGTTCAGACTAAATAATTCCTATGAGATAAGACTTAATTATTTGTTTGATTCATCCAGTTCTTTGACATTTTCTTTGTTAGCTTGACGGAGATTGCTTCGTCGCTCCTGCGGAGCTCCTCGCAATGACAGCGTTGCGCGGGATTGCCGGACGCTCTTTGACATACAATGCCGAAGATCAGCTTCTTAGTGTCGGGACTGCGGCCTATCAATATGATACAGACGGATTTTTGTCCAAAAAGACTGACGGCGCCGCTGTCACAACGTACAATTATTCATCCGGTGGGGAATTGTTAAGTGCTTCTTTGCCCGACGGACGAACACTCGAGTATATCTATGACCCGCAAGGCCGACGGATAGCCAAAAAAATTAACGGCGTACTCGTCGAAAAGTATCTCTGCGTAAAAATAGGGACAGACACCTAATTAAAGATTGACCGGAAAGCGAGTTGGTTTATAATTTGTCTATGCCTAGAATAGCCAGAGTCGTAGCCGTAGGATATCCTCACCACATTACACAGCGCGGCAATTATCGTCAGGATCTTTTTGAGAGTGATGCAGACCGCCGTCTCTATCTAGCGTTGATTAGATCTGAAAGTTTGAATCATGGCCTTGAGATTTTAGCGTATTGTTTGATGACGAATCATGTGCATTTTATTGCTGTTCCACGGCATGAAGAATCTATGGCCCATGTTTTTAAATATGCGAACATGAAGTACTCGGCATATTTTAATAAACTTAAGGGGATGGGCGGGCATTTGTTTCAGGGGCGATTTTTTTCATCTGTGATGGATGAGGAGCATACGGTCGTTTGCGCACGGTATGTTGAGCGTAATCCCGTGCGCGCGCGAATCGTGGCCAAACCGTGGGAATGGGAATGGTCGAGCGCGAGTGTGCATTGCGGGATATTAAAAAGTGATTTAGTTTGCGCGCGGTTGTTTGATTATGTGAATATTAGCCAAGGGGAATGGCAAGAATATATAACTTTTAGCGATGACACAAATGACGTTTTGATGATTCGTAATCAGACGCGGAAGGGTCGTCCGCTGGGAGAGAATGGCTTTGTGAAAAACGTTGAAAGGAAACTAGGCCGCGAGCTGATTTTGAAACCCGTCGGACGACCGGCAAAAAAAATAAAGTCAAAAATAGAAAAAAGGCACCGGAATGGAGAAAGTAGCTGGGGAATAGGGTGTCTGTCCCTAATTTCTTAGTTTGAATTTTAAGCGGCCGCTTAAAATTAGCCATGATGACGACGCAATCAAAAAATTGGAATAGAAAAAAAGAACATTTCTCTGCGTTGTGAAGATTTGTGTTAAAATAACTCTCGATTTTTGCCAAACCAATTTTTAGGTGCAAAGTATGTTTAAGATTTCCAAAAAGATTTTAACGGTTCTGCTTATTTTAAGCGTTGGGGCATTGGTTTTTGGGGTCAAATTTTTGGCCAATCAATCTCGACATATTGCTCAACAGGTCTCCTCGACAAAACTTCCTGACCGCGCCAAAGGCAATCCTCAGGCATCTATTAAAATTATTGAGTTTATTGATTTTCAATGTCCGGCGTGTGCAAAAGGGTATCAATTGATCCATGAGTATCTTGCAAAAAATCCGGACAAATTCTACGTGGAGTTAAGATATTTCCCGCTTGCGATGCACAAGCACGGACTTTTGAGTGCGCGTTTAGGCGAGTGCGCGGTTCGCCAGCAAAAGTTTTGGCCGTTTATGGATCTTCTTATTGCACGGCAAAGCGAATGGGCGGCGATGATCGATCCGATGCCGTCATTTGAAGCGATTGCCGAACAGTCGGGCGTCAACAATGACCAGATTAAGCAATGTTTGAATGACAGCGGTATTGACAAAGTGATCCAGGCGGATGTCGAAGAAGGCAAAATCAGAGGAGTTTCTTCAACGCCATCTTATTTTATTAATCACGAAATGGTCGTCGGGACGAAATCATTACAAGTGAAGTTAGATGAGCTGTTGGGAATAAACAAAGTTTCCCCTTCAAAGGATAATCCATGAGCCTTGCGATGCAAAAAAATCCTAAAGAGATCAAGAATTTGGGCCCCCAATTCTTCTTTATGAGAGTTTTGATCGGCGGTTTTTTTATTGCCGTAGGGTTAGATAAGATCATTGAGCCATACCAAAATTTTTTGTATGTTGTGCAAGAGTACAAACTATTTCCGGAAATTTTGGAGCAAATCGTCGCTCGTCTTTTTCCATGGATGGAGCTTTTTTTAGGTCTGTTTTTAGCTTTAGGCCTGTGGCTTAAATGGACGTTGCGATCGTTTTTACTCATTATTTCGGCATTTATTCTGATTATTTTGCAGGCGTTGATCCGCCGGCTTCCAATTGAATTTTGCGGGTGTTTTGGCGGACTTTTTTCGTCGGAAATTCATCATACGCTTTTGTTGGACGTTTTTTTGTGGATTTTTATCTATAGTTTGTTGCGCAACCCTAATCACGCTTCATTTTGGAGTTTAGATAAATTTTTCCTAAAATCAGAAAAGTAACTCTGTGCGGCGAATCATCTTTCTCGTTATTCTTTTGGCTATGACAGCCCGACCAGCTTTTGCCCAATACATAAAAAATGCAAATGTCAGCGGCCAGTTTTATGACGCTGACCCCACCAAGTTATCCCAATCTGTCGACGGATATCTTAAGGCGGCAAACGTTACCCAAAGTACAGAAAATATTCAAATTCTTATCGCCCCGCACGCCGGATATGTTTATTCGGGACCTGTCGCCGGTTACAGTTTCAAAGCAGTCCGAGAGCAAAAAGTTAAAACCGTCGTTATTCTCGCGCCGAGCCATTTCTACGGTTTTGACGGTGCCTCTGTGTGGAGTCAGGGAGGATTTCAAACGCCCTTAGGCATTGTGCCTGTTGACGAAGATTTTGCTAAACAGTTAACAGCGCTAGACCCCAAATTTTATTTTGACGCCCAAGCGTATCAAAAAGAGCATTCGCTCGAGGTAGAAATCCCGTTTTTACAAAAAACTTTTAGTGATTTTAAAATTGTCCCTGTCATTTTAGGCCAGATGAGTTTTGAAACCTGCCAAAAACTGGCTAAGGCTTTAAACGATTTGATCGGTGAACGCACAGATATTCTTGTCGTTGTCAGCAGTGATATGTCGCATTATCACGACGGAAAATCGGCCCGTGCGATGGATTTGTCGACCCTTGAAATGATCAAAAGTTTGAATGCTCAAAACTTTTATAAGCAGTGCCGCCTGGGAGTGCATGAAATGTGCGGGTTTGTGCCGGTGACAACCGCTCTGCTTTTAGCACAGGCACGTGGGCTTAAGCCGCAAGTTTTGAAATACGCTCATTCGGGTGATGTGACCGGGGACACTGATCGGGTTGTCGGGTATGGTTCGGTGGTTTTTTATAAGAGTCCCGACGCCCTAAAGGGACATGCCCGTTTGCTAAATGAACAGCAAAAACAAAATTTATTAAAACTGGCGCGGCAGACCATTGAGGAATATGTCGCTCATAAAAAAATTGTCGAAGCGAATATTCCCGATAAGCGGCTGGATTCTCCCGAAGGGGCATTTGTGACGATCCATAAAAACGGACAATTGCGCGGATGTATTGGGCACATTGTCAGCGATGAACCATTGCAAAAAACAGTCCGCGACATGGCGCTTGCCGCCGCAAGTGAAGACCCGCGCTTTGCGCCGGTAAACGTTGCCGAACTTAAGACGATCGACTTAGACATTTCGGTCCTTTCTCGTCCGTGGCGGATTAAAGATATCAGCGAAATTACACTCGGTGTTCACGGCGTTATTATCGTCAAAGAAAGAGCGCACGGTGTATTTTTGCCACAGGTTGCGACAGAAACAGGATGGAGCAAGGAAGAATTTTTGTCGCAACTTTGCAGCCAAAAAGCGGGATTGCCGGCAAATTGCTGGAAAGACCCGGCGACAGTCATTGAAATATTTACAGCCCAGGTTTTTGGCGAAAAAGATAGCCGTTAAAGTCGCTTAGCTTAAAACATTATGCCCCCAAAAAGTCTTCGAAGTATCTTTATCAGTATTTTTGTCGTCGTGTGGCTGTGTGTTTTTCATTACGAGTCGCTTCGCCATTTTTACTTGCAGCCCTTTTTTTCAAAGCCGCTGCCAAAGCTCAAGTTTCTTTTTCCTCCGGCAGGCTGGATCATGTTTTATAACGTCGATGATATTGCTGTTTATGCACAAGTTTATGGAGTCCGAAACGGTATCTTCCAGCTAATCGATCCGCATCAGATCATCCGCACACGGTTCATCGGGTTTGATATGGTTCATCGCAATGTTTTAAGCACGGTGCTGGTTCCCGACGTGCGTAAAGGTTTTTGTGCGTCGTTGCACAAACAGTTCCCGGAGTTTGAAAAGTTTGTTATTATGCAGGTCGAATTTCCGTCATTGCTAAAATCACGTTTTGAACGTTATCAAACCCCTGTTTATCAATGTCCGCTCTGATATGAAAAATCTTTGGCATAAATTATTTTTAAACGAACGACCGTCGATAGCGCTGTCTTTCTTTCGTATTGCGGTTGCCTTGACCGTTGGTTTTCATGTCCTGCCGACTTTTTTCCCTCTAAAAGAAAACTACTTGGCAGGATCCTTTAAAGTCTTAAATGGAAGCTTTTTTACCGGGTTTGTTTTAGACCTTGTCCAAAAAAGTCCGGATATTCTCGTCGTGTGTTTTGTGGCGCTGTTTTGTGTGGCCTGGTTTTTCTTTTTGATTGGGTTTAAGACACAGGTTAGCGCAATTGTGATGACGACCGGTTGTTATTATTTTTATGCGTTAAATGCTTTTGTGATTGGAACGCTTTCCTGGGACATTCTTCTTGTGACTTTGGTTTTGATGTGTATAACACCGTATCCGGGCGATTATTTTTCTTTAGACAGCCTTTTGCGTAAAGATGCGCAAGCGTATTTGCAGTGTCGGCCGTTTTTTGTCCAACGGCTTTTGCAGGTCCAGGTGGCTTTTACATATTTTTATACGGGTCTCTATAAAGTCACGGCGGATGGAAACTGGTTGTCGGGCAATCCGATTTATTATCTGATGATTACCCCGGATGAGGGGGTGACTAAATATTTTTTGCTGCGAGACTTTCTTGCAGGGCATCCCGAGATTTGTTATAGCTTAGGTATTGTGATTGTCATGCTTGAGCTTTTAATGCCGTTTCTCTTATTTAATCCGTCGACACGTTTAACAGCAATTCGTCTGGGGATCGTTTTTCATGTCACTTTGATTTTGACACTGGACGTTCCAGCGATATTTTTCTTTTTGTTCCCGGCGCAGTTATTGTTGTTTATCGAGCCGCAAAAAGTCCTGGCGTGGATCAGAGCACGGCAAGATATATTTCGGGCTGCCCCAGCCGTCAAGGTTGTTTATGACGGCAATTGCCAATTTTGTACGGCATCGATTGACATGTTAAAAGTGATGGATCTTTTTGGACGGTTGACTTTTGTGGATTATCAAACCGTTGGGGATTTGACTTTGGTGCATAAGGATTTGACAAAACAAAAAGCGCATAGCCAACTTTATTTAATTGAGCCGTCGGGAAACCTTCATGGCGGATTTTTTGCGTTTCGACGGATGACCTGGCTTTTGCCGATGCTTTATCCGGTTATTTTCTTTGTGTACTTCCCGGGGGCAAATATTTTAGGCCCGATTATTTATGGGTGGATTTCAAAAAATCGGTATCTTTTTCATAGTCATAAAAAGTGTAGGAATAATGCGTGTTTGCGTTAAAATAAGTTTAAATTAAACCCAATTTTTAATTAAACAGATTTTATGCCTTCTCATATTTCAAAGATTTTTTTGGTTTGCTGTGTCGCTTGCTTTAGCTTTTCTAAGCCGGCTTTGGGGGCTGGCACACAACAAGTCCAGATGAGCCCTCAAAATCCGCACGATTTGCAATCCCAAGATACTTTCGAAAGTTTTAAAACCCGGCGTGCATTAAAAAATACGCAATTGCGCCAACAGATTGTCCAGACCCAGCCAATATTTAGCAATGTCAAAACAGATTTAGGGAAAGCGGTTGTTGATCGCAAGGTCATGATTGCTCGGCAGCAAGAATTTTTGGCCAATGAACTTCAGAAGGGTGTGGATAAGCTCTATCAAAAAGCTGTTAAGGAATATGATCAAAAGCAATTTGCTGCAAGCCAAAGAGATTTTACAGAGGTAGAGCGTCTTGTCGCAAATTTTCGAGAGACCCGTGATTATTTAGAAAAGTTAAAAGCTTTTATTACAGCCGGAAAAGATGCTCTGGTAAATGTTCAAGGAGATCAAAAATGAAAAAGTGCCTTTTGGCTGTTGTTTTTTTGTGGGGGACAATTTCGGTCGCTTACGCAACTCCGCCGCGGGATTTAAAATTGGAATATGACCCGGTTAAACAAGAGCTCAACATAAGCATGAAACATCCGTCAATCGAACTTCGCGAACACTATATCCGCACGATTACGGTCACCGTTAATAATGAACAACCCAAAGTTTATCGATTTGCATTTCAGCGTTTGGCCGCTGAAGTCAAAACCACGGTGCAGATCGCATTAAAATCCGCTGACCTGGTGCACGTCAAAGCTTCGTGCAGTCAAGGCGGCAGTGCACAGGCCGATCTTGTCATGGCTCCCGATGAAACTAAAAGCGATAAGTAGTCGTCGGATGAACAGTAAGAAATCCAATCGTCTTATTTTCGAAAAAAGCCCTTATCTTTTGCAGCATGCCCATAATCCCGTTGATTGGTACCCGTGGGCTGACGAGGCGTTTGCGAAAGCCTGCCAAGAAAACAAACCAATTTTTTTGTCGATCGGTTATTCGACTTGTCATTGGTGTCATGTGATGGAGTCCGAAAGTTTTGAGGATGAACAAACAGCGCAGTTGTTAAATGAACATTTTGTTTCTATAAAAGTTGACCGGGAAGAGCGGCCGGATTTAGATAGTATCTATATGGGTTTTGTTATGGCCCTGGCAGGTAACGGCGGTTGGCCATTGACGGTTTTTTTAACGCCTGAGAAGAAACCTTTTTATGGCGGAACATATTTCCCCCCGCAGCCGCGCTTTGGTTCGCCGGCTTTTAAAGACCTTTTGTTGTCGATTCATCAGAATTGGCTCAAAGATCCGCAAAGGGTCAAATTATCCGCCGATGAAATTGTCAAAACTTTGATTGAGCGGACAAAGCCGCAGGGTCTAGCGGATGAAATGTTTGATGCGACAATTTTAACAAAGGGCTATCAACAGCTTGTGCAAAATTTTGACCCGCAAAACGCAGGGTTTGGACAGGCCCCTAAATTTCCGATGGGCCATACCTTAAGCTTTCTTTTGCGATATTGGAACAATAATAAACAAACCGATGCTTTAGCGATGGTTGAAAAGACTTTGAGCGCTATGGCGCAAGGCGGTTTATGCGATCAATTGGCCGGCGGTTTTCATCGTTACTCGACGGATGCGTATTGGCAAGTGCCGCATTTTGAAAAGATGTTGTATGACCAGGCGCTTTTGGTAAAAATTTATTTAGAGGCCTTTGTCACAACTGGCAAGGGGTGTTATGCGGATACGGCCCGAGAGACTCTCGAGTATGTTTTACGGGAAATGCGTGATACGCAAGGCGGATTTTATTGTGCGCAGGATGCTGATAGTCTGGAACCGGAGCATATAGGGAAGGGTGAAAAAAAGGAGGGGGCGTTTTATGTTTGGCAAGCTAAAGAAATGCAAGAGGTTTTGTCCCCGGGAGAATTCAATCTCATCAAGTTCTATTTTGGGATTGAACAAAATGGAAATGCTTTAGCGGATCCTTTAGGGGAATTTGTTGGTAAAAATATTTTGCATATTAACCATTCTTTCGAAGAAACAGCTGCGTATATTCAAAAGCCGCTTGAAGAAGTTGTTTTAACTATAGCGGCTTGCAAACAAAAACTGTTGGCGCATAGGGCCAATCGGCCATGTCCGTTTTTGGATGATAAAATTTTGACCGACTGGAACAGTTTGATGATCTCGAGTTTTGCTTTTGCCGGACGGATTTTAAATGATCAGCGTTATCTTGATGCCGCAGAAAAGTCAGCGCAATTTATTCTTAAAGTTTTAAAACGCGAGGATGGACGGCTGTTGCATCGCTATCGAGATGGGCAAGCGGGGATTTTGGCAGGGCTTGAGGATTATGCGTTTTTTGTTGCCGCGCTGTTGGACCTTTTTGAAAATACATTTGACCCGCAGTATCTTAAGGAAGCTTTGCGTTTAAACAAACAAATGCTGGATTTGTTTTGGGACGATCTTGGTGGCGGATTTTTTTTAACGGCGCAGGATGGAGAACGATTGTTCCTGCGGCCTAAGGAAGTCTACGATGGCGCTATCCCGTCGGGAAATTCAGTGGCGGCGCACAATCTTTTGCGTCTGTACCATCTTACTTCTGAACCCGATTATTTGAAAAAGACGGAGTCGATTATTAAATTCTTTTATTCCCCTTTAGCTTCAGCCCCTGGGGCACATACCGCAATGATGATGGCCTTACAGTTTTATTTTGGGCCGGTTAAAGAAATTGTTCTGTGCGCGGATATGACCGGCCTTTTGGGGCAAGAGATGTTTAAGGCCGTCGCCAAAGCGTGGATTAAAGCGCGCGTTTTGATTGTCAAAACACCGTTGACACAAAGAGCCGTTGAGGACCTTTTACCTTTGACAAAAGGGCAAAGTGCGACGGGCAACGAAGCATTGGTATATGTTTGTGAAAATCAAACTTGCCTTGCTGTGATTAATGATATTAATAAATTGCACAATGTGCTTAGGCTGGATATAATTTGAAAAATTTAGCGTGTACTTTTACTTATGAATAAGGAGAGGTGATATGAAGTTTTTAAAAGGTTTATTTATTTTTTTGTTTGTTTTGGTTCTGTTGGTTTTTGTGGGCGCGTATGTTTTTCTTAAGAGTTTTGATATTAATAAATATCGTCCGCAAATTGTCGCCGAAATTAGCAAACAGCTGGGCCGCAACGTCGGTATCGATAAGCTGGGGCTCAACCTTTCTCTATTTAATGGAGTTTATGCGCAGGTTGTGGGTTTAAAGGTCAGCGAAGATCCCGGTTTTGGACAAGGGGATTTTGCATCTATTGGCGCGGTCAATTTAAACGTGGATGTTTTAGCGTATTTGTCTCGCCGGGAAATTGTTGTTTCAAAAGTTGTGGTTGAGGCGTTGAATGTCACAATCATTCGTGATCAGGCCGGATTGATGAATATCCAAAAGATCGGCCCGTCAGAAAATCAATCGGCAGTTTTGGAAACATCCCCAAGCTCTGCCCCCAAACAACAATCCGCCCCCGTTGCTATCCCTAATTTTTCGATTAAAACAATTACTCTTGCAGATGCCGCTGTGATGTTTATTGATAAAGGACAAAATCCTCCGATGCAATTGGCGGTTTCCAAAGTTGATTTTACCGTTAAAGACTTTTCGCTTAACCAACCTTTTGGATTTGAAGGCAAGGCGGCTGTTTTTGGTGCGGATAAGAATTTGACGATCGCAGGTCAAGCTGCGATTAATGCAACAGCGCAAGAAGCGCAATTAAATCAGGTTGTCGTCGAATTTGATTTGGCTAAACTTAAGGTTGCTGATTTGATGAAGGCCGTGCCGTCTCTTGCGTCGGCTGGCCTTAAGGAAAATTTGAGTGGAAAGATTACAGTCAAGATTCCTGCTTTGACTGCCGGGGCAAAAGGGATGGGAACGTTGGCTGTTAGTGGAAAATTGCAGGATGGACAAATTTCAACCCAGTTTTTGCCGGTTGCTGTCGAAAAGATAGCGGCGGACTTTACGGCTGATGCAAAAGATATCGATGTTTCAAGTTTTTCGCTGCAACTGTTAACAGGAACCGTTACCGGAAAAGCGAAGATTCTCGACTATATGGCAAGTCAGGAATTGCGTGCAGAGTGTCGAGCGATTGCTGTCCCGTTATCGAGTTTAGTCGCAGGGTTGCCGCAAGGCATGAAGTTAGGCGGGAGCCTCAATGCTGATCTTGCAATCGGCGGTCAAAATCTCGCTAACCCGGACAAATTTTTAAATTCGTTAAGCGGTTCTGGACAATTTGCGGTTGACGGCGGGAAAGTGGAAAATTTCAATCTTTTAAAAACTGTTCTAGGCCGTATTGAGTTTATTCCCGGTTTAGCGACGCTGGTAGAGGCAAACATACCGCAGCAATATCGCGGTGAATATCAGAGCAATGAAACGGTTTTTGAAAAGATCAGCTCAACATTTAAGATTACCGATGGAGTTGCCGATTTGCCGGACTTTGTTGTGTTGGCTAACCTTTTTGAAGCTGATATGCAAATCAAAGCGGACACGAAATTAAACGGCAAAGTTTCAGGGCAAATCAAGCTGCCTTTGGATTTGTCCGAATATCTGGTTTCTCAGGCCAAAGAGTTGGCTTATCTTAAGAATAGCGACGGAAAGATTGTTTTTCCATTAACGTCATTTGAAGGTCCGTTAACGAGTTTGAAAATTGTTCCCGATGTGAAAGCCTTAGGAAAAGCGGCGCTAGAAGGCGAGGGACGCAATCAAATTAATAAGCTGATAAACAAAGCGCTTAAAGTTGATGAGGGAACCAACGCGTCGGGAGAAAATTCTGCTCCGGCGCCAGAAAAAGAATTGATTAACGGTGTTTTGGACAAAATTTTTAAATAACAATGAATAAGTCGCGGCCAAAGAAAGATATTCTCCGTTATAAATTTAAAAAGAAAAATGTTTTCTTGGTCAGCCGCTCTATGACGTTGCCCAACGGCATGGAGATTACCAAGGACCTTGTTCTTCACCCTGGGGCCGCGCTTATTGTCCCGTTTTTATCTAAGGACAAATTGGTGATTTTGCGTCAGTATCGCTCGACGTTTAAGCAGTACCTTTTTGAATTTCCTGCCGGGACCCTTGAGTTAAATGAAAAGCCCTCCGCATGTGCCCGTCGAGAAATCATGGAAGAAGCCGGCTATCGCGCTGGAAAGTTAACGCGTATGGGGCTGATTTATCCGGTGCCTGGATATTCGGACGAAGTGATTTATATTTTTAAAGCACAACAGTTAAGTCCCCAAAAAAAACAGGGCGATGCCGATGAAGTGATTGAACCGGTCATTGTCAGCCGCAGTCAATTAAAAGTGCTTTTTGACGCCGGAAAAATTATCGATGCAAAAACTATCGCGGGCATGGCATTTTGTGGATTGTTTTCATGAAAAATAAGAAATCGCCGGTGGCCTGTTTTGCTTATTGGGCGCGCAATGTGCGCTCGCACCAGTTGTTTGTGGCTTTGAAAAAATACTGCAGCGGCGATACACTCGATGTCGGCGGCCGCGATTTTTATCTGACGGCAAAATCCTTGGGAGTTAATTTTAAGTCGTGGACGACGTTAGAAAAAAGTCCTTTAAGCATCGGCGCATTTAACGATCCGCAATTTAAAAGTGTGGTCGGGGATGGGTGTCGAATGGATTTTAAGGACGCGAGCTTTGAAACGGTTTTAAATATTCAGGTGCTCGAGCATGTCTTTGATCCTTTGTCGATGGTCAAAGAGATCGCCCGTGTTTTGCGCCCATCCGGGTATGCAATTTTTCTTATTCCCCAAACATCGGTGCAACATGAATTGCCCGAGCATTATTATAATTTTACCCGCCCGTGGATTCAAGAGACGATGAAACGCGCGGGGCTTGTGATCATAGAGCTAAAGCCCTTAGGTGGGGTGTTTTCATCAATGGCGTCGCATCTGGTCTATTTTTTCTTTCAGGCTTTCCGTTTTGACGGTTACAGCCTTGCTGAATGTCGTCGGAATTTATGGTTTTATCTTCTTTTTCCGCTCATGGCCGTCTATGCGCTTGTGAGTATCCCAGTTTGTTTATTTTTCAGTTTGGGGGATTTGAGCGAAGAGCCGAACAATTATTTGGTCGTTGTCCGCAAATGAAAAAATCAGATATTTTTTTATTGTCATTAGGGTGGGCTGCATATTTTATTTTGAAGTTTGCCGGCTGCTTGTGGGTTGCCCATCTTTTTGCGAAGGGCTCGTTTGACCTTTTAAATTTTTTGTCTGTCAATCAATCTACACAGACGCTTGACTTTTATCAGGGAAGAATACAGGAAACACTCGTAGGCCCTGCCACGCAAACCTTGGCCTTTGCCTTGTTAGTTTTTATGTTGTGGCGGTATTTGAGTGAAGTTTCATTTAAAGTTTTTGGGGCAATTATTTTTGTGTTTTTGCTCGTAACGAAGTTCGAAGTCCTGTTTTTCCCGCCTTATGGGGACGCGATCGGCGGGCCGTTTGCCGAAGGATTGTGGCTTTATGCCCACAACTTTGATTACGCCGGTCTTTTTAGAGCGCCTACTTTTACCGACGGGGGGCCACGGGTTTATTTTTTTAGTCTTTACCCGGGATTTTTGGCGCTGACTTTAAAACTTATTTCTTCGACAAAATTCTTTTTGGCGTTTCACCACATTTTGACTTTTGCTCTGACCGCTGGGATCATTGCCTATGTGCGTGAGTATGCCAAAAAAGTTTTTGAACCGGTTTTGGCGTTTTTGATGGCTTTGATCCTTTTGGCTTTACCGTTGTTTCAAAGTCAGTCGGAAGCGATCAATATGGAAATTCCGGTTGCTTTTTTTATGGTCGCCTGCGCCAATGCGCTTGTCAATAAACGTTGGGGGTTGGCAACCATTTTTGCCATTCTTTCGGCGGCAGTCAAGGGATTGGGTATTATTGCCTGCGGCTGTGTGTTTGTGGTTTTGTGCGTCTATTCATTGAAAGCCAAAAACATCAAAGAAAGACTGAAGCTTGTCGCCTTGTCTTTGATTTCGGCCATGATGGCTGTTTTTATTGTCGGTGCAAAATTTATTTTTCGTGATGCGCATGTCCAGCAGGGAATGGTTAGCTGGGATGCCGGGTGGCCGTCGTTAAAGAACGAATTTATTTTTTATCTGTTTCTCGTTTCGTGTGCTGTTTTCTTTTTTGATTTGGCCCGGCGTTTCTTTTGCAAACAGAAAACGGATTTTCTCCCGGCGGGAGTGATGTATTTGTTTGCAGCAGGATGGTTTTTGCTGTTTCTTAATTTTTATGCGGTTTCGCCGCGGTATCGGGTTGCTTTGTATCCTTTTTTGGTGTTTTCTGTGTTTTATGCCGTTGTTTTGCTTTTAAAATGGAAAGTTTTGTCCAGGACGCTTGCCTTATGTATTTTGGCGGCCAGCTGTGTCATGTCCTACGGAAGTTTTTATGGCAGCATTCCCGACAATGACCATGTGCTTTTGGAACGCAGTTTGGAATATCGCAATGATCTTGAGCTTAATCGGCGTTTTGTGAAAGCCGCAGAAGAGCGTTATAGCGATCAGTTGATTGTCGCTCCTTTTACCATTGCGCAAGCGTTGGCGATCCCGCAGCTTGGCTATGTGAACAAAAAACTTAAGGTGATGATTTATGGTTTTAGCTTAAAGTACGGCGATATCGCTAATTACCCTGGGCTAAAGAATTTGAATTTGCGCACGACAGTTTTTGTTGGGGTCAAAATCGCGCCGATTTCGCCGGAATTTTCATTTCCCGTCGGTCCGCACGATATTATTGTGGAGGAACTTGCCGTTGGAAATAAAAAAGCGTCTTTTTTTAGAGGTGGATTTGCCATTGAATCGCTTTGGCGGGTAACGCATGGAGTCGGATTTTCAAAATAATAGGGAAAGGATTTGCTATGGAACAAAATGTCTGTCAGCTGACGGTTGTTGCTCCGGTTTACAATGAGCAATCCGGGATCATAGCTTTTTGTCAGGCTGTAATTGCGGTGCTTGATCCTGTGAAGATAGATTATGAAATTATTCTTGTCGATGATGGCAGCCGTGACAATTCGTTTTTGGAAATGACGGCGCTGCGGGCAAAAAATCCACGGATTCGTATTGTCCGATTTTCAAGAAATTTTGGCCATCAGCTGGCCATTAGCGCTGGGATGCGACTATCGCGTGGGAAGGCTGTTGTGGTCATGGATTGCGACCTTCAGGATCCTCCGGCGGTGATTTTGGAATTTATTAAAAAATGGCAAGAGGGCTATGAAATTGTTTATGGCGTCCGCAAAGAGCGCAAAGGGGAGACGTGGTTTAAAAAGACCAGTGCGTTTGTTTTTTACCGTCTGTTGAGAGCATCGACAAATATTGACATTCCCAAAGACGTTGGTGATTTTTATCTGCTGGACCGCAAAGTGGTCGATGTTCTAAACCGAATGGATGAACGTCACCGGTTTATGCGAGGACTTTTAGCGTGGGTCGGTTTTAAGCGTATGGGTGTTGAGTATGTGCGTCAGGCGCGTTTGAGTGGTGTCACAAAGTACAGTCTTTGGAAAATGCTTAAATTTTCACTGGATGCGGCGACGTCTTTTTCATTTTTGCCGTTGCGCGTGATTTCATTCTTGGGAGTTTTCATTTCGTTTCTTTCGTTTCTGGGAATTGTTGCGATCCTTTATGTAAAAGTTTTTACAAGTTATGCGATTACCGGTTGGTCGTCTTTGATGGTCGCGGTTCTTTTTATCGGCGGGATTGAGCTTATTGCCATCGGGATTATCGGCGAATATCTTGCCCGCATCGGGGACGATGTCAAGGGACGGCCTTTGTATGTCATTGCGGAAATATTAGAGTAAAACTCTTATGTCAGAAATAACTGCAGATCATAAAATGCGCTTTGGCGGCATTTTAGAAAATCCTCTAGTTTCAAAAATTCAACGCGCGATTCTTGATGCCGGACGGGTTTCTGGGTTAAAAAAAGGTTTACAGTTTTTGGAGTATTCCCGAACGCTTGATGTCGGCTGTGGCTTAGGCGAGTGTTCGGCTGTTAATAAAGGAAGTTATACTGGGATTGACAATAGTTTTTCTCGAATATTTTATGCGTCAAAGCGTTATGTGCAACACGATTTTTTAGTGGCTGATGCGCTTAAAATTCCATTTGGTGACAAATCGTTTGATTTAACGCTTTTGATTGATACGTCGCATCATTTAAACGATGTGCAGTTTAAAACAGCCCTTATCGAACTTAAGCGTGTTTGCCGGCGCTATATTGTCGTCAGCGATCCGGTGGTTTATGACGGCCAAAATGCTTTAAGCAAATTCTTCTATAAATTAGATCGCGGCGCGTGTTTTAGGACAGTGGAGCAGTCAAAAGCCGTGTTTTCTTCTATTGCGGGACTTGAATGTAAAGAGACATTTTCCTATCGGACTTTTCCGGGTTTGTATGTCCATCAGGCCTTTGTGTTGCAGGTAGCATGAAATTCATGAAATTTATTGTCGAACGTTTAAGCTTGTGATATTGTTGATACAAATTTGTTAAATAACAAGTAATCGATTGAGGAGTTTACTATGTCATCTGAAAAGAAGGGGCAAAATTTATGGGGCTTAATTGTGATTGCCGCGATTTTAAGCGGTTTGTCCTATTGGACCTATAAGGAAGTCGCTAATGACTATATGACCGTCGAGAGTTCTAATCGTATGGTTCAATCGCTTTTGGAAAATCAAACACATTTTGTGCGTTCTTATGCCGCGCAGATTCTGGATTTCAAAAAGAATTTAGCGCAAACCGAAGAAAAACTTGCTCAAGTGCAATCCGAGAACGTTGAACTTAAAAGCAAGATGGCGATGTTGGATAATGTCGCTGTTCTAGAAGGTAAAATTGCGCAGATGGAATTAGCTGCCGCCGCGGCTAAAGAGCGCGAGGATGCGATGCATGCTAAGCTTCAGGAGCTTCTTTCCGAGCAGGATTTCAAATCTGTCTCCGAGGGGCGAGCATTGTTAGCGAAATATAAAAAGAAAATCCATGAAATCAAATCCCGCATCAGAGGATTTCAGATTGACGATCGGAACAAAGAAATTGCAAATCGTCAAAAAGAAGATGAATACCGCCTTTCTCTGGGCAATAACGGATATATGCTTCGCAATGGCCAGGAACCATCTTCAAATGTCGTTTGGCCTCCGGTTGTAACAAACAAAAATGTTTCGATTGACGTTACGATTGTTAAGTAACGTCTTTGGCGTTTGATTTCGTGTATCCTTTAACCGACGAAACTGCGCGTACGCTGACAACTTCTGCCGGAAATATTTCTTATGCTCTTCGGCGGTCTTCCCGTCGAAGAACAATGGAAATTTCAATAACCCCAACTGCCGATGCCCGTGTTACGGCCCCTCGCTTTGTCCCGCTGGAAACAATAGAACGTTTTATTCACTCTCGCGCAGAGTGGATCATACAAAAAGTTACTCAAAAACAATCCGAAATAGAAAAGTTTGGCCGACGTCAATATGAAACCGGTCATGATTTTCTTTTTATGGGTAAACCCTACCCTTTGATTGTTGACCGAAGTGCGAATTGTTCCACAAAACTTAAATTTTCGGGCCAAGCGTGGTTGGTCCGCGCGAATCCGGCGACTTCGCAGGCGATGATTAAAAAAAGATTGATTGCTTGGTATCGCAAAGAAGCAGGAGAAATTTTTGGCTCACGGGTTTTTCATTATAGCCGTCTGATGAATCTGGCACCGCAAAAAATCACCGTCAAAACGCAGAAACGACTCTGGGGAAGTTGTAATCATCAGGGCAAATCCATTAACCTAAATTGGGTGCTTGTGATGGCGCCGTTGCCGGTGATCGATTATGTTGTTGTGCATGAGCTTTGCCATTTGGAAGTGCCAAATCACTCGTCGCGTTTTTGGAAAAAAGTCGTAAAATTTATGCCGGACTATCAACAGCAAGAACAGTGGCTGAAAACAAACGCCCTACAGATGTGGTTGCCGTAAATCTCGATTCGATAGATAAATCTGACTTTTATTAGTGTAATAAGTTTTAGAAACTAAGCCATTTTGATGAATTTAGAATTTATTTTTAAAAAAGTCTCGTCGATTTTTAAACATATCAAGAAAATCTTGTTGATTTTACTTGTTATAGAGCTGGGATTAAGAGTTTGTTATGCCTTAATCGGCCTAATCGATGAGCGTTTTCCCCCTAAAGAGAGAATCAATCAAAATGTTATCTCACCAGAGATTTCTTTTGAACCATTTGTCATCTGGGGGTTAAGTCCTGTAAGCAGTCTTCGTTATAACGTCAATGAAAAGGGACAACGCAGGACATGGAATCCTGAATTTAAAGCCAATCAAAAGTATAAGTTGATTTATATGTTTGGCAGCTCAACACTCTTAGGAGTTGCAGGCGCTGATGAAGAAACAATCCCCTCGGAGTTATCTAAAATCCTAAATCAGCAAGGCTATCCGTCTTTTGTCGTCAATCAAGCCGTCGGAGGATATGGCTTTAATCAGGAGTTAATAAAGTTGATTCAATTATTGCGGGCAGGAGAGCGTCCGCAAATCGTCATTTTTTATGACGGGATAGGGGATGTTTCAGCGGCCTATCAATCCAAACGGGCCAAGACGGTGTATAAGCAGGATGAAATAGCTGAACTTTTTAAAAAGAATTTGTTTTCACGAAAATCAAGTGATCTATTCATCGCGTTGTTGTCGCGATTAAAAATTGTAAAGTTGTGCAAAGAAATCTTTTTCCATAATGCGCAGCCGGCCCTTGTGACTAAGGTCGATAAGACGGTTGAAACCTCTGCCCGCGAAAAATTAGAGGATGATTTGTTGGAGGATTATACGCGGTCGCATCAATTATTAGAAGGTCTTGCAAAACTCTATGGTTTTAAATTTTATTCATTTTGGGAGCCTATTTCTTTAAATGAAAAATTTTTATTTCCAGAGGAACGTGCCGTTAATACAAGCCTCGATGATCCGGGGCTTATAGCTTTGCACAAGGACCTTAGCATCAAGGTTAGACGGTCGCATTTATCTAATTTTGCTTATATTGGAGACGCTTTGGAGTCGAGGTCAAGGCAAGTCTATATGGACACGACTCATTTAAATCTCTACGGTCATCATCTGATGGCTTTGCGCATATTCCAAGAATTAAAAAAAGCCGCAATTTTTTCTGAAAACTAACGTTATGTTATTTCAATCCGCAAACTTTCTTCTGTTTTTTTTAATTGTTTTAGGGCTTTATCACTTTTTGAAAGATTTTCGTTTGCAAAACCGATTATTGATTGTCGCCAGTTGCTTGTTTTATGGAGCTTGGAATTTTAAATGTTTGGCGATCATGTTTTTGTCGATCAGTGTCGATTATTTTTGCAGTAAATTTATTTATCGCGCCCGGCAGCGATCTCAAAAGAGGGCCCTGTTGTTTATAAGCATTTTTGTTAACCTGTCGATTTTAATATTTTTTAAATATTTTAATTTTTTTGTTACAAGCACCGGGGAACTGTTAAGAGCTTTTGATGTCAATGTCCCATGGGTCAATAGTTCCCTTAATATTTTATTGCCGTTGGGGATTTCGTTTTACACATTTGAAGCGATCAGTTATGTCGTTGATGTTTACAAAGAAAAAACACATCCAGCGCAAAATTATTGGGATTATGTGTTGTTTATTGTTTATTTCCCGCATTTAATAGCCGGTCCGATTATGCGGGCAAAAGATTTTTTGCCTCAAGTTATTTCGCCACGATACTGGAATAAAAAGCAATTTTATGAAGGGTGTTTTCTTGTTTACTGGGGGTTGTTCGAGAAAGTCTTTATTGCGGATAATTTAGCTAATATTGTAACGCCGGTCTTTTCGTCCGATGGTCCATATCGCGGCTCAATTGTTTTAATCGCCCTTTATGCTTTTGCTTTTGAGATATTTTGTGACTTTGATGGTTATTCGAATATCGCCCGCGGTCTTAGCAAATGTATGGGCTTTGAAATTACAGTTAATTTTAATCTTCCGTATTTTTCAACAAACCCGAGGGAATTTTGGCAAAAATGGCATATTAGCCTTTCATCGTGGTTGAGAGATTACTTGTATATCCCTTTAGGCGGGAATAAAAAAGGCGAAATAGCCACCTGCTGCAATATCATTGTTGTTATGTTGTTGGGTGGATTCTGGCATGGGGCATCGTGGACTTTTGTTCTTTGGGGAGGGTATCACGGAGTTTTGGTTTGCATCCATCATCTAATTCTTAAGTGGCAAAAATTTTCGCTGGCACTTGGACGGCTCGGTGTCTGGTGGAAGACATGCAAAATAATTGTATTTTTCCATCTTGTCGTGGTCGGATGGGGTCTGTTTCGGGCGCGGTCTTTTATGCAAATCAAAGAAATGGGACAGGCATTAGTGACATCCGTACATTTTACTGACAGTGATGTCGGAGTATTCATGCGTTTTGGACTGATTGTCTCATTGCTTTTGATTATTCAATTAGGACAGTTTTGGACCAAAGATTTGATGATTTTACACAAGCAGAATTTGTGGATCAAAGTTCCTGTGTATAGCTTAATGGGATATTTGATTTTGACATGGAGGGTCATAAAACCTCAAGCATTTATTTATTTCCAGTTTTAAAATATTCAGATAAAGATAGCTAATATTCTTTTTCTTTCATATAATCGTTTTTGCCAGCATAGTAATAATACTTATTTTTTGTTCTTTAAGGAGTTGTATGTCTCAACGGAAAATTTTAGTGGTCGATGACGAAGATGATATTTTGACGCTTCTAGAAAAGAAACTGACGGAACGTAATTTTGTCGTCATTACCGCTAACCGTGGACGCGATGGCCTTTTAAAAGCCAAAGCTCATCTTCCGCAGTTGATTTTAATGGATATTGTTCTGCCGGATATCGGCGGGCCGGAGGCGATTAAGCAAATTAAACAAGATCCTGCCACTCGGCATATTCCCGTCATTTTTCTTTCCGGGATTGTTTCGAAAGAAGAAGAGGACGCCAAGATGGGCGTTTTAGTCGACGGTGTCCGTTATCATGCGTTAGGCAAACCGTTTGCCTTTGCAGATCTTTACACGGAAGTTGAAAAAGTTTTCAACCCTCAGGCATAAAACGTCTGCTGTATTTCTTCCTGATATTATTCTATGAAAATTGATCTTAAGGTGATTCCTGCGGCCAAGAGGAATGCTTTTAAACAAGAAGGTGAAAGCATTAAAATTTATTTGACTGCCCCGGCGGTGGATGGCAAGGCGAATAAGGCGCTCGTTGATTTTTTGGCAGAACACTTTTCTGTCAAGAAAGCGCAAATTAGCATTACAAAAGGTTTGCAAAGCCGGCACAAAACAATTAATATAGAAAAATTGTAGTTGCAAAAATAACGGAGGTTTTATGCTCTCAGAGCGTATTGATAATGAATTTAAGCAGGCGATGAAAGACAAAAATCCGGTCAAGGTCTCGACGTTGAGTCTTTTACGGTCTTCGTTTAAGTATGTGATGATCGAAAAGAAAGTCGAAAAAATCGAGGATGCGGATGTCATCGCAGTTATCAAAAAACAGATTAAACAACGCCAGGACTCGATTGAGCAGTACGAAAAAGGCGCTCGTCAGGATTTAGCGGATAAAGAAAAAGCGGAATTGGCGATTTTAAAGTCTTATCTTCCGCAGGAAATGTCTATTCTTGAAATTGAAAAAATTGTCGGGGATATTGTTAAGCAAACCGGTGCCCAAGGCATGAAAGATATGGGCCGGGTCATGAAAGAGGCGTCTGCGATTCTCGCCGGACGTGCGGACAATCGGGCGGTCAGTGAAGCGGTTAAAAAAATTTTATCTTAACAATAAACGACGTTTGCTCCTATGCGAACATTTCAAAAAGTATTTTTGGGGTTTTGGGTTGTTGTTATCGTTTTTTTTATTTTTATTTGCGCGATTGCCGATAAATATACCGTGCCGGTTATCATGTATCACAATGTCGGCAAAGTCGATGTCATTCGTGAGGATACGGTCAGCCCCGAAAATTTTGAACGCCAGTTGAAGTTTTTGAAAACAAGGGGGTATCATATTTTGACGCTGGCCGAACTCGTCGACGGAATTAAAGCCGGCAAGAAGTTTAAGCATAATTCGGTGGCCGTAACCTTTGATGACGGCATGAAAAATAACTTTACTGCAGCCTATCCGATTTTAAGTAAGTACAAAATCCCAACAACTTTTTTTATCTCTCCCGGCAAGATTGGCAAACCCGATTATCTGGCGTGGGACGATGTTTTGGCGATGAAAAACGGCGGAATGTCGATTGGCAGCCATAGTGTCAACCATGCGTATTTGCCAAAACTCTCGATTAAAGAACAGATTTATGAAATACAGGAAAGCAAAAAAATTCTAGAAGCGAAGCTCGGAGAAAGCGTGGATTTTTTTGCGTATCCGATCGGCGGATTTAATGAACAGATCAAGGAAACTTTACGAAAAAGCGGTTACGCTGCAGGTTTTACGACCAATCGCGGCAACGACAGGCTCGATCGTGATGTTTATGAAATCAACCGGATTCGTTTTGGCGATCGGGACACGAATGATTGGATCCTGACGGCAAAACTTTCCGGTTATTATAATTTGTTTCGCAAACTGAAGAAGTCTGAATAAAAATCAGCACTTTGAGAGGAATTATTTATGCTAAAAAAAGCAAACATTAACCTGCCCCAGTACCGACTGGATCAAACCGGAAGTTTTGTTATCGAGGATTACAATCACGCCAAGACATTTAGCAATTTTTTCCCCGGTGTTGCTGGTGTTTGGGGAATTCCGATGTGGGTTTTTTATGTCAATCGCGGGCAGGCGATCACGAGCTTTGGGATCGAAAGCAAGGACAAATCCATTTTGGAATTTGTGCCGGCCAATAAAGCGTATCGTCAGACATCCCTGCAAGGCTTTCGCACGTTTATCAAAGTCAAAAACGGGGCAAAGATCCAAAGCTGGGAGCCGTTTTCTTTATCAGGCGAGAACAAAAGCCGAATGCTCATAAGCAGCCATGAGCTGACCATTGAAGAAGAAAATAAGGCGCTGGGTTTAAAGGTCAGTGTGAATTATTTTACTTTGCCCAACGAATCCTTTGCCGCGCTCGTTCGTCGCGTAACGGTCACGAATATTTCCAAAAAGAATTTACAGGTCGAAATTGTTGATGGTTTACCGATTATTATTCCCTACGGGATGCGCGATTGGACCTTAAAGAATATGTCACGTACCGTCGAGGCATGGGTTAAGGTCAAGAACCTGAAAGCCAAAGCGCCGTTTTATAATCTTACCGTTGAAGTGGCTGATACGCCGGACGTTAAACATATTAATGAAGGGAATTTTTATTTTGCATTTCATAATGATGGGAAAAAGACAAAATTCTTGGACCCGATTGTTGAGGCGGCTGTCGTGTTTGGCGATGCGACTGACTTTGTCAGCCCGGAGAAGTTTTTGGAAAGCGCTAAATTTTCATTGCCTGCCCGTCAGGAAACCGCCAGCCGTACGCCTAGCGCCATGGCTTATGCCGGCATCAGCTTAGGCGCTAAGTCCGAATATGAAATAACTTCTTTGATTGGCAATACGTTTTCGCAGGAACATTTAGCTACGATTGTCAAGGCAGCAACGTCCAGTGGGTATGTCGCCCAAAAACGTCAGGAGAACAAAGTCCTGGTTGAAAGCATCAAAGATTATGCGTTTACAAGCAGTTCGTCTTTGGCTTTGGACAAGTATTGCGGCCAGAACTTTTTGGATAACATTTTGCGCGGCGGCTTGCCGGTGAGCGTTTCGACCACCGAGGGGAAAATTGCTTTTAACGTTTACAGCCGCAAGCATGGAGACCCGGAGCGCGATTATAATTATTTTGTTTTGTCGCCCACAAATTTTTCGCAAGGTAACGGAAACTTTCGTGACGTAAATCAGAATCGGCGCAACGATGTTTACTTTAACACGGACGTGAAAGACGCGAGTGTCATTGATTTTTGGAATTTATTGCAGGCCGATGGATTTAATCCGCTTGTCGTCAAGGGAATGGTTTTTTCTTTAGCTGATCCAGAACATCTGGAAGTGCTTTTGCAAGATTTGGTCAAAGGCGAGTGCACGGCTTTGCGAGAGCTTTTGCAAAAGAGTTTTGCGCCCGGCGATATTTTTAAGTGCATCAGTGAAAACAGTTTGGTCTTGCGCGCCTCGCCGCAAAAGTTTTTGGAAAAACTTTTGGCCCATTGCCAGCGGCAGATTACCGCCGATCATGGCGAAGGGTTTTGGTCGGATCATTGGACGTATAACTTGGATCTGGTCGAAAGTTATTTGGGGATTTATCCGGATCAGCTGCGGTCTTTGCTGTTGGACAAAAAAGTTTTTAGTTTTTATCACAACTCGCATTATGTGGCCCTGCGCAGTCAAAGGTATCTTTTGACGCCCAAAGGCGTGCGGCAATATCATGCGGTCATTGACGCAACTCATGAAATTCGCGCACATGAGCGGGGCAACAAGCTGCGCATCGACGAGGGAACAGGGGAAGTGTATCATACCAATTTGCTCGTCAAAATGATCTGCCAGTTGACGAATAAAGCCGCGAGCTTTGATCCCAGCGGCGTCGGCCTTGAAATGGAAGCTGACAAACCCAATTGGTATGATTCGCTCAATGGGTTGCCCGGTCTTTTGGGCTCCTCTCTCTCGGAAACGCTGGAGCTTAAGAGGCTTTGCCAGTTTGTTTCGCGGCAGATTGAAATTTTACATATCGAAAATGAAAAGATTGCCGTGTTTGTTGAGTTGGCTGATTTTATCAAAGAATTAAAAGCTGTTTTTGAAAATGAAAAAGATCCCCAGGCGTTTTGGCATAAAGCCAATGATGCCAAAGAACATTATCGTCAACGGATCCGAAACGGAATCAGAGGGCAAGAAGTCCACTTGCATATGCAGGAGATCCGTGCGTTCTTAAAGGAAATCAATCAAAAAGCCGTTCACGCTCTTGAACAAGCGCGGACTGCCGACGGGCTTTTCTCGACGTATTTTTATCATGAGGTTGTCGATTATGCGCTTTTGGACAAAAAGCAGCAAGGCCTCTCTTATGTGATGCCGGTTGCGTTTAAACGGCATGATCTGCCACTATTTTTGGAAGGGTTGGTCCACGCCTTAAAAATTAATCATGATCCTAAACAGGCCGCTCTTCTTCATGAGCGTTTGCGTAAAAGCCCTCTGTTTGACAAGAAGCTTAAGATGTATAAAGTCAATGCGGACATTTCAAGTCAGAGCGAAGAAATTGGACGCACGCGTATTTTTCCGCGCGGCTGGCTGGAGAATGAGTCGGTTTGGCTGCACATGCAATACAAATATTTGCTGGAAGTTTTGCGTAGCGGGCTTTATCCCGAGTTTTATCAAAGTTTTAAGGATGTGCTCGTCCCGTTTTTAAACCCGCAAGTTTATGGGCGTAGTATTCTCGAAAATTCTTCGTTTATTGCCAGCAGTGCGCATGAGGACAAGAATTTTCACGGACAGGGTTTTGTTGCGCGGCTTTCGGGAAGCACGGCGGAATTTTTGCATATTTGGCTTCTGATGAATGCCGGGCCCAAACCGTTTTGTTGGGACAATCAAAAAGGATTGAGCCTTTCGTTTAAACCTGCTTTAGCCGGATGGTTGTTTACTAAAGAAGATCGTCTGATTACGCTGATGAGTAAAGAACAGGAATTAAAAACGATCACGTTGCCCAAAAATACCTATGCTTTTAATTTTTTGAGTTCAACGCTTGTGGTTTATCATAATCCGGGTCGCAAGGATACCTTTGGGGTCAATGCTCCGACGATTCGTGAAATCAGCATCAGTTATACCGATTTGCAAAAGCCTGTCGTTTTGACCGGTGCCGTCATCCCGGCACAATTTGCCGAGGATATTCGGGACAATAAAGTCCAGAGGGTTGATATTCATTTTTCATGAAAATCGCCGATAAAATCTTTTTCCTCGTTCTGTTTCTTATCGCGGCTTTGAGCATCAATACGTTTATTGCTTTAGGCCAAGTCGCTTATCTTGGAGAAGAGTTGCGGGAAGTTGCCGACAAAGACATTGTGCTCATCGATGTCGGCAACAGCGTGACCCGTAATTATCTTGAAAATGCCATTCGTTTCCAATCGCTGCTTAACGTCGGCGATGAATTGGCTTTCGCCCAAATGCCTTCTTCCCGCCGGCAATATCTTTTAGGGCATATCGCTAAAATCAAAGAAGGGTTTGATCGCTTAACCCAGTCGACGGGCGAATCTATTCTTAAAGGCAAAGACCTTATCCACCAGCGGTTAGAAAAGTCTACAAACGATTCGAAAACGAATCAATTAACGCAAGCGGGCCAATTTCTTGAGCGCATTGAGACGGCCTATATAGAGTACGATAAACTTTTTAATGATATCTTCCAGATGATCAGTGCTGGGGGCTATCAGCTGTCCTTAGAGGATTTAGGCCGGGTCCACCGCAAAGAGAAAGTTCTCACCGAAAAAATCACTTCTTTGCTTGCCGAAATACAGCAATCAACACAAAACACATTGCATAAAGCGAGCATTCAACAAGAATTCTCTCGCAATGCTTTGTTTGTCGGGTTTGTTGGGATTGTTCTTGTGAGTTTAATCCTGTCTGTTTTTTTGATCCGCAGTTTTTCGCGGCCTTTAAAAGATCTGGTTTTGGCAGCCCAACAAATCGGTGCCGGGAATTTTAATGTCAAGCTCGACGTAAAGCGCCAAGATGAAATCGGGGAGGTCAGTAGCGCTTTTGTCATGATGACCCGGCAGTTAGACGAGTTTAAGTCGCAGCTTGAAAAACAAAAGGAAGCCTTGGTCAAGAGTTTGGATGTGACCAATAGCCAAAAATATGATTTACAAAAGGTCAACACCGAGCTTGACCGTTTTGTTTATACGGTCAGTCACGATATTGCCGCGCCCTTGACGGGGATAGAAGGTTACGGCGCATTCTTAGAAACGCATTATTTTGACAAGTTAGACGAAAAAGGCCAACGCAGTTTGACCGGCCTGCGCCGCGGGACAAAGCGGCTTAATGATATGATTCAGGATCTTTTGGCCCTGACAAGGATTTCGCGGATAAAAAATCCTTATGAAAAGGTCGATATGCGTCTTTTACTCGACGGAGTTTTAGAACGTTTGGAGTATGTTATCCGGCAAAGTCGATCGCAAATTATTCTTGCGGCATCATGGCCGATGCTTGTTTGCGACAGGATCAAATTGACCGAGGTCTTTGTCAACCTGATAAATAATGCGATCAAGTTTTCGTCGCAAAATAATAATGTGGCCTGTATTGAAATCGGTGTTGTTGATCAGGGCGAAAACTTTGAATTTTATGTTCGCGACAACGGTATTGGTATTGCGCCGGAGCATCATGCGGAAATTTTTGATGTTTTTAAGCGCTTGGATAATTCGACAATTGTGGAGGGGACGGGAGCTGGTTTGAGCATTGTCAAGGCCGGTGTCGAGGATCATGGCGGCAAGGTTTGGGTTGTTTCTCAATTAGGGCAAGGGGCGTGCTTTTATTTTACAATTCCAAAAAATCTCCAAGCGACCCTCTCTAAGCATGTCGCCTCTTGACAAAAATTTTTGCAGTAATAAAATTTGATCCTGCCTAGCAAAATTCAAAACATCTGTTTTAAATAAAAATTTAATAACTTCGGTAAGGAGAAAGTGTCTATGGGGGATGTCAATATCAGCGCAATTAATGAAAAGGTCAAAAAAGAAAGCAGTTTCATCGACGCTATTGTTATGGAAGTCGACAAGGTTTTAATCGGCCAGCGCTATCTGTTGGACCGATTGCTTGTTGGGCTTTTGGCCAACGGCCATATTTTAGTCGAAGGCGTTCCAGGATTGGCCAAAACGACCGCGGTCAAAACGCTTGCTTCTACGATCAAAGCAAATTTTCAGCGTTTGCAGTTTACGCCGGATATGCTTCCTGCGGATTTAACGGGGACGCTTATTTATGATCAGCACACGGGCAAGTTTAATGTCAAAAAGGGACCGCTCTTTGCGAATTTTATTCTCGCTGATGAAATCAATCGTGCGCCGGCCAAGGTGCAGAGCGCTTTGCTTGAAGCGATGCAGGAGCGTCAGATTACAATTGGCAATGAGACTTTAAAGTTAGAGGACCCTTTTCTTGTCTTAGCGACTCAAAATCCGATTGAGCAGGAGGGAACGTATCCGCTGCCTGAGGCGCAAGTTGACCGGTTTATGCTCAAAGTCAAGATTACATATCCGACGAAAGAGGAGGAACTCAAAATTTTGCGGCGCATGTCGTTTACGAAGGCGGACTTTAAGGTCCAAAATATCGTCACAACGGCTGATATTTTGCGCGCGCGTGCTATCGTTGATGAAATTTATATGGACGAAAAGATCGAAAAATATATCGTTGATTTAGTCGAGGCAACGCGTCATCCTCAAAATTATAAGCTCGCTGATCTAAAAGGACTTATCCAGTATGGCGCATCTCCTCGGGCGACGATTTATTTGGCGGTTGCATCCAAAGCCTACGCCTTTTTGCAGGGCCGCGGATACGTGACTCCGCAGGATGTTAAAACAATCGGGATGGATGTTTTGCGTCATAGGGTTATTGTCAGTTATGAGGCCGAGGCTGAGGAAAAAACTTCCGAGGAGATTATCAGCCGTATTTTTAGTGAAATTGAAGTCCCGTAGAATGATGTGTGGCTATGCTTAGTGGACTTGTCGCTCAAACAGTCCTCGCTCACGTCGCTTATTCTAAATTTAAAAGGCAGTCAAGTAAGCGCCGTGGCTGCGGAACTCGCTTAGAAGTCCACCAAGCATAGCCACTAATATAAAATATGATACCTAAAGACCTATTTAAAAAAGTCCGTCGCATTGAGATAACGACCTCCCGTCTGGTCACAGACGTTTTTGCCGGCCAGTATCACAGCGTTTTTAAAGGGCGGGGCCTCGAGTTTGACGAAGTCCGCGAATATTTTCCGGGTGACGATGTGCGCACGATTGACTGGAACGTCACCGCTCGCACCGGCAAACCGCATATCAAAAAGTACGTCGAGGAGCGCGAGCTGACGGTCATGCTTTTAGTTGACGTTTCTCTTTCGTGTCAATTTTCCAGCGTTAATGATTTAAAAAGCAAACTCGCCGCCGAGATTGCGGCACTCTTGGCATTTTCGGCGATCCGCAACAATGACAAGATTGGACTTTTAATTTTTACTGACAAAATTGAAAAATTCATTCCGCCGGTTAAGGGAACTAAAAATGTCCTGCGTTTGATCCGCGAGATTCTCTATTTTAAGCCGCAAAATAAAGCGACGGACATGGTCGCCGCATTGGATTATCTTAATAAGGTTGTGACGCGAAAAAGTGTCGCGTTTTTGATTTCGGACTTTTTTGAAAATGAATCAGCGCTAAAAATTACAGAGAATGCCGGGCAGGGGCGTTTAAAAAAAGCTCTGGCGATTGCAAATCGTCGTCACGATTTGATTGCCGTGACGCTTAACGATCCTCGGGAAAGTGAATTGCCTAACTGCGGACTGCTTTTGCTGCAAGATGCTGAAAATGGACGATTGACATTAGTCGATACCAGTTCGTCCAAGGTGCAAGAGCAATACCGCCAGAGCGCGCAAACCCGTTTAAAAAACCGCCGGCGTCTGTTTGATTCGGTGGGAATGGACCATATCGATATTGCCACTGACAAATCATATAGTGATGAAATCGTAAAATTCTTTTTAAAGCGCCGCAAGAGGAAAAGTTAACATGCCCGCTCTCGAGCTAAAAGATGTTCGTCCTCCGGTTGATTTGCCGGCCAATTATTTTTTTCTGTTCGCCATTTTGGGGCTTGTGCTTCTGGGGGGAATTTTTTTCTTTTTGCGATGGTTGTTGCCGAAACTCAAATCAAAAAAAGAAACGCGCATGATTCGCAAAACCGCGTGGGAAATTGCCACTCAAGAGCTTTTGACGCTTGAGAAAGAAAATTTGCCTTCTCGCGGAGAAATCAAGGAATATTTTATTCGTCTCTCGTCGATTGTCCGGCATTATCTTGAAGACCGTTTTTTGGTCAAAGCGCCGGAAATGACAACGGACGAATTTTTGATGCACGTCAAAACGCTGGCGGTTTTAAATGAAGCTCAAAAAGAATTTTTAAAGGAATTTTTAACAGCCAGCGATATGGTCAAGTTTGCGCGCTATGGCTCGACGGCTAGTGAAATGACCGATGCTTTTAACGCAGCTAAGCGTTTGGTGCAAGAAACAATGCCCAAAGAAGCAATCAAATGATTTTTAAAGACCCTTTGGTTTTAATTTTTCTTCCCTTTATTTTAGCGTTTGTCCTTTGGGCAAGCCGTCAGAATCGTATGTCTTCACTGCGTTTTCCGTCGGGAGAATTGGTCAGCGCTTTGCAGAAGACTTGGAAAACCCGTTTTGCAAACTTGCCGTTTTATCTGCGCTTGCTTGGGTTAGCTCTTTTTATTGTGGCACTGTCAGCCCCGCGTTCAATTTTAGAAGATGTCAAAAATGAAGCAGAAGGCATCGACATTGTTTTAGCCATCGACGGCTCGGGGAGTATGGCCGCGGAAGATTTCACGCTCAAAGGCCGGCGGTATAATCGGCTGGAAGTTGTTAAAGATGTTGTCAAAGAATTTGTCGATGGCCGCAGTTCTGACCGGTTAGGGTTAGTCGCTTTTGGGGGATTAGCGTATACGGTGAGTCCCTTGACGACGGATTATGCGTGGCTTAAAGCGAATTTGGATCGTGTGACGCTTAATATGATGGAAGACGGCACGGCGATTGGTTCTGCGATCAGTGCGGGCTTGTCGCGTTTGTCAAAAAGCCAGGCGAAGAGCAAAGTCATTGTTCTCTTGACCGACGGGGTCAATAATCGAGGAAAAGTTGATCCACTCTCGGCGGCCAAAGCAGCGAAAGCCTTGGGCGTCAAAATTTATACCATTGGCGCTGGGACTAACGGGACGGCGCCGTTTCCGGTGCAGGATATTTGGGGCCGGCAGGGATATCAAAGTGTCCAGGTTGAGATCGACGAGGAAACTTTAAAATCAATTGCCCAAACTACCGGTGGAGAGTATTTTCGCGCCACGGATACCGATTCTTTGCGGCAGGTTTATAAACAAATCGACCGGCTAGAAAAAACAAAAATCGAAGAGACCGGGTATCGGGAATATAAGGAGCTGTTTGGTTACTTTTTAACTGCCGGCTTGCTGTTTTTGCTTGCCGCACTTGTTTTAGAGAATACATTGCTTTTGAGATTGCCGTAGATTTTGGGAAAGGGATTTATGAAATTTGGCGCAATTCAAAATTTGTTGTGGTTGTGGACGATCATTGTGCTTTTGGCTTTTTTGTGGTGGGCGCATCGTCATCGTAAACATCACAGAAGCCTGTTTGCCTCAGAAGAGCTTTTTGTGCATATTGCCAAAAGTTATGATGCCAAGCGCGAGGGCTTACGGTCTTTTTTCTTTGTTCTCGTCGTGGTTTTTAGTGTTTTTTCTTTGGCGCGTCCGCAGTGGGGCTATGAGGTTCGTGAAATTAAACGCCGTGGGACGGATATTTTGCTTGTTGTGGATGTTTCGCGCAGTATGTTGACGCGCGATGTTAAGCCCAGTCGGCTCGAACGCACAAAGCTCGCTATTAAGGATTTGATCAAAAAGCTCAAAGGCGATCGCATCGGACTTATTGCTTTTGCGGGGGATGCTTTTTTGATCTGTCCGTTGACCGTCGATTACAGCGGTTTTCTTTTGAACCTTGAAGATTTAAGCCCTAACAGTGTTGCGCGCGGCGGAACAAATATCAATAGCGCCTTGCGTCAGGCGCTTAAGGAATATGACACCACCGTCAGTAAATTTAAAGCGATGATTATCGTTACCGACGGGGAAAATCTCGAAAACGATCCGATGCCCATTGTCGAAAAGGCCAAGGAAAAAGGGATAAAGATTTTTGCTGTTGGAGTCGGCACGCAAGAAGGGGAGCTTATCCAGGTTGAAAACGAAAAGGGCGAGTTGGATTTTTTGAAAGATGCCCAAGGCAATTTTATCAAATCACGGCTTAATGAATCCTTATTACAAAAAATGGCTTTAGCAACTGACGGCGTTTATGTCCGTGCCAGCGGGACACAGTTTGGGCTGGATTTAATTTATGACCGCGAAATTTCAAAATTTGAAAAGAAGGACTTTCAGGCCAAATCACAGCGGCGGTATTTTGAGCGATTCCAGATTCCGTTGGCGGTGGCTTTATTGTTTTTGATCCTGGAAATGGGATTGCCTGTGCGAAAGAAAACAGACGAGCTATGACAAAGAAAATCACAATTTTTATCCCAAATTTTGCATTACAACCCAGTGCGCGACGATCCGTCGCGAACAAAAAGATGAATGCAAAATTCGGGTTTATCCTTCTCTTATTTTGGGCTTCTGCCGCTTGCGCTGCGTCGAAGGAAGGCGAAGTCAAACGAGGCAATGCGCTTTATCAAAAAGGGGAATTTGATTCGTCGCTTAAGAATTATGAGAATGCCTTAAAGGCAGATCCCCAGTCGCCGGCGATCAATTTTAATTTGGGGACAGCGCTTTATAAAAATAAAAAGTATGATGAAGCGGTTTTACATTTACAAAAAGGCCTTTTGAGCGACGATGTCCTTGTGAAAAAGAATGCCCACTTTAATTTGGGCGACACTTTGTATGCCCAAGGTGTTAATTTCGGAGAAAAGCACGTCGATCAAGCAATTTCTGCGCTTGAGGAATCTTTGCGCCAGTTTAATGCGGTATTGAATATTGATGACAAGGACTCAGACGCTCAGTATAATCGTGACATTGTTCAAAAAGAGCTGGAACTTTTAAAGAAAAAGAAACAGCAGCAAGACCAACAAAATCAACAGAATCAAAATAAAGATCAAGAGTCTAATAAAGCGGACAAAAAACAAGACCAAAAACAAAGTCAGGAACAAGAAAAGAAATCCGCTGGATCTTTGTCAGACAAAGATAAACCTTCAGAAAGTCCTTCGCAATCCGAA
Organism: uncultured Planctomycetales bacterium; assembly: GCA_964474085.1. Taxonomy (GTDB): domain Bacteria; phylum Omnitrophota; class Gorgyraeia; order Zapsychrales; family JANLHA01; genus JADLGJ01. Next base: position 34,872 of record CAYYRJ010000019.1, read on the forward strand.
AATAAAGACGCAGAGGACAAAAAAGAAGAACAAAAACCCGAACAAGGTTTTTCGCAGGGTGGTGACCAAAAACAAAAAGAGGATAAATCTTCCGACGAAAAAAGCCAGGCTTCGGTTGCGCCTAAGCGCGGGGAAATGACGAAAGAAGAAGCCAATGCGTTACTCAAACAATTCGAGCAGAGTCCTGAGTCGGGGGGGCTGCTTAATTTTGACAAACACACCGCAGACGAACCTGCTGTTTTGAAAGATTGGTAAGATGATTAGTTTTATAAAAACAGTTTTAAACACCGTGTACAGATTTTTGTCTACCGTTGTTATTCTCAGGCCGAAGGCCGAAGAATCTAGCGGGATCTTTCGCTGCGCCCAGGATGACGGAAACTTGCAAATAGTGTTTTTAAGTAAATTTTTTATTGTGGCTTTTGTGGTTTTAATGTTTGGGACCATTTGTTCGTCCGTATTTGCCGAAGAAATTACCGTTGAGGCAACGGTCAATGCAACGATGGTCGAGTTAGGGAGCGCTTTGCAATTGACCGTGACGGTTAATGGTGCAACGGATGGGGTCCCGCCGGTACAGCTGCCTAAAATCGATGGTTTGGAAGTGCGCTATCTTGGGCCTTCAACAAAAATTTCTATTATTAACGGAAAAATGTCGCGTTCAACGGGCATGATGTTTACGGTCATCCCGCTTAAGAGTGGACAGTTTCAAATCCCTGCAATTACAATGACCATCAATGCAAAAGATTATACAACGCAGCCGATTGCGATTTCGGTGGTCAATTCGGGCAGTGTAAATACGGGTTCGCCTATCAAAGGTGATAAAGACTCGCCGGCGGCTTTGCAGGATAAAATTTTTATAGTTCTGGGCACGCCCAAAAAAGAGGCCTATCTTAATGAACCGATCCCGCTGGTTATCAAGCTTTTTATTAATGATTTAGCCGTAAAAAATGTCCAGTATCCGACGTTTGAACATGAGGGATTTACGTCTGAGGATTTTGGCGAACCACGGCGAGGGCAACAGACCTTAGGCGGGATTGCTTATCAGATCATGGAGTTTCGCACCTTTATTTATCCGACTCGCACCGGGGATTTGACGCTGGGACCGGCAAAATTGGGTGCTAACATTTTGATCAAAAATTCTCGGCGAGAATCGATGCCAAGCCAGTTTGGTGATATTTTTAATGATGATTTTTTTGACGGTTTTTTAGGCCAGTATGAAACCAAAACAATCCAATTGGAAAGTGCCAATATCGGCATCAAAGTTTTGCCGCTGCCAGAGGAAGGCAAGCCGTCGGATTTTTCCGGCGGGGTAGGGAAATATAATTTTGAAATGACGGTCAGTCCAACTCAGGTCAAGGTCGGTGATCCGCTGACGGTGCGCATGCGCATTGCCGGCGATGGAAATCTCAAGGCAGTTAATTTGCCGGCGTTTAAGGATTCGGCTGATTTTAAAGTTTATGACCCTAAAATCATAGATAGAAATGGCGAGAAAAATCTTGAGCAGGTCGTGATTCCTAACCACGATAAAGTTACGCAACTGCCGGCAGTAACGTTTAGTTATTTTGATGTCGTGGACAAACAATACCGGACGGTAAGCCAAGGGCCGTTTGCTTTAACGGTCAGTCCGATTGCCAAAACAGAGGAATCAAAAGTCGTTGGTATGAGCGCACCCAATATTTCCGTCGAGAAACAGCCGCAGGTAGTTGAGGATTTAGGAGAGGACATCCATTTTATCAAAGAAAATATCGGGCCTTTGCAGAAAAAAGGATACCTGCTGTATCGTGACGGCCGTTTTGTTTTGGGGGTCGCGCTTCTGTTTTTGATTTGGTTGGGGCTGTTTATTAATTTTGAATATCAAAAACGGCTTTCGACCGATATTCGCCTGGCGCGCCGGATGCATGCGCCACGCCAAGCCCGTCTTGGATTGGCCAGCGCGGGGCGGTTTTTGCATGAAAAAGATGCCCGCAATTTTTATGACAGTATTTTTAAAACGTTGCAGGAATATTTTGGCAACAAGTTCCATATCCCGGCGGGTGCAATCACAGTTGACGTGTTGATTGGGCATTTAAAATCTAAAGATCAAAAAAATGCGGTTGTGGCTTCTTTGAGGGAAATTTTTAGTGAATGTGATTTGGTGCGCTTTGCTTCTGCCAAGGGGTTGGAAGACAAAATGCGTGCAACGTTTAAACAGACACAACAGATCATCGACTTTTTTGAACGGAATTATTAATGAAAAAATTTCTAGCAATTATTTTGTTTGGAATATTAGCCTACCCCGCCTTTGCAGGGGAGCGGGTGCCGGCGGATTTTGCCAAGGCTAACGCGGCTTATCGCGACGGAAAATATAGCGAAGCGATTGACATTTATCAGGCGATTATCAACTCGGGCCAGGAAAGCGGGAGCGTGTTTTACAATTTAGGAAACAGCTATTTTAAAAATAAACAGTTGGGCAAAGCGATTGTTAATTATGAGCGGGCACAAAAATTTAGCCCACGCGACAGCGACTTGGCGGCTAACCTGAATTTTGCATTATCGTCAGTCCCCACTAAGGTGGATCCGGCTTTGAGTTTTGTCGATAAAATTCTTAGCGGGCATGTCCGTTTTTACAGTGTTAATGAAATGGTGTTTGTCTTGTCTTTGCTCGCCGGAGCTTTGGCTATTGCGCATTTGTGTGGTCTGTATTTTAACTGGCCGGGGTGCCGTTGGGTCATCGGAATTTTGGGCTTTGTGTTTTTGATCTTTGTCGTTGGTCTGACGGTCAAAATCGATTTGGAAAGCGATGCGGCTATTGTGATTAAAGCGACAGCGGCGCGCTTTGAACCCAGTGACAAGGCAACGGTTTATTTTGAATTGCCCGAAGGCCAGAAAGTCCGTTGGCAGACTATCGAAGGCGATTGGCTGCGGATAAAGCGACCCGACGAAAAAGTTGGCTGGGTGCCTTTGCAGACGATAGAAAAAATTTAATCAAGAGGTGGAACATGCGGTTTTTTAAATTTTCGTTAATGGGTTTTGTACTTAGCATAATCAGTTTTGTTGGCGTGTTAAATGCAGAGCAACCCTTTTTTGACCATTGCAGGAGGGCGTATTCGGAAAATCTTCAATGTCCGACGACAATTTGCCAGCTAAAGTGCGCAAATGACTTGCAGGAAAAAGAATGCCCGAAGGAGTGTGTCCCTAAAGATTGTACAGCGATTAGCGCTGAAAATTGCCCCAAGGAATTTTGTCGTACGCAAACGGATTGTTCCCAAACGACAACCTGCCAGATTAAGAACGATTTAGACCATATCCCTGAGTGCGGTGCTTTAGCTTACGCCGGAGAGGATGTCGAGTGCTGTAAGGGGCTTGTTAAGCGCTGCGGCTTTGATTATCTCGACGGAAAATGCAATATGCAAGGCAAGAATACCGCGTATCATTTGCCCATTTGCATCCCCTGCGGGGATGGCGTCTGTACCAATTTTGAAAACCACTGCAACTGTCCCGAGGACTGCAAGAAAGAGATCATTGAGCTAGATTAAATCAATAATCTTTTTGACGTGCCATTTGGAATTGACCCAAAGTCCGGTGATCGGATATGAGGAAAAAAGTTTTTTGATTTTTTGCGCCCCGGCGATGATTTGTTTTTTGTGCGTTTCGTAAGACACAGGGTTACCGCGGCAGTCAAAATGCCCCACCACAAAAATATGCGAAGAGTGATTGGTTTTCGTCGAGATTTTAATACCCGTTAAAATCGCGTCCATCTGCGCGTGCGGACGGGTCAAAATACCATCCATACCGGGTCCGGAGATGATATCGACATATTTGACCTTGGAACTATGGCGAATCCAGTTGATGACCGGAATTTGAATGCGTCCGTCCATGCAGGTCAGGCAGGTGGCGCGATGGTCGTCTCTAAGCGGATGATTTGGTTGTTTTGCCATATTTATTTTAAAAATTGGATAATGTTTTCGGCCGCACGTTTGCTCGCCCCGCTTTCGCCTAAAGAAGCTTTGACTTTTTCAAGCTCGGCGCAGATTTTATCAAATTCGGCAGGGTTTTTATAAATTTTTTTAAGTTCGTCTGCAATTTTTTGTCCGTTAGCGTCATCTTGAATACATTCGGGAACAATTTTTTTGCCGGCGACAACGTTAACTAACCCGATATACGGGATTTTGATTAAGGCCTTGGCTAAGAAGTAAGTAAAAAAAGAAGTTTTATAAACAACGACCATCGGCTTTAAGAGAAGGGCGGTTTCAAGCGTTGCGGTGCCGGATGTGACCACACACAGATCACAGGCATTAAGCCCATTATGAAAATGTCCATCGAGCAATTTGATCATAAAGGGTTTTTGCTCGAGGTATTTTTTGAATAATTTTCCGTCAAGATTTGGCGCTTTAAGAATAAGAAATTGAAAGCGTGGATCTTCATGATGCATGATTTGCGCGGCGTCGATCATGGCTGGCAGAAGGGACTCGATTTCTTTTTGACGTGAACCGGGCAAAAGGCCGATGGTAAATTTATCCGGCGAAAGCCCGGCGTTTAGCAGTGTTTCTTCGCGGCCAGAGGTTAGATCAACTTCGTCAGCCAGTGGATGGCCGACAAAATCGACTTCAACCCCGCGATCGGCGTAAAATTTTTTTTCGAAATCAAAAAGCACAAGCATCCGATCGACGTTTTTTTTGATAAAACGTACACGGTTTTCTTTCCACGCCCAGACCTGCGGACTGATGTAATAAATGACTTTAACGCCCATTTTTTTTAAGCGGCCGGCTAAGCGCAGATTAAAGCCTGGATAATCAACGAGAATAACAGCGGCAGGTTTGCGTTCTTGAACATTTTTAAGAAACGTCTCAAAGCAGCGGCGAAATTCTCCGTAATGCTTGAGGATTTCCAAAAATCCAACAACCGCAAAGCGCGTCAAGTCTTCGTCTAGGGCGACACCGGCTGCCTGCATCTTAGGTCCGCCTAAACCCGAAAAGGTGAGCGCAGGATTTAAATGTTTTAGCGCGTTAATCAAAGCCGCCGCGTGGCTATCGCCCGAGACTTCGCCGGCAACAATCATCAGATGACTTGATGAAAGGTTTAAGTTGTCACGATTGTTGAGGGGATTCATTTTTAGGTTTTGGCAAGTGTCGCCAGTTTGATACGTTCTGAAATTTGGGTTTGCGCTTCTTTAATGCTCGCACAAATTTTAAGGGCCAAGAAGAGCGCATTACGGCCTTCGACCCCGGAGACGACGGGCGTTTTGTCGTCGCGCACACATTCGATAAAAGACTTGAGCTCTTCTTTGAGCGGCTCTTCTTTTTGAATAGGCAGAGCGTGTTTGGAAATCAGATCGCCATGCTTGCGATAAATAAAAGCTTCTTGTTTGACGTAATCGAGCGAAATGTAAGAGTCGACGGTAAAAATGCGGATTTTGCGCATGACTTCATCCGAAACGCGGCTGGCTGTTAAGTTGCAGACACAGCCGTTTTCAAAAACAACGCGGACACTGGCGATATCTTCAAGGGAAGTCAAAACATTGATCCCCACGGCATGAAAGTCTTTGACCGGACTATTGTTGATGCCCAGCATAATATCCAGATCGTGGATCATCAGATCCATAACGACGCCGATATCCAACGAGCGGTTGGGAAATTTGTTCAAACGATGGCATTCGATAAACAGCGGATGCTTCGTAAAATGTTTGATCGCCATAAACGCACTGTTAAAACGTTCGACGTGACCGACTTGGAGTTTGAGGTTGTTCTTTTGGGATAAAGCGATTAACTCGTCGGCTTGCGCGACATCCATGGTGATGGGTTTTTCGATAAAGGTGTGAACATTGTGCGAAAGAAAGAATTTGCCGATTTCATAGTGCATGGTCGTTGGCACGCAAATATTAACCGCGTCGACTTTGCCGACCAACTGCCTATAATCATCAAAAAAGGGGACCCGGTAATGATGGGCAAGCCGCTCGGTGCGCTCTTCTTTAATATCGCAGACGCCGACAATATTAACGATATTTTTGAGTTCTGAGTAAACTTTCAAATGGCGGGAGCCTAAATGTCCGATCCCGATAATGGCGACGTTAATTTTTTTCATGATGTGCTCAGTTATAACAAACTGCTCGACAAAAGTCAACCTGCATGCTAACATCACGTCAATATTTTTGATATAACATCCTCAAAATTCTCAGGTTATCAGATGAAAAACTACCTTAAGCTTCTGGGGTTTCTTAAAGAACAGAAGCGGCTTTTTGTCGTTGCGGTCGTCGCTTTGTTTGTCTCGAGTCTTTTTGAAGGCGTCCAATATACACTTCTTGTCCCTTTGACGGACCGTATTTTTAATAAAAAACAAATTGTTTTTCCGAATCAGATTCCTGATTTTCTTCGGCACCTTATTGAAAAGCTCAACACCATGGAACCGGCGACACTTTTGAGTATTTTGCCGTGGGCTGTTGTGGTTTTGATGGTCGTTAAGCATATTTTTACCTATTTAAGTTCGTATCTGATGAATGACCTTTCCCAGCGGGTGATTCGGGATATCCGCGACAAGCTGTATGTTAAAATCCAAAGTTTTTCGCTCGATTATTTTAGCGAAAGACGTACCGGTGAGCTTTTGTCGAGGATTACCAATGACGTTGCGGTCGTCGAGAATGCGATATCTTATGGGGTGACCGATCTGTTTCGCCAGACGTTTTTGATTTTGATGTATGTCGCGATTGCGTTTTCGATTCACTTTAAAGCGGCGTGCGTGATCTTTTTTGTTTTGCCGCTGATCGGTTGGCCGTTAAGCCGTATTGGGGCTAAGTTGCGCAAGCTTTCAAAACGCACGCAAGAAAACATGGCGGATGTTAACTCAATTCTTTTAGAGACGATATCCGGCGTGCGCGTGGTCAAAGCTTTTGGAACCGAAAATTTTGAAATCAACCGTTTTCGCGCTAAAAATCAAGAAGCCTATAAGTTGCGATTAAAGTCGGTCAAGCGGATTTTGCTAATGAACCCGATTACCGAGCTTTTTGGCCTTTTTTGCGGGATTGCGATTATTCTTTGGATGGGCAAGCAGGTGATGAATGAACATTTGTCGTTTGGTGTTTTTGCTTTTTTCCTCAGTTCGATTTTGTTGATCATCAGTCCTTTAAAGAAACTGGGAAATGTGCATGCGATGACGCAGCAAGCTTTGGCCGCCAATGAACGGATTTATGATGTTTTGGATCAGGCGCCGACGGTGCAGGAGAAGCCCGACGCGATTGTTTTGCCGGTAATTGAAAAGAATATCAAACTCGAAAATGTTTCGTTTCGTTATGACAGCCAAGGGGCGGAAGTTTTAAAGAATATTAATTTGGAAATTAAGGTTGGCGAGTTGGTCGCGATTGTAGGTCCCACAGGAACCGGCAAGACGACTTTGGCCAATTTGATTCCGCGTTTTTATGATGTGACCAACGGACGTGTCAGCGTTGATGGACGTGATGTGCGTGATGTGACGTTTGGTTCGCTGCGCCGTCAGATTGGCATTGTTTCGCAGGAAACGTTTCTCTTTAATGATACGGTGGGTGCTAACATCGCTTACGGCACACCGCAGGCGACTCAAAGCGAAATTGAAACAGCGGCAGAGCGTGCCTTTGCGCATCAATTTATTGTCAAAATGCCGCAAGGGTATCAGACGGTTATCGGCGATCGCGGGTTTCGTCTTTCTGGCGGGGAAAAGCAGCGCATGGCCATAGCACGGGCGATTTTGCGCAATCCGCCGATTTTAATTCTTGATGAGGCGACTTCTCAATTGGATTCCGAATCCGAAAAATATGTGCAGGATGCTTTGGACAAGCTAATGGTCGGCCGCACGGTTATTGCGATTGCGCACCGTTTGTCGACGATCAAGAAAGCCAATAAGATTGTCGTTTTAGACAAAGGCGGCATAGTCGGTTTTGGTCCGCACGAAGCGTTGCTTACCACATGCAGTTTGTATAAACGTCTTTACGAGACGCAGTTTCAGTAATAAGAAAATCTTTTTTTTTGTGACAAACTCCCCTCGATTCGTTAAGATTAAAGAAATTTAATCCTTAACGAAAAGGTGCTCTTCATGAAAAATATGATTCTCCCCGTAATTCTTGCTTTTGTTCTCACTCCTGCAGCGTTGGTTTATGCCGATTTAACCGCCGATGAAATCGTTCAAAAAGTTGATGAGGTCCGAAATCCAGAGCTGGATTATCAGACGGACGTCAAAGTCGTTTCCTATAAACCCAATCGTCCCGAACATGCCAGCCGTTATGACGTGTATATCAAAGGAAAAGACAAGACGATCGTCAAAACAACTGAGCCTGAAAATGATCGCGGTCAAGCGCTTTTGATGCGTGAGAACGATTTTTGGGCTTTTTTCCCGGATGTGTCCAAGCCGATTCGGATTTCTTTGCAGCAGCGTTTAAACGGGGACGTGGCCAACGGTGACGTTGCCCGCACCAATTTTTCGGGTGATTATTCGGCCAAAATTTTGAGCCAGGAAAAAATATCTGGAAAAGATTTTTATATCCTCGAGCTTAATTCCCTGCGCGATTCGACGACGTATGGCAAGATTAAATTGTGGGTGATGGCTGATAATTTTTGGCCGGTCAAAGCCGAGTATTTTGCAATCAGCGGTCGGTTTTTAAAGACGTGTTCTTTTGAAAATTATAAGACGATGGCCGGCAAATTAAGGCCATCTAAGCTCGTCCTCAAAGATGCGATTGTCAAAGGCCAATATTCGACCATTGAATATAACGAGATAAAGCTTGTCGAAATCCCAGAGAAAAACTTTACGAAAGAATACATGAACAAAATGGGGCAGTAGATTTTTATGGATCTGTTACTTGTCAGGAGAAAATGAGGATGAAAAAAATTGTTTTTTTTGTGATTACTTTGCTTTTGCTTTCTTCTCGTTTTGGTTTTGCCCAGGAAAACCCGGGGGCAAATGATGATTTTGTCATGCCCATCGTCGTCGATAAAAAAGTCCCCAAAACCTATATCGAAAAGATGCTTGTCCGCCTTGAGCAATTTGAGAAGGACCTGCGTTTGAAGGAAAAGTATTTGATTGTCGAAGATCGTTTGGCCGAATTTAATAAAATGTATTTGGACTTTCAAAAGAGAGCTCATGTTGAGATCCACGGGAGTTTGCAAAATCAGAATGCAATACAAGTTTATGACCCAAGTCGGGCGACAAAATTGGTTAATCAAATTTATCTCTCCGGTGCCGGCGAGGTTTCGTCGAATTTAAAATATTTTGTTTCGGGACGATTTAAGTACGATTCGATTTTTGCGGTTTCCGATCACTATAGCGACAGTGTTGAGTCGGATCAAAAAGCCGAGCTGGAGTTGCGTGACACCTATGCTGATTATTCCGTCGGAGATTGGGATTTTCGACTTGGGAAACAACAGGTCGTCTGGGGCGAGGCGGTCGGTCTTTTTTATGCCGATGTTGTCAATGCCAGGGACTTGCGTGAATATATTTTGCCGGACTTTGAGTTTATCCGTATCCCGGAATGGGGTTTAAGTACAGAATATACAAAGGACAAATTTCATTCGCAGTTGATTGTTTTGCCCGGCGTGGAATTTGACAAAACCGGCTTGGCGACCTCCGATTTTGCTCCGCCGTTACCGCTGCCTAACAATACGACGGCTTTTACTTTAGTGGATCCTAAAGAGCCCGGCTACGGCTTTGAAAACAGTAAGGTTGGCGCGCGTTTTTCGTATCTTTACAACGGTTTAGATTTGGGCGTTTTTTATTTGCGCAGTTGGACGTCTTTGCCAGTTATGTATCGCACGATCAATGCCGGAGTGTACGATTTTAATCCGGACTATGAACGCCAAAATATTTTTGGAATGACGTTCTCGAAAGAAATCAATGATTATGTTTGCAAGGGGGAGGCGGTGTATTTTCCGGATGCATATTTTTCTGTGTATGACCCCGCGGATATTGACGGTGTGAAAAAAGCTGGGTATGTCGATTATTTGATTGGCGTGGACCACACGTATTTTGATAAATGGGATGTCAATGTCCAGTTGACCCAGCGTTGGATCATGGATTACGAAAAAACATTTATCGGGCAAGACGAGTTTAGCAATGGTTTTTCGGTTCGTTTAAACCGAGAGTGGTTTAGCAAAAAGTTGGCGACCGAGGGCAGTGTGTTGGTTAATTTTTCGGGGCCAGATTATTTGTATCGGCCTAAAGTCAGTTATAGTTTGACGAGCAGTTTACGCGTAGCTCTTGGCGCCGATATTTTTGCGGGGGACTCGTCGGGTTCGTTTGGGTATTTTCGTAATCAAAGCCGCTGGTATTCGGAAGTGACGTATAAATTTTAAATAATACCGCAGAGGTCGATATTTATTTCGTAGGGGCGTATTGCAATACGCCCCTACAACGAATTATATGAAAAGATATTATCTCATCCTTTTATTTTTCTTTTTGTTCGCCGCGCCCGCGTTTGCTAATAATCTCGTTATCAGCAATGTCACGATAGAAGACCGAAACCCATCAGCCAACACGATGGTCGTTCAATTTAATATCAGCTGGGACCACAGCTGGCGAAAGCCGGATGGCCGCCATGACGCTGCATGGGTCTTCGTCAAACTCTACCAGAACTCAACTGCCCCGTGGATACACGGCAAGCTTTACACCGCAGGCACAAATCCTACCGGCACCTCATCTGGTACCAATTCAGATTTAAAAATTGTTGTGCCATCGGACAAGATCGGCGCATTTATTTCAAGAACAGCGACGGGTAATGGGACGTTTTCATCCCAAAATGTGCGTTTGGTCGTCGATTATGGCACAAGCGGCTTGGCCGACACCGACACAGTAACGGCGAAAGTTTTTGGTGTCGAAATGGCCTATATTCCCGAAGGGCCATTTTATATCGGGGACGGTAATGGAACATCAGAAAGCCTGTATGCTCTTCATGAAAACGGTGTGGATAATACATCGGTACAAATTACAACGAGCGCAAAGTCGATTACGGCTGATACAAATTCTTGCGACGATATTGATACGTCACCAGTATCTGTTGATGGCGACGGCGGAATTACCGGTAATGCTTCTTGGCCGACGGGTTACCGAGCATTTTATGCGATGAAATACGAAATTTCTCACGGACAGTATCGGGATTTTTTAAACAGTTTAAGCCGAACGCAGCAAGGACATCGAGTCGAGTCTGTGATTTCAGCAAATACAATACCAAATTACTATGTCATGTATGGTGGTCCCACCCAAGCAATTCGACAAAGCATTCGCGCGCCTGCATCAGGCAATGGAACAACGAATCCGGTAGTATTTGGCTGTGATTTAAACGATAACGGGACTTTTGATGAGCAGGATGATGGCCAAGGTGTTGCGATGAATTTTATTAATTGGATGGATATGAGCGCTTATGCCGATTGGGCGGGGTTGCGGCATATGACCGAATTAGAATATGAAAAAGCTTGCCGAGGTCCGCAAAGCGCTGTCTATGGTGAGTACGCTTGGGGGACGAGCGTTACGACTGCTGTTAGCGCCATTAGTAATGCCGGCAGAAGTTCGGAAGTTGCTACCAATAGTGGTGAAGGGCTTGCCAATTATTCGGGGGGGCCGCTGCGTGTGGGCTCTGCGGCGACGAATGCAACAAACCGTGTTTCAGCCGCAGCCAGTTATTATGGCCTTATGGACATGAGTGGTAATTTATTTGAAGCGCTTGTCCCCTTAAGTAATTCGGTTTCACGAGTTTTTTTAGGAACTCATGGCGATGGGACATTGACAACAACGGCAAGCTATGAGGGCAATGCGACAAATAATGATTGGATCGGAATTGATGGTACAACTGCCCGTGGAATAACTGGGGATGGCCCTACTGTGGGTACACATAGAGCAGATTTCCGAGGTGGAGATTTTTCAGGTGGTTATCAAACGTCATTTCGTATTAATGTGGGGTGTATAGGGCTTCAATTAAAAAATCGCAATTCTAACAATGGTGTCCGTTTTACCCGCACCGCGCCGTAAAAAATAATACAATGTTTATTCCGTAGGGGCGTATGGCAATACGCTCCAACAAATTATCATTCAACGAAACTGTTGCCAAAGAATTTTTTTTTGTTATACTAGTCCACTATTACGCTTTAGCTCTTGGAAAAAGTGAAGGGGTTTTTTAAGCGTAAGACAAAATGGGCAATGGGCTCATAAAAAAATAATCGCAATTCACTTATATTCACTTGTCCTAATTTTGGATAATCCTATAAGTGCCAGACAAACAGGAGAAAGTATGCAAGACGAAGTTCTAAAGAAGTTGCTCGAATGCGGTACTCACTTTGGTCATCAAACCCGCCGATGGAACCCCAAAATGAAGCGTTTTATTTTTGGCGATCGAGACGGGATTTATATCATTGACCTCGAAAAAACTGTTCATCATTTAAACGAAGCTAGAGATTTTGCCCGCGATATCGCGATGAAGGGCGGATCAATTTTATTTGTCGGCACCAAAAAACAAGCGCAGGATGTTATTAAATCTGAAGCTGAACGCGCTGGTATGCCGTACATTAATAATCGCTGGATGGGTGGGCTTTTGACGAATTTTCAGACCGTTCGCAAATCCATTGCAAAAATGATTAAGATTGAAAAAATGATCGAAGATGGCTCGATCAATAATTTGACCAAAAAAGAAGTCGCGCTTATGACCAAAGAGAAGGACAAATTGGTCCGTGACTTAGGAGGTATCCGCAATGTCATCGATCAGCCAAAAGCGATTTTTGTTGTCGACTCCAAACGTGAAGAGATCGCTATTAAGGAAGGCAATCGTTTAGGCATTCCGATTATCGGTTTGATTGATACCAATTGCGATCCGGATGTGATTGATTATCCGATTCCCGGCAACGACGATGCGCTCAAATCGATTCGCTACATTATGACCGTTATCACCGATGCGATTATCGAAGGCCGTCAAGAATTTGCGCAGACCGAATCTGTGCGTCGCAAAAAAGAAAGCGTCCCCGAAGTTGCGGCCGTAAAAGTTGAGAGTGCTCAAAATCAAGAAGCACAACTGAAAAATAATTGAAATAGAAAGATAATATAGGGAAGGTAAAATGAACATGACCTCATCACTAGATGCGATTAAACAATTGCGGGACTTGACCTCCTGCGGAGTTATAGAATGCAAAAACGCTCTTGAAAAAGCGGGCGGGAATATGGATAAGGCGAAAGAAATTTTGCAGCAACGCGGCATGGAAATGGCGGCCAAAAAGGGATCGCGCGTCGCGAAAGAAGGACGCATTGAGTCCTACGTGCACATGGGCAACAAAATTGCGGTTTTGGTTGAAGTCAACTGCGAGACGGATTTCGTCGGGCGTAACGAAGACTTTGTTCGTTTCACCAAAGATGTTGCAATGCACATTGCCGCCATGAGCCCTAAGTATGTCAGCGAAAAAGATGTTCCTGCGGATGTTCTTTCTGGCGCTTCGGACAAAAAAGCGTTTTTGCTTGAAGTCTGTTTACTTAACCAGCCGTTTGTCCGTGAGCCGAGCAAAACAATCGGGGAATATTTAAATTCCATTATTGCGAAAATCGGAGAAAATATTGTCATCGGCCGTTTTATCCGATATAAGGTAGGGGAAGTTGAAGCCTAGTAAGCCGGTTTACAAAAGTATTCTTCTTAAATTAAGCGGGGAAGCCATGATGGGCAAGTTTGATCACGGCATCGATGCTGAGATGTGTGCGTCGTTGGCGGGTCAAATTAAAGAAGTTGTTAGCATGGGTGTCACTGTTGCGCTGGTTGTTGGTGGGGGCAATATTTTTCGTGGTCAGGTCGCTTCCAAAAGTTTTGGTTTGGACCGCTCGGTTGCCGATTATATGGGAATGCTGGCAACTGTTTTAAACGGTTTGGCGCTTCAAAATGCTCTTGAAAAATTAGGTGTTCCAACGCGGGTCATGTCAGCGATTCAAATGCATCAGGTTGCTGAGCCGTATATTCGCCGTCGGGCCATTCGTCATTTGGAAAAAAAACGCGTGGTCATTTTTGTTGCCGGTACGGGAAATCCCTTTTTTACGACGGACACGACAGCGGCTCTGCGTGCAGCTGAGATGGAAGCGGATGTCATCATGAAGGCCACAAAAGTCGATGGGATTTATTCCGCTGACCCGATGGTTGATAAGAATGCCAAGAAATTTCCGGAACTGAAGTTTATCGATGTTCTCAAAAAGAAACTTAAGGTGATGGATTTGACCGCGATTAGCATGTGTATGGATAATAATGTGCCGATTGTCGTTTTTGATATCAATAAACCGGGCAATATTAAAAGAGCAGTCTTGGGCGAAAAAATTGGAACGATCGTTCATTAAAGAAGGGCTTGCCGTATGATCAAAGACATTGTTAAAGAAACAGCGGGAAAAATGCTCAAAGCACTCGAGTCGGTGCAGCGTGAATTTATGGAAGTCCGCACAGGCCGTGCGCATCCGGGCTTGATCGAAGGGATGCACATCGATTATTATGGCACTCCGACGATGATCAAGACCATTGCGTCGATTTCTATTCCGGACCCCAAGACGATTATTATTCAGCCGTGGGACACTAATGCGCTTGTCGAAATTGAACGAGCCATTAATACTTCAAAGCTTGGCGTTTCACCGATTATTGACGGCAAATTGGTCCGTTTGAATATCCCGCCTCTTTCGAAGGAACGTCGCGAAGAATTGGTCAAAGTGGTGCGTGATATGGCTGAGCATGGACGAATTTCTTTGCGCACGATCCGTCGGGACGCGAATGAACGGATCAAAAAAGTCCAGGGCGAGGGAAAAGTTTCGGAAGATGATTCTTTTCGCGGACAAGAAGAGATACAGAAGTTGACTGACAAATATATCAAGGACGTCGATCACGTTCTTGAAGAAAAAAATAAAGAATTAGCCGAATTTAAGTAAAGCTCTTTTATAGGTTTTTGACCCACTAGCTCATCAGGTAGAGCACAGCCCTTTTAAGGCTGGTGTGCCGCGTTCGAGTCGCGGGTGGGTCACCAGATTTTTTGTGTGGAAGCGGGACGGTGGCACGGAGCGCTTAAACATGACCGAGCTTGCTAACTTTGCGAAGCAATCAGCAAGCGAGGAAATACTGCGAGCTAGAGCGAAGCAGTACTTCCTCGCACGTTGCGTGCTCGGGCGGATGGCGGAACCCCCTAACGGGGGCGAGGCAGTTTTAAACAAGTATTCATGTTCTAAGAATATGTTGGTTGGTATTGAGCTCTACGGGCGGATGGCGGAATGGTAGACGCGCATGTCTTAGGAACATGTGAGGAGACTCGTGGAGGTTCAAGTCCTCTTCCGCCCATAAATTT
>CAYYRJ010000020.1:0-49957 GCA_964474085.1 uncultured Planctomycetales bacterium
GGCTTTATTTGGAAGGCATGTCGATTCGTCCGGCGAACATGATTATTGCCGGCGGTCCGGGGGTGGGCAAGACAACACTTTTAAATGCGTTGTTTAGTTTTATTCCCGAAAATGATCGTATCGTCGTTATCGAAGACACTCTGGAACTTAACACCGACTTTGAAGACAGCTGTTCGCGTTTGGAAAGCGGGGAAGAGTTTTCGCTGGCAGACCTTGTCAAAAACAGTCTGCGCATGCGGCCTGAACGAATTATCGTCGGGGAGGTCCGTGGCGAAGAAGCGCGCGATATGATGACTGCCGCTAATATAGGGAAATATTGCATCGGAACGATTCATGCCTTAAGTTCTCGTGAGGCGATTATCCGTTTGCAGAATGAACCGATGAATATTCCTGAGGAGCTTGTGCGGTTGATTGATGTTTTTATCGTTTTAAAGCGTTATCACGTCGGCGATCGTGTTTTTAGAGTCATTGATGAGGTCAGCGAAACCAGCGGCATGGAACAGCAAAAAGTCCTTTTGTCGCATATTTATAAATATGACTATGAATCCCGCACGACGAAAGTGATGTCAACAAGCACGGTTTATCGCGATCGTTTGGCCCAGCAGGCGGGGCTTTTGCCAAAAGACATTATTTTTGAAGTCCAGATTCGAGCTTTGGCGCTTAAGCGATTAGCTGATTTGAAACTGACGACTCTTAAAGAGTTAAGTGTTTTTTGCCGTTCGTACAGCCGCAACTCGGACCTTGCGCTGGAAAGTATCGGGATTAAGCGCAGCGATTTACTCGAAAAGAAATATCTGGAAGAGCGCCAGCGTCGCATAAATCGCTAGGGGTTGGGGGCTGGTGGCTGGACACTGGTAATTTGTAAAAAATGGTTTAACCGTAGGGAACAGGCATGCCTGTTCCCTACAAAAAATAATATAACGTTTATTCCGTAGGGGCGTATTGAATACCGTACGGGCACGATATTTATTTCGTAGGGGCGTATTGAATACCGTACGGGCACAATATTTATTTCGTAGGGGCGTATTGCAATACGCCCCTACACAATACATTATGAAAAAAATTTTTATTATTCTTTTGCTTTCCTTCCTTCTCACCGCGCCCGCGTTTGCCAATAATCTCGTCATCAGCAATGTCACGATTGAAGACCGAAACCCGTCAGCCAACACGATGGTCGTTCAATTTAATATCAGCTGGGACCACAGCTGGCGAAAGCCGGATGGCCGCCATGACGCGGCATGGGTCTTCGTTAAGCTCTACCAAAACTCGACCGCCCCATGGATACACGGCAAGCTTTACACCGCAGGCACAAATCCAACCGGCACATCATCGGGCACCAATTCAGATTTAAAAATCGTTGTGCCGTCTGACAAGATTGGTGCGTTTATTTCACGCACAGCGACGGGTAATGGGACGTTTTCGTCCCAAAAGGTGCGGATGGTCGTCGATTACGGCACAAGCGGCTTGGCCGACACCGACACAGTAACGGCGAAAGTTTTTGGTGTCGAAATGGCCTATATTCCCGAAGGGCCGTTTTATTTAGGAGGCGACACACATGATCTTAATGAAGTGGTGGGTGCGGTGTATGGAAACACTGAGGGTTTTATTTCCGCTTTTAATTCAAATGGGACTTTTCAATGGTCTAAGCGTTTAGGAGGGACAGTTAGTGATAGTAGCAATGCTGTTGCTACGGATAGCAGCAGTGATATCGTTGTAGCGGGAGAGTGTTATGGAAACGGAGATTTAAACGGTGATGGAGATACTGCTGATTCAAGTGAATCTACGGGCGGAGTGTATTCTGGGGTAGATGCATTTGTTTCTGTTTTTAATTCAGCTGGAACTTTTCAATGGTCAAAACGTTTGGGTGGGACATCTGCTGATCGTGATTATGGAGTTGTTGCTTATGGTAATAATATTGTCGTATCGGGGCTGGTTGACGGCAACGCGGACTTAAACGGGGATGGGGATACCTCTGACAGTAATGAAAGTACGGGCGGAGTATACAATAGTGGAGATGCCGTTATTTCAGTATTTAATTCAGACGGAACTTTCCAATGGTCAGAGCGTTTGGGTGGGACGGGTAGCGATTTGGGTTACGCTGTTGCGATCGATAGAATTAATAATATTATTGTTGCAGGCAGTGTTGGTCGCAGTGCGGACTTAAACGGTGATGGGGACACATCTGATAGTAATGAAAATACCGGTGGGGTCTATGGTTTGACTGACCCATTTGTTTCTGTCTTTAATTCATCTGGAACTTTTCAATGGTCCAAGCGGTTGGGCGGGTTAAGTATTAGCGATGACGCATTTGCTGTCGCTGCGGATAGTAGCAATAATATTATAGTGTCTGGAAATGTTAGCAGTAATGCAGACTTAAATGGGGATGCGGACACGGCGGACAGCAATGAAACAAGTAGTGGAGTGTATGGAAATCCGGATGCGTTTATTTCTGTTTTTAATTCAGCAGGAATTTTTCAATGGTCCAAGCGGTTGGGAGGGACAATTGTTGATGTTGGCAAAGCAATCGCTGTTGACAGCAATAATAATGTGATTGTATCCGGATATGTTACCGGTAACGCAGATTTAAATGGGGATGCGGACACGGCGGACAGCAATGAAACAGGCAATACGGGTGTCTATGGGAGTTTAGATATATTTGTTTCTGTTTTTAATTCTGCTGGAACATTTCAATGGTCCAAACGTTTGGGTGGAACGAATTCTGATATTGGTGACGCTGTCACTACGGACAGTGCCAATAATATGATTATATCTGGGGGTCTTACCGGTAACGCGGACTTAAATGGGGATGGGGATACGGCCGACAGCAATGAAACAGGCGATACCGGTATCTATGGGGGGGGAGATATATTTGTTTCCGTTTTTAATTCCGCGGGAACTTTTCAATGGGCCACGAGATTAGGAGGAACGTCTACTGATGAAGGAAAGGGTGTCGTTGCGGACAGCGCTAACAATGTTATCACAAGTGGATATGTTACTACAAACGCCGACTTAAACGGTAATGCGGCGATTACTGCCAGCTATGCTTTTTATCAAAATGGGTATGAAGACACAGCGCCGCAGATTACTACCACAGCGACGAGCATCAGCGTGGACACCAATAGCAATGACGATATCGACACTTCGCCCATCACTGTCACCGGTTTAGCGGGAATCAACGGCAACACGTCGTGGCCGAATGGCTATGACGATTTTTATCTGATGAAATACGAAATCACCCAAGGTCAATATGTTGATTTTCTTAATACCTTATCCCGCGTCCAGCAAGGCAATCGTGTAGGGGCGGTGGTTAGTGGGAATACGATCACTAATTATTATGTGATGAGTAATGGCACGACGGTCAATGCCCGCAACGGGATTCGCGCGCCGGCCTCCGGCAATAGCACAAGTCCGACAACCGTTGTTTTTGGAAATGACTTTAATGCCAACGGCACGTTTAACGAAACTGACGACGGCGCTAATATCGCAATGAATTGGACCAATTGGCCGGATTTGGTCGCTTACGCGGATTGGGCAGGTTTGCGCCCGATGACCGAATTGGAATACGAAAAATCCTGCCGTGGACCTAACAGTGCGATTTATGGCGAAAAAGCATGGGGCGGAGATGTGACAGCCCAAACTTCGACGATTACCCAAGCGACATCGATTCTTAATACAGGACGTGGCAATGAAACAGCTGGCAATGCCGGTCCGGGATTGGCTGTTTATAATAATCACGCGAGTGTCGTGGGGCCCATGCGTGCCGGTTTTGCGGCGACGAATGCAACGAATCGTATCAGCGCGGGTGCAGGATATTATGGAGCGATGGAATTATCCGGGAATGCTTCCGAGCGCGCGGTGACTTTAGGAAACTCGACAGGCCGCGCTTTTACGGGAACGCATGGGGACGGGACATTGACGACGACGGCTAGTTATGAAGGCAACGCGACGAACAATGATTGGCCGGGAATTAATGCCACAACCGCGCGCGGTGTGACAGCGGCGACCGGCGGCGGCTGGCGGGGTGGGAGTTGGTACGATGGGGCGAGCAATTTGTTTTTGACCAACCGTACTGTGGCCACAGGGGGTGCTGCGACGCGCGACAATATCAGCGGCGGGCGGTGTGTGAGAACAGCACCGTAAAAAAGAGGGTGGACGTTAGACGTTGGACGGTGGAGGTTGGACGCTGGTGGATGGATAATGGACGCTCGGCAGATTTTTTGTTGAATTTCTCGGTGATTAATGTATAGTGGTACAACATTTAAGGGCAGTTGGATATTTAAAACGCCTGTACGTGCTTTCTCTATAGAAAAGAGTAGAGGTAAGCAGTACGGACGGCACAAACTTCCCAGAGATTGTTTAGTAATTTAAGATGAAGTTTGCGCCTGCCCCGAATACTCGCGAAAAACGCTCGTGTTCGGGACTAGCCGCAAATTTCCCTGAGGTATGTTTTGTTAGTTTATTGAAATTTGCGCCTGTAGCTCAATTGGATAGAGCGTCAGTCTACGGAACTGAATGTTAGAGGTTCAAATCCTCTCAGGCGCGTTTTATTTATATTTATCTTCTGGGGTTTTAAAAATCTGTACTTTTTCTTATGATTCGACAGCGTACCCACAAAAACCTTAGTTCCTCGCATCGCAATTTACTTCCTCAAATTCCTGAACATAAAACACAAAATGCTGCCGAGATCTATCCGCAGCTTTTTAATGGTTCAAGCGATCCGATTTTGATTTTATCGTCGGGTTTGCAAATCGAATACGCAAATGCGGCCGCGGATAAATTTTTTAATTTTTCGCCGGCGCATGCTAAGAATCGCTATTTTAAGGATTGCGTTACCGCCGAGTCCTTGCACCGGGTCAATGCCGCGCTTAAAGAAGTCCGTCAGAAAACTTCGCAGATTCGCATTGAGTTAGACGCGATTGACAGCCATCGGCAGCGCGTCACGCTTGAAGTGGCGATTTTCCCGGTTCTTGAGGGCAAAAATATCACCGGTTATTGGCTTGTCTTGCGTGACGTCAGTCAACAGCGGCAGATTGAAGAGTTGGTCCGCGAATCCGAAAAGATGGAAGCGATTCAATATTTGGTGTCGGGTACGACCAAGGAATTGCAGCATCCGCTTTTGGCGATCTTAAAGCGTATTCAGAGCATCGAGAGTAAATATGATGGCCGCAGTTTTGAATATGTCAGCTTTAAAGAGTTTACCTATATCATGGATTTTTTGAAAGTTATCAGTAAACAGATCAAAAATTGTTATGACACGACGGCAAAGCTGACAAGTTTGAATAAAAAGCGCCTTAAGTTTGAAAGCAATTATTGCCAGTCTAATGCGGTCATTCGGGAAGTCGCACGGCTTAAGGAACAGAATTTTAAAAATTCCAATGTCAATCTTAAGCTTCGGCTTTTTGATAAATTGCACGCGGTTGGGTTAGGTGAGTTGGAACTCAGTCAGATAATAGGTCATATTGTCGACAATGCGCTGCAAGCGATGCCTGCCGGCGGACATCTGACGATTGTCACGTCTAATTTGTCTGACTCGCATCAGGTCAAAATTGAAATTAGCGATGAGGGTGTTGGGATATCGCCGGAAGACCTTCCTCATATTTTTGAACCGTTTTTTACGACGAAACAGCGCGGCGTCGACCGCAGTGTGGGACTTGGCCTTTCGATCGTCTATTCTTTAGTGAAAGCCGCGCATGGTGAGATTCATGTCAAAAGCAGTTTGCGCAAAGGGACGAGTGTCCAGTTGATTTTTCCCGTCGCAATCCACGGTAAAATGCCGCATCATTCCCGTAAGTGAAGCTCTATGTTAAATTTTGATGAAATTTTTATGCGTGAAGCGCTTAAATGCGCACAGCGCGCGCAACAAGAAGATGAAGTCCCGATTGGTGCGATTATTACTTGCAAGAATCAGATTATTGCAAGGGCGTATAATCAGGTCGAGCTTTTGAAAGATCCTACCGCGCACGCAGAGATGATTGCCATTACACAAGCGGCCAGTTCTTTGTCGGCCAAGTGGCTGGAAGGCTGCACGCTGTATGTGACACTTGAGCCGTGCGCGATGTGTGCGGGCGCGATTGTGCTCTCGAGGTTGGAGCGGGTTTGTTTTGGCGCCTTTGATCCAAAGGCCGGGGCGGGCGGGTCGGTCATCGATATTTTGCAACATCCAAAACTCAATCACAGGCCGCAAATTACTCCGGGCATTTTTGAACCCCAGTGTTCGGGGATTTTAAAAGAGTATTTTCAAAAAAAACGTGCAGATGGTAAGAAATAGAAATAGCTTGCAGAAAACGCAAGACTCGATTAGTCTATACGAATAATTTTTGTGAAGAAGTTGAAACTTTGGAGAGGTGCCGGAGTGGCCGAACGGAGCTGCCTGCTAAGCAGTTGACCTGGGAAACTGGGTCCTCGGGTTCGAATCCCGACCTCTCCGTTTTTTTCGCCAAAGAGCGTTCGCATTTGGCTTCGAATTTTTTAAAAATCTTTTGATTTATTTTTTGCCTGCACGTATACTAAATCCAATTCACACAATATTAATCTTTTCGGAAGGATTGTGTAATGCCAGCCACTCACCGCAGCCTATTGTTGTTTGTGTTTTCTCTTTTATTAATTGGTGTAGCCTGCGCAGAAGAGAACACACAGGCCCAAGAAGACACTTTGTCGCGTGAACAAATTATCGCTAATGAACTTCAGGCGGCCATTGATCAGGCCCGTGCCGACGGCACAGAACAGTCGCAAGAAAATTTTAGAAATATCGAAAAGAAAGTTGCTATTGAAATCGAAGAAAATTCAGGTCGAGATGAATCCGGACAAAAGCAAGAATCGACTGATGAGTATGTCCCGCCCTCCGAGGAATCAACCCAAAAATATTTTTTGGAAAAAAAAGATCAGATCGAGTCTCAAACCCCGCCGACAACGTTTGATTCTAACCCAATGGAAATTACCGAAGAAACCCCAAACCCCGAAGACGTCCGCTCGCGGCTGAAAAAAATTGAATTAGCACTGCAAATGGAGTCGTACAATTATCAGACTAAAGATAATTTTCCAAATGAGTATGCTGGCATTTATACAGTTGGCAATGCAGTTGAAAAAGGTGGCTTATTGTATGGGCTGCATGCATCGTATACGTATCGTCGTCCCTACAAATTTCCAGTGCACACATGGCGTGATTTAAAACGTGCCGTCGGTGGGTTTAGCGGACTTCCGTCTTTTGCTCGTATTGAGGGGGATGTCTCTTTTGGAGAGGTTAGCTATGATTCTTTCGTCACTGGAAAGCGCACAGGATTTGATGCATGGCAAGGAAATATTCGCTTGCTTGGAGGATTTGATTTTTTAAGTCAGGATTCTTCATTTATCGTGACGCCATATTCTGGTATAGGTTATCGGCGTTTTTCGGATAAGACGGGTGGTTGGTATGATTGGGGAGTTGCAACAGGCTATCGAGAATATGAAAATGTTATTAATTGTGTTTACTTACCCCTTGGAGTTGAAGTTTTAAAGCAATTTAATGAAGATTGGGATTTAGGGTTTAAATTAGAAGGAAGTTATGTTTTTGCTGGGACGATTGACTTTAAGCACAGTGATGTATCTGGTTTATTTGTGTCGACTGATTATGATACGGGTTTACCGGTTAACATAAATTTAAAAGATACACAATCAGATTTAAAGGGTGGGTTTAGTGTTAAAACATCATTAAAAGGAATACGGAAATTTGAGTCATATAATTTATTCGCGGAACCGTTTTTTGAAATGTTGTATTTAGCAAAATCAAAGCCAGAAGAGGCTAGAGGTGTTGATGAGGCGGGAACTGAGAGGTACTCTGTGAAAACATCAGATGGCAGCCCATATAAACCAGTTTTTGAGGCTTCAAACTATACCCTTCAACTCGGCGTACGTTTAGGGGTTCAATTCTAACACATTACGAAAGGAAATATTGTGAGTCCAAAATTTAAAGATGCCGGGCATAAGTTTATTTTATTTTCTGCTGTGACAATGCTGTTGTTGATGTCTGCAGTTGCCTCTGCGCAAGACGATCAGAGTGACAGCGCTATTAAGGGTAAGTTTGATGTTTTGACTGGTTATCGTCGAGATAATTTGCAATTTAGCATAGCTGGAACATCAGAAGGAACGGATCCAAATATTCTTTCTGAATTAACCTGGAGCGACCTGCAAAGTATACAAATTAAAGGAAAAGGCGAAGTTGTTTTGGAAAATCAATTCGTTTTTGAAGGCAGCGCCGCGTATGCGAGAATTTTTTCGGGTGATAATCAGGATTCTGATTACAACTTAGATAATCGTATGGATGAATTTTCGCGATCGAATAATGGCGCGGATAAAGGCAATATGAAAGATTTTTCCGGCGGGGTAGGATACCGTGTTAATTTTGATCAAATATTTGACTCGCTGCTTATTGAAAAATTAAACTTTACGCCTTTGATTGGATATTCTTTTAATGCTCAAAATCTTCGTATGCAAGATGGTTTTCAGACGATTCCAGCAGATGGCTCTTTTCGTGGCCTTAATAGTACGTATGAAACACAGTGGAAAGGTCTGTGGGTCGGGGCAGAACTTGCGACAAAAATTGAAAAATTAACAGGTTCTCTTCGTTTTGAATATCATTGGATGGATTATTATGCTGAGGCTGACTGGAATTTACGAAGCGACTTTAAACATCCAAAAAGTTATGAACATGAAGCGGATGCAGATGGGTATGTTATTACGGCTGGACTTGGGTATGAGTTGAGCGAAAACTGGCAAGCTAAATTTTCGGTCGATTACTATAAATATCAAACAGATCATGGGATTGATCGAACGTTCTTTCGCACCGGCACGATCGGTGAAACGCGCTTAAATGTTGTAGACTGGGATTCATTTTCCCTTAACGCTGGATTACAATATTGTTTTTAGGGAAAGGTATTTATGAAAAAAAAATTTACGGTTTGTTTAATTGCTGCGTTTATTGTTTTGCCGTTGGCTCCTGTTTTTGCCGATGTTCCGACGCCACAAGACGATGGCCGCCAAGAGTTAATTGAGCGTGAACTCAATGCCGCCGCTCGACGTCAAATTTGGCAAAACCAACAGGCGCCCATAAGCGTTGAAGATGATTTGGCCGCTGCCCCAGAGACGTTGCCGGTGCACGAACAGGAATTTTCTGTTGAGGAACCCTCCGAAACAACAGAATCGTACGACGAATACAAAGAATCCCCGCATCAATTTGAAATCGGGACGGAATCCTATTATTACAAATACAAAGAAAGCATTGGTGTTAAGGTTACCGGGCTTAAAGGAGGATTGACGGGGGCTTATCAATTTCGTCTTCATAAAAATGATGAGCTTTCGTCACGGGAAGATTTTACCGATATCACTAAACTCGTCAATGTTTTTCGTCTTGAAGGGCGCTTTAGTTACGGCCAGGTCAAATATGAAGGCAGTGGAACAGAGGGTGGCATCCCGGATTGGAATTTTGAAACCCGTGGTTTGTTTGGCTCGGAGGTTTTTTTAACAAAAGAAATGGTGGTCATGCCGTATACGGGCTTGGGTTATCGATACTTGGATAATGAGTTTTCAACGACTCCATCTAAAGTTATTGACGGGACGCTTTATGGAAGCGGATATGATCGTGAGTCGTTCTATGTTTATATTCCGATTGGGATTGAGTTAAAAAAGAAATTTGAAAACGATTGGACGGCGTCTATTAAAACAGAATACGATTATTTCATTTGGGGTAAACAGATTTCTCATTTGGAAGATATCAGTGTTACCGGGTTTGCTAATCCTGGACTTGATCAATTATCAAATACACAGCGTCACGGAAGAGGATGGCGAATGTCCGGGCGGCTGACACGTCATATGGATCATTTTAATTTTTATGTCGAACCATATTTTCGATATTGGCATATTAAAGATTCAGAAATTGAATTTGTTACAGCGTCTGGTGCTTATTTTTGTGAAGGAAACCTTTGCTCCGCCGGACTTGAACCGGATAACAATACTTATGAAGCCGGTGTTAATTTTGGCGCGAATTTTTAGTTAAGAGTACGTTGTTCTTTTATTGTGAATATATTGTAAAAAAAATTTTTTAAAACTTTGAGCGAAACCGTGCTTTATGGTTTCGCTTGTTTTTTAAACCCGGATTTTGCAATGACCCGCGAACAATTTTATACCCAGCAAATCGCCTCCGAGCTTTCTCTGCGTCCTGCGAATGTCAAGAGCGCTATCGAGCTTTTAGACGGCGGGGCGAGCGTCCCGTTTATTTCTCGCTATCGCAAGGAAGCCACAGGCAGTCTTGACGAAGTAGCCGTTACCTCGATTCGCGATCGGTTTTTGCAACTGCGCGAGCTTGACAAGCGCCGTGCTGTCATTATTGCTTCAATCGAAGAGCAGGGAAAACTCACCGACGAGTTAAAGCAAAAAATTTTAGACGTTGCCACGTTAAGCGAGTTGGAAGATTTGTATCTTCCCTATAAGCCAAAACGGCGGACGCGCGCGACTGTTGCCAAAGAAAAAGGTCTCGAGCCTTTGGCCAAGATGATTTTTGAACAAAGCTCCTTTGACGTTGAACAAGAAGCGGCCAAATATATTGACGTCGAGAAAAAAGTTGAGAGCACCGCTGACGCGTTAGCTGGAGCGCGGGATATTATCGCCGAATGGGTCAATGAAAACGCGGCCGCTCGCGAAAAAATGCGTGCACTGTATTTTGAAAAAGGGTCTTTTAACGCGCGTGTGATCAAGGGAAAAGAAGAGGCCGGAAAAAATTATCAGGATTATTTTCAGTGGGACGAGCCGGTCAAAAGCGTTGCGTCGCATCGATTGCTTGCCGTTCGCCGCGCCGAAAAGGAAGAAATTTTGATGCTCAAGGTCCTTGTCCCCGAGAATGAAGCGCTGGCGATTTTGGATACACAATTTGTTGTCGGGAAAAGTGAAGCGTCCGATCAGGTTCGGCAGGCGATTGCTGATTCTTTTAAGCGGCTTTTGTCCTATTCGATGGAAACCGAGGTGCGTTTGATGACCAAGGAAACCGCTGATAAAGAAGCGATACGGGTTTTTGGCGAAAACTTACGTCAGCTTTTGATGGCTTCGCCTTTAGGGGCACATCCGGTTATGGCTATTGATCCGGGTTTTCGTACCGGCTGCAAGGTTGTCTGTCTGGATGCGCAGGGCAAATTTTTGGCTAATGAAACGATTTATCCGACAGCCGGTGCGTTTGAGGCGGACGAAGGTAAGCGTATCCTAAAAATGCTCTGCCAGCGGCATAATGTCGAATTTATTGCAATCGGTAACGGCACAGCCAGCCGCGAGACCGAAAATTTTGTCCGCGCCGCGGGCCTTGCATCGTCAATACAAATTGTCATCGTCAATGAAAGCGGCGCTTCGATTTATTCGGCGTCTGATGTGGCGCGCGAAGAGTTTCCGGATCAGGATGTGACGGTGCGCGGAGCAATTTCGATCGGCCGTCGGCTCATGGATCCTTTAGCCGAACTTGTCAAAATCGATCCTAAATCTATCGGCGTCGGGCAATATCAGCACGATGTCGATCAGGCGCTTTTAAAACAAAATCTCGACGATATCGTTGTCAGCTGCGTTAATCTTGTTGGTGTCGAACTAAACAGCGCCAGCAAACAGCTGTTGACGTATGTTTCGGGCTTGGGCCCCTCGAGAGCGCAGGCGATTATTGATTTTCGTAACACGCACGGCGCTTTTGTTTCCCGTAGTCAGTTGTTGGAAGTTACAAAATTAAGTGCCAAAGCCATTGAACAAGCGTCGGGTTTTTTGAGAATACGCGACGGCGAAAACCCGCTGGATGCCAGTGCTGTGCATCCGGAAAGTTATCCGATTATTGATGCGATGGCCAAAGATTTGAGTTGTTCCTTGCGCCAGCTTCTCTCGCAAGATTCTCTGCGTCAAAAAATTAAACTCGAAAAATATGTTTCCGACACAATTGGATTGCCAACGCTGACCGATATCTTAGCCGAGCTTTCAAAGCCCGGGCGTGACCCGCGTGCGACGTTTGAAGTTTTTCGTTTTGCCGACGGCATTGAAAAGCCTGAAGATTTAAAGTTAGGGATGAAATTAACCGGCATCGTGACGAATATCACTAACTTCGGCGCTTTCGTGGACATCGGCGTTCATTTAGACGGGCTGGTGCATATTAGCCAAATGTCGGATCGTTTTGTACGCGATCCGAATGATATCGTCAAAGTTTCGCAAAAAGTCAAAGTCACGGTTATTGAAGTTGATTTGGCGCGCAAACGCATTGCGCTTTCGATGAAAAATAATCCGGGAATCTTCTTTGGTTCTACGCCGAAATAAATATAATTGAACTATGTCTTTGAAATTTGCTCTCACAGGTTCCGGCGGGATGATCGGCTCTGCTGTTTATCAGTGGCTGACAGAGCGCGGGCATAGCGTTACGCGCCTTGTTCGTCCGTCGCTGTTAAAAAAATCCATGCCCGGCTGTATTTCCTGGAATCCGTATAAAAAGACAATTGATTTAGAAGCGCTCGAAGGGCATGATGCACTCATTCATTTGGCGGGTGCAGGGATTGCTGATCATCGTTGGACGAGCTCTTATAAAAAATTGATTTTGGAAAGCCGTGTCGAATCAACCGAATTTTTGGCCCAGTCACTGCGTCGGCTCAAACGACCGCCCCAAAAATTTTTTTCAGCGTCCGCCATTGGCTATTACGGCAATCGTGCGGCCGATGATATCCTCGATGAAACCGCTGTTAACGGTCATGGCTTTTTGGCGCAAGTGACAAAAAGCTGGGAGCATGCGACTTTGTCGGCGCAGGCGTTTGGCATCAATGTTGTTCATATGCGTTTTGGGATGGTTTTGGACCGACGCGCCGGGGCTTTGTCAAAAATGTTGCCGGCTTTTTATTTAGGTCTAGGCGGGCCTATCGGGTTGGGCCGGCAAATTATCAGTTGGATTGCGCTTTTGGAAATTCCGCAAATGATTTATTTTTTAACGATCAAAAACGGGACCAAAGGCCCGGTCAACTTTACCGCGCCAACGCCGGTTAGCAACAGGGAATTTGCGCAAACCTTAGGCGCTGTTATCAAACGGCCGGCGGTTTTGCCTTTTCCGGGTTTTGCGGTCCGTGGGCTTTTGGGTGAAATGGGTAAGGAACTTTTGTTAAACGGCGCGTATGTTATTCCTCGACGGATGCTTGACAAAGGGTATCGCTTTTCGTATCCGGATCTGCGCTCTGCACTGGTTTCGATCTTAAAATAATCCATTTTTTTTGGCCATTGCATCCCAGAGCAGTTTGTCCTATAATCGCTACCGGTCAGCACGAGAAGCTTTATCCTTCGCAATGGCAAATTGGAGAACTCAAAGTGTCATATCTTGTTTTAGCGCGAAAATACCGTCCCGCAACTTTTACGGATGTCATCGGTCAAGACCACATCACGGACTTGCTCAAAAAAGCTCTTTCTGCCCAGCGTGTTGCGCATGCGTATCTTTTTTGCGGCCCGCGGGGAATCGGCAAAACTTCTTGTGCGCGTATTCTGGCTAAATCCTTAAACTGTCAAACAGGCCCGACGTTAACGCCGTGCGGCATTTGTCCGTCGTGTACGGAAATTGCCAAGGGGACGGGTTTTGATGTCATCGAAATCGACGGCGCGTCCAATCGCGGGATCGACGAGATCCGCACCCTGCGCGAAAACGTCAAATTTGCGCCCAGCTACGGAAAATTTAAAATCTATATTGTTGACGAAGTCCATATGTTGACCGGCGAGGCTTTTAACGCGCTTTTAAAAACGTTGGAAGAGCCGCCGGAGCATGCCAAATTTATTTTTGCCACGACCGAACCGCATAAACTTCCGGCGACGATTCTCTCTCGCTGTCAGCGCTATGACTTTAAACGTATTTCGCTCAAAACTTTGGTCGCCAGCTTAAGCGATATTTGCGTTAAAGAAAATTTTGTTGTTACCGAGGAAGGTTTATACGCGATTGCCAAGGCTGCCCAAGGAAGTTTTCGCGATGCTT
Organism: uncultured Planctomycetales bacterium; assembly: GCA_964474085.1. GTDB lineage: Bacteria > Omnitrophota > Gorgyraeia > Zapsychrales > JANLHA01 > JADLGJ01. Next base: position 13,985 of record CAYYRJ010000020.1, read on the forward strand.
TAAGTATTCTCGACCAGATCAGTGCTTTAAGTGAGCGTACGATCGAGGACAGTGACGTTTATTCGATGCTGGGGTTAGTTGAGGCTGAGCTTTTGTTTGGGTTAACCGATTCTCTGCAGAGCAAAGATTGCGCCAAAGCCCTTGAGTTGCTGGATGCGATAATGGAGAAGGGCAAAGACATTAAGCAATTGGCCAAGGACTTAGTCGAGCATTTTCGCAATTTGATGGTGATGAAAGTTGGCGGCAAAACCTTGGAGAAGCTCGTCGATTATCCGGCGGCCGTCAAAGAGCAATATTACAATCAGGCGCAAAAGTTTTCATTGCCCGAGATTCTTGGTAGCATCGATGAGTTTATTAAAGCGCAAGAGACCAGCCGTGTGACCGAGACCTTGCGAACGCCGTTAGAAATCACTTTTGCGCGTTTGACGTATTCCAATGTCCGGCCTGCTGCCCCGACGACAAGTTCGGCTGCAGTCAACGGACCTGCCAAGCCTTCGCCTGTGCCAATTTTAAAAGATAATCGCGGGTCTGTCGCTGTTTTTAGTGCGCCGACAGAAACTAAGCCGTCGGCCTCTATTCAATCGTCGGTGGCTGTGGAAGATTTGCCTATGTCTTCGACACAAGAAGCACCGACTTTAGAAAAGATACAAGAGGGCTGGGACGCTTTGACCTATGCGGTCAGCCGCGAAAAAATTTCGCTGGCAACTTTTTTGCAAGAAGGCAAACCGATCAAATTGGCCGGTGAGCGTTTGACGATTGGGTTTGCGAAGGAACATGAATTTTATAAGGAAACGCTCGACTCTAAGGACGCGCGACTCCTGGTGGATCGCATTTTTTCCGAAAAGCTGCACGCTAAGATTGTCGTCGAATACAAAATGCTCGACACCGTCAAGTCCGAGCCATCGTCGGCTCATGAGCCGCTTATTGCCAGTGCGCTTGAAACGTTTAAAGGCAAAATTGTCAACAAATGGCATAACGAATAATGTATCCTAAACTCGTCGAAGAATTAATCGAGCATTTTGTCAAACTTCCCGGCATTGGCCGGCGCAGCGCTGAGCGTATTGTGTTTTGGCTGTTGACTAATCCGAAGGATTCGTCCGTTGAGCTTTCCACCGGGATAATGAACCTCAAGGAAAGTTTGCGCTTTTGTCGTCAATGCAAAAATTTGAGCGAAGCGGAACTTTGCCGTGTCTGCATTGACCAGAACCGCGACCGCTCAACGATTTGTGTCGTTGAGGAGCACAAGCATCTGATTGCCATTGAGCGAACCGGCACTTTTAAGGGTATTTATTTTGTTTTGCTTGGAGCTATTTCCCCGTCGGATGGACGTGGGCCGGATGATTTAAAAATCCACGAGTTGCGCGACCGGATTATTGCCGAGGGGATTAAGGAAGTGGTGATCGCCACAGACCCGGACACGGAAGGCGAGATGACGGCGTTGCACATTACCAATGAATTGCGTCCGTTAGGCGTTAAAATTAGCCGCATCGGTTTGGGAATTCCCGTCGGGTCGTCGGTTGAGTATGCGGACATTTCGACGTTGACGATGTCCTTAGCCAGCCGTCGGGAACTTTAGCGAGTTTTTCCTTTACTAATAAATTGACATCAAAGCTTTTTTGGTTATAATTCCAAAGTGCGTTTTATCCCGCAACAGAAGACCACGTTCTGTTAAGATCTGGATGGGATGGTCTTCTGGCGGGATTCCGCTTAAACGGAATCCCGAAATGTGAGAGACCGCAGCTGTAAAGCCGTAAAGCTTCATTGTTCTTTAAAGTTCTACCCCTTTGAATAAAGATTTATTCCCCTGTAGCTCAGTCGGTAGAGCGAGTGGCTGTTCACGAGAAGTTAGCAGCCTTCGGTGGAAACGCCGAAGTGATAAGCGGGCTAAATCAGGGAAACCCTGAACCACACGGTTTAGGGCAATCCTGAGCTAGCATTCAACGCTTGTAGTATGAAGCGTTGAAGGGCAAGTGCAGAGACTTTACACCCGCCGCCCTTAGGTTATTTATACCGGGCGAAGAGAAAGTCCGACTCCTGTCGTAAGATAGGTCAGATCGTAACCACTATGTCCGAGGTTCGAGCCCTCGCGGGGGAGCCAATGTGAACGAGAGAGCCCTTCGGCTATAAAGCTGAGGGGCTTTCTCCATGTAGGGCATATATTTACGTCAGTGAGACGGTAGTTCGAGGCTAACAGCTTTAGCAAATGACCCTTTTCTTGATGATTTGCTTTAACATATAGTTTTGGCAGGGAGTTACAGAGTTCGAGGATTTTACAGCCGTCTTCATAAAAGTTTGGGTTTACCTTTTCGATTGAATCAATTTGACTTTTCAGCGTCATCAACTCCGTTTGATATTCTTTTTCTTTACTCGCAAACATTTCATCCGCAATTCCGCCGTCAAGTTTAAGGTCATACAATTTGCTCAAACGGGTATTGACCCTATCGTGCTCGGATTGAAGCCGTAGAAGCCTATTTCTGTTTGATTCAATCGTATTTTTATAGCGTTGCCGAAAGTTTTCTTTAAGCCAATCGACTTTATCATCGGGCAAGGTCACGCCTTTAATACAATCTTCAAATAAATCAGCCAAACGGTTTTCTGGGACATAGCCGATACCGTTATGTCTTCCTTTGGAAAAACTGCAATGATAATAAATATATTGGTTTTTCTTTTCTTCACCCAAGACTTTGCAACCGCACTCCCCGCAGTTTAAAAGGTTTGAAAAAGCAAAGCCTTTCCGGGTTTTGTAAGGTTTGGTTTTTCTGTCAAAGACCGACTGAACCTCATCAAAAAGTTGTTTGGTGATTATTTTTTCATGGTTGCCTTGATACAGCTTGTTTTTCCATCGGAAAGCACCGTAATAAATCGGATTCTTGAGAACCTTGACCAGCGCACTTTTATAAATCTTTCTCCCGCTCTTACTTTTAAAACCATGCCGGAAAAGCCAGTCGGCAAGTAGGTTGATTGAATAACTGCCAGTAGCCATTTGTTCATAAGCATTCTTGATGAATGGCGCACCATCCGGTTCAACTTCAATCAGCCGGGTGATTTTGTTGTTGCGATAACCAAATGGAGCGGTGGAAGGGTAGAAGCCCTGCTCAGCTTTTTCAAGCATACCCATTTGCGACTTGCGGGAAATGTCGTTAGACATTTTCTTGGCCACAGCGACTTCAATATCGAGCATGAATAAGTCATCAGAGCCGGAATTTTTATCGTAGGTTTTATTGGAGCGTGAGAAGTGGATTGTTTTGCCAAAATCTTGGATAAGCTCAATAATTTTCATTTTATCGAAATCATTGCGGGTCATGCGGTCGGTAATATCAAAGATGATGTTTTTGACTTCACTGTGTTTCTTTGCATATTCAATCATCTGGATAAAAGCAGTCCGAGCCTTTTTATTGCTCCATGCCGATTCTTGAACTTTCCAAGTCTTGACGATTTTGAGGTTGTGCCGGGCGGCGTATTCGATGCCGAGCTTCTCTTGAGCGTCGAGAGACCAGCCCTCTTTTTCCTGTTCTTTGCTGGAAACTCGAATGTAATGGAGTGCATTGCTCATGTCGGCATATCCTTAACTTTTCCCAACGAGGCAGAAAGAAAGTTGTTTTGATAAAATACTTCTTTGTCTTTTGTAATAAATTTATACTTCCAGCCTAATTTCTTACAGTATTGCTCTGCCGAAACTTTTTTTAATTTTGTGGAAAGCAAAAATAGAAATGGGAGCCCTTTGGTTTCGTGTATTTCTTTGCTTCCATCATTGAATTCAACAAGGAAATCAGGGAGGTAGTTTCTTTTAAGAAAGAGGAATTGGTAAGGGATTTTAATGCCATGTTTTTTTGTCCAATTCTTAACGCCCGGCATACCCTCTAATTCGACCATGTAATACTTTTCAAGCGCAGAGTCATAGTTTTCTTCACCTGACGGACTGCGTTTTAAGCCGATAAGTTTACCTCTATGAATTTTCATTCTTGAGGGGGATTTTTAAGTATGCCCTCTATGAGAGCGGGGTCTAAGAAAATTTCTCTGATTTCGGTAATCGCAAACCATAGTTTTTTCAAAGCGTTCTTGTCTTCGATTGTGAATATGTCATGACCGAGTAAGAACCGCTTTTTAATATGGTCAATAAGCACCTTGTAGATGATGTCCTGCCGTTTGTCTGGATTGCGGTCATACTCTTTTAGGCTGTCCCGGCAAATAAATCCCAATTCATCGCTAATCATGGTTTTGAGCTGTTCATTCTCAAAGTCAGTAAATTTATTTATCTGCTGAACGTCAATTTTGAATTCATCAAAAGCCTCTTGCTCATTAAAGCCTGACGCCAGTTTTCTCTTTTTGATTTCCTTGATAGTTTGTTCAATATCAATTTGTTCGGTCTGATATTGGTATTTATCGAGATATTCTTGCCATTCGTGAATGACTTTAAGGGTCTCTTTGGATGGGTTTGGAATGCCGTCAATAATATCCTGAATGTCCCCGATAATGTTGCCGACATCTTCAGGTTTATGGTCTACTTGTTCAATATCAAAGTCTTTTGGCTTGGGTATTTTTTCAATGTCGATTATTTCGTCTGGATTAAGAGTTCCCGTGTATTGGTCTGCGTCTAACATTTCCCAAAGCCAGTCATGTTTCAAAACAGGGTGGTCAACAACCAAGCATTGTTCCCATTCGTCTTTGTTCATGGGTTCAATCCGTCGCAAACCTCTGCCGATGACCTGTTGACCATAGACCGAATATTTTTCGCCTGTGTATTCGTTCAATTTGTAGCAGAATTTCCTGAAAAGCAGAATGACCGATATGTTTTTAACGTCCCAACCTTCTCGGAGCATAAGGACAGAAACGATGGCATCATATTCGCAATCCTTCAAGTGCTTGTTAATGGACATCGCCGCTTCTTTTTCTTCTTCTTCGCTTTCATTGGTCACGAGCAAGGTTTTCATCTTAAATTCGCTTTCCAATACTTTGGCGATATTCTTTGCGTCAATAATAGAAATCGCAACTACAAAGAGGAGAGGTTTCCACTTCGGCTTGCCTATATCATCGAGAGAAACCGTCTTTTTCTGGTAATCGAGACAGTGTTTGGCTATGGCGATTTGTTGACGCATAGGTTTTTCGCTGGTGATAAATCTGGTGGGCTTGATTTTTCGGTGCTCGATTTCTTCCCACGGGACTTCTTCGGCTTTGATTTCTTTGCCTGTTTCGGTATCTTTGTAGGTCAATTTGACCTTTTCTATATCCGGCTTGCAAACAATAATCCTTTTGATAATCCTGTCCTGCATTGCCCGTTTAATGCCGTATTCCAAAATTTTCTCGCTGTCAGGGTGCAAACCATCCAAACGGTCAGGAGTTGCGGTTGTATCAAGCCGGAAGATTCGTTGAGGTTTAAGTTTGTTTAACACTTCGTTGTAGTTTTCCGCTTTGGAGTTATGTGCCTCATCATTGAAGATAACCAAATTTCCCGAGTTTTTCTGGATAATGTCAAGGCTGATTTTGCCATCATAAATCTGATGGATGTTGCCTAAAACAACATTGGCTTGTCTTATGCCGGTAGGGTCTTTGCCTTGTTCCATGACGTGCAAACTGAACCTTTTTATTAAGTCCTTAGTCCCGTTATAGAAAAATGGGAAATTGTTATAAACAAAACTATTCTTTTTCTCGATATTAAATTCATCATCTAATCGTGCTCTCACGATAGTATTGGGGACTAAAATGAGAAACTTTCGCACATCATGGACAATCATAAAATAGGAAATCATGCCCCCGATGATGACAGACTTGCCCCCGCCAGTAACGACCTCAACAAGCAAATCTTTCTTATGCAAGACTTCAAATGAATAAATGAGCCTTTTTAATGACTCTGCTTGATGACGGTAAAGCGGGGGGACAAAATTCGGGTCATCTATGTTTCTCAGAAAATCCCTTACTTTTGGTTTAAGATTATCGGGAAGGGGGACTTGGTAGCCGTTCTTACACCATTCGATGAAGTTCTTTTCGTGTTCCTTAAAGGCATATTTCATATTATCTCGATTTCTTTGGTCTTAATTATTTCGCCACCAAGATTGTCCTGAACTCGGCAGGCAACTATGTATTTGCCCGGAGCATTAAATTCCTTTTCGACCTTCAAGACAGCGACATATTTCCCGTCTTTTTGTTCACGCATTAAGGCGTATTTGCTTTCTGCAAATCTTCCATCGCTATAGTTAAAATCCCACTGACAGTTGATTAAATAGCCGTCAATGTTATTGCTTCTAGCACCCACTGCTTCAAATTTATAATTAAGGCCACTGACTTTTTTATGAGCAATATCCAGAATCGAGGGTTGTGCGATAAACTTGAGAAGAAACTCGCTTCGTGAGGCGTCTTGGTAATGCTCCAAAATTCGCTTTCTGAATAACTGACTATTGATTGGGATAAGCTCAATTTCAACTGGCAGATTTTTCTTATAGAAATAATTTTCCAACACCTGAGCGTATTTCTGCAAGGATGGGGGAAATACCCACGCCACGACTTTGAGTTTCATTTTTACGTTTTCTTGATAGCGGAGTTTGAGGGCGTCCCCAACAAATTTCTTCAATTTTGCTTCGGGTAAAGCCTCATCAGGCTTCACAGCGCCAACAAGAATAGAAGTTGCCGAGTTCATGACACCTGTTATTTCACCTTCCCCGGTAAAACGTCTTGCCTCGTAGCAGGTGAGAATAAAGTCTTCAAATTCTTTTTGTCCTATGAACTGAAATTTTTCAATAGGATAGACACCCATGTAATAAACGTGCATGTTGGGGATTTTCTTTATTGTCAACTCCATTGAAATTTGTTTGTCTTTTTTAGGCTTACCCACATTGACAGAGGCAGTTCTTCCAGACATTTCTTCTGCGTCTTGTATCAATCGATTAAGGGTTACAGAGGAAGCAACTCTTGAGATGTCACAACCAATAAATTTTCTATTAAGTTTTTGAGCAACTGCACAAGTAGTTCCGCCACCCATAAAAAAATCGGCAACAATATCTCCTTCATTGGTAGAAGCTTCAATAATTCGCCTTAATAACCCTTCGGATTTTTGTGTTGGGTAACCAATGCTTTCATTACCCCAAGATGTTACATAACGTGAATCTTTATCAGTCCAAATACTTTGGGCTGGCATGCCGGGCATTTCATCCAAATAACGTTTAAAACGTGGAAAATTATTTTTCGTCCAAAATATCTTTCCTTGTTTATCGAGTTCATCAAGACGCTCTTTGGGAAAACGCCAAGGTCGCACAATGCCACGCCATGTATACTCTTTATTAACACCTTTATGACCAACTAAATCACCAGACATGAACTTTCTACCGTCAGTTTCCTTGTAACGATAGTATTGCTCAATGTAATCATCTTCGTAGGGGACATACTGAGTATTAAATGTTGCTTTATCTTCTTTGCGATAGAAAAATATGCTTTGGTGAATCGAACCATAAGTTTTGTTATTGGCATGTGCAGAGGTAGATTTCCATATTATTTCGCTATCAAAGCTTTGATAACCAAAAATTTTGTCTAATTCGCATTTTATGTAATGTGCCGCATGCCAATCACAATGGACGTATATTGACCCAGTATTTTTTAATACTCGCCGCATTTCCCAAAGGCGAGCATTGAGCCACACAAGATAGCTTGGTAATCCGTCTTCCCAAATATCATAAAAGGTTCTGATTTCGTTATCATCGCCCCAGATTTGGTTATAGTTCCTGCCCGAAAAGAAGGGCGGGTCAATGTAGATAAGGTCAATGCAGTTTGAGGGCAGGGCTCTTAAAATATGAAGATTATCGCCAAAGAAAATTGCGTTAAGAGGAATTTTTTTCTGCTTCTGGTCTAAATAACCGCCTTCATCTGGTGAGCCGAAGCTGACAATATCCTCTGGAGTATTAGGTTGGAGATAGGGTAGTTTTAAGAACGGAAATACACTATCAAATGCCTTTTCTGGGTCGAATCCCATCGGGGGATTGGTTAGGTCTGGGAGATTGTGGACGCCTCGTCTGCCAGAACGGGACTTGATGGAATCTGCCTTAAATAAAACTTTCTGTTCAGGTAGTTTTTGTTCCTGACTTTCCTTTTCAAGGCGTGCCAGCTCCGCAACATCTTGGGTGGCTTTTGAGCGGGAATCTTCTTTATGATTATTTTTTGGCATTTTTGACCTTTAAGAGTTTTTCAATATGGTAGCTTTGGATTTTGTTAGGTTCTGATTTGCCGTTGAGCCAGCGGTTCACCGTGGAAAAGGCAACGCCGAGTTTTTCAGCAAGATGTTCTTGGGAAATTTTATTTTCGAGTCGGTAAGTTTCTAATTGCTTGATGAGGTCTGGCATGGGGTAAAATCCTTTCTTGCAGAATATAGCGTTATATTAAGCAGGTCAATAGGAATTATTTGTATTTGTTTTAGTATGTTGTCTGTCGAAATCAATCCCCTTAATCATCTTTGACAATGTAATGGGGTCGTAGTTGGCGTAAGATTGAAGCGTTGTTGCGACGTGTTCATGCCCCACATTTTGACTGATGGCTTTTATCTCCGCTCCGTTTTTGCATGACCTCAATGCTGAATCAATCGCAGAGTGCCGGAATGTGTGCGGTGGAAAGTAAGGTGGTTGGGCTTCCCCGGCTCGGTGTTTGAAAACATCCCGGATTCTCCCTGTTGATTTCCAGTAAATAGGTGTGACTTCTTGAGCGGTTGAAAAGGTTAGGCTGTTTTCGCCATGTTCGGCTTTCGCCCGGGGGAATAGTGGGTCTTGGGAGCCGAATCCTTTTGACCGCAAGTGCTTTACCCATTCAATAACATATTCGAGCAGTTTTTTGTCAAAAGCGAAAAGTGTTGTCAGGATATGCTTGGCAAATTTTGTTTTAACGCCTGCCCGGGGATTCTGGTTCACGATTAAGGTTTCTTCATTGAAGCTCCCAAGCGTTAAGGTTGCTAACGCCTCAATGCGTATTCCGCTTAAAATGGCAAAGGCAATCATAGCCCTGTTACGCAGGTCGATTTCATTGTTGACTTTAATTGAGTCTGCAATTTTGCGGACGTATTCAACCGCTGGAAAGTTACGGGGCGTGTATTGGGTGGCAATCCGCTCATCTTTACGGGATAGTTTCAAATAAGCGATTGTGTCCATTGAGATTTTGCTTTTATACCCGGGCTCGCCGGAAAGCCAAGTAAAAAACTTGACGAGGTAACGCAAATACCCGTGCTGGGTCGATAAGGATAATGACTGTTTTTCGAGCCATTTCTTAAAAGAGATAGCTTTGTCCGGGTTTAGCTTGGTGTAATCGGCGTTTTTCGTGAAGGCTTCAAAGACCACGATTGCCTTGTTTATGCAGTCAATAGTTGAGTCCGCCAAGCCTTCGGCTTGCTGTAACCGTCTGAAAAACTTCCTTTTAATGAGTTCATTTTTGACGTTTGTTTTCATGTTTTTGCACCTCGCTCTAAGTCAATGTTCAGGGAGTGGTTCTCCTAGTCAAATAATCATGCCCATCAATGCCCAAACCCTGCCGATCTTAAGCCAATTGAATGTCCAGCCGGACGTTGCACTTTCGAAGGGTTAAGAATTTAATTGACATAAATAAATCATTTGATAATATTTTATTGTCAGTAGTAATTATCAAAATATTCCGATACCCCCTGTCGGTAAAAGTAGTAAAAAGTCCCTTAATTAACGTTGCTGTTTAGATTTTTCTAACAATATCCCAAACTTCTTTCAGCCCTCTTGAAGGAACTTTCCATCAAGGGGTTTTTATGTATCGAGATATACCCATATCTCAAAGATTGGATAAAATCGGTGAGCTGCTTGCGAAAGGGGCTTATTTGTATTTAAAAAATGAGAACCCAAGCGTTAAAAAACAACGCGATGAATCCACTAATGAGGACATTCGATCAAAAGCTGATTTACCTAAGAAGTTGCGGAAAAGTAAAATCTCAAGTTGACATTACAAGTATTTACTTATATACCTTAAAAAGGTCAGACCCATGCCATATGTGACAGAGTTTTATACTACAAGCTCCGGAAGGTCGCCGGTTGAGGAATTTTTGGATTCCTTGAATATGCGGACACTGCAAAAGTTTTTATACGTTCGTTCTTTGTTAGAGGAATTTGGAGTTAAGCTTTCATCCCCATTTTGTAAATATTTAGGTAATGATATTTATGAACTGCGTTTTATAGGTAAAGAAGGGGCAGTTCGAGTTTTGTATTTTTTTATAAAAGATAAGTATATAATCTTTACGAATGGTTTTTTAAAGAAAACCCAGAAGACGCCACCAAAAGAGATCGAATTGGCGATTAACCGTAGAAAAGCATTCCTGGAGGAATTTTGACATGATTAAAATTAGAACAAGGAAAGTGGATGATTACCTGAAGGAACAATTGAAAGACCCGTATTTCAAAGAACTCTGGGAGCTGGAAGAACAGAAACTTGAAATAGTAAAACCTATTGTCGGGTACCGCATCAGACACAAGCTCACCCAAGGACAATTGGCTAAAAGGATCGGTGTTACTCAACAGCATATTTCGAATATTGAAAGCGGCGAATTTAGCAGTGTAGCCACGCTAGAAAAGGTGCTTTTATTTGTTGGTTATAAGGTTAGAATGGAAGCAGTGCCGCTCACTAAAAGCGTCAAAGAACGCATTCTAAAATTTTTCAACTCTCACAACAAAATTCAAGTGGCGTAATTTTAGTGGAAATGTGCTCTCTGGTTGGATTTGAAATAAAAGGATATTTAATTTAATATTATCCACCGTTCACCATTTTTGACATTGGTCAAGCCTAAAATGACCTCATAGAAAAAGTTCGGATTTCGGGGGTGAGCAGGGAGTTAATTTGATAAAACCCGTTGTGAGTGATATACTTGCAGCGGGTTTTTATTTATATTCTAAGGAGGACTAAAATGAAAAATATTTTATTATTTATAATCTTGCTTTTTATTATGCCATCAGTTCTTTTGGCTTCTGAAGCAGAGTATCGACAAAAAGATGGCTTATTCAAGATAAGTCTGCCCGACGGTTGGAGAGGGCAAGAAATGCCCGGCAAGGTTTTAGTTTTACCTCCGCCACCTAATGGAGGAGGTATTGTAATTCAGTTCAAAGCAGTCTCCGGAGTAGAAACATTAGATGAAATTAAAGCGCGGATAACCTCTGGGCTTGAAAGCATTGCTGAATATAAAGTAAAATCGACCGGAGGCAGTGTTGTTGAAAATAAAGAAATAACCATTGATAATGTTTATGCCCGATATTTATATTACAAAATTTCGTTGAAAGAAGAATCCATGTATTTTTTTCGTGTTGTTTTTGTCAATAAAGGTTATACCTTTGGTTTTGATTATGGCAACTCTTCAAAGGAAGACGTAGACAAAATACTAAGTGTGGTCGAAGCATTGAAGTTCTAAATCAAAAGAAGTGACTTGTTCTGTATAAAGCCAGTTGCAAAATTCGTCCACTTGGGGGAGTTTTTTAGTGCAGAGAAGCCCTTCAGCTATATAGTTGAAGGGCTTTCTTATTGTGGGATATAGAGTTGCATCATTTACGGTGCAGTTCGAAGTTAAAATTTTAATCATTCTATTTTTAAATTGTGGTATACTTTTGTCAATATGAGTCCAACAGTTTTCCAGTATAGGGAATATCGTTTTTATTTTTTCTCACGTGAAGAGGCAAGAATTCACGTGCATGTTTATTCGCCAAACGGAGAAGCAAAATTTTGGTTGGAGCCAGTTATTGCTTTGGCAGAATCGTATGGTTTAAATACCAAACAATTAAAAGTAATACAAAGAATCGTTGAGGAACGAAAAAATGAAATTGAAAAATCCTGGAAGAAGCACTTTAAAAGTTGAAGTTACCCAGATAACGCCCAATGGTATTTGGTTATTGGCTAAAGATGTGGAATATTTTCTTTCGTATCAAGAGTTTCCTTGGTTTGAAAAGGGGACAGTAGCCCAGATTCATAATGTCCAATTATTGGGCGATTTTCATTTATATTGGCGGGATTTGGATGTTGATCTGCATTTGGAATCATTAAGAAATATCGAGAAATATCCTTTAGTTTACGTGTAAGACGTTAATTTCACTTATTTAACTAGTTGCAAAACTTCCTCTCTGCTAGAAGAAAAACGGAACATTTCTAAACGTACCAGGTTCAGAATAATTTTTAGGGAAAGTGGCGCCTCTAAAACAAAATTAGACCTGGTACATTCGGAAATGTTCTTCTTTCACTCTCAGATTTTATGAGACTATGCCAGTGTGAATGACGTGTTTTGCGTTACAAGTTTATTGTGTGCTGTTTTTCAGAGTAAATAGTTTAAATGGAAGCCCGTCTTTGTTCCGAAGTGTTGAGGGCGGCAATGCGAAGCAGTGTTTTACCAGAAAATCGTTTAAGCAGTGATTGATCTTTGGTTGTTTTCATGATAGAAATAAAGTCATCCGGGAGGCTTTCGATGATGGTTATGAGCTGGGATACCCGGGCCCGGGTGACGCCGAAATGGTTTCCAGCGGCGGTTTGTGTTCTTTGAGGGTTTTCTACCAGATATTCCCGTACTTGGACGGCCATGGCTACGATATTCTTGTAGACTGGCGGGGGCGGCAGGGGCCGGGAGGGCAAGGGATCGTATAAACTGATGGAAGTGCCCTTTCCGCGGTGCCGGTACATTTTCACAAGTATATGTATTTCCTTGCACTTGGAGAGGTGTCTCTTGTAGTGTTCCGAGTCCGTAGTGGGGAGGTAATTTTGGGACGCAAAACATAACGGGGTGCGTTTAACGTCTGTTGTGGGGAGGTAATTTTGGGACGCAAAACATAACGGGGTGCGTTTAACGTCTGTTGTGGGGAGTTCTTTTTTCGGAGTGGACGGTTAACAAACCCTGGGTTTGGGAACCGTCCATTTTCATTTAACCATGAGAAAGGAGATTTTGTAATGAACACTAAGAAAACAATGTTCAGTATCATGGGTATTGTGGCAATTCTTTTTTTGGCTTTTATTTTATTGCAGACGTATGTCAAAAGAGGTGTTCAAGGAAGGTTAAAGTCTGCTTCCGATGATATTGGTTCGCAGTATGAGCCTTATTATTCAGGATCTTCCTATGGTGCAACATCCCAAAGTCTTAAAACTATTTCATCTTCAACAGTTAATTCCTCTAATAGTCAAATCATCCGTAAAGTTATTAGGAATGCCAATGTAAGTCTTAAAGTAAAAGACGCCCAGCAAGTACAGTTGGATATTTCATCTATTATTACGAAATCCAATGGGATTGTTGTTAATTCAAGCCTTAATAGGTCTTCTGGAGGGGCAAAAACCGGAAGTATTGTTTTCAAGATTCTACCGAAAGATTTAGATAATATTCTAAGAGACATAAAAATATTAGGCGATGTAGAATCTGAGGGAAAAACTGGTGAAGATGTTACTGAACAATATGTTGATCTACAAGCCCGATTGCAAAATTATAAACTTGTTAAAGATCGCTTGATTAAAATTCTTGATGAGAGGGCGAGAGAAGTCAAAGACATTCTTGAAGTTGAAAAAGAAATGGCTCGAGTTGGTTCTGAAATTGAATCTTTGGAAGGTAAGATTAAATTTTTAGATCAACAGACTGATATGGCCACAGTAAGTGTATATTTTTATGAGACGCGTATTCGTGTTTTTAGTGGAATTAATTTTGGTGACAAATTTAATGAAACTCTCCATGTATCAGCAGAAACTTTTGTTAACACTTTTAATGGGATAATTATTGTTTTTGCCTTTATAATTCCCATTGCTTTCTGGTTATTTTTGGGTTGGGGTGCTTGGCTGGTTATTAGACGAATCATTAAGAGGTAAGGTGGTTTACGCATTTTAAAAGAAATTTTCCTGAATGTTTTTTAAGCTCAAAAGAATCGTCTGTTTCAATCAGTTTTTTGAATAATTGAGGGTGTAGGTTATTTGCGATCTTAAGTAGTTGAGATATTCGAGCTCTTGAGACTTTAAAATGTCTTGCGGCATCAGATTGAGAATGCTTAGGGCTTAGCGTTAGATAAGTCTGGACATCATAGGCGAATTTGGCGATATTTTTGGGTTCTTTGATTTGTTTTTGTTCAGGTGCGGGGAATGGGAGTCCAAATGATATTTCCCAGCTTCTTGTGCGCCGTTTGTACATTCGCACAAGTAGTTCAACGTGCTTGAGTTGTAGCTTTCGTTTTACGTCAAGCCCGGGGAGCTTTAGTGAGTAAGAGAGCCCTTTGGCCATTAGGTCGAAGGGCTTTCTGTATTTAGGGCATATAGTTACGTCATTTATGATGTAGTTCGAAGCTACTTTTTTAAGGACTTCAGCCTTGCCATCGTAATTTCTCGTAACATATTCAGGATATAATGATTTGCAGAGTTCGAGGGTTTGTAAGCCATCTTCGTAGAAATTTGGATTTAAAGTCTCGGTTTGCTTGATCTGAGATTTGATTGATGCGATATTTTCATTCAGTTCATTGTATTTAAATTTAAACATTTCATCGTTGATCTCTGCATCCAGTTTTAGATCGAATAATTTGTTTAGGCGGTCTTGACCCTGTTTTAATTGTGTTTGAAGCGTTGTGAGGCGATTATCTTGAAATTTAGCCCGGTCTTGTGAAGCTTCCCAGACCAATTTCTTTAACCAAAGATAGACGGGCTCTTGCAATGTAACCGCACGGACACTATCTTCAAACATATCAGCCAAGCGATTCTCGGGAATATATCCAACTTCTTGATGTCGGCCTTTAGAAAAAGTGCAATGATAATAATTATAACGGCCTTTCTTTTGCTCGCCTAGAAAAAGAAAAACGGAACATTTCTAAACGTACCGGGTTGGGAATAAGTTTTAGGGGAAGTGGCGCTGCTAAAACAAAATTAGACCCGGTACATTTGGAAATGTTCCTATTTCACTATGGGGATGCCCGAACTTTCCATCTTGTAAGGTAATTAAAAATGTGGTTTAATGCGACCATATGGTAAAAATTGAAAGATTTGAGAAAAAGGTTATAGCATTCGGGTTTCTCGAAACAGCTATAAAGCTAAATGATGAAAAAGATTTCTTTGGTGCTTTACATCTTGCAGGAGCAAGCGAGGAAATATTTGGTCAATGTTTAGTCGCGAAAGGCGTTGAAAATTCACTGGAATCTGAGGTTAAGGCATTTGTCGCAGTAAGCAAAGTTCTATTTAAAGCCGATATAACTGAGAAATTTGCCAGAGATTTTATAAATGGTTCAAAAAACTCTATAAAGCACATGAACGGGCTTGAGGATAATTTTGTTGAGCTAGACCCAGAAGAAGCCGCCAGAGGGATGATTATTAGAACTTTAACAAATCTGTGGCGACTTGAGGAGATAACTCCGAATCTTGAGGAATACTGGCGAAAACTAGAGGCTGAGGTGTTGAAATAAGCCAGTTACAAAATTCGTCCACTTGGGGGAGTTAATTTAATAAGAAAAGGTCAACGGAAGGTGACCTTTTTTATTAAATCACATAGGGTTTGGACCCCTGCGAACGAAGGGCGCAGTTGCGACTGAGTCCCCGAAGGGAAGAAGGAGTCCCTGAAGCGAACGGGAGAGCTTCACGCAATTCTTCCGATATCGGAAAAATTGAGAGACAGAAGAGAACGTTTCCAAAAGTGCCACCTTCACGCCCGAACCCGGCACCGTCGAAAGAAGATGCGATGGATAAAGACGATCTGCCTTTTCCTCAAACGGGGATAGTGGAGTTTAACCTGAAAGAAGCAACAATGGGCTTGTTTTTGAAGCGATAAGCGGCTATAATTGCCTCACAAGATGAAGCGATTAAGCCGCTTTATTGTATTAAGGAAAGGATCAAAAATGGCAGTCAATAGCTCGAAATATATCTGGCAAAACAAGAACTGGAGCGATTTTACCTGGGATAGCAGCAGGCTTTTGCCTCTATTAGGAAAGGCGCGACAGACCCAAGGGAAAATTTTGGCCAGAGTTAAAGCGTTGGGATTGAATTTGACATCCGAGGCGCAGGCCGAGATCCTGACCGAAGAAGCGGTCAAGACCTCTGCCATTGAAGGAGAAGTCTTAAATCGGGATTCGGTCCGCTCATCTGTTGTCCGGCATTTGGGCTTGAATGAGGCGGGTTTGCCTCGCTCCGAGCGTCACATTGACGGGCTGGTTGAAGTCTTGCTGGATGCGACCGGAAATTACGATAAGCCTTTGACTGCCAAGAGACTGAAGGGTTGGCAGGCTGCTTTGTTTCCGACCGGTTATTCTGGATTGTACAAGATCCGTGCCGGGCAATGGCGCTCGGGCGATGTGCAAGTCGTCTCGGGACCAGTGGGTCGCGAGCGAGTCCATTTTCAAGCGCCGCCTCCAGAAAAAGTGGACGACGAAATCAGGAGTTTTCTTACTTGGTGGCAAGAAAGTCTGGGAAAAGAAGAGGGGTTTTTGCGAGGGGGAATCGCGCATTTCTGGTTTGTGACGATCCATCCGTTTGAAGACGGCAATGGCCGCGTTACACGGGCTTTAACGGATATGGCCTTGGCTCAGGATGAAAAACTGCAGCTTCGTTTTTACAGCTTTTCATCCCAGATCATGGAAGAAAGAAACGCCTATTATGACATCCTTGAGAAATGCTCTCAAAGCAAGAGCGATATTACAGAATGGCTGGAGTGGTTCTTGGGGTGCCTGATCCGCGCCATGGAGAAGTCACAGACCATCATCGCTAACGTTCTGGCTAAGGCAGAATTTTGGCAAAGGCATAGCCAGACGGACATGAATGAACGCCAGCGAAAGGCCGTTAACCGTTTGCTGGATGCCGGACATGGGCAGTTTGATGGAGGAATGACGACCAGAAAATATGTTTCTCTGGCCAAGACGAGCCGCGCTACGGCGTTCCGCGAGATCTCGGATCTGGTTGAAAAAAAGGTGTTGGTTCAGAGACCTGAGGGCCAAGGTCGAAGTGTCAGTTATGACTTGAATTGGGGTTAAGGGGTCAAAAAACAAGTTTAGGTAAGTGGGAGCTAATATAAAAGGCCGATATTTTTGGCTGCTTTTTTATTGTTAATTGACACCAGCGATGGAGAGATTTCGTATGAAAATCAGCGTTTGGTTTTTTGTTATATTTTTATTCCCTGTAACCCTTAATGCCCAAGAAATTGATAAGCCTGACGCTAATGATTATAGTATGGCATTAGTCATTTATAATCGCTCAACCGGGTTGACGACTAATGTCAATCCGGTTCGTGCTGCCGAGCTTCTATCGCCATGCTCGACTTTTAAAATTTACAATACTTTAATTGGCTTAGAGCTTGGGTTGATTAAATCAGCTGATGAGCCGTGGTATATCTGGGATGGGGTTAAACGTGAGATTCAGGGGTGGAATCAGGACTTAACCCTGCGCGAGGCGTTTGGGGTTTCGGCCGTGCCGGCATATCAGATTTTGGCTCGGCAAATCGGCAAAGAACGCATGAAGGAATATATTGAAAAGATCGGTTATGGCTCGCAGGATATTTCAGCTGGGGTAGATATTTTTTGGCTTGCTCGGACAGATGCAACATCGATAAAGGTCAGCGCTCAGCAACAGGTTACGCTTTTAAACAAGCTTTTGGATGGGGAGCTTCCATTTTCTCAAAAGAATATTTCGATACTACGTGATATTATGCAGGTTGAAAAAACCCAAAAAGGGACGCTTTACGGCAAGACCGGCTCAGGTATGGGGGCTGATAAAAAATGGAATTTAGGCTGGTTTGTCGGTTTTGTTGAGCATGACGGGTCGACGTATGTATTCGCATGCAATATTACCGGTGGCAAAAACCCCTCTGGTGTTGTTGCTAAAAAAATGGTCCAAGACTACTTTAAAACCCAAGGACTTCTTTAGTTGGAATTTATTGTCTGCCGTTTGTGTACCCTATTGATATATTTTGTAATTTGACATATTATATTTAAGCTTCTTCTAGCAGACCATTTCTTCTTTTACGCTCTCTAAACCTTATTCTTTTGTCGTCAGCAAATCCTATTCCAGCATTTTGTCAGAATAGTTTATTTGTTTGTAAGGAGACGCTTATGTTTCAGAAAAAAATCGTTCAGCCTTCACAAAGAATTATCAGCTTTATACTTGTTGTTAATTTAATTTTAGGCTCTAGCTTTGTCTATGCCCAAAGTACTTTCATCGAGGCTTTGCCTAAACCGGGGGCCATGGTTTTAACATCTGAAGCGTTCACGCCGATTCTTATTAAAGGACTCATCGTCTATCCTGACCAACCTCTTAATTTTGACTTCATAATTGATTCCGGGAATGATTCGACTGACCCTGTTGTCATTAATGAGCAGAGTCAAAAGATAACTAAATACTTTCTTGCTGCGATAACTGTTCCAGAAGATCAGCTTTGGGTGAATCTTTCTCCTTATGAGAAAGATCGGGTCATTGATAATCAACTTGGCCAAACTGTTTTGGGACGCGATATGCTGGCGCAAGATTATATTCTAAAACAACTTGCATCATCGTTATTGTATCCCGAAGAGACTTTAGGAAAAGAGTTCTGGGCACGGGTATACGCTCAGGCACAGACCAAGTTTGGTACTTCTGATATCCCATTGGATATGTTTAATAAAGTTTGGATAATGCCTGAAAAAGCTGAAATATTTGAAAAAGGTAATGCAGTGTATGTGACTAAAGCTAAGCTCAAAGTCATGTTAGATAGCGATCATAAATCTATGATGCAGAAACCATCGACGACAATAACGGATGAAAAGGCAGCTTTAGTTAAAGACGTAATGCGTGAAATTGTTGTTCCTGCGATTGAAAAAGAAATTAATGAAGGTAAAAATTTTACCGCTATTCGTCAAATTTATCATGCCATGATTTTAGCTAAATGGTATCGGGAGTCGATTGCCAATACATTTCTTGCGGAGGCATATCTTGGTAAAAATAAGATTTCCGGTGTAATCTCCGATGAAAAAGCACTAAAAGAAGATATTTATCAGCGTTATATTTCAGCCTACAAGAAAGGCGTATTTAATTACATTAAGGAAGAGAGTAATACTGCTAGTATCGAGGTGGTGCCAAAAAAATATTTCGCTGGCGGAATAGATAATTTTTCAATGAAAAATGTACCTTTGATTAGGACTTTGAACGAAAGCGCTATAAATCCGATAGGGAAAGATTACAAGATTTCGGTACGTTTGAATCCTCAATTTCAAAATAGCAGTAGTCCCGTAGTTAATGTGTCGGAGGTTAATAGTAAAGAAAGTGGTGCTTGGGATGACTTGAATGATCCGCGTGTAAAGCAAGCCATATCTACTTTAAAAAGGGTAAGAGCGGCCCTTGCAGACGAAAACTTCAAAGATTCTTCAAAGGATATTGAGGGTGCTATAAATGAATTACTTTTATATATTGCGCAGAATGGGGTAGATAAAGATGGTTTGGTTTTAAGCTTATACTATATGGCAAAAGTCATGACAAAAGCTGTTAATTCAAGTCAGTATCTTTTTTTAAATGGTGGGCAGCGAACTCCAACCCAGATCATTTTACTTGATGACGAAAGTCGGGAAGTTCTTTTGCCTCAAAGAGGGCCCTATAAGCGTCTTTTTGCTGGTAAGTTTGCCGTTTCGGCAAATGGAAACTTATCTGGTAAAGAAAGTATTCAGCAGGCGATCAACAAAGAGTTTGGAATAGTTGATGTAGATTTAAACAGAATAGAATTATTTTCTAAAGAATTTAAAGATCAACTAGTTTCATATGACTTTTATGCGCTAAGTGATGCCGAAGAAAAAGCTCTTGAACTTGCAGTTGAAAAGATGTCGACTACGTACAATAATCCGGTAAATGGCATAGCTGTTGAATATGATCCTATAAAAAAATCAGCTATAGTTTATACATTGCAAGACGGAATATCGCAAGAGCAGGTAAAAGACATTGCCAATCGTCTGCAAGAGTTGTCAAAAATTCCTTATGTTTATCCAGTATATGAGAAGAACAAATCTAGGCTGGCTATTTATCGTATTAATCCCGAAGAAAAAAAAGCTTTGTTAGAGAAAGCGACTGCGGATCGAGATAATCGCGAAAAAGCGATTGCGGCTATTAAAAAAGGAGGTTTTTTAGATACAGAGTTAAAAAGTTTGGGTGATTTTTTGACAACTTGGGACTCTGATCAAATTGAATTTACTTCGATCGATGAAATGCTTAATAATTTTGAAACGTCTCCCAATATGTTTGCGTTGGATCTTTTATTGCCGTATTTAAAAGATAGGGACTTATGGTTGGATCCCACAGAGGATGTCATTGGCGTTGACAGCGTTCTATTGCAAGACATGGATTTGGCTGGGGCAAAGGGGGGTAATTTAAAACGATTACGCATACTTAAAAAGTATATTAAAGAATTAAATATTCCCAAAACAGCTGCTATTTCCACCGCAGCTTTTGATAAATATGTATTAGGAAATTCAGAAATATCAGAGCTCATTAATCAAATAAATCAGACGGATGATGTTGAGAAACGAAATGGCATTGCAGCTAAAATTAGGGAAAAAATTCGTGCGATTGAACTGCCGCAGGGCATGAAAGAAAAAATTGAAGCTGTTTTTAAACAATTAGGTGGATCGATAGCAGTACGCAGTTCAGCTTTTAAAGTTGAGGATGTGAAAGGGTTTTCCGGCTCAGGGCTAGGAAAGAGCTACCTCAACGTTACTGATATCGAAAAAGTATTTGAACATATAAAAGATGTCTGGGCCAGTCAATATGATGATGGGTTTATTTCCGCTATCATGGCAAGAGGGATGAATATTCAAGATGCAAAGATGGCTGTAGTTTTGCAAGAATTTATTGATGGACAGGCGGCCGGCGTTATTAATACTTATGATAAACAAACGATGAGAACAATGTATAAGATTGTGGGGAATTGGGGTCTTGGAGAGTCAGTTGTTCAAGGAGAAGGTCAAGGACAGGACAGGTGGATTGTGGGTTTAAACCCTCGGGATAAACATGACATCCTTGAGAAAAATATCGGAAATAAGACGGATATTGTCATTTCGGGTGACAAAGATGGAATACGCAGCATCCATATTGATGGCGCAGAACATGTGGATGCTGAGTATCTCGAGTTTGTCGGAAAAAGTGGATTGCCTTCATTAAATGATGATGATGTTCTGAATCTCGCAAAACAAATCGAGCAAATACACACGATTTATATTGAGAATAATTGGGCGGAGCAAATAGATGTTGAATATGTTAAAGATAAATCCCGTCAAATTTTTATTGTTCAAGTCCGCCCCCTTAACATACATGATGAAGATGCGGTTGTAAAAACTGTAGAGGATGGTATCAAAACTGGAAAAATTGAAGTGGATATTGAAGTTGTTGATGAAAATGCTTTATCTTCGGATCAAGTAGTCTTTTC
This sequence comes from uncultured Planctomycetales bacterium, assembly GCA_964474085.1. Taxonomy (GTDB): domain Bacteria; phylum Omnitrophota; class Gorgyraeia; order Zapsychrales; family JANLHA01; genus JADLGJ01. The sequence continues at coordinate 35,319 of CAYYRJ010000020.1, forward strand.
GCTGCAAGGTGATACGGCTCAGCCGGGAGTTATTAGCGCGCAATTATTGGTTGTTACAGAAGATCAACACATCCCTTCTTTTCAACAACACATCCCTTCTTTTCAAGAGTCCAGTGGCAAAATTGTCATAGCCCCCAATACGAACAATCAGTGGAATGCGGTATTACCATACTTTGCTGGTGTTATAACACAGCAAGGTAAGGAGGTGGCACATGCTACAAATAATTCTAGAGAAGGAAAGATCCCTTGCATCGTCGGCGTCGTTAATGCAACGCAATTTTTATTGCCATATAATGGTCAGGAAGTTACACTCGATGCTTTTAATCAGAAGATCTATATTGGTAAGGTTCCAACAAAGCACATAAGAATTTCAAATGATATTTGGGCTAATTTTGAAAGCCTCGCCTTAACACGAGGTCAGCAGAAGCCGCATGAATTAAAGAGGCATTTTTCAGACTCTATGCAAGATTGGCCAGCCGTCTTTAGAAGGTACTTTGATGGTAATCTGCGGATGAGGTCAGCTTTTTATACCACATTTCAAATTGATTATTATTATGCCGCATGGGATAGATTGACAAAATATTTGAACGAAAAATATAAAAACAGACGGCCTTTTGAACTAAAAACTCAAAAACGGGTTTTTAGAGATGGGATGTTATTTAATCAAGTTATTGATGATGATCAATCGACCATTTTTTATTTTCTAGCTGGACTAAAAGATTTAACCATCGAAGATTTATGGGAACTTTATAATGATCGTTTAAGCGGACTTGAGGAGTTTGAAAAATATTTTGAAGGGTTAAAAGAGCTCAATCCTGATAATATTCGTGAAGTTATGGATCACCTTATTGATGGATTTATGTGGATGCATATCGCATATTGGCTTGGAGCAGTAGACCACGAACTTTTTATTACCCGACAGACGGCGTACGTTGATCATTTAGCATTACCGGCACTTGAGGCTGCCGCAGTTGGGACGCTAGACCCCAAATATTTACTGAACATTTCAAGAGATCGGGATATGGAAGTTGCAACTGTGCTTGAGATGCTGCGAAGGGAGCCACAATTAAAAAGTCTACAAAATACTGCAAATCCACAAGATTTTTCTGAATATGTGAAACAGATGGCTCCGTTACTAGATGAGCGCATCGTTAGTTGGTCAACTAAATATAAGAGAGATAAAGAACATATAGATCTTTTAGATGAGACGACGGAGTATTATCAACTTCTTTTTACTATGTTTCAACAACAAAGCGTCCCCTCAAATCAGGATGGAGAGTGGGAAAGTTTTCTATCTGCTCTTCGTATGGCCTCCCGAACAAAAAATATCGATTTAGGTGATGACTTGACGACAATAAAAAATAAATACCCAGACATTTATTATTTTATAAGTTCTTTTGTCCGTAAAATATTTATTAAGGAAACCGGAATTACTGCGGAACATTATGCGTGGTTAATGAACAATCAGAATCTTGAAGAAATTGATAAGCATGTAGCAGAAGTTTTCCCAGAAATTCTTCAACGTATGCGTGAGCAAGAAAGAAAAGAAAAAGAACTTCTGCCGAGACTGCAACCTTATCCTAATCTTATTCGAGCATTGCAACTTGATAAAGTAGAGAGAACATTAAGAGAAGATGGGCATCATATCGCCATTCGAGCACAACGTCCTTTAGCTAGAGAGATGTTGAGCGCGGCTGGAAAGATGCCATTTTTTCGTAATCCTAACGATATATTCGAATATGGAATTGAAGAATTGGTTGAAATTTTTAAAACAGGTGGTAATGAACGGATCGCTAAATCTGTGCAATGGAGAAAGAATATTCAGGAAGCAGATAATTATTTATGGCGCGTGTGGGATAAGCTTTCAAATAACTTTGGTAATTCGAGAGATACGGCTTTCTTGCTTGCGGCGCCATATCATAGGTACTTAGTAACTGTTTATAAGGCGATTCAAACAATAAGTGAACAGATGAACTCTGCTACATCACCTGAATTACGCGCTTGGTATGCAGCAGAAATCAATAGATTAAAGAATCGAGTTGCAGATACCAAATATATAATGGATAAAATGATATCCTTTGAAAGTCCGTCGTTTCAGGAGGGGAAACAGCGTGCTGTTACAATTATTGAAGAGGCAGACAAACGATTGGATGATGTTATTACTGACAAAAATGGTAGTTTTTTTAATATTTTTCAGGAAAATATTGGAAAGAATATGCGCTGGGAAGGTAAAGAAATGCTTGCTTTTTTTCCCACAAAAGGCATATCTGGAATTGATTCGCTGGTTGACAAAGTCACGCGTATCGCGAGAGAAACCTTATCACTTAGAGACGAAGAAGTATCAAACAGTATTTTCACTCCAGCATCAGATGCTTTCATTCAACTTGCTTTTTATGAAAGAAGCTCAGGCGAGTTACGTTCCAAGTTTGATGATGTCGCTGGATTATTATCAGAAAATGCCGCGGCAATGAGTCCTTTTGTTATTAAATTGATTGGGCCTCGATTGATGGCTGACGGGTATGTTATCTTAGAATATGAAGTCATGTCACCAGAGGTCGATGCCTTGCGAACATTGATCAAAAGCGACTTAGAGTTATTAAAGAAACGCGCCATTGAGGCAATCTCTGGCCCGATTGCAAATGACAGAATTAAACAAAGCGTCAAGCAGTTATCAGCACAAGAACGAATCGATGTTGAACAAAAAACGTTTAACGAAGTTAGCGCCAATTTTAAGGACTTTAACGCAGGTATTCCTGATCTTTACCATTCAACAATTGGTGTGTTAAAGGATCGGTCAATCACGAGTGAGGGTTTAGATAAATTGCGGCATCGTTTTCAGGAAATTCGTGACGATTTAGCATTCCAGCAACCACAATATTATTTAATAGACACTTTAGTATTAGGTGAAGCTGATGTCCAGTCTCGAAAGTTTCTGCGTTTAAAACAGATGCCTTTAGCTATAAATGGCGATCTTGACTTGCTTTTGGATGAAGGAATAAATTTGCAAGACGTCGGTGGGATTGATTTTAAAAAAATTGATCTTATTTTACAAGGTAACAAGAGAGCTGGAAGTTTTGACTCAAGAGCGACTCGATATCTTTATGAAATGGGATTTGACGGTTTTGCACCCATTATCATTAATGTAACACCGATCAATAATGTTTTACCAATTCTTGGATTAACCGAGCCGGTGAATAATATGGAAGATGGCTACTATAAGATGTCGAATCTAAATTAATCAATGACGCTTCCTAGTGTCTCGTTGCCATTTTATTATTTACCGTAAGTCTAATGCCAGGATTTAAGAAATCGTTTTAAAATATTAAATTTTGGAATAGTACATGTGGGATTGTAAACACCGAAAAGAAGATGATTCGTGCCGACGAAGAAAAGCCGTTTGCTATCCCGGTGGCGTGGGGTGCGTTTTAAAGGGATTTGATTTCCCCTTAAGAAAAGAAAAAGATCCGCTCACGGTGCGCCTTCAGAGTAAAAAACGAAACATAAAGAGCACTAGAAATTTACGCCAAAGTTAATATAATCATTTTTCAAAAACTAAAATAATTTCTTGTTAATCATGGAGGAGACATGAAAAAGTATATCGTTGAATTGATCGGCACGTTTTTTTTGCTTCTTGTTATTGGCCTTTGCGTGATTGAGCCGGGGGCAGGGGCAATGGCGCCTTTGGCCATCGGGTCGATACTCATGGTCATGATCTATGCGGGGGGACACATTTCCGGTGGGCATTACAATCCTGCGGTCACCTTAGGGGTATGGCTGCGCGGCAAATGCGAAGCAAAAGATGCTTTGTGTTATATGATTGCTCAAGTGATCGGCGCGACAATGGCATCTGTGTTAGTCCTAAAATTAAAAGCCGGCAGTGTTATCACGGCGGCAAACTTGAATACGTCAAATGCCTTGATTGCAGAGATCATTTTTACTTTTGCTTTGGTTTATGTTGTTTTAAATGTCGCAACCGCCAAATCGACAGCAGGTAATTCAAATTATGGATTAGCGATCGGCTTTACGCTAATGGCCGGTGCGTATGCCATAGGTAACATTTCCGGATGTGCGATTAATCCAGCGGTCGCCATTGGATTAACGGTCATGGGACTAAGCAAATTAAGTAATCTTTGGATTTTTATTGTCGCGAATTTCATCGGTGGAGCGTTGGCTGCCGGCATTTTCAAAATGACAAATAACGACGAATAATTCAATTTTAAAAAATGCAACAGCAAAATAAAGATATCTTTCACGGTGTAACGCTTGAGATGATCCTCACTCGACTTCTAAAGAAGCATGGGTGGGAAGGTCTTTACAGCCGCATCAAAATCAATTGTTTTGGGAAGAATCCGAGCATCAAGTCGAGTTTGACGTTCTTGCGCCGCACCCCGTGGGCCAGAGAAAAGGTTGAGAATCTCTATCGGTATTTAAAACCAGAAGACCGCCAATTTACCAACGATGACAAAATCATTACAGACAATACGAAAAGATCTTAAAGCTTTTGCCAGTCAAGAAAAAGCAAAAGTCCTCCAACGTTTCTTCAAAACAGCTCCCGGGCAATATGGTCATGGCGATGTTTTTTTAGGCGTAACAGTTCCTGCGTCACGCTCTGTTGCCAAACGACATTCTCAGCTTAGCTTCAGTGATTTGAGCCAGCTTTTGCATTCTAAAATTCATGAAGAACGTTTGCTTGCTTTACTCATCCTTGTTCTGCGGTTTAAAAATTCTGCTGAAAGTCTGCGTCAGGAGATTTATGATTTTTATTTAAAGAATACGCGCTATGTCAACAATTGGGACTTGGTTGACTTGAGCGCTAAATACATCGTCGGTGCGCATCTTTATCAAAAGAACAAAGACGTCCTTTTTCGTTTGGTTAAATCTGAGTCTTTGTGGGAGCGGCGGATCGCGATTATTGCGACGTTTTATTTTATTGAGCAAAAACGTTTTGAGGAAACTTTTTTAATCGCCGAGATTTTGATCGGCGATGAGCATGACCTGATTCACAAAGCGGTCGGCTGGATGCTGCGCGAAGTCGGCAAGAGAGATCAGCCGGTGCAGGAAAAATTTTTACGCAAGCATTACCAAAGGATGCCTCGGACCATGCTTCGTTATGCGATCGAACGTTTTACGCCAGCGCTTCGAAAAGCTTACCTTTCCGGGAATATTTGAACCTTATTTTGAATTAAACAGAGAATTTATTTGACGGCTCAATAAAGAGTGTTAAGATTTTTAAAATTGTATTTCAGATGATAATAAGTGGAATTTTAAGGAGGCAACATGCATATTCCGGCTTCGATGTTACATGGGACAGTTTGCCCTGTTACCTTTGCCGTGGGTGCCGCTGGTTTAAGTTTTACGGCTTTTGCTGCGTATAAGGTTGATAGCAAGCCTTCTTCTGCTCAATTTGCGGCCGTGACCGCTATGATTTTTGCCCTGCAGATGTTAAATTTCCCGATTGCCAATGGAACATCCGGCCATTTATTAGGCGGCGTTTTGGCCGTTTCCCTTTTGGGTGTGCCGTTTGCAGTTTTGTCGGTCAGTTTGGTTTTAGCGGTGCAGGCGTTTTTCTTTGGTGACGGAGGAGTCAATGCGCTTGGGGCAAACATTCTGAACATGGCGTTTTTGGGATCGGCTGCGTCAGGTATTTTTTTAGAGTGGTTAAAAGAGCGTAATGTTCCTAAAATTTTGGCACTTGCTTTGGCTTCTTGGGTTTCCGTTGTTATCGCCGCCACAGCCTGTTCAATAGAAATCGCTTCTGCCGGCGCTGTTGCGCTTAACAAAGTATTTGTGGCGATGCTTTCTGTTCATGCGCTTATTGGTGTGGGGGAAGGGCTATTGACCGTGGGGGTTGTGTTTCTTTTATCCTCTTTAGCTTGTGTTTGGCAGAAGAATAAAAATACAATAGCATTTGCGTCTTTTGGTGTTGCCATTGTGGCCGCTCTCTTTAGTCCGTTTGCCAGCAGTTTTCCGGACGGTTTAGAGTCCGTTGCTGCGAAATTATCTTTTTTGGAATTTCGCGGGTCAGTGTTTCCAGCTCTTTTTCAAGACTACCAGACAACGTTTATTGGTGATGCGTCTTTCTCAACGATTTTTGCTGGGTTTTTAGGTATAGGGATTATTTCTGTTGTCGTTTTTGCAGCCCAAAGATTTTTTAAGATAGCTGTCAATTAGCAGCAATCGGGTGGGTAAATTCCTTACAACTCAAAGAAAGGATACGCTATGTTAAAGTGGAATGACACGTTTTTAACCAAGCAGCCTGAGGTCGATGCCCAGCATCAAAAACTCTTTGATATTATTAACGGTTTTGAAGCAGCCGTCCGCAATAAGACCGCTGAGGCAACGATCGGCGAAACGTTAAAATTTTTGGGTAACTATGTCAAAACTCATTTTACTTTTGAAGAAGGTTGCATGGATCGGATGAAATGTCCGGCTGCTGCCGAAAATAAGGTCGCGCACGCCGAATTTCTTAAAGTTTATCAAACTTTTTCGCAACGTTTTCAAACCGAAGGATACAGCGAAGCTTTAGCCAATGAACTTTTAAAAACTGCGCAAGGATGGCTGGTCAAGCATATTTGCGGCGTTGATGTAAAATTAAAGAATTGCGCCCATTGATCGCATTGAGTTTTTTGAACAAAAAGCCCTTTGCAAAGAAATATTTTGCAGGGGGTTTTTCTTTTGTTATGATATTTCCTGTATTAGAGTTCATTTAATCACCAACGAAATGAGGGGAATGTGAAAAATCCATTAGAAATCACTTTTCATGATTTGGTCCGCAGTGAAAAACTTGAAACATTGATACAAGAAAAATTTGAAAAGCTTATCAAAATCCGTCCTGATATTACCAAATGCCATGTATTTTTTGAAAAGCAAAGCAAGCATCATCAAAAAGCCAACAGCACAATCGTGCGTCTGGACCTTAAGGCTCCGCATTTACAGGACATTGTCGTCAGCGAAAAATGCGACGAGGATGTTACCGCAATGAAAACAACAGTCATCAAGGTTTTTAAACGCAGTCAGGATCTTTTGCTCGAAAAGATCAAGTATCATCGCGACCTAAAGCGGACGGGTCTTAAAGAAGACGTTGCCGTTGAGTCAGAAGAGGACGAGGACGAAGTTTTATAAGGCTGCTGTGCCGGATGCCGGAAGATTGCTAAATCTTGATTTGTTGATCGCTTTAAGATACGCGGCTTCTTTAGAGATTTTGCCCGACGTGACAAGTTCCATCAGCGAGTCATCCATCAAAATCATCCCTTTGGCTTTATTCATCTGAATTTCATTTGTCAGCCGCAGGCTTTCGCCGCTTTGAATAATGTTGCCTAAGGCGGTTGTGCGAATAAGAATTTCGTATGCCGCATAGCGGCAGCTTTGGTCGACGCTGGGCAGTAGCTGTTGGGCAATGATTGCTTTAAGATTGTTGGCCAAAATACTTCGGATTTGGTTTTTTTGGCTGGACCCAAACGAGTCGATAATCCGGTCAATGGTTTTGGCTGCGGAATTGGTATGTAATGTCCCAAAAACCAAAATTCCCATTTCGCTGGCCGTCAAAGCCAGTTCGATCGTTTCGCGGTCGCGCATTTCCCCGACGAGAATAATATTGACATCGCTTTTAATGGCTGTTCGCAAACCCATCGCAAAAGAAGCTGTATCTTTGCCCACTTCACGGTGGGTGATAAGCGAGGATTTACTGACATGCGTAAATTCGACTGGCTCTTCGATGGTGATAATTTTTTTGCTAAAGTTTTGGTTAATGTAATCAATGATGGCCGCAAGCGTTGTGGATTTACCGCTGCCTGTCGGACCGGTGACCAAGACAAGACCTGAACGGAGCTTTGTAAACTCTTTGATGCATTCGGGAAGGTTTAACTGTTCAAGCGTGCGTAGTTTGGAGGGGATCAAACGAAAGATTGCGCCTAATCCAAAAAAATGCCTAAAATAATTCGCCCGAAAGCGCGAGTCATTTTTATAGCAATACGCAAAATCAAGGTCTCCGTGCGATTGAAAATGTTTCCAGTCGTTGGGTTCTGCGATCTCAGAGAGAAGCGTCAGCATGTTTTCGGCAGTTAAAACATCTGCCGTGGCCGGCATTAGGGTTCCGTTGACCCGGATTTTTGGCTTTTGGCCTTCTTCCAAATGAAGGTCTGAACCGTTTTTTTCAATCAGAATATTAAAAAGTTTGTCGATGGCTGCCATAATTAGCTTGGAACTTCCTGTTCAATGGATTTTGGATTCGTTGCTCTTTGCCGCGCTTCTTCTTCTGAAATCAATCCTTTGTTAAGTAATTCTTCCAGAGAGACATCCATCAATTTCATGCCAAACGATTTTCCCGTTGAGATGACATTGTGGATTTGCATAATTTTGTCCTCACGGATAAGATTGGAAATACTTGAATTGACAATTAAAACTTCATAAGCGGGAATAAGTCCACTGCCGTCAAGCTTGGGAATCAGCTGCTGACAAATGACCCCGCGCAAGGACTCGGAAATCATTTTTCGAATCACCGTTTGTTCATCAGCAGGGAAAGAATCGACGAGTTTTGAAATCGTTTGCGCCGCGTTGACGGTGTTCATTGTTCCTAAAACTAAGTGTCCGGTTTCTGCGGCACTGATGGCCAATTGGATTGTCGAAAGGTCACGTAGTTCGCTGACGACAAGAATATCCGGATCTTCGCGCAGCGCGGCACGCAAAGCTGTATCTTTGGTACAGGTATGGATGTTGATTTCGCGCTGGGTGATTTGGCACTTTTGAGGTTGATAAACAATTTCGATGGGCTCTTCGATGGTGATGATGTGGTCTGGACGCGTTTGATTGATCATTTCAATGAGGACAGACAGAGTCGTTGTTTTTCCGCATCCGGTCGGTCCGGCGATGAGAACCAATCCCTGCGCCCACTTCGTCAAATTGCTGCATGACTCGGGCATCCCAGTTTGTTCAAATGTCGGAATTTCCATCGGGATAACGCGTGCGGTCAAATCATAACCGTTGCGATGTTTGATGAGAGTCATGCGAAATCGCCCATAGCCGGCAATGGTATGGACGTATTCGGCATCCCCGCTGTTTTCAAAATTTTGGACAACATCCTGTGGAAGATCGGTTGCAATAAGAGCGCGGATATGGGCCGCGGTAAGTTTTTTGGTGGTCCGATGTTTTAAAACGCCGAATTGGCGAAAAATGAGCGGTTTTTCAGCTGATAAATGCACGTCGCTGGCTTTTTCTTTTCGCGCGAAAGCCAGGATTTCGTTAAGAGAACTTGTCGCCGTAATCTGTGCGGGCAGAGTAAAGGTTGGGGCGCCGCGTCCGGTATTTCCGATAAAAGTATTTGGTAAGCTCGAAGAAACTTTTTTTGTCAGATCAGAATGTTCCATAACGCTTCAAGTATATAAAGGGAAAGGCAAATAAACAAGTGAAGAAGTGGAAAATATTGATTTTCAAATAACTTGATTAACAATAAGCCGATTGTTAGACTACTGCAGTTATGGTTAAATTTTTGTTGGTGCGGATTTAAGAAAGCTAAGTGTTTCTATGAATTTCCGGTTTTTATTTTTAAGTTTACTTTTTTGTATGTTTTTTGCCTGTGCTCCTGTAAGTTTACAAGCCCAAACTCAAAATATTGTCCTTGAGGATTTTCTGCAGAACGTTATCAAAAATTCCGAAGATGTGCGTGCTCTTGACCTTGAAATGCAATCGTTAAAATTGGAAATTGAGGCTCGCGATCTTGAATTGTCCCCAACCTTTGCCGTTGACTTTAATCATTTTTGGGATGACCGGCCCAGTTTGTCGTCGAATTATCAAATTAAAGGTGAAAGCACGGCTGTTACTTTGTCCAAGCCTTTTGCCACGGGAACAAGTTTGAGTTTAACCTCAAGCGTTGAAAATGCCAAATACCGTACAACGCCGCTGGACGATCAAAATCTTTTAAACTGGCAACTGGGCATCAAACAATCGCTTTGGCAAAACAGTTTTGGCCGCCAAACGTCCTTGCGCCGCACGCGTGATCAGCATGAATTGCAAAGCCGGCTTTTGACATTGATGCTCAAACGGCAACAAGTTTTGGTTGATTTTGAGTTGCTCTACTGGGACATTGTTTATGCACAGCAAGCCGTCAAAATTACGCAACAAAATTTTGAGCGCAGCGAGCGTATTTTTACCTGGATTGAAGACCGTTTTAAGCGTTTCGCGGCACAAAGAGTCGATTATTTGCAAGCGCAGACGCTCGTTGCCAGCCGTGATTTGCAACGACAAACGGCTAACGATAATTTAAAAATTTTGCAAGCTGGGCTTAAGGAAAAGCTTTCTGTGAATGAGGTTTTTAGTTTTTCTGTTGAGGATTTGCAAAAGGAGCGCGATGTTTTGAGTTTATCCGTTCTGGCCGATTTTGCCCCACAAACACCTGTTCTTATCGAATCCTTGCAAGCGCAAGCTCAGGCGGATTTTTTTAAAGCAAAATCTCAACTGCAAGCCGATGAGCTTAAGCCTGTTCTAGACGTCGGGTATTCTTACGGCCAGCAGGGTTTAAGTTCGTCGTTTTCAGATGCGCGTGACCAGGCTTTTTCGACGAGTAATGATTATCACAAGGTCGAAATTATTTTTTCTTGGCCGCTGGATTTTGCGCTTATCACAAAATCCCGTCTGTCAACGGAGCTTTTAGCCAAAGCGCAAGATTTGCGTTCTCTGCGTTCCAAACGGCAATCTAAAATTTCTTGGGAAGACCTGCAAAGAACGCTTGTCGATCAGAAGCAACGCGTTGAAACAGCGCAAGATTTGGCAAAACTGCAAAATGAAAAAAGCAAGGAAGAACAAAGCCTGTACGAAAAGGGAAAGTCGACCGCATTTGAAGCGATCAGCTTTGAGCAAGATGCCGCCGAGAGCGAACTTTTGGCTTTGCAATTGTTGACCGGTTTTAGAAAAGCGCAAACACAAGCCCGGTTTTATGTCCATCAATCGGATTTTCTCCAATGAACCTCATCAAATTATCCATTGAGCGAACGGTTTTTGCGTGGATACTGATGTCCGCGATCATTATTTTCGGCGCGATTTCGTTTAATCGTTTAGGAATCAGCCAAATGCCCGACGTGGATTTCCCGGTTCTTGATATTTCGGTGACGTATGAAGGGGCGGCGCCGCAGGTCATCGAAGCGGATTTGATCGACCAGATGGAACAGCGTTTGCTCTCCATTGAAGGCATGCAGGAAATGCGCTCGACGGTGCAACAGGGGCAGGGATCGATACGGCTTACCTTTGATATTAACCGTAACGTCGATGTCGCCCTGCAGGAAGTCCAGGCTGCGTTAAGTCAATTGCGCCTTCCTCCGGAAGTTCAGGCGCCGATTATTCGCAAGCGCAACCCGGAAGAAACTCCGATTATGTTTGTTTCTGTTTATGCACAGAAGCCTTTGCGGGAAGTTCTGCTTTATATGGACAATTATTACCTCGACGAGCTTCGTTTTATTCCGGGAGTCGGCGAAGTTTCGATTGGCGGCTTTAGTCAGCGCAATGTCCGCATTTGGCCGGACCCGCAAAAATTAAAAGACGCGGATTTGACAGTTTTGGATTTAGCGGATGCTTTGGCTATGCAACATTTGGAAACCGCTGCAGGCCAGTATACGCAAGGCGATCGTGAATTGCGTGTCCGCTGGTTAGGCGAGGCGGTTAATATCGATGAAATAAAAAATCTGGAAATTCTCAAGCGCGGTGGCCAGTTAATCCAAGACAAAATTTATCACTTAGGCGATGTTGCCCAGATCGAAGACGGGCTTTCGGATATCCGTCGTTTAGCGCGCGTTGAAGGCAAAGAGGCGGTCAGTATTTCGATTAAAAAGCAGCGTGGCTCCAATGAAGTTGAAGTCGGCCGGGCCGTTGAAAAGCGTTTGGAGCAATTGGGCAAAAAATTTCCTGACGGCTATAAATATCGCATCAATGTCAATTTTACAAAACCGACAGAAGCGGTTGTCCAAACGACGTATCACAAGTTGATCATAGCGAGCATTGTCACGATTTTAGTCTGCTTGTTCTTTTTGGGAAATTGGCAGGCGGCGCTCAATATCCTTTTTTCAATCCCGACGTCGATTATTGGGACTTTTCTCATTATTTATTTTTCCGGTTTTACGCTAAATTTATTTACTTTGCTGGCTTTGACGCTTGCGGTTTCCATTGTTGTAGACGACGCGATTATGTTGCTTGAAAATATTGTGCGACATTTTCGTATGGGCAAAGCGCCGGCCGTCGCAGCTTATGAGGGCGCGGTAGAAATTTTGCCGGCCGCGATTGCCGCGAGCTTTGCCGTTGTTGCGGTGTTCTTACCGGTTGTTTTTATGGAAGGGATTGTCGGAAAATTCTTTTTTCAATTTGGGGTTACGATGTCGGCGGCGGTTTTGCTTTCGCTTTTGGAAGCGGTGACGATTACGCCGATGCGCTCTGCGGCGCTTCTGGGGTTAGCGCCTAAAGTTTCGCGTTTTGAACATTGGCTAAACAGTGTTTTTACCGGCTTTGCCGATTCGTACCGGAATTTATTAAAGCGAATTATCGGCGTGCCCAAAACGGTGGTTGTCGTTTCGATGCTATTTTTTATTCTTTCGATGTTTTTGATTCGTCAGGTTAAACAGGAATTTGTGCCCTTGCAGGACCAAAATATCATCTCGATTTCGGCGCAAACTCCGCCGGGAACTTCGCTTACGGAAACTTCTAAAAAAGGTTTGGAACTGGAAAAAATTATTAACAGTCAGCCTGAGGTTGCGGGTTATGTTTTGATGGTGGGCTCCGGAGGTGGCTCGTCGGAAATCAATCAAATGTCTATTCCTGTTACGTTAAAGGACCGCAAAAAAAGGACGAAAACCCATGTGCAGGTTATGGATCAATTGCGCAAGGAGTTTAAGAATGTCCAAGGCGTCCGTGTTTCGATGCGGGACATTTCTGCGCGTAATTTGACCAGCGGCCGATTGTATCAACTGTCTTTTAATCTGATGGGGCCGGACTTGAAAATTTTACAGCAGAAAGCAAAAGATTTGATGGATCGGTTGACAAAAGAAAATTTAGCGCAAGAACTGGATACCGATTTTAAATCCGGATTGCCCGAGCTTATCATTCGGCCGAATCGGGAAAAAATGGCCGCACGCGGGGTTTCCATCGAGGATGTCGCTAAGACGCTTAACGTCGCGGTTGCCGGGGTGCGACAAAGTCGTTATACAGCTGATGCTAGACGTTATGATGTGCGCATTAAAATTCCTGAGCAATATGTAAAATCGGCCAAGGATATTGAAAATATTTTTGTGCGCAATCAGTTTGGAAATTCAGTTTCGCTTTCAGAGTTGGTTGATACAGAAGAATCTTCTGCGTATCAATCGATTACGCGAATTAATCGTCAGCGGGCGATTGGGATTTTTGGAAGTTTGGCTAATGGACATTCGCAAGGAGAGGTGATCGGTCGTGCGCAATCGATCGCCAAGGAGATTTTACCTGAAGGTTATCATTTGGAATTGGAAGGTGCCTCGGCGGGCTTAACGGATAGTTTTAAAAGTTTGCGTTGGGCGCTTCTAATGGGGATTTTGGTCGCGTACATGATTTTGGCGATACAATTTAATTCTTTTATTCATCCCATCGCTGTTTTAATCGCTTTGCCGTTTAGTTTGATGGGCGCGGTTTTGACATTGTGGTTAACGGGTGTGTCATTAAATCTTTTTAGTTATATCGGGATTATTGTGCTTATGGGAATTGCCAAAAAGAATTCAATTTTATTGGTTGAATTTACCAATCAGGTCCGTTGGCGCGATTCATCCAAAACTATTAAAGAGGCTTTAAGCCAGGCTTGTCCGATTCGTTTGCGGCCGGTTTTGATGACGTCGGTGGCAACGGTTGCAGCGGCTTTTCCTTTGGTTATCGGCAATAGCATCGGCCAAGAAACCCGTATACCGATGGGACTAACGATCATCGGCGGAACGATTTTTTCGACGGTGTTTACACTTTTTGTCGTTCCTTGCGTTTATCTTTTGTTAAGTCAGTTTGAACTTAAGAAAAAACAGGTATAGCTATTACGTTATGGACAAGAAAATCGATAAAGCTCCACGTACGCACAAGAATCTTAAAAATGTCGGTAAAAAAGGTTTAATCATCGTTTATACCGGAAACGGCAAAGGTAAATCGACCGCCGCTTTTGGGACGGCGATTCGCGCGATTGCAACGGGATATAAGGTGGCCATTGTTCAATTTATAAAGGGTAAGTGGAAAACCGGGGAAGGAAGGTTTTTCAAAAACCTCAAAGGTGATTGTCGGTTTTTTGAAATGGGCAAGGGGTTTACCTGGGATACAAAGAATTTTGACGACGATGTCAAAACAGCGCAACGGGCGTGGAAAAAGTGCTGTGAGCTGTTGTATGATAAAAAACATCAGCTGGTTATTTTTGATGAAATCAATTATGCTATTGCCTACAACTTTTTGGACGTTAACGAAGTCCTTGCCCAGTTAAAGCAAAAACCGGCTCATAAACACGTTATTCTTACGGGTGATAAAGCGGCTCAAGCGTTGGTTGATTTGGCCGATTTGGTTACGGAAATGAAATGCATTAAGCATCCTTATCAAAAAGGGATCAAAGCGCAAGCGGGAATCGACTATTAAATGACACAAAATATTCCAAGTCCTATCAAGGTTCC
>CAYYRJ010000021.1:0-47677 GCA_964474085.1 uncultured Planctomycetales bacterium
CGAGCGACCGTTATAAGTTGTAGGAGCGAAGTCCCGTTTTCGGGGCGAGCGACCGTTATAAGTTGTAGGAGCGAAGTCCCGTTTTCGGGGCGAGCGACCATTATAAAATTGGAGGCGTATGCCCTTTACATTTATTAAAGCACGCATTCCCGACGTTATTGTGATTGAGCCAAAAATATTTCCGGATGACCGCGGGTTTTTTGCCGAGGTTTTCAAATCTTCGGACTTTAAAGCCAACGGGATTGTGGAAACATTTGTGCAGGTCAATCATTCGAAGTCGCAGAAGAATGTTTTGCGAGGTCTCCATTACCAGCTTGCCCCTAAAGCGCAAGCAAAGCTCGTCAGTGTGATTAAAGGTGAAATCTTAGACGTTGTTGTGGATATCCGCCGAGGCTCGCCGAGTTTTGGCCAGTGGGTCAGCCAAAACCTTTCTGAAAATAATAAACACATGCTTTATGTCCCCGTCGGATTTGCGCATGGATTTTGTGCGCTTAGCGATACTGTCGAAATTTTGTATTACTGCTCGCAGGAATATGCTCCAGCTTTTGAACGTAATATTCTTTGGAATGACCCGGATATCAAAATCACGTGGCCGACGACACAACCGATTCTCTCGCCCAAAGATGCCGGGGGCAAATTGCTCAAAGAGGCGGACAATAACTTTTCTTACAACGCGGATGGAGCATAAAATTTTATGAAAGCTATAATCACCGGATCTGATGGGCAGTTGGGGCGCGCTTTCCAAAAAGAATTAACTCGTCGGAATATTCCGTATTTTGGGACGGACATTGCAACCTGCGATATCAGCAAGCCCGACCAGGTGAATGCTTTGTTTGACAAGCATCAGCCGACGGTTTTGATCAATTGCGCATCTTATAATCTTGTCGAAGAGGCGGAGAATAAATCGGATCTTGCGATTTTGGTCAATGCTTTTGCCGTCAAGATTTTGGCAACTGTTTGTCAGGCGCGTGGGGTTAAATTCGTCCACTATAGCACCGATTATGTTTTTGACGGCCAAAAGGGTGATTTGTATGATGAAAATGACCTCCCTCACCCGTTAAATATTTATGGTGCAAGCAAGCTTGAGGGTGAACAAAATGCAAAAACTTTTGCTTCGGATCATTTGATCTTGCGCACCAGCTGGCTTTATGGACAGGGCGTACAAAATTTTCTTTATAAAGTTTCGCAATGGGCTCAAAAAAATAAAGTTTTGCGAATCTCAGCCGATGAAGTTTCTGTACCAACGAGCGCGGATGATTTGGTGATGATGACGTTGGAGGGTTTGGAGAAAGGTTTAAAAGGACTTTATCATGCGACCAATAGCGGTTATGCATCGCGCTATGAGCTCACACGGCATTATTTAAAACTTGCAGGGCACGATGTGTTGACGATTCCAGTCCCGATGGCGTCTTTCCCCTCGAAAGTAGCGCGTCCGCTTTTTTCGGCGATGTCTAATCGAAAACTTTCGCAGGAACTTGGAATTACAATCCCCTCTTGGCAAGAGGCTATTGAGCGTTATGTCGCTCAACGGAAGGGTTTGTAGTGAAATTCATTGGCAATGGTTTTAAGCGGTAAATCTCCCCTGCTGTCCCCGTAAGCGGTAACGTAGTCGAAATTTTTTAAATTGTATTTTTCTTTAATCCGCCGGATTTTTTCTTCGCCATAACAATTTTGTGAAGCGAATACCCCTGTAATTTTTTCATTTTTAACTTCTACTTGTGTCGCGATTAAATCGATATCTTCTTTTTTGCACCAGACGCTTAAATAATTTTCAAATGAGGCGGAAACCACGACGATTTTATGCCCTTGGGTTTTGTGCCAATGGATTTTTTCTATTGCTTGGGGACGAAGGATTCTTGGCAGGCGGTTTTGGACATAATTTTTGGCGCAGGTGCCGAATTTATCTTCGGGCCATCCGCCAAAGAAATGGTTCCATATTTTTTCTTTGGCCTTCCCTCGGGGGTAAATTTTTAAAATCATCAGAATTAAAAACGGGCTAGTGATGAGTATTCCAAGAATCGTTTGAGGTCCGCCATGGCAAAAAAAGATAAAGTCCAAAAAACTATCTTTGGTTGTGATTGTTCCGTCAAAGTCGAAGATGGCAAGGGTCATTGAAAAACTCGATTGATAATTTAAATATATCTTTGAAAACAAAATGGATCATATAAAATCTTTTCGTATATTAACATTATTATGCTGATTACGCATGAGGTTTGCAGAGGAATTTTTAGATGCCACTTTCAAGCGGTTTAACAACTTATAAAAATACAATTTTTGTTTATCTGTTCTTTGGATTTTGGTTACTCGTTTGGATGGATTCAATGACCATTGTTTGGGATGACAATAAAGAATATTATCGATTTGCCTTCGGCGCTTCGTTAGAAAAGTTAAGAGAATATCACTCATCCTTTGATCAGACAGCGGTTGATTTTTATAGAATTTTGAAGTTTTGCGATCAACGATTGCCGGCCCATGAAGAGTTACAAATAATCCTGTCGACAAAAAATCAGTATGAGTTTCAATATTTAAGAGAAAAAGCCCGGTATTTTCTTTATCCACGTAACTATGGCGACAACATAACTGCAAAAAATTTTATTTTGGTTTACAAGAATAATAATTTTGGAATTCCGGACGGGTATGAAATTTTAGCTTTTTTCGGAGAGAATAAGTATCTCTTAAAAAAGTCAACACACGGATCAGGATCATATTTGAAATGACGCTTAACTTTTTTTGCACTTTCTTGGCGTTCGCCTTCCCGTTGTTGTTGGGGTGGAATTTTCTTAATATTGTTGATCGAGGGCAACGAGGGCGGTTTTTTTGTTTGGAAAAGTTATTTATATCCTTTGGGCTGGGGATGGGCTTGTTAACTTTGACAATGTTTTATATGTCATTGCTTAGAATTCACTTTTCTTTTGCCGGGATCAGTTTATTAGCTGCTTTACCGATTGCTATTTTTGCCTTTATTTATCCAACGCTGAAAAAAAATATTAACCCGAAGGAAGACTTTTTCTTTAGACTAAAATATGATATCTCGCAGTGGAAAATTTATGAAATGATCTTGCTTCTTATTATCATTTTTGCAATCGGGTCACTTTTTTTTAGGACGTTTATTATTGAAGCGGATAAGTGGGACAGCTGGGCCGTGTGGTGCTTTAAGGCTAAGGTATATTTTGTCGAGAGAATAATCCCCTTTCATAAGTTTTTACAATTCAAAAGTGTTTGGGGCAACTGGGATTATCCTCAGCATGTTCCATTAATGGAAACATGGGTATTTTTGTCATTAGGGCAGTTTAACGACCAAATAGTACGGGTGATTTTCCCAATTTATCACTTAGGACTTGTTGTTTGTCTTTACGCTTATTTTCGAAGGAGTTTAATTCGGTCGGTTAGTTTGTGCGGTGCTTTTTTTATAGCAACTTTGCCTATTTTAAATATCGTGACGGTCGGGACCTATGCTGAGCCGGTCCTTCTTTTTTATTATATTTTGAGTTTTAGGTTTTTGCTTGAATGGAAAGACTTGGAGGACAATAAATATTTATTTTTAGCAGCCCTGTTTTGCGGATTAGCAGCGTGGACGAAGAACGAAGGAATTGTGTATTCGTTTTTTAATCTGATAATCATTATTTTGATGACGAAAGATAAACCATTTTTGCAAAGAGCGAAGTTTGTTTTAGTCTTTTCTGGAAGTGTAGGCTTGATTATTTGCCCGTGGTTGTATGTAAAATCAACGCTTGGGCTAGAAAATATTTTGATTAATCCAGAGCATTTAGCCATTTCCTATTTAGTTAAAAGTAGCATGAATTTTAAAAATGTTCTTGTTTACTGGATTAAGAATTGTGTTGGATGGGATTCTTTAAATTTGTTTAGGATTATGTTCCTTTCGTATCTTATCCTTAATTGGAAAACCATTTGGAAAAGTTTACAGCGATATGTCATGTTGTCCATTTCTTTTCATATTTTATTATCTGTAATTTTGTTTTTTATTTTACCGACGGAACAGTATTTAAGAGAGGTTTTTAATAGGTTGTTAATTGCCCCGTCTATTTTAATTATTATGCTTGTTTTTTATTCCAATCTATCGCCTGGTGGAAAAGTTTAAAATAATTTTTATCAGATCGGAATTTTATTATACTTTCATTATAAATAAACTCTAGAAATCTGCTAACATTTGATTCATAAGAGAAAGAAATAATTTACTGTAATTATTGTAGTGATAAAAATATGTGTGGCATCATTAAAATTTAATTTAAAAGGAAATTTTGCATGGATAAATATACCTCTAAAACTAAAGATTGGTTAGATTCCAGATATAAGACAACAAATGAAAATGGTGTATATATCAGCCATCAACCAATTTATGGGTTTCGTGACATAAACAGTGAGTCGAGTCACGGAATGCGGTACTGTATTACTTATCATGCGGTACAGATACTTAATAAAATTTGTTTTAATTCTTTTTTAGATGTCGGAGGAGGAGAAGGTTATAAGTCAAATTTAGTGCAACATTTTTTTAAAGTAAAAGTTATTAATTCCGATATATCAGAAGAAGCATGTAAGCGAGCCAAAGAAATTTTTAATATCGAATCGCGTGTTGCGGATATTCATAGGTTGCCATTTATAGATAATCAGATTGATGTTGTTTACTGTAGTGAAACTTTGGAACATGTATTCGACAAGGATCATGCTCTCAGAGAGTTAGTTCGAGTTGCCTCAAAAGCCGCCATTATTACTGTTCCGCATGAATCAAAGAAGATAACGAAAAGAAACCTTGATCAAGAAAAACCACATGGGCATATTAACAGTTTTGATTTGGGTAGCCTCAACTTTCTTGCTAGCGATGGTTTTAAAGTGTTGTCATTCCGAATCCTTTCCCCTATAACCATTTTCCTTTTGTATTGTTCAGATGCAATTCCTCGTGATTCTAAGAATTTTTCCTTCCCTCTAAATCATGTTGTAAAAGTATATAATTTCTTTGTTCCAATATTTAAAATCTTTTTTAACAAAAAAATGGTTTCTAAAATTTTCAAAATGGATAGTTTATTCTGTCGAATTTTTCATTCGTATAATGGGATAATCTTTCTGATTTTGAAAGACCCAGATGTTTTATGCCCAAGTGATCAAAAGAATATTTCGCTTGATGAAATTATTGATTTTATCGTTCCCTATCATATTTTAACTTAATTCAAATCTCTCCTTTTCCCCTTGTGGAAAGTTTGGTTATTGGGATGGATGTGTATCCTGGGATATTTTTGGATTTGTCGAACAGATTATTGCAAGAAAGATTAACTAAAGTATTTAGCTTTCCCGAAGGTGCTTGTCAAAAAGTCGCAATAACCCCGCCAAGCCCATAAAACATAACGGGACTTGCCTTTTATAATTTCGGTTAAGCTCCATAAAGGAATAACAATTAAAAATTGAAATAAAAGAAATGGAACTTTTTGCCAGACAGTCAGGATGCTCATCATAAATAACATACGATTGCGGTGAAAATAATATTGGGTCAGCGGTGAATAAAATCCACCCATCGTAGAGCTGATTTTATGGTGAATATGTACGTGAGTATCGATTGTGACTTTGTATCCTGCTTTTTTAATTCTTTGCGATAAGTCACTATCTTCTGCAATCAGAAAATATCTTTCATCAAAGAGTCCTGACTTTTGTAAAACTTTAACAGGAATAAGCATTAGGCAGCCTGTTATAAAATCACATTCTCGCAATCCTTCAAATGAATCTTTGAAGTGAGTGCCAAATCCTCTCAGATAGTCAATCCTTCCGCCGTTAAACCAGATTTTTTGTTGTTCTGGAAAATGGTAAATTCGACATCCGAGAACCCCTATTTGGGGATCGTTCTGTATTGTTGCCACCATTTGAGCAAGAAAATCAGGAGGCACTAAGGTATCATTATTTAATAACAAGACATAATCTGCTTTACGGTCAATTGCATATTTTATTCCAGCATTATTCCCGCCTGCAAATCCCTGATTCTCTGGAAGTGACAATAAATGGACTTGATGTGTAATATTATTTGAGTTACACCAAGATCTGATTTTTTCAAGCGAACCGTCGGTCGAAGCATTGTCAACGACGAGGAGCACCGTTTCTTTATAATGAATTTTAAACAAAGAATCCAGGCAGTTAATTGTGTCTGGGGCGTTGTTCCAATTAAGGATAATAATCCAAATCATAATAAGGACAAGGGCGTTTAAAATTAAATTATTTGATTTTGATGATTAGACACTGATTTCGACTAATGCGCCAGTTAATTTTTTAGATTGTTCAACAAGACCCCATAATTCATAGCACCGGTGTTTATCTGCAGGTATTCTGTTTTTAATTTAAGAATATAACTCTATAAAGGCGCTATCTTTATTCCATGGAGCATAGGATGCAACAGAACAGATCGATTATAAGGTGATTGCCGAATAATTTTGCTAACTTTACGTATATCATAGCCCAAATGCCGTAAGGCTTTTAAAGCGAAAGATTTAAATAATTCAAAAATATACATATTTTTCAATATGTCCTTTTCTCAAGCGAATCAACATTCTTGAGATGATTATGAACAATTTTCATGACGGTGGTTTCTTTTCGACAACGCCATTTAAAACTTCAGCAAATTTTCGTGCCATTTCGATATGACTGTATTTGTTAATTTCTTCATCAATCCCATGATACATGACACGTCCGGTCTCTTGAAATTCGCGGTAATAGTCCAAAAGTATTTTTTCGAGGGTCTGGAAATCATTGACATGGACACCGGCTTTGGTTGTTCTCATTAACTGAGGAATAACTCCATCTGCTGGGCCTCCCAATGCGAGGATTGGACGTTTTGCCGCTAAATATTCAAAAACTTTTCCTGTATAAACTCCCTTCTCCCTCGGGTCGGTCCAGCTTAACAGCAGTAGAAGTTGTGATTCCCGTTGCTTTCTTAAACTTTCCTGAAAATTGATCTCGCCGTTTTGAAAAGTGATTTGTTGTAAGCCGTATTTTTTAATTTCTTGATCTAGAAAGAATTGTTTGCGTCCATAAAAGTTAATTTGAATTGATTGGGGGTCTATTTCACTCTTGGCGATCAGGGAACGTACTGCTTGGAAAAGTAAACTTGGATCTCTTTTGTTTGGATATATATGTCCCGTATAGTTGATAGTGAATTTCGTTGAAAGCGGCAGTGGAGATAAATTTAGAATTTCTGGGTTAAATCCGTTTGGGATTGAAAAACTGGGGATATTTTTATGCAGTTGCCGTAGGAGCTTGGCTAGCGGTTCGGAAACGGTTGTTGTAGTTTGGCATGGCGTTAATGTTTTTATTTCTATTAATCTATCGATAAATCGGAAAACGGGTCCGTATAAATAATAATGGTTTTGCGACCATAGATCACGAAAATCAGCGACCCATGGGATTTTAAATTGGGTGGCTAGTTTTGTCGCAATGGTATGGGATGTTGCAGGTGAGGCGCTGCTTAAAATACAGTCCACATTATTTTTTTTAAGATAATTCTCCCCTGATTTGTATCCGTAAGCTTGCCAGGTTTTTTGCTCTTCTGGGAAAGTCAAAATACCATAAAAAAATCCTAGAATATTTATGATCCAGCGATTTTTAGTTTCGCGGATTGAAAGAGGGATCCCGAGGCCTTCTTCAAGCCGTTTATTAACATCAAGACCTAGTTTTTTTCGAATTAAGTAGGTAATGTCACCGGGATAATCAGTCTCAATAACATTAAATTGGTTTTGAGTTCGCCCTGTTAAGCGCGGTGTCAAGATGACTGGTTCCCAGCCAAATTGGGGAAGATATTTAGCAAGGCCTTCAAGTCGAATTGAAGCTACTGAATGACGAGGTGGGAAGAAGTAAGAGATGATTAGAACTTTTTTCATGATTAGGATAATTGACGATTTAAAGTTTGTGGGAGAATCTGATCATTGTTTCGAGTATCAACTCTGCTGTCTTCCCTTTACCAAAGCTATGATTTTTGGGGGTGGCTTTGGGGTGGTGGGTCCTAATGGGTTTTGATAATTCTTTCAAGATGTTCTTCTTGTTAACGCCAACAAGGACATTCCAGCCAGATTTGACAGTCTCAATCCATTCTGTTTGCTCGCGTAATGTTATACAGGGAGTTTTAAGCCAGAAAGCTTCTTTTTGTACACCGCCAGAATCTGTGAGTATTTTCAGTGCATTCTTTTCAAGCATAATCATATCAAAATAACTCACTGGATCAATGAACTGAATTTGCGAATTAGAGTAGCTAGTGAGGCATAATTTTTTGAAGATTTTCATCGTCCGTGGATGAACTGGGAAGACTACGGGGATCTTTTTGCTAAACGGTAGAAGAGTTTCCAATATAAGTTTTATTGTCCTTACACTCTCAGTATTTTCTGCTCGATGCACGGTTAAGAGAACATATTTCTTCGGGACCAACTTCAATTTGTTTAAAATAGTGCTGTTACTGGCCGCTATTTTAAGAGCCAGAACAAGGACGTCGAGCATGATATCACCAGTGTTTAAGACGATGTTTTCTGTAAAGGTTTTATTGGTAGAGATTTGCTTTATTAAACGACCATTGAATAAAATATTCTTAAATCCTTCATTTCGTAAGTTGTTAATAGCATTTTCAGTTGGGCAAAAAAGTATGTTTGAACAGTGGTCCGTTAATATCCGGTTAATTTCCTCAGGCATTTTTTTGTTAAAACTTCGCAATCCTGCTTCAACATGAGCAACCGAGATATGGAGTTTTGCGGCAGCGAGGGCTCCGGCTAAAGTTGAATTTGTGTCGCCAAAAACAAGGACCCAATCCGGTTTTTCTTTGATGAGAATTTTCTCAATGGTTTGCACCATTTGGCCAGTTTGGTTGCCATGAGATCCTGAACCGATATTCAAATGATAATTTGGCTTCGGAATCCCAAGCTCCTTAAAGAAAAGACTCGACATGTTGTAGTCGTAATGCTGGCCCGTGTGGACGATTAAATGTTTTACATTATTATTTTTTTCTGCAGCAATACAGAAAGGAGCAATTTTTATAAATTGCGGTCTGGCGCCGACGATGCTGATGATCTTTATTTTGTGCTTTTCTGCCATATCGGTTCTCCTACTGTTGATGAACAGAAATTCTTATGATTCGATTCCGATTTGTTATTTGCGTTCGGGATAGTTGATCAATACTGCACGATGGGGACCGTAGAATATAAAAAGGCTTCCCGCCGCGGCAGCAACTCCTGGAAGTTTGATGATATCGTATATGTCGTCAAGGCTGCCTGCTCCTCCTAAGGCTATAACTGGGATATGAATGTTTTTGGAAATAGCTGTTAATAGTTTGGTATCGTAGCCGTTCATCATCCCGTCATGGTCTATCGAGTTGATCAGAATCTCCCCTGCTCCATTTTCAGCCATTTTTTTTGCAAGATTAACCGGATCCAGACCGGTCCCTCGTGTCCCATTCTGAGTGAAGACTTCATACCCACCTAACAGTTTACGCTTGACATCCAAGCAAACGACAATGCTTTGGTTACCGAAAATCCTTGCAGCTTCTGCTATGAAAGACGGGTTTTCCGCGGCTTGGTAGCTTATGGAAACCTTTTCTATACCTAACTGGTAAATTTTACGAATGTCACTGATCGTTCTAATTCCTCCGCCGTAGCAAACCGGCATAAAACATTCAGAGGCGATTTGTTCAATAAGATCCCAAGGCGGTTCGCGATTTTCGGCTGTGGCAAAGATATCCAGGAAGATCAGCTCGTCGACTTCCTTTTCATTGAAAATGCGTATTGCATTGATTGGGTCGCCAACATATTTAGGATCCTTAAAGCGTCGAGTTTTGACGAGACCTTTATTTCTTAGCAGAAGACAAGGAATGATCCGCGAATTTAACATGGGTTTAGATTTAGGAAGTTTTTTAATATTTGTTGGCCGAATTTATGGCTTTTTTCAGGATGGAATTGCATACCGAAAATATTATTTTTTTGAATAATTGCCGGAAAATCAAATCCATGAGTCGCTGATGCTACGACAATATTATTATTGTCACACTTTAAATGATAGGAATGCACAAAATAAAAACGGCTCTGGTTATCTAGATTTTTTAAAAGGATATTGTCGGGGTCAACTGGATTTATGGTATTCCATCCCATATGAGGAATTTTGAGATTGGAATTCTTTTCCGCCTTTTCAAAGTTAAAGCGGATAGTATCGGCTTCTAGCCAACCTAAACCGGGTAGTTTTCCTTCCTCGCTTCGACGGGTAAAAAGCTGTGTCCCTAAGCATATTCCAAGGATAGGAGTGTTCTGTTCGAGAACTTTGTTATTGAGTGTTGATATTAAATCTTGATTCGTGAGGTTTTTCATGCCTTCATCAAAAGCACCCACACCAGGAAGAATGATTTTTTTAGCTGAAGCGATCTCAGTCTTATCGGAGGATATCTTAATTATTGCGCCGATTTTTCGGAACATATTTGCGACAGAGCCAATATTACCCATTTTATAATCAACAATTACAGTCATCATAAAATCCCCAGTAGTTTCTTAATAATTATTTTAAGATCATGCCAATTCTGTTCAGCGTTCAGGATTTTTGAAGCAGTATGAGAGTTTTTTTTGAAAGATAATATTTGCTCTGCTGTGAGTTTGTTAAGCTTGGTTGCTAGACTAACAGGATTAAAGTCATCAGAAACGATCCCGCAATTATATTTATACACAATTCTTGACATTTCTGGGCTAGGTCCTATAGCAATCGCAAGACGAGACTGGATCATTTCAAAAAACTTATTTGGAAGAGCGTGTTTAAGATTAAAATTGTTAGGTTTTAATAAATATAAACCGATGTCATAATCATTCGAGTATTTAATAATGTTTGAAAATGTTACAGGCGGAACTATTCTTGTGTTGGTTCGATTTGAAGCTAAGTGCACGATTTTGTTAAAATATCTTTTATTTGTTGGCACAAGCATCAGATCTAAGTGAAATCGTTTATCGGTAAAGTTCATCATCTGGATCATTAATTCCAAATTGCGCGAAGGAACTGCACTGCCGTGATGAAGTATTCTTATATTTTCACTATTTGAATTTTTAGGCTCGAGATTTTCGTATTTTGGTAAACTCATGAATACTCTTGGATGAATCCCGAACTTTTTTTCGTATTCTTCTGCTATCCCATCGCTTACAGTTAATATCTGGTCACATAGCGGTAGATACTTCTGGCAAAGATAGTAATGAAACCTTTGGTGAAAGAATTTCCATAATATTTGATCCTCAAAATAATTAGGATAGTATTCTCTTGCATCGAAAAGAACTTTGCATGAAATTTCTTTTAATGAGACTGCTAAAGGTAATAATGTTAAATCAAGGCATATGATCAAATCAAATTGGTTTTTTTTAAGTGTAAGTTTTGCTCTATTGATTTCTTTTGACCATACTATTTTTTCAAAATGATTTAATTTTAGAAGGATGGCCCTATTTGCAAAATAAAGTAGGTTAGGAATAGGATTATCAATTGTGATAACTGATTTAGGCCCTACCATGCTACAGGTAATCTGAGAAGCTATCGTAAGTTCATAATCATTCATCAACCATTGGATTATACGATTTGGCCGCGGATCATGCGCTGGGTCAAGTTCACATAAGATTAGTATTTTTTTCATTTTGTAATATTGGGGGTGCTAAGAACTAAAGAAAGGGGTTTTGCTCAAAGTTGTTTTATTTTTTAAAGATTTATTAATGTCCCATAATATTTTGAGTAACTTAAACCATAATGTTGACTGATATGATGGATAAGCATTGAAATTTACTAAAGGAGCATGAAGTAAGTTTTGGAAAGATGCTTCATTTAGCCCCAGTTTCTTTAAAACATAGACTCGATCAGATTCTAATTCATCTGGAGGGTATATATCTTTCTTAAGTTCCACTAGAGCGGCTTCCTTAGTTAATTGATTTGCAACGATTAGACTTGATAAGTGAGCACGTCGTTTGTCGTATCCGAAACGGGCTGGTAAGTAAAAATTCTGAAAAAACTTTGTAAAACGGGACTCGCAGTGTTTCCCACCGTAATATCTCCATCCCAATTTATCTTTTAGGATTTGCATTGCATCTTCTTTAGAATAGGGCATATAGTTAAAGGGTTTAATGACTTGCATTTTCTTAATGTATGGGAAGTAGAAATATAAATCGAGATAGCTCACTGTTGGGAAGTTTTTTATTGCAGTGGTTCCGAATAATTTATGAATAGCCTTTAAATGCCTGCCATCCATTGCGTCATAACCCCATGATAAAGGAAGGATCGATTCTGTAGCTAAGTTGCTACCCGTTATGACATATTTAACGTTGTTCTTAATAGCGAATTTATATAAAGCTGCAAATATAGCATGATCTTGAGGGGTATCTTGGTTTGCTACTCCGGACTTTAAGAAAGCTAGCTGAAGATCTTTCATCTCTTCCCAATCAATAACTTCCGTGCAAAGATCGATATTGAGAATTTTAAGGAGGCTTTCAATATTTTTGACCGCGATCTCAGAGTTCCAGCCGCAATCGACATGGAGTGCCAATGGTTTTAAACCTAAGTTTTTAACGACATAATAAAGCAGAAAAGAGCTATCAATTCCACCACTTACCCCAAGAACACAGCTATATTGTTGTTTTGTGTTTTCTCGTTTAATTTTATTTGCAATGCTTTTAAGAATTTCCCCTCCCTTTTCATTTGGCATCCAGCTGTGCTTTTGGTAATTTGTAAAGGTGAGGCAGTGATTGCAGATTCCGTTTTGATCGAAAGTAATTCTTGGATCAGACGTATCCATCACGCATCTAACGCACATTTGGAAGTTTTTCGGTTTTAAACTTAGGCGATCAATTAATAATTTGTGGTAGTCCATGATTTTCCTCTGCTTAATATGTGGTATTAGAAATGTATATGCCCCCAAGCCAACAATATTTTTTTCTTTTTGGCCAAAAATATAAAATTGTCGATTTGATTAAATTCTTCATATCGTATTTCATTTTATTTGCGTTAGTCGGATTTATCTTTGTTGGGGACTCGATTTGGTATCCACATATTGGGCAAATTGAGTACCAAGGCGGAATATTCTTATTAGGAAAAAGCATTTTACGAATTCTATATATTCCAATGTAAATATACTGTTGGTGTATATTGAATATGTCAAGTGAATGAAAATTATATTTTTTTAAAAGGTTTTGCAACATTTGTGGATTAAAACTTTTGGCATGATAGCTCGGATGAAATTGAGTTTTACATAATGGACATTGAACCAGCGAGTTTGCGAGATCCTCAGCATTAGGTACTGAAATAAGAACATATTTCTTTGATATTCGACAAATTTCTTTAAGTGCATTTTCATAGATGGGGATTGGCAAATGCTCTATAACCTCCAAACAGGAAACCATATCAAAAGTTTTATCTTCAAAAGGCAAGCAATCAATGTTAGCCAATTTATTTTCAGTCTTAACATGTTTTAAAGCGGTTGGAGATCTGTCAACTCCGCAAATTCTTTGAAATCGATTGCCCTGTGATGCCAGGAAATTTATGAAAATGCCTCCACCGCATCCGATATCGAGTATTGTTTTAACATCTTTAGGTATTCGTGCAGATAAGACTTCTATCCTTTCGCGATCCGCGTTTGTAATATTTGTTTCTTCCCATAAAGCATCTTGTTCAAAAGACTGCTGTTCGAAATTTGTGACATCAGAGAACATGATTGAATCCTTATTACTTAATATTAATATTTCCTTTTGAAAAGTTATATGATAGTACAAGGTAGTTTATATAAATTAGTGAATAAGATAATGTATAATACCTGATGCTGGCCACAGGGTTTTGATAATAAACACCAATCATAATAGAAGATATAATTGCAATGATGAGAATTATGTGACAAATTAAATCAATTCTTTGGTTTTCCGTGACATATAAAATATAACTCAAGGGACTGGCCGTAAAACTGAAAAAGAAAAGAATTGATAAAATGCGTGCATATTCTCCTGCCGGATGCCATTCTTTGTTAAAAATAATTGAAAATAGAGAGGGCGCGAAAATAAAAAGACATAAAAATGGTATGAGTGAAATAAGTACCAATCTCTTAAATGTTGTTCTAAAAAGAGTGTGGCAATTTCCTTGCCGTTGGAACTCTTCATTTGATCTTTGGCGAAAGATGTCAGTAATTGATCCCGATAAAATACTTAAAGGGATGCCAATGACTTTTTGGGTTAATGAATAGAAGCCAACAATAGTCGCCCCAAAGAAATTATTTAAAAGTATAATGGGTAACTGTTGAGTGATAGCATTAAGGATATTTGTTGGCAGTGAATATCTAGGAAAATTAATATATTTCTTAGCCTGTTGATAAAGTTCTATTTTGCTGGGTATAAATAATGGTGTTTTTAACCGAAAATCTTTATAGAATTGTAAACATAATAAACCGATGCTGATCCCTTGCCCGATAATGTTTCCTAGTATTAGCCCACCGATATCTAATTTCCAAAAACCGAATAATAAACTGATAAAGGAATTAACGACAGATCCAAAAACTCGGCTAACGGATATTCTATGATATTCTTGTTTGCGATTCGACCAATTATACAAAGTTGAATATATGCCCGTCAAGAGAACAGATATAGGCAGAAAGAATAGCCAGTATTTTAATTCTGGTGATTTCAAGATATTTGCAATTGTAGTATTCAATATAAATATCGCAAAGAAAAAGATAGGGCAAAAACTGCAGATCAATGATAGACAAAGTATGGATATTATAATTGCATCACTGTCTTTTTTTGGCAACATTATCGCGAATTCATAACACCCTGTAGATAAAACGGCGATGATTGAACTAAGACTTATATATAAAGCAAATAAACCAAAATCTCTAGGGGTATATAATCTTGTCAAAATTGGAGCCGTTGCGACAAGTATTAACTGCGAGAGGGTTGTGCCTGCAGTCAATGCTAGCACATTTTGAGTAGTGTTATTAAACTGATAAAAATTGAAAATTTTATGTATATTCATTACTATCAAATGGGAATTTCTTAAAAGTTTATTTTGTGTTATGTGAGTCTAAATTAGAAAATTGAAAAAAAGCTTTGACGCAATTATTGATCTCGTAGAGCATTACTTATCTGTTTAATGACATGAGAGATTTCATCATTTCCCATCAACGGCTCGACAGGAAGGCTTAAAACTTCCTTTGCGGCGGCCTCGGCTTCTTTGATACTCCCGCCAACTTCGCTTCGTTCTTTAAAAACTTTCATCTGGTGCAATGGGACGGGATAATAGACCATGGAATCAATCCCCTTGTCTTTGAGTGATCTTTGTAGTTCATCACGTTTACCATTTTGTATCCGCAGTGTGTATTGATGGTAGACGTGAAGATTTTGATCCAAAGCGGTCATTGGTAAAATGACGTCGTTGATGTTCTTAAGTTCTTGATCATATGTTTTCGCGATCGCCCGTCTTTTTGAATTGAACTCATCAAGATATTTTAACTTCGCCACGAGAACGGCGGCTTGCAGTGTGTCCAGCCGGGCATTATAGCCGATGTGATCGACGTTGTATTTGTCCTTCCCACCATGTTTTAAAAGCATTCGCACCAGCTCAGCAAGTTCAGTATTTTCTGTTGCCACCATGCCCCCGTCACCGAAGCCGCCAAGATTCTTACTAGGAAAGAAACTGAATGTTCCTAAGTCTCCTAAGGTCCCTAATTTCTTGCCTTTAAAAGTACCGCCGAAAGCTTGGGCCACGTCCTCGACAACAAAAAGGCCTCGGTCTTTTGCCAGCGTCATGATCTCTCCCATTTCGCAGGCCTGTCCATAAAGATGAACTGGGATGATCCCAACGATACTCTGAGGATTAGAATCAAGATAATTCTTGATCTGAACAGGATCGATATTAAATGTTTGCGGGTGGATATCAACAAAAACAGGGGTCGCGCCAGCACGGAGGATTGCATCTCCGGTCGCCGTAAAAGTAAAAGGAGTCGTGATGATTTTGTCAGTGCGTTCAAAGTATTCTTTGCCTTTGTGTTTAATGGCCAGAGCCCGTAAAGCTAAGACGATAGCATCCGTACCCGAAGAACATCCGATACAATGCTTGACATTAAGATAGGTGGCGGTTTTTTCTTCGAGTTGTTTAACCTCTGGACCAAGGATCCATTGCTGATGATCGAGACAGCGGCTAATTGCATCATCAATATCAGCTTTCATATAGGCATATTCAAGTTTTAGATCCAGCATGGGGATTTTGTTCATAGGAGTTCCTTTACGACAAGCAACATTTTTTTTGATGGTTTGTACGCGCTTTTGCAGTTCGTGCAAACTAAATCTTTTTTGCCGGCTTTTTTCTTCAAGGGGACGCCACATTTACAAGCCCAGCCTTTTTGTATGGCGGGGACCCCAACGACGATGGCATAGTCAGGAACATCATTTTTAATAACAGATCCTGCGCCGATTAAAGCGTACTTTCCAATTGTCACGCCGCAGATAATCGTTGCGTTTGCCCCAATGGTTGCGCCACGTTTGACGAGAGTCTGTAAAAATTCGTTTTTCCGTTCGACAAACGCTCGTGGATTATAAACGTTTGTAAAGACACATGATGGGCCGCAAAAAACTTCGTCTTCAATTGTTACTCCAGTATAAACGGAAATATTGTTTTGAATTTTAACCTTATTACCGATTGTAACGCCGGGACCGATACTCGCGTTTTGTCCGACAATACAATCTTTTCCGAGTTTTGAGTTCTTGAGGATATGAGAGAAATGCCAGATCTTTGTGCCGGCACCGATCTCGACGTTATCATCAACGTAGGATGTGGAGTGAATAAAATATTCTTTTTCAGTTATCATCAAGTTCTCTATTTTAAAAAAGATTTCTCGGCTTCTTGTAAGACTTTTAAAACCCTTAAGCCTTCTTGCCCGTCTGTCTTGGGAGTTTTTCTTTCTTGCAGGCATTCAATAAAATGCAATAGTTCTTCTTTGAGTGGTTCGATATTGGGAAGTTCGATGGCTTTTGCCTCAGCTTTGTTGGCAATAGGGATCTTTCCTTCGGTCCAGGTAATTTTGTGGGGATATATTAATAATTTTTCTTTCGACATATCGTCAAAAACGGCCATGGCTTCTGAACCGACGACAACTAATTTTTGTTCTTTGAAAGGATGCAACCAGCTGACAAAGATATGGGCTTTGATTTTATTTTTAAATATCAGACTTGTTAAGGTAATGTCAAAAATCCCGTCATTTAAATAACTTCCCCCTGAGCCGGTGATTTTGATAGGTTCATCACCAGTTAGCATGAGAATGACTGAAATATCATGCGGAGCAAAGCTCCAGAGAATATTTTCTTCAACGCGTAATTTCCCGATGTTCAAACGATTAGAATAAACGTATTGAACTTTACCTAGTTCCCCTTTGTTGATCAGCTCTTTAAGTTTTATAATTGCGGGGTGATATTGCAGGATATGTCCAACCATTAATATCTTTTTCTTCTTTTTAGCAAGCGCGACAAGTTCTTTGCCTTGCCCATATTCAAGTGCAAGCGGTTTTTCGACAAAAACATCTTTGCCAGCTTCTAAAGCTTCTTTGACGAGTTTATAGTGAGTCGAAGCTGGCGTTGCAATAGCGACGGCACGAATTTCTGAGTTATGCAGAACTTTATGGGTGTCTTTAATAAAATTAACGTTAGTATATTCTTTTGATAGATGTTCAAGCGTTTGGATATTGGAATCACAGGCGCTGTGGAGAACACCTAGTTGGGACAGGTTCCGCAGTAAATTTTTGCCCCAATACCCCAAGCCGATGAGTGCTACATTTGGAAGGACCTGTTCCATAAATCTCCTTAAATTATTAAGTAAAAGTTGCCCGATAAAACTTTATGAGTATAAACTACCACAGATTTCAAAACTATGTTTATTTTAAGAATTCTTGGGCCCTCATCAAAAATAGTCGGTAAATCTTAGTTTTTCTAAAGAATTTCATTTTAGGTCTGCCTTACCAAAAGTAATATTTTTCATACAGTGAAAAATTCCCCGGCACGTCGGCACCGTATACCCGAATCTTGTACACGGTGAGCATTCAACATAAAGTGAAATAATTTTGTCTTTCTCCCCTTGCGGTCCCCACTTTTTTACGTTCCCTGGGCCAAAGATCGCTGTCACGGGAGTTGTGACCGCACAGGCTAAATGCATAATGCCGGAATCTGGCCCGATAAAAAATTGACTGCTTTTGATCAGCGCTGCAGTTTCACTTAAAGAAACCTTCCCAATAAAATTTTGGACTTGAGAGCTGTTTGTTAGTGATGTAATCTCCTGTCCTGTTTGGAGGATATCCTGTCCACCTAACAGTGCAACTGTATAGGATTGTTCGAGCAAGGACTTAATGATACCCAAAGTTTGGTCTTGGGTCAATCGTCTTAGAGGAATACTGGCGCCTAAGAAGAGGGTTACACAATTCGTTTTGAGTTGTTCCTTTGCCCAACGGATAGTTTTGGGGTCAATTTTAAACGAATCCGCTATACTCGTCACATTATGGACAATTGGAAAAATAGGCAGAAAAAGGCTCCGAAAATTATCAAGTTCATAAGCATTTTCGTCATAATTAACGGGGATATTAAAGAATTTTGAACGCAATGGGCGTGTCGCAAAACCAACATTGATGGGGCTTTTCGTGCAATAGGCAACCAAAGCACTTAAGTAATGCCATTGCTCGGTGTCGATAATGACATCATATTCTTTAGTGAATAACTGCCTAAAATCGCTAAGTTTGTCGTAACAAAAAATTGTATTAAATAAGTTCGTTTGGCTTTTAAATACCTCAACATTGCGTTTTTCACAGAGGATATCAATTTTAAGATCAGAAAGATTTTCTTTAAGGACGCGTAAAAGGGGCAATAGGAATATCGCATCCCCTATTCCACCTGGTCGGATGATTAAGATCTTATTTATGGGAGTTTGGATATTATGTAACTTGGGTTTACTTTTTAGTACTGCGGCAATCAAAGTGCCTGCGAGCAAATCAAGCATTTTGATCGTTTTGATTTTGATGCTACCAATTGAATTTAAGATTTCAAAAAAACTGATGGATTTCATTTTATATTTTCAGGGGACTATACAATAAATAACAAATAAACAAAATCCACACTAGCACGTTGATCAAAAGTGGGGAATCGGAAGCCAAGATTTCCCCGGGGTCTTCTCCCTGCTTTTTAACATGGCTTAGGTAAAGATAACGAAAAATACCATAAATGACAAAGACAACAGAGTAAATCATTTTGGAATGACCAACGCGGTTGATCATATCAGGCGACATCGTGTAGAGGCCATAAAAGACGATCGCTAGAGTCGAACAGATTAAAATGATTTGGTCCAAAAGATACGTCGTGTAATGCGTCAAAACTCCTCTGTGGGATGAGGCATCGTGGCCTAAAGTTGTGATTTCGTGTCGGCGTTTTGTAAATCCTAAAAATAGCGCCAAAATAAAAATACACATTTGCAGCCACACCGACGGGACAATATCGCAGGCCATCGAGCCTGCCCAGACGCGGATATGAAACCCCAGTGCGACAAAAATAACGTCTAAGATGACGATAAATTTTGCAATAAAATTATAAATAAGACTGATCCCGATATATAGCAGTACGGTTAGAACAAGCAGCGAATTAACCTGGCCGCAAACCGCAAGTCCGGTTACGACCAAAAACATAATAATCAGACTGATTTGGATTCGTGTAAATTTGATTTTGGCCAAAGGGCGCTGGGATTTCTTTGGATGCAGCCTGTCTTGGTGGCGGTCGCGGTAGTCGTTAAAAACATACAGTCCGCTTGAGACAAGACAAAAGCCTAAAAAAGCTAAAAGACAGTTTTGTAATTTGTTTGCAACAAAAAGCTGCCCTGAAAAAATCAAAGGAAAAAACAGGAAGGTATTCTTAACCCACTGCTTGACGCGTAAAAGATCACAGATGAACTTGATTGTACTTTTCATGCGTATGCTCTCCCCTTGCCTATTTGACAGTCATCGTTGCGATTGAAAGCTCTCTGAGCTTTTTGTTCTGGTATTCTAAATCTTCCCAGCGGTTTTGGGTTAAATTTTTAATTGCGATCACAAACGAGTATTTCCCCGCGGGCAAGGACGCCGTATCAAGCCAGTAAGTTTCCTTAATATAGTCGCCTTGTTCCCAAAGAGCAGTGGAATAAACAACGTAACCGATAGGATGCTGACATAACTGCAGGAGTTTGCCCTTGCCGAAAATCCCGATATTGATTTTATAAAAATCAGAAATTCTTTGGTCTGCTTTCCAATAAAAAGTTAGAGCAGTCAGGGGTTTATTAAAGCTTGCAAAGGAATCCTGGTGAATCTCGCTGGTGAGTAATTGAAATTTACCACTAATGCTCACGATTTTCTGCTCGGAGATTATGGCAGATGCAAACGGAGTTTTTTGAACTTCGACTAATGATTCCTGTTGGGTGGCATCGGTCTGTTGTTTTTCTAAAAGTGTGATATCCTCGACGGAAGATTTAATTTTCCAATGATTGCCAAAATAAAAGTTTTTAAGACGGGTTAGTTTTTTTTGTTGGTCTTCCCTGTTTTCTGCTGATAGGACTTCAGCTAAAAGCCACGGACAGTCCCAGTTGACCAAAGCATACTGCGTTTGCGGCACGACAAACGGCAGTTGGTATTTGAAAATATTCATATTGTTCCAGACATTGCGCAATGGATAAACTTCATCACGGTTTGCCAAATGACTTAAAAATTCAAATGTGCTGATCACGCTTGCGTTGGATGGTATTTGTTTGCTAAGTTCCCAACGCGCCAAATCATTGCGATCACCCCATTGAGAAATCCGAAGGTTTAGTTTTTCTGAATTTTTAAAAGCATTTACCGTCACTCCAATAATCAGTAAACCAAGTAGAAAAAAAGCCCAAGATTTATTAAATGCGTTTCGAAGCCATATGATGGCTTCCAAAGTTGCCAAAAATAAGATTGGTGTCAGAGTTGCCGCATAATGATAATAAATCGTATGCATCGAGTGTGTGTTAGACAAGAGTGCTTGCAAAATCAGAGTTAGCCCGACGAGCAGAGTTCTAAAACCCAACAGCGGCATCAAAATCAGGGGCAATAAAAGATCTTTGGCATAGGCAATATTCGATGAGATGAATAATAAGGAAAATAGCCTGCTCGCGTTTGCAGTCAAATTGTCAATCCAGGAAAGTTTTTCATGGCCCGTCCAATAAAGTCCGATGTAAGGATTCGCAGTTGTTGTCAGCCCTTCTGCCTGCCGTAATAGTGGAGTAATAAAAAACATCCCAAGAATAAAAATGGTTGCCCCAATGGCCATTGCGCTTAAGGCAAATTTTCGATCCCTGTTTTGTTTTTGAAAAAGATTCATAAAACCAAACATAAAAATAACGAGAGGGATATTCTCTTTGCACAGGCTGGCTAAAACACAGCACAAAACAAATTTTTTGTAATCAATTCGGACACAGAGGTAATAGTAGACCAAAAACAGAAAGACTATGGAGAGACTTTCAAAGTGAAACTCAAAAATGAGCATAAAGAAGTTTGCCGGAAAAGCAAAATACAGCGACATCAAAATTAAACCAAATAACCAGCCGATTTTTTCTTTGGCAATCAAATAAAAAACAAATCCCCCTGCTGTTAATGAGAGAAGCTTGAGCGTCACCAGTGTGAATGCGCTTGGAAAAAGCCAGTAGATGGGGATCATTAGCAAAGAAATATATTCGCCGTGATTTGTCAAAAAGTTTGTTCCCCACAGAGAGCCGTTAAAAGAACCATGTGTTAATGCCCACATCGCGTTAGCATAAATCGCCAAATCCCAGTCGTAATAGCCAAAGTGGGTGAATTTTTTGA
Organism: uncultured Planctomycetales bacterium; assembly: GCA_964474085.1. Taxonomy (GTDB): domain Bacteria; phylum Omnitrophota; class Gorgyraeia; order Zapsychrales; family JANLHA01; genus JADLGJ01. The sequence continues at coordinate 21,839 of CAYYRJ010000021.1, forward strand.
ACAAAAGATTAATCCAAAATAAAAATACACACCCACAAATGATCAAAGCAATAAGGTTAGGTTTTTTCATTTGATTGATATTGATACCGTCAAGTTATCAGATTTCTGGCCATTGAACACGATGGGTAAAAATTTGTGACTTTTGATGTTAAAAAACGCGACGTCTAGAACATATTGGCCGGGTTTAAGCGCTGACGATAATAACAAATTATAGTTTTCTTTCACATATTGGCCCTCTTCCCATAGGGGTGTTGTATTAAAAATATATCCGATCGGATGAGTTCTTTGCTCAATGACTTTTTTGTCTTTAAGAAGGATGATATCAATGGCTATCATATCTTTCGTGGCGGTTTTTGACTGCCAGAAAAATGTAAAAGGGAGAATATGGTTTTGGGCTGGGTTTGGTTGGCGTACTTTTAAGTCGAGCAATTTGATCTGATCCGCGATTTCAATTGCCAAGGGCTTGGCATCGTCTTGAGCAAAAGGGATTTGAGAGTTTTCAACGAGGCTAAATTCTTCAGCGTCATTTTTTTTTGTGGACAATAATGTGATTTCTTCAACGGCACTAATGCTGTTCCATGAATGTGAAAAGTAAAAGTTATTGATTTGTTTTAAATATGTAATAACTTGGTCGTTTTTTGAATATAAGAGATGATTCCAAAGCCATAGACAATCCCAGTCAATAAGGGCGTGCGTTAAGTTAGCAGGCAAAATAAAAGGAGTCTTCCCTGTAAATGTTGCATAATTTTGCCACACATTATGAAATGAAAAAAGTTCTTTACGATTAGCAAGATTTGCCAAGAAGTCGAAGCTGGCAACAACGGAGGCTTGAGGCGGGATTTTCTCTAACATCCTTTGCCGTACTGGATCAAGTCTCTCATCCCAGAACATGAGCCGCATATGGTATTGCGGGAAATAATTTTTTATTTGCAAAGAATATGCTCCCACTGTTAGCAGGATTATTAAGAAATAAAATAATGGCCTGAGTTTTCCTTGTAGCCAGCGTAACGACATCGCCGTTGAGAGAAAAATAAAGACGATCGCCGTCGCTGCATAATGATAATATAAGGTATGATTCGTAGATGTTGTAGATAAGAAGTGTTGCAAAAATATCGGGATCCCTAATAGCAGAGTCAGGGGGCTTAAAAGTGGGAGTATTGATAAAGAAAGAAAAAGGTCAGCCATGTATTGTTGATTAAGAGGGCTGATAAACGTATGCCATCTTGCACAAACGTTATGCCATATGGTTTGAGTTAATCCCGCTGTCTTAGCGGACTGGTCCCAATACATCCCAATGTATTGATTAGCCGTTGCAATCCCCTCCTGCGTTCTTAAGTAAGGAGTAATTACAAACATCGTCAAAATAAAAAAGCCTAAGCCTAAAAGGACTGGCCCGATGACCCACCCTTTCCCTTGAGGCTCGCGTTTGAGCAAGATGTAGAGACCAAACATGAAAACGACCAGCGAAATGTTTTCTTTAACGAGAGTTGCAAAACATGCGCTGATCAAGAAAGGAATAAATCGACGGGTTTGTAGAAAATAATACATCAGGAAAATAAAGATAATCGCTAGATTTTCAAAGTGAAATTCATAAATCATCATGAAGGCATTTGCGGGATGAAACTGATAGAGCAACATCAATAATATCCCAAGAGGTCCACCCAAGAGTTTTTTTGCGATTAGATAAAAGACAAAAGATCCGCCGACAAAGGATAAAATTTTAAGAACGACTAAAGTAAAGGCGCTTGGAAATAATTTATAAATCGGGGCAATAAAGAAGGCAATATATTCGGCATGATTTGTTAAAAAGCTTGTCCCAAATATTGAAGAATGCAATGAACCTTGGCTTAATGCCCATGTCGCTTGGGCATACATCGCCAAATCCCAGTCGTAATAGCCAAAGTGGGTGAATTTTTCGAATAAGAGATTCAGCCACAAGAGAAACACGACACTGCAGATAAAAGCAGCGACGATATCAGGCCAATTTTGGGTGAAGGATTTAAAAAAGGATTTATTTTCTTTTGGAGGATCGTCCATAGGTTTGCAGTATATCATTATCTTTAAAGTGCCGACTTGTTAATTTTTATCCCGCAACAGAAGACCACGTTCTGTCAAGACGTAGTCTTCTGGCGGGATTCCGCTCCATGGAATTCCGAAACGTGGTGGAGCTTCATTCTTTCTCTTCCCTGTTTAATTCGCCAACGATTGGCATCACGCAGTGAATATGCGCAGCCGCAATATTCCTGACGATAAAAGTTTTCGCATTCGGTAATTTGACACATGCGGTCTACGCCGCCATTTTTGCGCCAATTATTGGCCCAATAGATAAGGCTGGGATATCGGCTTGCGGCCTTAAGCCCGCTTTGCGTCACTTGATCTAAATTTTTGCAGCGGGCAATTCCTAAGCTGCTGGCAAAAATCTTGAAATTGTTTTCGTGGGCATAAAGTGCTGTGCGTTCAAATCGCATATCAAAACAGCTGCTGCATCGTTTGCCTCTTTCCGGCTCTTGGCCCAGTCCTTTGACGCGCTTAAACCAAACGTCGGTATCATAATCCGCATCGATAAACGGGATATGCTTCTTTTTGGCAAAACGTATATTCTCTGCTTTGCGGATTTCGTATTCTTTTTTGGGGTGAATATTGGGATTATAGAAAAAAACTGTAAAGTCGATTTTTGCCGTCGACAAGTTTTCGATAAGCGAGCAAGAACACGGCGCGCAGCACGAGTGCAAGAGCAGTTTGTTGGCGTCATTGGGGAGAACAAGAGTGGGTGGCTTTTGATTTTTATTCATGGGATTTTTAACTCCCCCTGCCCCTCTTTAAAAAAGAGGGGAGCATATTTCACTTGCACAGGTATTTATTCCCCCTCTTTGGTTAAAGAGGGGGTTAGGGGGAGTTCAGTATATTCTTTTAACGCGGCGGGAATCTTTTCAATAAGATCCGTCGCAATCAAACCAACTTTTGTTTTTTCTTTTGCTGCCAAGTCGCCGGCCAGCCCATGTAAAGTGACGCCTAAGCGTGCCGCAGTAAAAGCGTCAAGCCCTTGAGCCAATAAAGCGGCGATCATGCCGGTTAAAACATCTCCGCTGCCTGCCGTCGCCATGCCGACATTCCCTGTCGTATTGGTATAAATCTTACCGTCGGGCGATGCGACGATGCTTCGGTGGCCTTTTAAAACAAGCGTTACATTGAAACTTTTTGCAAAGTCAGCGGCGGTGTGTTTTCGTGATTTTTCAATGACGATCTTTGTTAAGCCAGTTAACCGAGCCATTTCGCCGGGATGCGGTGTTAAGATTTTTACGCACGGGCTTTTTTGTAAAACACAAAGATCTAAAGAAACCGCATTGAGCGCATCCGCATCGATGACTATCGGTATCGGGCAATGGGCGATGAGTTTTAAAATCAGTTTTTGGGTATCGCGATTTTGCGACAAGCCCGGGCCAATAGCCAGAACCCCAAAATTTTTAAGACGGGCCCAAATGGCTAAGTAAGCTTTTGATGAAAAAGTCCCGTGGGTCGTTTCGGCCAAAGGCCATGTCATGATGACGGGAGAAATCTTTTTTTGTAAGCTTAAGTTTAAACTTTTGGGAACACCGATTGTTGTTAAGCCCGCGCCCGAACGCATCGCCGCAAGCGCGACAAGCGGGCCTGCCCCAAGCATGGAAGATGACCCAGCCAAAACAAGGACATGGCCAAAATCATTTTTGCAATTTTTGGGATTAAGCCGCAATAACGGCAAAGGCAATGGCATACTCAGCGGTGTGAGAAATTGAAAGATGAATGGGTTGCTTTAAATTTTTGTTTGTCACACGGCACAGCGGTTTTCCCGTTGGTTCATTAAGAATTTCAATATCTGTCCAGCTAAGGTTTTTGATATCGGGTAACGCTTTAATGACCGCTTCTTTGGCCGCAAAGCGCCCGGCAAAATGTTGTGCCGGAAATTTGTAACGCAGGCAATAAGCGATTTCCTCGTCGGTGAAAACATGATTGAGGAAATGATTGCCCCAACGCTTGATCGCCTGCTCAATGCGGCTGACTTTAACAATATCAGTTCCAACCCCGGATATCATTTTTGGCCTCGCATGAGGTTAAGCATTTTTTTGACAGCCGCCTCAAGTCCGATAAACACCGCCTCGCTAATAATCGAGTGGCCAATATTAAGTTCTTCGATGCCCTTTATTTGTGTGATCGGCAACGTATTAAGGTAATTAAGTCCATGACCGGCGCTGACTTTAAGTCCCAGCGATTGGGCATATTCGCTAGCCGTCAAAATCCTTTTGAGCTCACGCGTTTGGGCGGTTTTTGTATGGTGTGCAAAAGTGCCGGTGTGCAGTTCAATGATCTGTGCTTTGCTTTCATAGGATTTTTTGATTTGTTCTTTGTCCGGTGCAATAAAAAGGCTGACGGCAATCCCTTTGCCTTGTAAAAATGAAACAGCATTTTTGACTTTTTTAAAATGCTTAATGACATCAAGTCCACCTTCGGTCGTGATTTCTTGACGACGTTCAGGAACGATCGTGGCCACGTCGGGCCGGATACGGCCGGTGATTTGGATAATTTCGGCATTTAAAGACATTTCGAGATTTAAGCGGGTACGGACAGTCTTGCGTAACTGGAAAACATCATGGTCCTGAATATGTCGGCGGTCTTCGCGCAGATGGCAGACAATCGAGTCAGCTCCGGCTTGTTCGCAAATTTGCGCGGCAACAATCGGATCCGGATAAACGCCGCCGCGGGCTTGTCGCAAGGTTGCAACGTGGTCGATGTTAACGCCGAGTTTCACTTGAGCAACTCTCCGTTGACATAATACCATGTCAAAATGGCCAGACCTAAGGCGATGAGTTTGAGGGCAAGATTTTGTTGAACGAAGCGTTTCATTTTTTCTTTTTATTATTTATTTTGACGAGCAGGGTTTTTAAAGTTTCAATAAGTTTTTCGCGCGTTGCAATCGGCGCAAATTTGCCGTTGACCGCAACCGAGATTTCGGTTGTTTCCTCCGAAATAAGAATAACGACAGCGTCGGTATGCTCACTTAAACCTAAGGCGGCGCGGTGACGCGTACCAACAACTTTGCTAAAGGTCGGATTATCTGAAAGTGGAAAAAGACAGGCGGAAGCCAGTATCCGGTCCCCTCGGATAACGATTCCACCGTCGTGCATAGGCGACTGCGGGGAAAAAATGGTGTTGAGCAGTTCGCTTGAAACTTTGGCATCCAAGGCCAGCCCGCTTTCGATAAAGGTTGTAAGTTTTGCTTCGCGTTCCAAGGCAATGATACATCCAACGCCGCTCTGGGCCATTTTAAAAACGGCGGCTGTGATTTCCTCGATGACCGCGACAATTTCGTTTTCTTCAAGAGCGACATTAAAAAGATGCTGTTGGCCAAGCCGGGCTAAACCGTGGCGCAACTCCTGCTGAAAAATAATCAAAATCGCGAGAATAGAAATCCCAAAAAGTTTTGTGAGCAGCCAATTGAGCGTGTCAAACCCAAGAACCTGGGAGATCAGAAACGCCCCGATGATATAAATAATTCCGGTCAAGACTTGAAAAGACCGTGTGCCTTCAAAAAAAACAAAGATGCGGTAATAAACAATCCACAGGATAAAGATTTCAACAAGAGGTTTGAGAGTTGTCCAGAGGGCAAAATTCATTTTAAGTATGAGTTAAAATTCTTTCGGTTAATATCGCATCCGCGACGCTGGCTGCTTCTTTTAGTGGCGCGACATCGTGGACGCGTAAAATGTGCGCGCCGTTGGCGATGGCCAAAACAGAACTTGCGATTGTTCCGGAGAGCCGTTTGTTCGGAGGCTGGCCGGAGATTTTTCCTATAAAAGATTTTCGTGACGTACCGATTAAAACTGGCCGTTTAAAAATTTTAAATTCTTGCAAGCGATTTAAGATTTCGAGATTTTGTTCTGGTGTTTTGGAAAATCCTATCCCTGGATCCACAATGATATTATCTGATTTGATGCCGATTTCCAAGCAATTTTCTACAGCGATTTTTAACTCACCGATCATCTCGTCAATGAGGTTTTTGTAGTGAGTTTTTGTTTGCATCGTTTTTGGCGTGCCGCGCATGTGCATGATCACAATCCCAGCATTGTAGCGTGCGGCCATTTGCAAAAGTTTTTTTTCGGCGCGTAGTCCTTGAATATTATTGATCATGCTTGCCCCGGCATCCAATGCGTGCAAAGCAGTCTTCCCTTTATAAGTGTCGACGCAAATCGGTATTTTTGAAACCTTCGCCAGCTTTTTAATGACTGGCAGAACCCGTTTGATTTCTTCTTCGACGGAAATTTTTTGTGCCCCCGGGCGTGACGATTCGCCGCCTACGTCGATAAAATCAGCACCGTCTTTAATTTGTTTTAACGCCAGACGCAGGGCGGCGGCAGTAAAATTCTTTTTTTTAAACAGGCCATCGCCGCTAAAGGAGTCGGGAGTCACATTGACAATCCCCATGATTTTGGTTGTTTCTCCAAGCGAAAGCGAAAAATCGCGGGTTTTGAGCCAAAGAGTTTGTCTTTTTGAGGCAATAGGTTTTAACATTGTTGTCCAAGTTACGTCATCCTGAGCGAAGAGAAGGATCTCTTATCAATGAGATTCTTCGCCCCTGAGGGACTCAGAATGACGATTTATGAATATTTGAAACCAACGTTACGCGGCGCTTGTTGGATTTGTTTGGTCCGGCGTCGCAGGATAGGTTTTACGTAATTTGACAGGTGTCATTCCAGCGGGGATGCCCAGCAAAGCCCGTGTCTCGTCGATATCAATGATTTCTTTTTCGATCAAACGATTGGCAATGATTTCTAATTGCGCGCGATGTTCGGTTAATAATGATTTAGCGCGGCTGTAGGCTTCATCGACTAATTTTTTGACTTCGCTGTCAATATTTTTGGATGTCTCTTCGCTGTAATCTTTATGTTCCCACATATCGCGGCCTAAGAAATGTTGTTTTTGTCTCTGGCCAAAAGCCATGCGTCCGAGTTTCTCATTCATCCCAAATTCGCAGACCATCGCTCGAGCGATCGAGGCGACGCGTTCCAAATCATTCGAAACGCCGGTCGTGCTGTCGTTCATATAGATTTCTTCGCCGACCATCCCGCCTAAAAGAACCGTCATAGACCCTAAAAGTTCTTTTTTATTGTGATAATGCCTGTCTTCCGTCGGTGGCGTTAAAGTGTAGCCGCCGGCCATGCCACGAGGAATAATTGAGACTTTTGTAAACGTATCGACATCTTCAACCAGTAAGGACAAAAGCGCGTGGCCAGCTTCGTGATAAGCGGTTTGTTCTTTTTCTTTTTTGGAAACGGTACGGCTCTTTTTTTCGGGACCCATGGTGACCCGTTCGATGGCGGCCAAAAAATCTTCCATTTCGACAACATCTTTATTTTTGCGGGCGGCCAAAAGTGCGGCTTCGTTGCACACATTAGCCAGATCAGCGCCGGAAAAATAAACAGTCTGTTGGGCGATTTTGGAAAAATCGACATTCGTCCCCATTTTGATATTTTTGGTATGCACGCGCAAAATGCCTTCGCGCCCTTTGATGTCGGGAAGGGTAACAACAATTTGTCGGTCAAAGCGTCCCGGACGAAGCAGTGCCGGATCAAGCGTGTCAGGACGATTGGTAGCTGCAATGATGATTACCCCGTTCTGAGGGGTAAAGCCGTCCATCTCAACAAGCAAGGCATTTAAGGTTTGTTCGCGCTCATCGTTTCCGCCGCCGACACCCGAGAAACGCAGACGGCCAACGGCGTCGATTTCATCGATAAAAACAATAGCGCCTTTTCCTGAGACGGTCGAGGCTTTGCGGGCTTGTTCAAAAAGATCACGCACGCGTGAGGCGCCGACGCCGACAAACATTTCCACAAAGTCCGAACCGCTTAAAGAAAAAAACGGAACGCCCGCCTCACCGGCGACAGCTTTAGCCAGCAATGTTTTTCCGGTCCCCGGATGCCCGACGAGTAAAACGCCTTTGGGAATTTTGCCGCCTAATCTTTGAAATTTTTTGGGGTCTTTAAGAAATTCAATGATCTCTTGTAACTCTTCCTTGGCTTCGTCGACACCAGCGACATCCGCAAAAGTAATTTTGGCGTTGTCCCCGTTATTGACCTTCGCGCGCGATTTGCCGAACGACCAGATTTTGTTGCCCATTTGATTGCCGCGATTCGCAAAAAACCAGATAAACCCGATGATCAGCAGTACCGGTAAAATATTAAGAATAATCGGGCCCCACGGTGAGGGAGATTTGACCGAAAAGTTTGTGACGTTTTCGCGGATCGCGGTCAAAAGGCCTTCGTCTTTGGCCGGAACATTGAGCCGGAATTCTTCACCGGATTTGAGTTTGCCGCGCAAATAACTTTCGGGCCCTTCGTAAAGTTCAAGTTTTTCGATGGTGCCGGCAGTTTCTTTATCTTTAACGATGGTATAAAGTTTGCTGTAGGAAATATCCTGTTCTTTGGTGGAGGACGTTGTCTTTTCGCTTTGGACGAGCGCCATTAAAATAAGCAGGCCTAAGAAAATCCAAAAGAAAAAATTATTGTTCATCCCCTTTCCTTTAAGATGCGGCGGCAAGGGTTTGCGTGGTTTTGGCGGCGGAGTTTTTTGAGTGTTTTTATTTTCCATAATTATTTTTTTCGCTTTGAGTGCATCATTATATAGAAGAAAGTGATAATTACAAGTTTTCAAATTTTCAATTTTTAAAATAATTAGAGCTCAAAAAAGTCGATTGAAGTTTTTGTTTTGGCGGCACACAAGCCGTTGGGAAGATTCACGATTGAGCCGACGGGGCGTTCTTCGATAAGCTCGTTAAGTTCAAGCAAATGCGTAAGTGTGAGTGTGCGCGTGTTGCCTTTGAGATCTTCGACCGCTAAACGCAAAGTCATCCGTTTGAGCGCCACAGGTAAATCGTGAAATTTGGCCAGTGTGATTTTTAAGGTTGCTTTGCGTTTTTTTGTGAGCGTCGGAAAAATTTTTAGAGCTTCCTGGCGGATATACGCATAATCTTCCCCGGCGGTAAGAGCTAAAGAACACAACAGCTGCTTGATGTTGGGCTGATATTCTTTTTCGAGCCATGGCAAAAGTTTAAGACGGATTTTATTACGGAAAAAATGTGTTTGCGTATTGGTTGGATCGTTGCGGAATTTGATTTTATTTTTTTTAAGATACATCTGAATCTCGTCTCGCGAAATTTTAAGCAGCGGACGGATAAACACCATCGAGTCGATGGTGCGTTTTGGTAAAATCGCCTGCAAGCCCTGAAGACCACTGCCGCGCAAAATCCTCAGCAGGACTGTCTCTGCCAAATCATCACTCTGATGGGCCAGGGCAATGGCGTTGGCGCCGATTTTTTTTGCGATCGTGATTAATGCGCGAAAGCGCTCACTGCGCGCGATTTCTTCGAGCGAACCTCCGTGTTTGATTTTGCTGGCCAGATCAAGTCCCACGCATGTGCATGGGAGATTTAAAGAGGCGCAGATTTTTTTAACAAATTTTTGGTCAGCATCCGCAGTTGTGCGCAAATGGTGATTGATATGTCCGACGTGGATTTGAAATCCGATGTCGGTTTTTAGGTCATTAAGCAGATAAAGCAGGGCGATCGAATCACTTCCGCCGGAAACGCCTAAGAGGATTTTGTCGTTGGATTGGATTAATCGTTGATGTTTTAGTGAATTTAATATTTTTTTTTCAAGGGGCATATATTTTATCCCAAATTTTTCAAATAGATTGATTTATGGAATATTGGGATAATCCTGATTTTTCTATTTAAAATCAGGATTAAAATTGATCGAACCATCGCGAGCCGAAGCTTGCAACTAGTGCGAGCAGAAGTGCAGTTGCAATCAGAGTTAATAGGATCATATGAACTTGTTAGAGAAAGTGGCGGCGAGTGGATTTAAACCACCGACCGATCGGGTATGAACCGATTGCTCTATCAGCTGAGCTACACCGCCAAAATTTGAATTTTTGATGACTCTTTAGGAGAAAATTTTTGTAAAAGATTTACGATTTTACGTCAAGGATATTAAAATGGCAAGGATTTTGTTGTGGACGATGAATTATTTTTTGCACCAAGAAATAATGGTATTGTCGCGGGCATGATTGGCTCAACATTAAGGATGATAGGCGTAAACCCATCTGCGTTTTGTAGCTCTTTGATTATTCTTGGATCAAAATTAAACAGATTTTCGTTGGTGGTATTTGTAACATAGACATGTCTCTGCGTTTGCGTTAAATCGATCCCCCCTTTTTGCGCTGATATGGCCGGTATGCTATTGGCGATGATTTCGGCTTGTTCTCTCGCCTTTTCTTGAAAGATTTTGGGCTTGTCTGGTGCAATGGCAGTCTGTGGATTTTTTACTGGTTTAACTGTGAGACTTAGTATCTCGGAAATATTTAAGAAGACATCCATTTGTACAGATGGATCCTTCATTTGATCGAGCCATTGAAATAACCAAAACAATTCCATCTCGACAGCAGCTATGCCCATTTGGGAATAATTTCGTAGTACTGGGAGGGTTTCCGCAAAAGGTGTGTGGACATCCACAATGTTGCCGGATAAAGTTACGTTTTTAGTTTTTTTGAGGTTTTCTGGAGCATTGTAAATTTTGGGATCATCGGCATGAAAAACCTTTTGCGGTTGTATGCTATCCATGTACTTTAAATCAGGATTCAATGCTCCGGCAATCCCCCAAAAAAAGAAATTTCTTATTCCTTGATCGTATAAAACGTCAGCAAAAATTGTCGTAGCTTGACCTTCCATAGGGTTTAAATAAGCAATTAGGATTTCTTCTGTATCTTTACTTAAACGCAGATAGGAGTAGCCAAGAGCCGTTTTATCTTCAGTCACCGACCACCCATTTTGCTTGAGTGCAGTGACCAAAGGCTCGACAAAAATGTTTAACGCTAGAATAACGCTTTGGATGCCGTTGAAACGTCCGTTAAGTTCTTTTTGGTAATACTCTTTGAGGTCAAAAAGTTTTTCATTTGTTATTTTTATTTTTGATATAGGGTACGAGAATATTTTTAAGGCAGCCATGACTTGGTAGAGATGAAACGGTGTGATAATGCCACCAAAGACATACTGTATTTGACCAGCTTTTTCCAAGCGATAAAGTTGGGGATTCGACAAATCTGCCCGACGATTATCTATCCCCCTGTTAAGAAAAATTTGTTTGACGCTCCAGCCGTTATGTTCCAAGTAAGATCTATCAAGGGGTTGTTCTCCGATCTGTATTTCTACAGACTGAGCGTTTTGAGTTGTAATATCTTCTCGGAATTCTTTAGAAAAATAGTTGTCGGCATAAGAGTTAAAATTGAGTCCCCATTCGACGGGGTTTTGACGTACGTTTATTCGATTATAGAAAACATGGAGATTCTCTTGGTTAATGTTCTCTAAATTAACGATTTCCATATGGCTCTCGTGGTGTGCTTTTAGAAGCAAGAAGACTTGGTCAATTTTTAATTCACTCACCAGTTCATTGAGTTTTTTTTGTTTAGAAGGATCAGCGCCGATATCTTTTAAAATTTTCCCCAGAAGCCCCTGGGCGATATTAAAGTCATTATCCCCAATCGGCGTTATTCCGTCGATGTATGAATTCATGCTTTGCATAATATATGTTTTTACAGAATCGTCGAGTTGAAGGCCAAAACCCAAATAAAGACGCAGGGAACGCAAGACGGCTCCCATGGTGAAATTATAGCCATCTCCGTCGATTACAACACGTCCTAGCGCATAATTTAAAAGTCCCCGCAGGCCATAGACACGTCCAGAAGCATCGATTCCAACCCTTAGATTTGAAGGCCCAGAAGAAGACGGATAAAACTCTCCGATCCTGTCATTAGTCCCACGTTCGGCGATCATCTGTCGTAAGGTCACTGCTGAGGCAAAGATTTTTAATGGGCCGGCCCATTGCACTTCGCGCCCTTCAAATTTAGCGGCATTCGGATCATTTGTCCGTAAAAGATATATTGGTTCTGTATTTAAGCCTTGCGCGAGTCGCGCGAGGGAATCCTGGGCGATTTGCCATATTCTTTCGCTGGCTTCATTGCGTGTAAATGATGCAATCCCTCTTTCTTCATGATCAAAACTTTCAATCGCAATTCCGACGTCAAAATCGTCTGGGTTTTTCCCAAAGAAAATATCGCGGACACCTCCGCCGACTAAAATAACGTTATCTAAATTGTTTCGTCGTAAGAATTCCAAAAATCTTTGTACGGCCTGGGGCATATCGCTTGGCTCTATGCGGCCGGTTCGCAGAGCTTTTATCACTAAGTCATAATTAAGCCCTGGAACAATTGACAGCGTTTGAATATCTTTTTGTGTTATTGCAAGAAGAAGATGATTCGAGATATATTGTAAAAGCCCGATGCGTTGATAATAACTTGTAGTTGAAAGTTGTTCTTCTCGTGTTAACGGTGTCACCGCAGTAAATTCATGTGCGGCTACAGTTCGGGGTAATGTTGCCTTCTCAAGATTTAAACTGACTGTATTTCTTATCCAAGTAATGTTCTGGTCTATTTTATCTAAAAGACGCGCGTGATCATCGAGAGACAGAAGATTAAGATTTAAGGCATCAATGCGTTTTTGGAGAATGGTTGTATTTTCAGGAAGATATTGTTCTGACATTATCGAATTAATAATTTCGAGGGTTTTTGCTGCAACATTTGTGTCTTGCGGTGGGGCGCCTGTGCTTGGGGTCATCTTAGTATCAAGAGAGTGACGTATTATTGCCGAAGCGATATTATCGGCTTGTGTATTTTGGGATTCATTTGGATCGATGTGTTTTAGATCGGTGTTGTCAGATCCGACCGCCGTAGATGAGGATTTATTCGGTGTACTGTTAAACCGTATACTTTCGACAACAAAATTATCGTGAAAATTCTCGGGCAGTTGTGGGGAAGTTGTTAGATTTATTCGACCAAATCCTACGCCGCCAGCGAAATATTTTTTTGGTACAGATTGTTGAGTCTGCGGGTTAAAATCCTCTTTAATGAAATTATAGACACCTTTTTTAAAAGACTCGACGTATTGGCCCCAGATTTTGTCTTTTATTGTTTTGTCTGCAACATCGACACCAGCAATTTTATTTTTATCAATATAGTTTTTGCCAAAAATATTGTTTCGGAATTTATTCTTTAACCATATCGCTAAGATAAGCGAATGATAAATTTGTCTAAGTTGAATAAAATTTTGGCCTTCGTTGACCTCTTTCTCAAGGATTGGGATTACGATCTGCCGGATGATTTTTGAGCCCAGCGTGTTTGTCCCTGCCGTATCGATTTTATTTTGGACGAATTCTTGTAACGAATTGTGGGAAACAGCCGTTTTTTGTAGCGCTAAATAGTCTTCTTCCAACATGACTTTCAAACGACTTTCAACAATGTAGGAGGCTGTTTTGTTTTCATAAATGACCGCTTTATCAGGAACGATCCAAACTTTATTAAATGTGTCGATGGGGATATCTGTTGTCCCGTATTCTTTTTGAGCTTCTTGAGAAACTTTGTCCCAAAATTCTTTTCCGATGGATTCTTCGGGGTAGAGAACAGATGCAGTGATTTGTTTAAGTGTATAGTCTTGAGCCAACAGATCGCATCCCATTAGAGTTGCCCCGAAGGCATCCGGAATGATACGGTTTTTTTCGTAAGGAGAAAGATTAACCCAAAGGTCTTCTTCAGAGATAGTCAGTGAAGCGAGGAAATACTTAAGCATTCTCGTTGAATCAATTTGTAGCTGTGCCTGCGTTTGCTCTGCGTCGCCTTTATCGACGATAAAATCAAAGCGTAAAGGATCATTGGGATAAATTTTAAGGCCTTTTAGAATTACAGGCGCAAAGGAAGGGCTTAAATGAACCATTGTCCCGGGTTGCGCAAGTCCATCGACACGATTTGACGTTGGGATAAGCGCTTCTTGTCCGTGGGCATATCGGATTGGCTCCAGAAGACTAGAGAATAGAAATACAAAAATGATAAAAAATGCAGTGATTTTTCGCGCAAATAAGGTGCATGTTAAGGTTGGTTTAATCATGTCGGTTTATCACCTCAAGTATGGTAAAAATTAGTATTTTACGACTCAAGCATTGCGCATGCCTGAAGTTTATTTGAGATAAAGATTATATTTGAGAAAGTAATGCGAATGAGTGAGACATTAGATTAAATCGATATTATCATCGGAAAACAACAAAGGCAAAATTATTTTTTGAGGATAAGGGACGTTTCGCAGGCTGACTCTTTAACGTTAAATGACTTGAAGTAACACAGTTTAAACCGGATTAATATTTCCAGTTGACCAGCTTATCGTTTTCTAAATACAGAATGATCGGGGTAAACGCTGTATCGGAGAGTTTGTTGTTCCCGATATCGTAGGTCCAAATTTGAAAACTGCTAATGCTTGAGCTTGAGTAGAAAATATTGTCCGCTGCTCCGTACTTCTTTTTGAGATCTTCGGCCAAGGTCCCGTTGCTAAGTTTGTTCGTTGCGATATCGCGTTTAAGGGACAGATAATTGCTCTTTTTTAGCTGGGCATCGAGCCGGCTTTGTTGCTGGCTTTCTTGATAATTTTTGACCAGCGTACAGCCGCTGCCAAAACTTAAAAAGATTGCTGTAAAAAGCGTAAATAAAAAATTAGGAAGTTTCAAAATCAGTGGTCCTTATTTTTGCAAAACAATAAAAAGTAGGACGGCGATAATGCCCGCGCAGACAAGGTAAAAATCATTGAAATAAAAGAAATCGCGGATCCGCTCAGCCAGAGAGTAAGGATAAATCACAAGTTCGGTGGTAATTTTGCCGGTATTTTTTAGATCATTGACCTCATTTTTTTTAAGCCGTAGGAATTGATTGGCAATCTTGTAGGCTTGCAGTTTTTCGTCGTCAATGAGGTCCATCACTTTTTTTTCGGTGATGCCTAAAATTTGTGCGGTTTCACGGACGGAAATATATTGGCTATCTGTCATTTTATTTTATTCTGCCTGCGGCAGCCCAGCTGTCAATTTTGGAACGTTCAAACGTCCAGCCGTCAGGGCTTTTAATCCCCGGGATTTTTCCCTGGCTTGCTAATTCTAAAATGGTTGGCGGTTCGATTTCTAAATACATCGAAACTTCTTCGACGTTTAAAACGTCTTCGATCATTTGACATTTGCCGTGGAAGATTGCCCCTTCAACTATCGTAAGCTTTGGTGTGGAAATGTTTCCGCTTAAAACGGCACTAGGCATGAGGACCAGCATTTTTCGCGCGATGATATCGCCGCGGATTTTGCCGGCGATGATGATGTTTTCTCCGGTGATGTGCGCTTCGACAAAGGCGGTGTTGCCGACGGTAAGTGTTCCTTTACATTCGAGAGTACCGTTAAAATTACCGTTGACTTTAAGATTGACCGGATCTTTAAACGATAGCGTGCCCTGCATTTGTGCATTGATCTCAATGGTCTTTTCGTCTGACTCGGCAACAGCGGTTGCGCGGCGCGATAAAAGGGACATAGGGCTCTCCTCCATACGACATTTTCTAAAGATCAAAGTTCTAAAACAAAAGTTATTCTAGAGGAGAAATGCAGTTTTTGGAAATGATAATTTGAAAATTTATCTCTTGCGCCCATGATAGCCTAAACCGGCGATCATCGCCGCATTGTCCAGACAAAGACTCATAGGTGGAATAAAAACTTCGATGCCGTTTCGTTTGCCCTCTTGACTTAAACTTTGTCGCAGTGCCGAATTGGCCGCGACCCCCCCGCCTAAAGCTAAGGTTTTGATTTTTCTTTTAAGGCAGGCGGCGATACTTTTTTTGACGAGGATTGAAACAACACTATCTTGAAAACTGTAGGCTACTTGCGCAAGCTCCTTGGGGGTCGAGGGCTTGTTTTTTTGATGATAGTGCAGGACCGCAGTTTTGATTCCACTAAAACTAAAGTCATCGGTCCCTTGCATCGGCGCACAAGGAAAATGCAGGCGGCTGTCCGTTCCCTTTTTCGCGATTGCGTCAATCGCCGGCCCGCCGGGATAACCGAGTCCTAAAATACGGCTGACTTTGTCGAACGCCTCCCCTGCGGCGTCATCCTGTGTTTGGCCGAGCAATTTAAAATGTGTCGGCGATTTCATCAAATAAAGGCTGGAATGTCCACCGGAAACGATCAGGCCAATTGCGGGAAGCTTGGGGATTTTTAAAACATTTCCCTGCGTATAAAGAAAGTTTGCATACAGATGCGCTTTGATATGGTCGACTTCAACTAAAGGTTTTTTTGCGGCAAAGCTTAAAGCTCTGGCATAAGAAATTCCGACGAGCAAAGAACCGATAAGCCCGGGCGACGTTGTCACGGCAATCGCGCCTATGTCTTTGAGGGTCATGTCGGCACGCTCAAGGCCTGATTGCACAACAGCGCTGATGAGTTCTAATTGTCGACGGGAAGCGATCTCGGGGATAATGCCACCGAATTTACTGTGTTCTTTAAGGCTGCTGGCAATGACATTTGAAAGGATCAGCCGCCCGTCTTTGACGACGGCACAGGAGGTTTCATCACAGGAAGTCTCGATGCCTAAAACGAACATATTATTGACCGCCCTGCGAGCGGATCATTTCTTTAACAGTTACAAACTCAAAACCTTCGTTGGAAAGTTTTTTGATTTGTTCGGTCATAACGACCCACGACGTTTTGCGGGCATGTCCGATCGCAACCGCGGTGCCGTTTAGCTTGGCTTTTTGGCTTAGCGCATTGAATTGTTTTTCGATCTCTAGCCGCTGGCTGCTATTATCCAAAAAAATATCGCGTCCGGTAAAAGAGATTTCTAACTTTTCAGCTAAGGCCTTGCAGACCGACTGGCTAGTGACGCGGCTGTCGACAAAGAATAAATTTCGCTTTAAAATTTCTTTAAAAATGATGTACATCACACGGCTGTCTTCGGTGGCTTTGGAGCCTTCATGATTATTGATGCCTGAAAGATAGGGCACGCTTGCAATTGATTCATTGAGGCGTTTGATAATCTGCGACGAGGACATTGTTGTTTTGATAAAGTAATTGGCCGGATATTCTTCACGAAAAACGTGCGGCTCAAGCGGCAGATGCAGCATGACTTCTTTGCCTTGGGCATGCGCGCACTGAGCTACATCGCTGGAATGCGGCAGTTGGGGCAGAATAGAAATTGTGACCGGAACGGTTATCGCTGCAAGACGATCACAGTCTTTTAAACTGTAGCCGCTATCGTCGATAATAAGCGCAATCTTTCCGATTTTAGGCAAAGGTGTTGGTTGCGGCGTCGGGATTGAGGGGATTACTTTATTCGGTGCTGGCGCCGGGATTTTTGTCGCGGACTTGGCAGTTTTTGGTCTTATCGGATGTTTTGTTTTTGGCCCATAGGCTTTGAAAAGAAAAAAAGCCTGGATCAAAACGATAAAAAATAAAAGAACAACGGCAAGGTTGGGTTTGGAAGCCTTGCCGCTGTTGTTGCGTAAATGATTGACGAGAAACGAAAACATTTTAGCTGGGTGAACCGAATTTTTTGAAAACCCGTATTCCTTTAAGCGTTGTTATAGCACTTTGGACCTGATTATCATTCATCAGCCGATCATGCGCTTCTTTTTCCTTTTGGGTCAACTGGACCTTGGCGGGATCTGCAGATTCTTTGACTTCGATATTGTTAAAGATTTTTTCGAGGTCTTTTTGTTTTTTGTTAAGGGCTTTCTCTTCTTCGGTCTCTTCCTTGGCAAATTTGCGTTCAACGATAATGTCCGGCGTAATGCCCTTGCCGTGAATGGAGCGCCCCGAGGGCGTAAAATATTTACTCGTTGTCAGCCGCAAGCCTGACCCGTCGGGAAGCGGGATGACCGACTGTACTGAACCTTTTCCGAAAGATTGCTCGCCTAAGATGACAGCACGTTTGTTGTCCTGCAGAGCGCCGGCCAAAATTTCGCTGCCCGAGGCGCTTCCCTGATTAATGAGAACAACAACCGGCACGTCGGTCACTTTGCCTTGCGTATTTTTGGAATATGTTTCGATATCCTGCGAGGGATGACGGCCTTTGGTGGAAACGATCAATTGTCCAGGGACTAGAAAATCCTCGCTGATTTTAATCGCTACATTGAGCAACCCGCCGGGATTATTGCGCAGATCAACAATTAAACTGTCCATCCCGTCGGTACGTAATTTGTCGAGCGCTTTGTGCATTTCGTTAAAAGATTCTTCTCGAAATTCGGCCAAACGGACGTAGCCGATATGGTCATCTAAGATCATCACGTCCTTGACGTCCTGGATTTGGATAATTTCGCGTTTGATCGTAAAATCTAAAAGTTTGAAATCATCTTCACGTAAGACCGTGACTTTGACGTCGGTGCCCGGTTCGCCGCGCAATTTTTTGACCGCATCGTTTAAGCTCAAATCTTTGGTCAAAGCCCCTTCGATTTTGACGATTCGATCTCCGGCTTTGATCCCCGCTTTGTATGCGGGCGTATCATCGATTGGGGTTACGACGGTCAATAAGCCGTCTTTAATGGAAATTTCGATGCCCAGCCCGCCGAATTTGCCCTGTGTTTCGCTTTTGAGTTCCTTGTAATCGTCAGGCGTCAAAAATTGGCTGTGCGGATCAAGTGAAGCTAGCATGCCTTTGAGCGATCCGTAAATCAACTCCTGGGGGGTTTTGACGTCGACATATTCGCTTTGGATTGTCGTCAGCGCGTAGCTAAAAAGTTCGATTTGCGCATAAATATCGTTGGCGGCCGCGTCAGTCTTTTTTTCGAGGTCTGTTTTTTCGGCGGGTTTAACAGCGGCGCCCGGCACATCTTTTGTCGCCTGACTGTTGGATATCGTCGTTAAAGCAAATATAAAAAGTAATACGAGTAAACCACTAAAAAATCTTTTACGCATTCACAAGCCTCCTTTTAATCATTTCTCCGAGCTTTTTGGGATTGGCCTTGCCTTGAGTCTTTTTCATTGCCTGTCCGACGAGAAACCCAAGTGCATTGTCTTTGCCCTCTTTGATTTGGGCTACGACAGCGGGGTTTTCGCTTAAAATTTGGTCAATGATTTTTTCTAACGCGCTGTCATCCGAAACTTGTGCGAGTCCTTTTTCTTTGATGATTATATCGGCGCTTTGTCCAGAGTCAATCATCATGACGAGAATATCCTTTGCGACCAAGTTGCTCACAACACCATCTTCGACTTTGGCGATAAGATCGATCAAGTTTTGCGGCGAAATCTTCAGTTGGTCAATCGTTGTGTTGCGTGCATTGATTTGGGCGGCTATCGCACCGGTCAACCAGTTGCAGATTTTTTTGTATTCTTTATAAATTTTGGCGCTGTCTTCAAAAAAGTTGGCAATTTCTTTTTCTTGCACGAGTACAGTAGCATCATAATCGCTTAGATTGTACTGGCTTTTGAAACGGTTTAATTTAGCGTCGGGAAGTTCGGGCAGTGTTTTGCGCACGTCGTCAACTTGTTCATTGCTGACTAAAAACGGGACTAAATCTGGCTCCGGGAAATAGCGGTAATCGTGCGCTTGTTCTTTACTGCGCATAGTCAAGGTCATTTGTTTTTCTTCGTTCCACAAACGTGTTTCTTGTGTGATCGTGCCGCCCGAAAGATAGACGTTGCGGTGGCGGTTTTCTTCAAACTCGAGTGCCGCTTTGACCGCTTTAAAAGAATTGAGGTTTTTGATTTCGCTTTTGGTCCGCAATTTTGTTTCGCCGACGAGTCGCACCGACACATTCGCGTCGCAGCGTAAGCTCCCTTTTTCCATATCGCAGTCGGATACGTCGAGATATTTTAAAATGAGTTTAAGCGTCGTTAGATAATCATAAGCTTCTTGGGGTGTGCGAATATCCGGCTCAGTAACAATTTCCATTAAAGGCGTCCCGGTGCGATTGTAGTCGACGAGACTTGCACGGATATCGCTGTCGTGAATGATTTTGCCGGCGTCTTCTTCCAAATGGGCGCGGTGAATACCGATGCGTTTTGGGCCGTTTCCCGTCGGAATTATAATAAACCCGTCGCGGGCAATCGGCTTGTCAAACTGCGAAATCTGATAGCCTTTGGGCAGATCGGGATAAAAATAATTTTTGCGGTCAAATTTAATGAGCGGGCTGATCGTCGCTTCAAGCGCCAAGGCGACTTTAAGCGCGTAATCTAGCGCGGTCCGGTTAAAAACCGGCAGGGTTCCAGGAAGCCCCAAACACACCGGACAGGTTTGGCTGTTGGGAGCCGCGCCAAATTCATTGGCGCAGCCGCAAAAAATTTTGGTCTTGGTCTTAAACTGCAAATGCACTTCAAGGCCAATGACGGTTTCAAATTGTTGAGTGGTCTGGGTCATTTTAAGGGTGCTTTTGTTTTATGCCAGTCGGTTGCTTGCTCGTAGGAATGTCCTATGCGAAGCATCGTTTCTTCGCCGAAATGTTTTGTCATAATCTGCAGGCCGATCGGCAAACCGGATTTGGAAAATCCGCACGGCAAAGACATCGCCGGAATCCCGGCCAGGTTAACCGCAATGGTGTAAATATCAGACAGATACATCGATAAGGGATCGTCGCTTTTTTCGCCGATTTTAAAAGCTGTTGTTGGCGCAGTTGGTCCTAAAATCGCATCACAATCGGCAAACACTTTGTCAAAATCATTTTTAATGAGCGTCCTCACCTTTTGGGCGCGCAAATAGTACGCATCGTAATAACCCGACGAGAGCGAATAGGTGCCCAACATAATCCGGCGTTTGGCCTCGGCACCAAAACCCGCATCGCGCGTTTCTTCGAACATATCGATGATTGGGGTTTTGCGCAACGTTTTAGCCTGCGTTCGCAAGCCAAAGCGAACCCCATCGTAGCGCGCCAAGTTGGAACTCGCCTCGGCGGTTGCAATAATGTAATAGGTCGCCACCGAATATTCGCTGTGCGGCAAAGACACTTCTTTAAACTGGGCCCCTTTTTTCTTCAAAACTTCAATCGCCTCTTCGACTGCTTGTTTGACCTCTGAGCTTAAGCCTTCGATAAAAAATTCTTTTGGGATGCCGATTTTAAGTCCCTGCACATCGCCGGTCAAAGAGCGGGTGTAGTCGGGCACAGGTGTATCGACGGATGTTGAGTCCATCGGGTCATAGCCGCTGATAATATTTAAGAGAAGCGCCGCGTCTGTGACATCTTTGGTGATGGGTCCTATTTGATCAAGGCTTGAAGCAAAAGCTATAAGTCCAAAACGCGAAACGCGGCCGTAGGTCGGTTTGACACCGACAACTCCGCAAAAAGACGCAGGTTGTCGGATTGAGCCGCCGGTGTCGGAGCCTAAGGCCCAAATCGTTTCGTCTGCTGCAACAGCTGCCGCTGAGCCGCCGCTGGATCCGCCGGGAACGCAGTCTAAATTCCACGGATTGCGTGTTGGACCAAAAGCGGAGTTTTCGGTTGACGAGCCGAAAGCAAATTCGTCCATATTAGCATTGCCGACAAAAAGAGCGCCGGCATTTTTTAATTTTTGGATAACCGTTGCATCATACGGCGGCTTAAATCCGGCCAAAATTTTGGAAGCGCAGGTTGTTTCATTGTCCGTGATGCAAATGTTGTCTTTGTTTGTCGTTGGGATTGGAAATGCTGCGCCAGCCTTGGGTGTTGCAAGATCGGGATTATTTTCGCAGGTGCGAACGTATGCTTTGACGGCAGGGTCACTTTTTTGGACCGCGGCGATGACAGATTGATAAACGTCGTTAGGGGTAGTCTTGCCGGCTTTTATCAAGTCTAAAATTTCGTGGGCTGTCAGTTGGTTTAAATTCATAGTTGAATCCTTACGTCGCTATTTACTCAATCACCTGCGGGACTTTGAACGCGCCGTCGTGTTTTTCGGGTGCAATTTTAAGCGCATCCGCTTGGCTAAGCGAAGGCCGGACGATATCCTGACGAAAAACATTTGAAAGTGCCAAAGCATGACTCGTCGGCTCGACGTTTGTAACATCGAGGGTTTTGAGCTTTTCGATGTAACCTAAAATGTCTTCCAAGTTTGCCGTGAGCTTTTGCACCTCTTGATCCTGCAAATGGATCCGCGCCAAAGCGGCAATATATTCAACATCTTTTTGGGTAATCATAGGTCAACACTGCCAATTTTTATAGTACGAAAGTTAATAATCTAGCATGTAAGCAGATTTGAACCAAGAAATATTTTTACTGCACGTGACTTCTAATTGCCTAAAATCGGCAGAGTCTGGGCGTTGACGGGCAGGATGTTGATGATGACTGGGTAGAGACCTTTAATGTTAATATTCTCTAAATCCTGCTCGGGCAAAGGCAGCGGGACACCGCGCCCATCGCGTTTGATTTGCAAGTTAAGTTTTGACGGGTCAAAGTCGATACCGCCAACCTGGCGGTCAAGCCCGCCGACGGTGGAATCTTTCTCAATAAGAGCAGTTGAGGAAGCCTTTAGATCACCCACACTGCTTGACGCTGCCCCAGGGCCGCGTTGACTTGAAAGCCGTCTTTCTAAATTGTCATAGACATCTCTTGCTTGTGCGGTATCTTCTTTTATCTCTAACAACCAATCCGCAAATTCAGCCATGTCTTTGGGAATATTTTTTCGAGTAAAGTAAATATCTGTCATCATATCAATCAGCTCTTCGAGTGGCCCGTCGATGGAGCTTTCATAAAAAGGTACTTGCGCTCTGATTTCAATGTTAATCATCCGGGCTAATTCAATCATTTCCCCGCGTATCGCATCTGAAGTCGTCTGGCCAGCAGGAGAGTCGTACCCATACAAATAACTTTGCGAAAAGTCAACAGGCAAGGCGACGGTCTTCCCGTCTTTTTGGCCGACCATAATTGATTGCGCATTGACATTATTGTAGATAATTCCTGCTTCGTGCATTTTTTGAAAAGTATTAGCAAGATCCATGAGGATATCAATTCGTTCGTCAAAACTCGAATATTTCCACAATGATGACTTTGACATCATCTGGCCGTCGGGTAAAGCTTCAAACTTGACATAAGCGACCTGCTTATTTAAACCTTTAAGCGTTTCTTTGATGTTGACGGTGAGTTTTTTGATATTTCCTAAAATTTGAAACGGCTTTTGAGATTTTGAAGGTGCGGGATCAAAATCGCTCAATTTATAAAAGCCTGTAATATGTTCCCATAGCGTTGGTATATCTCGGCGAGTATCAAACTCACTGCTGATGAGATCCAAAATGCCCTGTTTCCCGGATCGGTAGCTTTCTTTTAAAAATCCTTTGATATCGCCGGCTATTTGGTCCAGAGCTACTCGCAAGCTAAGCGGTTTTTGGATCGTTCCGCTTTCGATAACTTTCCCGAAAGGAAGATCCTCGAAATTCAAAAGTCGTAGAATATTTTCGAGTCGAGCGTAACGGCGTGTATTGTCAGCAATAAAATACAAAACACCGTTTTCACCGTCTTTTTGATAAATTCCATATTCATCACCGCGCAAAACAGTGGTCAATTCGTTTGAGGCAATTGAAGCATTGTCCACACTGCTCGAGGAGGCGGTTTGGATGGAGTTCCCAAGAGCTTTCAAAAATTCATCATTTAAGGGAGCATTGCCGTGAGTAGCTTCCCCATTTAAATAAATAACTTGATCAGCGCCTTTTAACCCTCTTTGAAAATTAGCACTGAAATTGGTTTCTTCAGCAGACATTTCACTTTCAGGTTTTTGTTTTGGATTATTCGCATCTTCTTCCACAAGAAAAACAAGCCTGTATTTAAAATCAAGCTTCGCTGTGGCTTCTTGGCTGAAAAGTTTGTTCTGTCTCGTTCCACTAGGATATTGGGCTTCGCTGATTGTTTTATAACCTAGCAATTCTGTTGCTATTTCGGCAAATTTTCCGTCGCCATATCTGAAAGCATAGCGCGACCCGCCATAGGTTGGTGCTATTTCGATAACAGCAGTTTTCCTAAATAAGTCTGGGTCCTCGTTGACAACCTGCCTAAAAACCACAGTGCCGTAGGAATGAGCGACGACAATAGCGTTTGAGTTATTTATATTAAGATTTTTCCATTGGTCGCCCAGTTCTTTAGCAATTTGTTCCAATGGTTTGGAATCATCAAATTGATAGGCAAGCAAATTTGCGTCCTTATGATACAGCGCTAAAGCGTCTATAAATTTAGCAGCGCCGCCTTCTCTCGAGGCTCCGTGAATAAAAAGAACGACCGGTTTATCTGGGTCAAATTTGTTATAAAAAGGAATCAAGCCGTAGCCCTCTTTTTTAAACAAGTCCTCGAGGTCAGCACGGACGCTTGCCTTAAATTCGTCAGAGGCTGTAGAAGAATTGAACATTTCTAATTCAGAAAGAATCATCATACGGTTGGCAGAGAGACGCGGGTTAGAAATTTCTCCGACTCCTTGAGCAAAAACATCTGCAGTTGGTGTAAGCAAAGGTCCTAAACTACCAGCGGCGCCCATCGCGAGAGCCTTTTTCAGAAAATCACGCCGAGCAGGATCTTGAAGTGTATCTGATTCACGCACTGCTGCGGAAGCGACGATAGCATCCGACTCAGCGAGAGTTTCAACTGTGCTGGCGGCGACGAGGGCGATTTTATTACCAGCAACATCAATTGCTCTTTTTACACCGGCAACCGCCGCAGGAGTGCTGACAACCGTTGGAGAACTAGCCATGATGCTGCCCCCCGAAAAATATTTTCGCGGGATCAGCTCGCCATCAGGACCTGCATCCTCTTTGATAATGTTGTACGCGCCTTTTTTGAACGCCTCCAAATACTGTTCGTACACTTTTTGTTTGATGTCTTTAACGTCGGTTTCGACGCCGGCAATCTTACTTTTGTCGGCGTAGATTTTTCCTAGAAGAGAATCTTTCAGCGCTTTTTTGTACCACGCGGCTAAAATAACACTTTGGTAAACTTGACGGGTCGCGGCAAAATTCTTTCCTGTGTTGACTTCTTCAATGAGTTTGGGGAGGATCCGTTGGCGAAAAACTTGGGTGGAAATGGAAACGGCAGAAGAACCCGTGTTTTTCTGTAGGGGCGTATTGCAATACGCCCCTACGGTGCTATCCGCGCATACGGCTTGGTATTCTTCATCCAACATCACCGTCAATTTGCTTTCCGTAATATACGCAAAACCGTCCTTTTCGACGACCGTTGCGCCATCGGGGACGATCCAGACTTTGTTAAAGTCGCTGGTCGCTGGTGGCTGGACGCTAGCAGTTTTTTCCAACGTCCAACCTCCAACGTCTAGCGTCTTTGCCTTATTAACCTCATCCCAATACTTCTTCCCCAGCTCCGTATCCGGATTAGTCAGTGATGCGGCCAACTGCTTAAGCACATAATCCTGTTCCAGCATCTGCCGACCCATTTCAGTCTGTCCAAGCGCGTCGGGAATAATGCGGTCTTTTTCAAACGGCGACAAGTTAACCCACGCGTCCTTATCGGGAATCGTCATCGAGGTCAGAAAATACTTGATGAGCTTGGTGCTTTCGTCTTTTAGTAGGTCATTGCCGATTTTGTCCTGCCCGCGATCGACGATGAAATCAAACAACAGGGGATTTTCGGGATGCACTGTCATGCCTCTTAAAACCGGCGGCTGAAAAGGGGTGGTTAACCCAAAATTTGGGAGAGAAATCGTCTGGCTTCCTGCAGGCCCCACGACCGTAAAGAGACTAAAGCAAAGCAGCACAACGGTGCTGATCGCTTTTCGGTAGAAAAAAGTAAGTTTACGGCAGAAAAAATGCGGCATAGGCCTCTTTTGCAAAGGTAAAAACACAAAGTTTTCAATGGGAAATTGAACGAAGAGCTTACAGAGCGTACGTATAATATAAGTGTTGATACACTCTCATTTAATAACATTTTTCGGCCTAAAAAGCAAGAAAATGGCCGAAGTCTGTCATCTACATTTTAAAAGTGGACACTTTTTAACAAATCTTTGACTCAAAAGT